>JBHLSH010000054.1:0-26379 GCA_048881705.1 Candidatus Heimdallarchaeota archaeon | reverse complement strand
CAGAACCCACGCATCAGAGAAAGAATTATTCAAGAAGAGATAAGTCGGATCTGTCCCATTTGGAGGTGTGTTAAAATCTCCCATGATAATCGCGTTTTGGATAGAAAATGTTTCCGCAAAAATAGCCTGTGCTTGTAAAAAGCGGTCATCTGCGAAAGGACTTGTTTGAAAATGCGTGACGATTATTGGAACTTGACCCGCAAGACTGCCTGTCTCTACCACGACCATGATTGCAACACGCTCAATCGATACTTCTCTGGGTAGGTAAATCCATCGTTGAGAGATAATAGGATAACGAGATAGCAAAGAAACGCCATAGATCTGAGCTGAAGTTGGAGGCCCGTAAAAATAGTACTGCATGCCTAGTTGGTGGGCGAGCCATCGAACTCCATTCATATTAGAGGAGGTTATCCGACCTCCCTCTGATTCCTGTAATCCTACAATATCTGCTCCTGATGCTCGAATAACGTCTCGTACTTGCTCGAGGTTAAACTCGCCGGATTGTCCTGTTGCATAATACTGATGTATATTATAAGTCATAACCTTTAGTGATGAAGTGGACGGGGATTGAGAAATTGCTAGAAAGCTGTTAACAACGACACCTGATATAGTGGTTAAGAGAAGAATGACAGCTAGAATTTGCGCCCCCTTTGAAAAGGACTTTTGTTTTATAAATTCGACCCGTGGAACTTTAAATTCGAAACAAGACAGAGGAAAGACGAGTGCTAGTATAAAAACGAACCAATTTGCTAATCCTCGAGTCCATGCCAACGCAGAAGGCATAAAAGCCCAATTGCCGGCACTTACTTCTAGGAATATAATAAGGATTGTGATCAGTTGAATTAGTCCCATTCGGATACCAACACGCCGAATAGAGACAAGAGTTCGCGATACGGCATAATTCAAACCTAAAAAGAGAATAACTATACTCGTTGCTTGAGCGATAAAGTAACTAACTATTGAAAATACATCCAGCCAAATAAGATCAATAATAGAAACTAGATACAAGATAATAGGATCTATGATCCATGAAACCGTCCTTTTTTCCATATCAAATTTCGATCCGTACAAAACTACGAATAGGCCAAAAAAAACGCCTAAACTGCCAGCCAGGGATATAAGGGGGTAATCACGAATATGCCATGTGGATACCACGCTGGGTGATCCGAGGAAAAGGTACTGAATCATTAAAAAGGTAATGACCGGCACAGCATCGATAAGATTATCAGCAGAAGGTGGGTTCGCTCGATTAGCAGATTTTACGTAACCAAACCATATGATGATGGGCAGAATTCCCCAGACCAGAAGTAAAATACTTCCCAACAGTGTACTATAATATGTAGCCCCATCCAACCACGATCGAATTAGTAATTGGAAAAATAATCCGAATCCGACAGAAAAGACGAACCTTTGTTTTTCTACATTAATCTCATGGACGATTAGTGGGGTAACAGCTAATAGTGCACCTAGAGAGCCTATAGACGCAATGAGAGTATCAGGATAGAAGCCAACCAATATTAACACGAAAGTTAAAATCATAAAGAGGGAAAGTAAGCGATCTGAATGAGGCCATGGTATGACCAACTCCAATAACCCTGTGACCAAGAACAAAATCATAATCACTGTAATGTTGGGCCCTGCCGTTGAAAAATTCAGGACGAAGATCATTGTAAGAAATCTTTCAATTTGAGATAGGAAGATGAAGACTAAACAGCCTCCAAAAGCACTTGGAAGGAGAGAATAGGCCGTCTCTTTAATTTCAGTGGGATTAGTATCCATATTCATCAACCCACCGAGGGATAGATAGCAGGTATAAATAACTCACGAAGATAAGACATCGGCAGCATAGAGAAGTAATAATCCCAATCTTGAAGAAAAAAGAAGAAAATGAGTGAAGGGTTTACCTACTTCTCCTGCGTGGTAGGACAGCCACTAAAGCGAAAAAGAAAAGGATAATCCACGGTACGGTAAGAGCGGGGGTCGGAAAAAGCCCTGAATCAGTCTCCCGAGAAATAGTTATCGAACTTGATAGCGTGGTGTTAGACATATCAAAGGTATAGGACTCCAAAATACCAGTTCCGTTGTTGTATGTTATTTCATGGCTTACTGCCCATTGATTATTACCAGTGCCTCCACTATTGCTTATCGAGTAAGTAATGGTGTTTGCAGTAGATGTAGTTGTGTTTTGATAATCAGCATAGGGATCAAACAACCCCATCAAGGCAGTAATGAATGCAATGATATTTACCCAAGCTTCCCAGCCTACCGTATCGTTTCCAATGTCTAGAGGAGAAACAAAGAAGTAAACGAAATTTTCTTCCGCTGTCGGTTCTCCATCAATGTAGATATCAACCCAGGCGATGTTGGTTGAGCTTACCAGGGAAGTCCAATCACCCACGGTAGGTGGATTACCTGTGGCATTAACAAGGATTAACGATCCTTCTGAAACATTAGCAAGGGCTGGAAAAAAAGTAGTTACTTCTCCACTATAGTTAGAAACCTTAAACCTCCATTGGCCACCTTCTTTAACCGATTCATGCCAATTTAGGGTTAGAGCAGCGCTTGAAGGTAGGACAAGTGAACTATACGCAAAGAGACTTGCCAAAACTAGCATTCCCATAATTATCCGAAGTCGATCTTTCAACATTCTTATTACCCTATTATTATTTGACTTGTTTTCCGCCTTCAGCAGGAACGTTCCTTTATAAAGCGTTCCGTACCGAGGGCAGTACACATGCCAGAAGGACCTGAAGTAGAAACTGTAAGGAAAGAATTGTCTTCTCTTATCTCCAGGAAAGTCAAGCACATTCGATTGACAGAATTTTCGCAAAACTATCCTAAATACCACCAAAAGCAGCCTGAGTTAGACATTTTTGATAATAGTACATTAGATGAAATAGTTAGGGTAGGAAAATTTCTGATTTGGCGTTTTGGGGGGATTCCCAATGTTATTCTAAATCATCTGGGAATGAGTGGCCGATGGGGGCTCATTAATAGCCGAATTGTTCCCGAGGGGGATTATAAACATCCTAAAGTTCTAATTGAAATGGAAAGTCCCCCTCATGCAGTCTTTGATGACACAAGAAACTTTGGTCAATTTAGAGTTTTTAAATCGCTAGAAATGGTAAGCAATTATCCTCCCATCAAGAAAATGGGCATTGACGGTTTGACGCGGCCATTTCCTGGTCAACAATTTGTTGATCGGCTCCATTTGCCCTCTTTTATTTCCAAACCAATTGGTGAAGCATTGATTGACCAAAGACTTGTGGCTGGGATAGGAAATATCTACAAATCCGAGGCTCTTTTCGAAGCCAGAATTGATCCGAGGAAAATAGTTCAGGATCTTTCCATAAACGAAAAACATAGGCTTGGAGAGGCTATTAGTTTCATACTGAATAAGGCTCTTCAATCTATGGGTAGTTCTATCAATGCACAACCGTACGTTCGTCCCAGGGGGGATTTTGGGGAAGCTCAGATCTGGCATCGAGTGTATAATCGCGCAGGTAAGGCATGTCCAGTTTGCTCAAAGAAGATTGGGCGTATAAAACAAAAAGGACGTAGCACCTTCTTTTGTCCCAATTGCCAAAAATGAACCTTTACCACATTTTCCAGATGATTTTCTGGATTCTAGGTGAACGCCATATTTTTACAGTTTACTAGTTTCCCTCGTATTCCAGTTCCGTTTTAATGGATTTTGGAGATCGATTATGCATTTGTTTCTGAACTAGGTGACTGACGTTCTCCTTCAGCTTCGCCAAAAGGTTCAACGCCAAAGTTCTGAGTTTGGAAGAATAATAGCGGTATTAGAAAAATCAAGCTTAGGCTAGTTGCGGCCACACCATTAAACCACCACACATCCCAGGTCATATAGAAAATAGAAGGATTGAATGCAGCAGAGCTTTGTATTGGGCCAGTTAACATCACAAGTAGTCCCGCAATGCCTATCTGAATCACTCCAATTATTAGAATAGCTAATAAATGGTTCTTGTACTTGTATATTGTTTTGGTTCGAGTTTCCGAAATGCTAAAAGGAACCAGACCTAGTGACATGATGAGTAAACCAAAAGTCAAAAGTTCGAAGTAGTGAAAAGATCGTAGAATTTCGAGCGGGAGGAAACCATTATGAATTATGGTCGGCATTAAGTAAATTATTCCTCCAAGGAGCGCAATTAAGAGGAATAATGGATCTAGTTTCGTAAGAAACGTTGATTTTTTTGCCATATACGATACTGAAAGGGGCAATCCACCACTTATTAAGAATAAACTACCTAGGATAAAATGTACACCCCATAATCGGCGTGATAAGGATGGGAACAAGAGGTAGCTATATTCTAGCCAACTAAATCCCAAGAATATGAACCCTACGAATAGACAAATTACAAAAACAAGGGATTGGGCATTGTTATTGGCATTAAATCTCTCCTTAAACACAAGGGGGGGAAAACCGAGTATAAAAAGGAAGATTCCCCATATGAGATAATCAAAACTGCCATGCCATGGGAATAAAGCTGTGAGGGAGGGTATAACATCCAATAAAAGAGCGTATACAATGGATTCGATACTGAGCAGAATGAGGACGCGGGATAAACCATTTAATCCAAAGTATGATTTCGAGTCGGATATTAAAATTCCAGGAAAAAGAAGAAAGGAACAAACAAGGAAAAAATAGCCGCCAAAGGCCAAAAAAACATAAAATTCAAGTCCAAAAAACGAATGAACAGGGAACTGAATATAAACCTTTGGATCCATAGAAATCCCGCCTATAAACACGGATATGCCCACTGTCGTTATGATTAGACTTAATCCTATTATCCAAAGTAGCCAATTCTTTATTTTTCTTACCACAGCCAACAATCTTCTTCAATCCATCTTTAGAAATTTAATAACTATTTAAAGGGCTCAAAATGATCCAAGGGAGCGCGATATCGCTCTTGGGTTCCCATATGGATCCTATCATTACAAACTCCCTTTGCAGCCGATCATACCGCCTCCTATGGCCGCAAATTAATACTGAATGTTATTCCGCTTTGGAAACGGGCTGGTACATTGGAACGTATAAAAATGGTACCCAATCTTTTGGATCGGGTCTCCATCGGCCAATAATTGCCTCAACTTCGTCCCCCTCGTTAAAGGAGTTAACATTTGGGTTATAATTGAATCCCCTCACCATTTTTTGGTCGAAAATCACCCAATACGGATTGGTAGGATAGCCTGTGCTTTTCTTTTGAGAAGTGGAAAATATTGCTGATCGGATCTTTCCTCGTTTAGGCAATTTGATTTTATGTAGCTTTTCACCACAAATTCGCTTTGCATCTGATCTATCAAATTGGATTCCTCGTAGACACCTGTTTTTCAATTTTGCGAACTTTTCGGGCGGTTCAAAATCCGGAAAGTTAGTAGGAGTCCACGAATCTCCAAAATAGACTGCTCCACAACTTGGACAACCTTGAACCTCATAAAATTCCTTCCCAAGTGGATCCAAAGAAAGCATGGCAACGTTCCTAGCAGCTAATTGAGGTGTATCACGATAACGGAAATAATCTTCGACACTGATTTTCTGCTTATTTTTGGCTATTTGTTCCATTACCGTAGGAATGCCGTTATTAGCGACGTGTTCGCTATTTTCTTTCATCTTGATCGTAATTACATCCGATCCCGCGCCAGAACCATATAAAACTGTTAAGATCTCTTCATCTACTTTACCTTCCTCCATCGCTGCACACAATGCCGTTGGAACGGTTGCCGAATAACCGTTGGCTATTTGAGGAGCTAAATTCGAGACTTTTACTCTAGGTTCTATTCTAAGGAGTTTTCCGTTTTCATCGAATACCTTTTCCGCCAATTTTACCCCGTAATGGTCGGATATATCCAAAAGGGCTTCGTGTGGAAAACTACCATTAGGAGAGTGAAGTACCCAGGTTTTATTTGGAAGGCTCTCCGGTTGGATGTCAGCATATCGCTCTAGGTGCTTTTTAACGGTCGAAAGAATCATTCCTCTGTAAGCTAACGATGTTCCCTGACCCTCGTGCTCAGGAAAATCCTCACCTTCCTTACGGATGAAATCAGAGAAGTCATAATTAATGGATGTGCGACCTTTAATTTCCGCAATACCGCTTCCTTGCCCTATTATTATGCTGGTGGAGTAAAAGGAGGCTGAAAACTCCAAATCATCACCAGGTGCCCCTTGGCTAGCATCGGTGGCAGTTACGGCCACATATCGGGCTCGCCCTGAGTCTACCAGTGCTCCAGCTATATCAAGGAATTCACCGAACGGTTTACAGGCGAATTCTCCCCTAGCTCCATACTTTAGTTTTGTACAGCCTACCTTTCCAGCAATTGCCGTGCTCGATTTTACCGCATAAGGATACGATTCCGATACCACAAACAGAGCATCGATCTCATGCGGTTCGATACCCGCTCGCTTGATCGCAAATTGAAGTGACTGGATGCCTGCGGTTAGAGCGTCTTCATTGGGGCCTGGAACAACTTTCTCTCGTAATAAAAGGCGTTGATTGTAGATCCAGCGAACCGAGGAAAGAGCTTTACCCCGATATCGGTAAAATGTTTTCTTTAATGCTTTAAGGGCTCTTCTCGCGCTAAGATGGGATAGATTATGATATTGACGGACAAGTTGGTCTACTTCCAGACGATTCGCGGGTATAAAAGATGCAATTGCCTTGATATCCGCCATAATCGATCCTCCAGTAAGTAGACTGTATTCTCCAATATCAGTTCAAATATGGGTCATAACCGTTTTGATTCCCATGTAAGGCTCCTAAACGAAATCCATACGTACATACTTTTTATAATTTTGCGTTTCTTATCTTTCATAGGGCTATGACCACCCATATTATGCGGAGGAAAAGATACACCCTTGGAACGTAATTTCACCCGAAATTCAACATCGGATGAAATCTGTCAAATGATTCTTGTTTTCAATCAAGATAAACCTGGTAGCCGACTTTATTAGTATCCAAACACTCCCAAAAATATTTAAATGAACATATTTGATAAAACGGGAAAAAGTATTGTGATTTGAACTTTAATGTCTATTGCTAACACAGTCTCTATATCATCAGATCCCACGAAAATATAATGGTTTTTCCTCTTTGTAAGGGTAGTAGCTCTCCAATTGAGATTGATTATTGGAGTTAATGAAAGATTAAATTAACCTATGAGACCTAAATCTGGGAAACAACTGTAAAGTGCCTATAAATCAGGATTAACATTCTCTGTACCGTTCCAAGAGTTGCAATTTTGCTTGATCGAATTGATGTAGCAAGCTGCATTATAGCAGTTATGTTTACATTGTTTGAGCTCGATTTCTAGAGCAATTCCTATACAATAGGAACAAGATTTTCGTAAATTCCGAATAATTCCAAATTCCCTACTGTTTTGGAATTTATGAGAATTTTTGAATTGTTTCACGCATTAGATATGGAAGAAGTCCAGATATGAAATAAACAGGAAACAATGGGAAGTAAAGCACGATAGTATAGGCTTCAACCGTCATATTAGGCCATGTGTGAGAATACACCGCAAATCCTAGGAAAATTATCATCAGGAAAAGAAGACCCAAGGCAAATTTCTGGAGTTTACCTGGCCAATTTTTAATTGTAAGTTCCACTGGCCATGAAATCGAAAGTTCATGACAGGTTTCGGTTCGTTTGGCAAAACCAGCCATCACAAGATAAAATATAAACTCAAAATATCCATCTAGGGTGAGCAAAACCTTCGCAAGAAGGGGATCAAGATCCATATATGTGAACGGAATAAAATAGGTTCGATCACCCCATGGCTGAAAAGGCCAAAACCATGTAATTCCCTCTAAGTACAGAAAGTCAAGTAACACATGCAGGAACATCCCAAATCCTACCCCAAGGATCATCGGACTTCGTTTCCATCCATAACCAATAATCAGGAGTAGCCCTATAATAGGGAAGCTGTGGGTTACTGATCGGTGGAACGCTACAGCTAGATTTAAGTCTCCCGTTATCAGAGTGATTATCGAACTACCCAAAATGTCCATGTCGGGAAGGGTGGATCCCCAAACCAGTCCCACACGTATACTTTGATTATGATTTGTACTTGGATCAATCCTTGATGCCAGTAGGAGGCCAAGAAGTCCATGGAACCCAGTTGGAGCCATATTGCTCCAGAGTACTCTGGTTTCAAATCTTTTAGCATGGATTCATCTTTTAGAGTAATATCTGAATCCTAGGTTCTGTCCAGGGAAGGAACCAGTTAACCATCTAAGAAACGCCAAAAATCCTAGCATAAACTAGATCGTTTTCACAGAATAATTCAGAGATCTTTGGATTTGATTGGAAAGCCAAATTAGAAGCATGATTTACCTAGTTAAATTTAAATAGAATAATCATAGGTTTTACCATGAAATCGATCGATCTGATCCAGAGGAGATGTTTTTATGCTATTGCGTGGACTTCGCGGGAGTAGCCGGGTTACTCGTATTTTAAAACAAGGAAAAGGATTCAAAGGTGTATACAAGATCGTTGTCATTGGCAGTACTGGGGCAGGAAAGACAACTTTGCTAAAATATCTCCTAGGAGATCTTTTTAAACCAACAGGAGAACAAAAACGCCGAATTGAGGTTGAAAATCAGTTAGATGCAACACATACTTGGTACCGCGTTGGGGGAGAAAAAACGGGAACGATAGATTCCACAACCACTATTTCGGTTAATACAGCGGGGATTTTACTAGTCCGGACATTGTTTAATTCCATCGAATTTCATCCTATCACCAGTGCCGAGGAAATAATCTTGCGGGACGACATAGATTCTATCTTTCAGCTTGTTTTTTTCGATACAGCAGGCCAGGAACGTTTTGACTTTATTCCCGAGATGACTTTGCGGGGCGCGGACGTGGCCATAATCATAGCTGACGGTACTAATATAAGTTCTATTGAGAAGATTAGCTATTTTGTGGAAATAACGCAAAGGGAAGAGGAACGCAGCCCTGGAAGAATACCAATTATTGTGATGTTAAACAAGAAGGATTTAGCCAAATACGGAGCATTTATTGGTCTAGAAGCAGTTAAGAGGATACTTGAACATGATAAGTATTTCGATTTCTACGAGACATCCGCGCGTTCGGGGGAGGGCATAGGTGACAGTATCCACTCACTTATGTCCAGACTTCAGGAGAAAGCTGTTGGTAAATGAGACCTATTTCGTACTAATCGTCTCCTCATCAATTTAGAAGGGCCCTTATTGCCCATTACAAGAAAATTAGTCACTATTCCTTTCGCAGGGCAACAACTGGATCTAGTTTTGCGGCCTTCCAGGCAGGATAAAATCCCGCACCCATTGCCAGTATTACAGTTAAAACCCAAGTAAAAACGAAGACATGCGGTTCAAAAATGGGTACCATACGCCAACCACCTCCTCCTGAAACGAAATAATTCATGACGTACCCTAATCCTACCCCCACTCCCAAGCCCAATGTCCCTCCAATAACTCCTGTAATTAAAGCTTCATTCAAAAATAATACCAAAATCTGACGTTTTCGATAACCTAAAGCCTTTAAAGTTCCTATTTCCTTTGTCCTTTCCATCATGCTTGTGTACAAAGTGGTAATGATACCAACGGCTGCTACTCCCAGCGATACTACAGCTACATTATTCACGAATTCAGCGACAGCGCCAGACACTCTGTTCACTAAATCAGATATTGTTTTAGGGGATAAAATGGATACATCATACGTTTCTCCTATAATTGTTCTAACTTGTTGATTCTCACTATCAGAGGCTGTTATTACATAGATTCCGTCATAAATACCTTTTCGGTCAAAAAGAGAGTCTGCCTCTCTGTAAGGGATTATTGCCAGGTCATCCAATGGAATTACTCCCATCCCAGTTCCGATATATTCGGCTACACCACGAACATAAAAGGATTTTTTCTCTAAAACGGTCTTACGACCCTCAGTTTTCTGAAATTGTAGTTTGATAATATCCCCTACCGTTGCAAATGAATCGACCCTTTCAGGCCTAGCCACTTCATTTCCAAGTATGATGCCGAATCTGTCGACTTCAGAGACGAAATCCCCCGAGTACAAGGAAAAACTAGGAAAGATCAAAGGAAGTTTGGCGTTTTCTATCCCAAGTGCGATTGAAGTTGTTTCTTCTGAACCCGAAGATATCACTATTCCATTCTGGATGAATGGAATGACGAAATCTACACCAGGATAACGTTCAATGGTTTCCAATACCTGTGAATCTAGGTTTAGGTCTGAGGAGCGTGGTGTGAGAACAAGTACGTTACTCGCAATGGAACTAAACTGACTGTCAATATATGTTACGGTTCCCTTTGACATTCCATTGACAGCTACGATCAAGGAGGCGCCTATTAGGACCATTGTCACCGTTAGTAGGGAACGGAGTTTTCTGTCCCTCAGTGCTTGCCATGACATACGAAAGAAGGCAGGCATGGTATATTACCTCCTGCGAAAACGAACTATAATATAGCCCACCATAAATAGTGTAGTTCCCCCAATTAATATTGGAAGGGCAGTCTGACTGATTAAAGTTACAAAATCCATAGGTGTAGTAGCTTCAGAGGTTGTTATTGCTTCTCCCTGAATTTGAACAGCGAAAGTTACCGAAATACTGTATGTTTGGTAGATGTCATCGGTATAGCTCACAGTACAATTGATCAAGTAATCTCCAGGACTTGCGGATGCATTAATGAATGCATTTAAGGTAAAAGGTAGGGGACTATCAGGTTCGACATCTCCCAAATAACTTCTACTGGAGCTAGAGGCAATCAAAACGCCCTCACTAGACAGGATAGTTGTATTTGTAAACTTAGCGTTTGAATTTCCTATATTAAGAATTGTCGCAGATACAATTAGGGGATCTCCAGGTCGAAAGGCACTTTGTGAAATATCGGATGCAATAAATTCTAATTGTATAAATCCTTTCACGAGGGTGCCGATCGTAATTGAATCTACATAGTCCGTTCCAAATTGATCCGAAAATGCAAATTGTAATGTTAAAGCACCGGTAGAGCCAAGGGCGGACTCTGGTACATATAACCTGAGTTTAAATGAAAGTTCCGCTCCTTCCGTCAGGTTCACAAAATTTCGCGTAGCATTACCTTCAACAATAATAGGAGGAGGAGCTTGAACACTGGCTTCCACTTTACCGACCCATAATGGATTCGTTGCATTAACTTGTACAACATTAAATTTCCCAGCAATCACCTGCTGTGTTGATATAGCGACCTTTGTTTCACTAGAATATTGAGTTTCAACCCACCATGTTTCCGTAATCGTTTCATTCGGGTCAGAAACTGTTACGTCGATCTTTTGGATACCCACCTGAGATTGGCTCGTGAATAGAAAGGAGTTGTCAGTAGAATTTAGAGAAGGAATATCATCAACTTCCCAATTTATATCCAAGGAGTCATTATCGAGATCATTTGGAATTATCGTAAAGTTGATTTGCTCACCTGGTTCAACTGTAACAAGCTCGGACATGGGGCGTTGCCAAGTAATTACCGGAGCCGAGTTCGGAACCGATAATATTACTGGGAATTCGATGGGAACCCCCAGAACAGTACTGTTTCCCTGAATTATACGATAATCCAAGGTTAAATTTGCCAAATAATTACCTTTAGTAGCTCCAACATCAATATCAAGATCAAACAATAGTTCAAATGGCTCTCCTTTTAATACGATGTATTGGCTGACGTTAATATAAGTACTGAGTGTTTCAGCAATATCACTGGCATTTTCATCTCCATCCGTTGAGTCTGTAAACGGGTATGGAAGTGTTAAAGTTCCAAGAACTGAAACTATACTTTGATTATGGAGATTAACAAGCTGTATCTGGAGTGGAACGTTCTCAGCGCCAGGAGATCTAATTCCCTGCCAATTGACCAGATCTAGCCTGAAATTTCCTGCGGTTTGCGCTTGGGTTTCTGGGTTCGAAATGATGCCCGAGGCAAGCAATAAAGATATCGTACATAATAGAATTGCAACAAGACGTTTTCCTACCAGGGTTTTGTGAACCATTTAAATCAACTCCTTGACTCCAACATTTTTTCCATCTTTGAGATAGTATATCCGTTTAGCTAAATTTCCCACCTCAGGATCATGAGTAACCACTATCAGAGTAACCCCTAGCTCACGATTAAGTTTTTCCAATATTCCCATTACCACGGCCCCAGATTTTGAATCTAAATTTCCTGTAGGTTCATCTGCAAGGAGAAATGTGGGATCATTCATAAGTGCTCTGGCAATAGCGACCCGTTGCTGTTCTCCTCCACTTAACGAGGTCGGATGGCGATCGTATGTCTGTTCTAACCCAACGCTAGAGAGAAGAGATTCAGCTTTTCTACGACGAGTCTCTAAATCAAGAGAGGTAACAAAGGCAGGTAATTGAACATTTTCTCCTACCTTAATGCGATTAATCAAATTATATGCCTGAAAAATGAACCCGATTTTTTTGCTCCTTAGCCAAGCCAATCCATCTTCATCAAGATCAGCTAAATTAATACCATCTATTTTTATATCACCTGATGTGGGGCGGTCTAGGGCTCCAATACAGTTCAAAAGAGTACTTTTTCCTGATCCAGAAGGCCCCATGATAGCAATGAAATCCCCTCTCTCAATTTCCAGATTTATTCCATCCAATGCACGTACAGTTACTTCTTCGCTTAATTGGTAATACTTTTTTAACTCAGATATCTCTAGTGCTAAATTGTCAGATTTTTTGATTTTTATCAGTTTCTTAAGATCCGGATCAATCGGTTTGGACTGAACAAAAACCATTACTCCAATAATCAAACTACCTGCGGCCAGACCCAAACTAATGAGAGTTGTAATCATGATAATTAATGAAAATTCTGGAATCAGAATCAAAAGCCCAAGTAAAGTAACCATATAGATGCCCGATGCCGCCAAACATATCAAGAGGATTTCCTTTGACCCAGTTAGTATTCCAAGAAGCCCAAATGTGCCGAAAAACACCATGACAATGGGGATGATAATAAAAAATGGATAATCCAAACTCCTGATGATAGAGGAATAGAACCCACTCATTTCTCCTAGGTTAAAGACAGTAAATCCAAAGAAGAAGACAATCGAAAGATCTTCTTCTATCACATTACCGAAAGAGGAGTTTTTTCTAAGCATTTAGAGGCCCTTTTTTTCCGAATTGTTTTGGGAAATTCTAGTTTTATCAAGTTCTGACGTGATTTAATGATGATCTCAGTGGTAAACTCACTTAGCGATGCACGAAAATCATTCTGATAGGGCTACCTAGTTCTTCTACACGACAGAAGGCAACTCTTTCAAATTGGATTATGTTACCAGGAGTAACTTTCCGCAGGTCAGGTTCAGAAACACCAATCATGATATTTCCGTCGGGAAGCAATATCTCAGTAGGTAAAGCCGTGTTGACAGGGACCCACTGAGTCATCGGTGCATTCATTTCCCTTGCGTCTTGAACTCCTTTACTCTCATATCTACCTAACGTCATTTCTTCTTTATGCCTTGTAATTGTGATATTCATAAGGTCCTTCAAACGGATTATCTTTTTATCGCCTAATCTTAATAGCTCTTGCTTGGGAACATAGATATTTACGCACCCATTCTCAATATCAATTTTTATTTCTCTACGACCAATTTCAGGATGTTCAGGATGTTTCAGCGGTTGAGCAGCCTTAATAAAGCTAGGAACATCTGTGATCATTAATTTAATTGGATCTGGTACAAAGAAGTACCGATTCGAGGTAGAATCAATTAGTTTTCTATTAGCGGAATAAATTGCTTCAGGAGAAAAAGTTACGTCAACTGAACTGAGTCCGACTTTCAATAAAGCGTTATGGATTGCATCTTTTTGGATCCCGCGTCTCTCCAACGATTGAAGCGACCAAGTTCTCGGATCTGTCCAGTCAAAGTATGTACCATCCCGAACAGATTTTGCTGTGAGGGATTTACTGAGTCTTAATCCCTTAAGTTTCATTCTGCCATATAATAGAATTGCGGGTTCCTTCCATCCAAAGACCTTCCAGATCATTTGTTCGATTATTCCTTCCTTTCTAAGGTCTTTTCCCCTAATTATGTGAGAGATCCCTAGATCATGGTCATCGATACCCCACGAATACTCTAAAAGGGGCCAAACACGGTACTTCGTACCAACTCGTGGATGTTCCCTTTCAGATATTCTTAGCAAGGCAGGGTCCCGGATAGCAGGATCCGCAAGGGCCATACCTGACTTTAGACGCACCACAGCCCCTTTCTCTTGATAGCCTCCACCAAGCATCTTTTCCCAATTATCTAGATTTTCCTCTATAGAATGTGGGCGACAGGGACAACTTTTTTTCTGTTCCTTGTAACGATTTCGCCATATATCAGCGGCACAGGTACAAACATATGCTTCTCCCTTCGATATTATCTCTCTGGAGTATCTATAGAATAGGTCTAATCTGTCTGATTTATAATAAGTCTCATGAATGGTTACTCCTAGATAATCTAATCCCTCCAAAATTGAATCATATGCCGATGGATCTATTATTTTCGTATCGGAACCAATTGTATCATCATATACCAGCAGGAGTTTTCCGTCATATTTTTTGGCGCAATAATCGTTCAGAACTACCATCCGGGAATTTCCAATATGGAGTGGACCAGAAGGATATGGAGCTAGCCTGAGTACCGTTTGGGCAAAATCAGGATTAGGTGGAAGTTCAATATTAATCTCTTTCTTTCTCTTTTTATCTTGAATAAGGCTTTCGGGGGAGATTTCACTAAGTCTGCTCTTCTGTTGTTCAAGTGTTAACGCGTTTACTTTTTCCACCATTTTCTCAACTAGGACCTTTGTTTCCTGGATCCGAGATTTGAAAGCGACTGGATCAGTTCTGATTACGCTTCCTAAGGTAGATTTCGAACTGGCTTTCCCATTATATTTGATGGCATTTTGTAGGGTCAGTTTCTCTATCAAGTCGATGTCTTTCATATCCTTACACTACTTTACATAATATTTGAGACGATTCGTTTTCCATGTATTGTAATTACTAGATTTAAGGATCATATAGGAGACTGATCGTGTGCTAGTTTATTAATCTTAACCACATGTGAAGTTTCGGATCGATAGACACAGTTTATCTTTAGTAATAAACAGAAGATGACATAGAATGGCTACATTCCTAGAAGGGTTCTTTGAACTGCTTTTTGATTTGATTATCGTTTATTTGATGATTGCAGGAGGGGTGATATGGCGTTTTTCAAGGTATTATTCCCCAGAATATGGAAAATGGTTCACTTCTATTGTGATCTGGGTTTTTTTTCCAATCTCAATAATTTCCTCTTTTGCAGGTATAGGAACGCTGGTAGGAATTACGGTATTACAGATTACCTTGGTCGCGGTATCTGTTCATGGATTTAGTTCACTCGTAATGTACATTTTGGTGCGTAACAGGCCCGCCGAAGAGGCAGGTTCTCTTGTTTTGTGTGGTACTTTTCCAAATGCTTTGTTATTCCCTTTTCCTATCATTCTTGCGATACTTGGAGATAATGGGTTAGTATACGCAACTATCTACGTCTTTATAGCGATGACCCTCAGGAATAGTCTTGGGGTTCTAATAGGGATGCATTACAATCCACAAGCACGCGGGCATGAATCCCAGACTCAGATAGCGTACAAATTGGTCAAGGATTTGCTGAAGTTTCCTCCTTTTCTTGCATTGCTGCTGGGGTTTTTCCTTCATGCCTTGTTTGGGCCTCAAGCCATAGGACAGATTCCGGGAATCGATTTTTTTAAAACTATCTCGCTTTATGGAGCTCTAGTACTAGTTGGGGTTTCATTTCAGGATATTAAGGAACTACATCCGCGCAATCTTCTTTCAAGAAATGTTCTCGAAGTAAGTTTTACCCGTTTTTTGATCGGTCCTGCGGTGGCAGCGTTCTTTATAATAATCTTTCAAAGTACTGGGCTGATAGCGATCCCTCTAATAATCCAGAGTATGGCGCCTCCAGCAGTAGCTAATATTCTGTACGGCAAGTTTTTCAATTTGGATGAAGGACAGATTAGCCTCTTGATAACGAGCTTAACTTTTCTGGCGTTGTTAATCTTACCTTTTGAAGTGCTTTTACTTCAGTGGATTTTTCTTTAGCGCACGTATTCTGGCTCGTTCCCAGGTTTCCACTTAATACTGCAACCAACGCTTGGCTTTTGAGATTCTGGGGGTTGTTTATCTTCAATAAGAGCGTCGAGAGCTGATCGTAAATCTTTTCCCGTTGGTTGTGTCCCACTGCGAGGCCGTGAATCATCCATTTGGCCACGATAGAATAGCTCATCTTTGGAATTGAACAAAAAGAAATCTGGAGTACAGATAGCCGTATAAGCTTTAGCTATTTCTTGAGTTTCATCGAAAAGAAAAGGAAATCGCCATCCCTTCTCATTCGCAAGCTGTTTCATTTGTTCGGGGCCATCTTGGGGATGAGTTTCAGGATTATTTGCATTGATTGCAATAAAGGAAACCCCTTTCGATTGATATTCTTCTGAAAAAAAACCGAAAAGATCTCGTACATGGATGACATAAGGGCAGTGATTACAAATGAAGAAGATGAGAGTGCCTTTCTTCCCTTTTTGTTGAGAATAAGTAACGATTTGGTTATTCCTCACATCTTTTAGAGAGAATTCAGGGGCCTTTGTGCCGAGAGGCATCATTAAAGATTCAGTTCTTACCATTTTTATCAACGTTATGACATTAAAGTCCCAGATAGATTTTTTTGTCCGGATAAAAAAAAACTCCGATGATAAAACAATAAATAGGTGCAGATTTCAAGGAAATCTATATTATGCTTCGCAAACCCCGATCTGAAATTCAATCTTTACCGGGAATATAGATTCATTTAAAGACCGACATAAGAGATAGATAGTCTATGCACCGTTTTACTGCCACTGATGTTCCATTTAAGGTAAAAGCAGTTTGGGATCATGATAAAAAGGGCCATTTCAAGACTACTTACTACTCGAATGTCCTTCCGTTCAGTTGTCCTCCCGATTTCGGAGGAATTGATAATCCCACTCCCGAAGATTTATTTTTAGTATCAATTGGCACTTGTACACTTACTACAATACTCCACATTTGTGACAGTCTTCGAATCCTTCCAGAAGCTCTTGCAATAACAGTAAGTGCTGAAATCAATAGAGATAAAGGTGGGATTTATCATTTCTCCGAAATTGTTGTTGAAATTGACGCTAACGGAGAAGAATTTTTACTCCAGAGGGCCTGTGAACTTGCCCCCAAGTACTGCCTGGTAGTTAAGAGTATTAAACCATCGGTTCGTTATCTCATTACAGTAAATGGAACCAAAATTTAAACTGGACAAGTTTCGCTGAAGCTCAGAGTTGGAACTCAGGTTATTGACTTCACTGCTAGTTCGAAGTAGAAATTGGAAACCTAGGATTAGTGGAAGAGTAATCGAGCATTTTATCGCGAATTACCAAATAAATTTGATATTTTCCAGATCGGGCGAGGGGAAAAACAAATAGTAAGAAATTCGAACAACTCGCCAGCAGGGCATATTGACGTTTCGGGTGAAGTACATCCCTTTGGTGATTGCTATGAGTGATATGTTTGATGAAATGGCCACAAGCGTTGTGGAACTCGATTTGGAAAGAGCAAAGCAGCTGGCACATAGTGCAATAAGAGATAATCTACCTCTTCTCGAAGTTATCGAAAAAGGGTTCGGAGAAGGAATCCGAAAAGTCGGAGATCTATGGGATCAAGGAGAATTTTTTCTACCTGAATTAATGATGGGAGCTGAAATAATGCGCCAAGCTGTTGAAATTATCACTCCTCACCTGGCCGAAACTATGACAAGGAAGATTAAAGGAACCGTTATAATGGCTACCATAGAAGGAGACATACATTCTATTGGAAAAACGATCGTTTCTACTATGTTGAGAGCTAATGGCTATAAAGTAATTGATTTAGGTGCTGATATTGCTGCAGAGGATATAGTGGCCGCAGCAAAGGAGCACGATGCCAATTTAATTGGGGTATCTGCCCTATTAACTACAACAATGACAGGTCAAAAACGGGTTGTGGATTTGGCAGAGAAGGCAGGCATTAGGAATACAGTTAAGATCATGCTAGGAGGAGCCCCAGTAACGAGAGCATGGGTCGATGAGTGTGGCGCCGATGGTTATGCCGATAATGCCGTTTCCGCTGTGGAGTTAGCCAAAAAACTAACAAGCCCTTCTTGAATCGAAATTGTTGAGATATAGAAGTAACGAGGTTGATTGCGATTTCTTTGGACAGTTTGCTAGAAGAGAGAAAAATTCTCCTTTTTGACGGGTCATTGGGTACTGAACTAATGACTCGCGGACTAAAACCTGGAGAAGTCCCGGATTTATGGAATATACGGCATCCTGAGACCATTAAGGACCTTTTTCATAAGTATTATAGTGTTGGAAGCGATATGGTACAAACTGCAACCTTCAGAGCTAACACAGTTGCGCTAAAGGGAGCTGGAATCGAAGATGCTGAACAAGTTCGTCGTATTAATCGAGCTGCTGGTTATGTTTTGAGCAATGTACGTCCAGTAGGACGTCTCATTATTGGGGATATTGGTCCTAGTGGTGATTTCCTACCTCCCGTCGGTCAAGGATCCATAGAAGAAATGGAATCAGGATTCAGACTTCAAACACAAGTTCTAGACACATATGTGGACGCTTGGCACCTGGAAACCTTTTCTGATCTTACGGAACTAGTAGCAGCAATCAGAGCTGTCCAAGGTGAATCTTCAAAGCCGATCGTTGCTAGTCTAACCTTTCGGGAAACTCGTAATGGGTTTTTTACGATCATGGGAAACTCTCTCACTCAGTTTCTCGAAACAATGTTGGAAATGAAGGTTCGAGTGATCGGTTCAAACTGTACAATGGGATCTAAAGAATTTATCGGTCTTTCCTCACAGATGCGACGTGAATTAATAGAATTAGGGGAACCTGATTACCCTTTGAGTATTAAACCGAATGCAGGTCAACCTGAATTAGTGAATGGAGTTCCTAGATATAATCAAACACCCCAAGAATTCACCTCTGATATGCAGCAAGTACTCCAAAACGATATACAGATAATTGGGGGATGTTGTGGGACCGGCCCCGCTCACATTGAAATGTTACGCTCAGCTATAGACATTCATTTGTCAAACAACGAATAGGTGATGGAATGACAATCATCAGGCCCAAAATTGAACTTCTAGACAGAGACCACCTTGAAAAGATCTTTTTAGAAGCAAAAGGAATTCTTGAGACCCAAGGGGTTCTTATTGAGAATAAGGAGGCCCAATCGCTTCTTGACAAAGAAGAGATTCATAAAAAAGGTGAAAGGTACTTTCTACCTTCAGATCTGATCGACCGACTACTCGATAGTGTGCCCAAAAGAATTCGGCTTTACAATCGGGAGGGGAAGTTTTCCTGTGAACTTTCTGGTGACAACATCAATTTCGATCCAGGGAGTGCAGCGATTTTTTTCCAGGATCCTGCCTCTGGGGAGATCAGAGAGGCTCGTTCATCTGACTTTATTATGTTTACACAGATCGTCGATCACTTGCCGAATTACTCTGCTCAATCCACCGCGATAGTTTACGCAGATGTTCCTAAAGAAGCTCAGGATTGGCATCGTCTTTATCTGGCATTATTGCATTGTTCCAAACCGGTTATAACGGGAACTTTCCAAGTTGAAAGTTTTCAGGTTATGTCTGATCTATTAGAGGCGGTAAGGGGATCCCCCCAAAAATTGGCCGAAAAACCAATGGCAATTTTTGATGCATGTCCCTCTCCGCCATTAATGTGGTCCAATTTAACTACCCAATCAATCATAGATGGAGCCAAGGCGGGAATCCCCTCGGAGATCGTTTCCATGCCATTAGCAGGATCCACTGCTCCGATCTCACTAATTGGTTGTGTAACTCAACATACCGCGGAATCGTTAGCAGGTGTAGCTATTGCCCAATTAACAAAACTTGGTTCGCCTGTTATCTGGGGAGGTTCTCCCGCAGTATTTGATATGAAAACAGGAACCACTCCCATGGGCGCAATTGAAACCATGATGATTAATATCGCGGATGCTCAGATCGGGAAGTTTTTGAGGCTTCCAACGCATGCGTATATGGGGTTGTCAGATTCCAAGGTGCCTGATGCACAGGCCGGGTTTGAGGCAGGAATAGGGGCAGCATTGGCAGCATTGGCGGGAATTAACATGATTTCAGGAGGAGGTATGCTGGATTTCGAATCCACCCAATCAGTGGAAAAGTTGATAATCGATCACGAAATTATAGGTATGGCGAATCGTCTTGTTAACGGCATTACTGATTACGGTGCCCCTTTTGCTTCAGAAATATTGGCAGATTATGATCCTAATCTGTCATTATTATCACATCCCTCCACTCTTAAACTATTCCGAAAAGAACTATACCTTCCCTTCAAAGTTGAAGGCCTACAGATCATAAACCGTGATACGCGCGAAACCTGGGAAAATAATGGGGGTTTGTCATCGCGTCAACAAGCAAAGAAGTTAGCAGAAGTTCTCATCCAAAAAACGCCTCGAAATCCGATTGACCCGTCCATTCAGCGCGAACTTGATCAAATTGCAGAAAAGCATACATATTTTTAAGCTATTTAATCGGCACTGGATCAGCTGCTAAGAAACCAAGATGGAACTATCGTAAGGAAGGTTTTCAGTGGGAGAACTAAGTAAGCTACAATTTTTTCAACCGACCAAGGCAACTTGGGAAACCTCGAGAGATGAAGACCGACCCATCATTTTGATTTTTAAAGAAGAACTTTGCTCTACTTGTGAGGCGTTCGAACGAGACATTCTCTCAGTACCATCGATTCAATCTGTTCTAAATACTCAATATATCCCAGTCCAAATAGATGTTCATAGATTTCCCGAATTGTATGAGCGATTCGCTGATAATCGGGGATGGACGCATCCAATCCATTGTGCTTCTCACGGGGAATTTATAGGATATTGTAATGAAAAATCACCGAGAGTTATCCTTAGGTCTTTAGAGAGTTTAAAAAAACAGCTTTCACGGGATATGAATCCTCGCTTGGAACTAGACGGGCAAGTTTCTTATAACCTTCCTGGAAGGAATTCTGCAAAACTCGATCCTGAAATATTCGAACTCATCGCTGAGACCACCCTGTCCTTTTTACTTGAAAGATATGACAAGAAAGATGGGGGATGGAAGGAACCAGGGGGAACTAAGCATCATTTTAGTTCTGCCATTGAATTTCTTCTACTTTTGTACCATCGCTCACGCGATGGATCACTCCTCAATCTTGTCTTGGATTTATATAATACAACGGTAAAAGGGTTGCAGGATCCCAAAGAAAACGGGTTCTATCAAGCCGCAACCTCTAATTGGCAGCCTCTCGATAAACGAAAAACGTTGGAGAACAATATTGCCATCAGTCAAAACATTTTTCACACCTACCAATTAA
The DNA here is from genome assembly GCA_048881705.1 of Candidatus Heimdallarchaeota archaeon. Lineage (GTDB taxonomy): Archaea > Asgardarchaeota > Heimdallarchaeia > Hodarchaeales > Hodarchaeaceae > Hodarchaeum. The sequence goes on along the minus strand of JBHLSH010000054.1, from coordinate 4,893 downwards.
CAGGTGACTTAAGAATACTAAAAACAGTAGAAAAAACTTTCTCATTTATGAAAAAGTCCTTATGGGATAAATCAGCTGGAATGTTTCGGTACGGTGCTACAACTGAGAAACCTTACTCTTTTTATGATCCTAAAGGTAATTGCGATGTGGCTTGTCTTATTCTAGACACTAATGAAATCTTCCTTAGGGAATTTGGCGAATCCACAAATCTTGCCTACATGGAAAGTATTGTTCGAATTCTAAATTCTCACGAAACGGAATACGGGATCCCTCATAATATATTAAATCCGTGCGAAAATCAATATCTCCTACGAGATCAAGCAGCCTATCTCAATCTCCTTCTACGATTGTATTCGAATACAGGGAGATATCTGGATCGAGTAATACACATGACAGAGATGGTTACTTCACATTACCTTGACTCCAAGAATTTTTTGTTTAACGATAGAGCTTCATTCCCTTCTTTCGAATTTCAACCGTTATCAAAAGCGCTCTATCGTATCCAGGACACCACAGCCTTAGTAAGAAACCTTACCATCCTTTCTCATATTACTGGTGAATCCAAATGGCGTGAAATGGCTAAAAGATGCATTGCCAGCTATTCAGCATATCTAGACGTGTCTCGTGAAGTTCCATTTCCGCCTGAATTTGTGATTTCGCTTTATCACTTAATTGAAAGCCCTATCGAAGTTTTAATCTTCGGAAAACCGAATAATAGTGTGGTTCAAGGGATTTTGGCTGAAGCTAAGATGATCTACGAGCCTTTTAAAATAATTCAACTCCTAAACCCAGAAACTGATTCTCATCTTATTAAAAAGCGAATCCCAGAGGCGCAGCTCTTTCCACGACCCGTAGCTTATATAAAAATCGATAATATGCTTTCGCCGCCAGCTTTCACACCAAAAGATATACAGGCCATGCTTCACTCGCTACTTCAAGCCATCGAAATGAATTCCTAACCGTATCCTCCCCTAAGGGGGAAAAAATGATCGTCCACGGGGATCCTGCTTTTTGAGAGGTCAAGCAAGTTGGCTGATAATGTAACCTTTATCGATTCAAAGAAGCTGAAGAATTTCATTAAAGAAGTGTTCCAACGTTTAGGTACTCCATCCGAAGATGCAGAGATATGTGCAGATGTTTTGATAAGAAGCGATCTCACAGGTATTGAATCTCACGGGGTACAAAGATTAAAAATGTATTATGACCGCATTAGGAAAGGGATACAGTCTCCAGTCACAGAAATGACGGTTATCCAAGATTCTCAGTCAGTTGCTCGTCTTGATGCCGGGCACGGCATGGGGCATGTAGCGGCCTATCGTGGGATGCAACTTGCTATTGAAAAAGCCAAAAAATATGGCACTGGAGCTGTCGCTGTTGGTAATTCAACACACTTTGGAATAGCTGGATATTATAGCATGATGGCGGTAAAGGAGGGAATGGTTGGAATAACTATGACAAATGCTCGTCCTTCAATCGCTCCTACGTTTGGTACTGAGCCAATGATGGGTACGAATCCATTTACAATTGGTATCCCGACTGATGAGGAATTTCCGTTTCTGTTTGACGCGGCAACCTCCATAACTCAGCGAGGAAAGATCGAGGTTTTAGCTAGGACGAATACGCCTATTCCTCGTGGTTGGGTTATTAATGGGGAAGGAATAATGTCTACAAATAGCAATGAAATCTTACAGGATTTATTGAAAGGTACAGCAGCCTTACTTCCTCTCGGAGGCGAAGGAGAGACGCTCGGTGGTCATAAGGGATATGGTTATGCGGCTACTGTAGAAATACTAACGGCCGCACTTTCTGACGGTCCGTTTTTAACAGATCTAACCTTAGAAAAGGGATATAAATTGGGTCATTTTTTCCTTGCCATTAATATCGAGAATTTCTTACCACTGAGAACATTCAAAATCATAGCAGGAAGTATTCTGAGAAGACTTAGGGATTCACGAAGAGCTCCCGGCCATGACCGTATCTATACGGCAGGGGAAAAGGGATATGAAATAGAGATCAGACGAAAGAAAAACGGGATTCCAGTCAATGCCTCAATTCTTGAGGATTTAAAGACCATGAGGCAGGAGCTGAATATAGAGAGTTATTCGTTCTAAACATGTATGGATCAAGAAACCCGAATCAAGGGCAAAATAAGGAGCCCAGACTCCATCGACGATTTAAATCGATTTTTAAATGATCAGGGGTTTCCATAACTATAATCCAAACCCTAGCAAGCGCCTCAGGTTCATCTTGACATTCATTTCATCGAAAAAGGTAAAATCGACCTATTTGAACGCATTTACGATATATTTCAATTCCTCTTGCACGACCCCTTTGGCAACCAGAAAACGCTTGTACCATCTTTTATATTCGTCCAAAATCATTTTTTCGTATTCTATGAAGAACAATACTCCACTAGCGAGGAGTGAGGCGGTTCCTGCTAGAACGAAGATAATTAAGGTCGGATTATTATCGGCAAATACGTTTAAAATCTGAGCTCCTAGGAGGCCTACGAGAGGTTGAGTCCAAGACGATGCAAACTGGTTAATTCCCATAAATTGTGCCTCTTTTCCCTCTGGTACCAAGTCTGCTGGCAATGAGATTCTCACTGATTCGATAAATATGGCTCCGAGGCCTGCTATTGCAGCAAGGGAAATCAAAGCCTCCCATGAAGACGCGCCGAATAATCCAGTTCCGAAGCAATATATCGCATATATTATAGATCCAGCCATCGCTGTTTTCACCTTTCCAATACGTTGAATGATGAGGCCAGCTGGAATAGCCGCAATCGCGGCAATTACTCCAGTAACTATGAGAACAATACCCTCATTTCCCTCTCCAATAATTATGATCGCAGCTGGGGTTGAGAGATGTATTATTAAGTACATGGAAATACTGGCGACTGCAAAACCCCAAAGACTCTGAACCAAGAGCATCTTCCCAAAATCCTTTCCGCCAAAGGTTACAAGGTATTTTGGAGTACTTCTTATATCAAGAAAAGTGGGATCTATCGGCTCAAAAGGGGGATTGACCTTTTCTACTAAGAAGAATATAGCTAGCCCACAGATAAAAAAGAGAATACCTGTCACAAAGAACATTCTTATAATTCCATAATTATCAATAACCGCTCTAAGCACGATAATACCAGCAAAAGATCCGATTGTTGTGAAACCGGCCAAAATTAATCCTACCCATCCTCTTTGATCTCTAGTGAACAGTTCAGACATCAAGGCATATGCAGGAGATGACCCCAAACCCAGACCAACGTATATGATGAAAAATAACCCAGGAAAAATGATAATGAGGGATTCAATTGGAAATAGCTCACCTGCAATTGGCACTAGAAATATGGTTGCACCAGATATAGTCGTTCCAGCTAAGATAAAAGGCGCACGGGCACCATATCGGGATCGAAAATCATCTGAAAAAGCTCCACCAATGATTACGGTTAAGAGTAGACCAACGGATCCTGCCGCGGTGGAATAACTAAAAATCGTGTTTGCATGCGTCTCATCCAATCCAAGGGTCGGTCTTAGGTACCATGTGTTATAATAGGTAAGAATTAGTGAAATAAAGAACGCACTGAGAAAGCCATAGAGGCCGATTGCTATCAGGTTTCTATATTTCTGTTTTAGAGGAAATCGAATGCGAAGAAGCTCTGTGGTCTTATCGATAATCGCCTGAGTGGTCATAATAATTCACTTCAATAGACTAGTTGGACATTCCAGAATGATACGCCAATTTGGTTTCTAGGGAACAACAACACGCTTTAGGTATATTAAGATTCATATTATCTGAAGAATTCTTCTTTGGCATTATAAAAGAGAATTCCTGTGCCACACTCGAGAAAATCCGTTTTGGTCTTTGTTTGGAATCCCATATCCATGACTGAGGTATAAGTAGAATTTCATTGAAAGAGTGGATCCATTATTTTGGCCGCCGCAGTGTATGGATCTTCTTTTCCATCAATAACCTGTTGAAGAACTTCCTCCCATTGCTGACGGTCATATAGATTCTCTAACATATTCTCAAAGATTTCATACTTTATTATTTCTTGGATTTCGCTCTTTCGACGAACAAATTCTCGCTCACGAGCGTATTCACGATTTTTCGGGTCAAGCAAAAACTTTTGGTGCCTAATGATGGTATCTGTCAGCTCGGAAATGCCCTGCAATGGGTGTATATTGGATGTTTTAAGAACGGGAATTCTCCATTCGGACAATTCTTCAGTTATTGGAGAGAGACTCAGAAGAAGCTGCAATTCATTGACCAGCTCATTAGCACCTGGACGATCCGCTTTGTTAACTACATAGATATCTGCTATCTCAAGGATTCCAGCTTTAATGGCTTGAACAGCATCCCCCGCACCAGGGATTCCTATTACAATGGTTGTATGAGCTGTTTTAACAATTTCAATTTCGGATTGGCCGGCACCAACGGTTTCCACTATGATTGGATCAAATCCAGCCGCTTCAAGAATACGAATTGCGTCAGTAGTAGCCCTTGCCAACCCACCAGGCCTTCCACGAGATCCCATCGACCTGATAAAGATATCTGGATCTCCCTGGATGGAGGTCATTCGAATTCTGTCGCCTAAAAGCGCCCCGCCGCTAAACGGTGACGAAGGATCAACAGCGATGATTCCTACTCGTTTTTGGCGTTTGAGCAGATCTTCTGCAATATTATTTACTAATGTAGATTTCCCCGATCCTGGAGGTCCAGTAATACCCACAATGAAGGACTTCCCTGTTGCTGGAAAAATCTGCTTTATTATGTCACGATAATATTGGAATTGGTTTTCAACAAGAGTAATTGCCCGTGCAACCGCTCTCTTGTCCCCTTGAAGTATTTTATTTACCAGAGACTGCATCAATTAACGTTCCTTGCGTCTCAGGA
>JBHLSH010000053.1:0-27869 GCA_048881705.1 Candidatus Heimdallarchaeota archaeon | reverse complement strand
AGAACGAGACCCGCTGCGTCTCCAACAACCAATACGTGATCATCGAAAAGTTGGGGAACCATATGAATCCCTCCCTCTGGTACCCAATGCGCAGAATACTGCAGAAGTTCGGCGCCTTCAACCAAATTTCGAATATGAGGATGTTGTTTGAAAGCTTCGTATACCTTTACTGGAGGAAACTCTGGATCGGTTAACGTGTCAATCTGAATGATCACTCCTAATGATAATGTCTCCTCATTCGTGTAGAGAAACCCACCAGCACGGATACCATTGGGGAGTCCTCCTATGACGTATTCCGCAGCTAAACCTGTTGTAGCGGTTAGATTATTAAATCGATCATTAATAGTCTTTGCGGAGAGGCTTAAAATCTCTTTTACCGCCAATCCATAATGTTCTTTTTTCATTTCTTTACAGAGGCCAGACGACAACGCTAGACGAGAATTCGCACCATCCGCAATTACCACCACATCGCATTCAAAGAAATCATCTGCTTGGTAAATTCCATTGATACGTCCTTCTGGGTCTCGTGATAAATCCTCCACGGTAATTCCACTATAAACGTGGGCACCGTTTTTTTCCGCTTCTTTAGCTAACCAATGCACGAATTTTCCCAAAAGAAGACTAACAGCGTTTGGAGATCCATCAGGATTTGATCTCCAATTCGGATAATGAAAATCCACGGTTAAGGCATCTGTTTTTGTAAGAAGTCCTGTTCGTTTCTGAATTATCCGTCGTTCGATGGGGGCTTTGGTCCACCATTCAGGAATGATTTCCTCAAGAGCGGATCCCCATAAAACCCCTCCTGATACGTTTTTTGATCCAATCGGGTCTCCACGATCTATTAATGCTACCTTTAATTCGGGATTTTTTTGCATGAGCCGTATTGCGGTGGCAGATCCAGCCACGCCAGCTCCACATATTATTACATCGTACCGTTCATTTTCGTACATCTTGTCAACCCAATGTTGGGGTGAACTCCACATTATCGTTAATGAATGGATAACCTGGACTATGTAAAGGGAGACCTGATAAAGAATTTGAAATTACCTTTAAGAAAACTGATGTTTCTTTTTTCTGCTGTCAATATTCCCCAGATTTGAGAGAGGACTTTTTCTCCAAAAACAGATGCTGATGGTTTTCGGTATCAAATATATTTCTCGTTATCATAGAGGAAATGATTTTTCATCTTCCCAATATTAGGGTATTTAAAAGGTAAAATTTGGGCAGGGATTAAACTAGAATCCCCTAAAATACAAACCGCTGACTATAGACGTTAAATCAATATTCAACTGGGGATAGGAAGAACAATTCTGGTGAGAACCAAGCCCAAAATTATCAGGGCACCTGTAAATAGATGTACACCAATGGTCATAACATTAGCTGGAATTAACTCGAATATTTTATCAAAATGCTTTTCTGCATGAACCATAGCTTTTCTAGCCAAAGGAAAAGTGATCAAGGCTAATACTGTTAAGAACGCATTTTGGAAGAACACGACTGCTCCAGCCAATATTACTACATACGCTAAGGCGTTTATCTGTTTGTAAATAGACAGAGCACGTTTCTTACCAAGACGGACTGGCAAGGTCCTTTTACCTACTTTAAGATCAGCTTCATAATCTTGGAATTCATTTATGAGTAGAATATTTGCAACCAAGAGCGCCAAGGGGACTGACCAGAACATCCCAACAATCCATAACGTAAGATCCAACGGAGTACCCGTTGCACCAACTTGAACATACAATGAGACGAGTGTATAAGCTGGCCCGAAGCCAAGGGCAACGGTGAGTTCGCCCAATCCACGGTACCCAATTCGTAGTGGATCTGCGGTATAAAAAACACCTAAAAACGCGCCAAATATCACAAGAGATGTAATCACTTGACCCCCAATTTGTGATTCAAGGTAAAGTCCTATTAAACTTCCGATGATGAAACAGATCCAAGCAGCAATACCGATCTTCAAACTTGACATTGTACCTGTTTGAATCATCCGAGATCCGCCAAAAAACGGGATGAATCCGTGTTGATTGTTCTCATCATTGCGTGAAGTGTGGTCAAAATAGTCATTAAGCATGTTCGTACCTGCGTGCAGTAATACACCACCTATTAAGGTCAGGAACAGATAAAACCAATGAATTACCCCAGTTATGCTAAATGCCAGTGCCGCTCCGACTAATACTGGAATAATTGACGCTGTAAAGAAAGGAGCCCTAGTGGTAGCTACCCATACCTTGAATCGGGAGATAAGCGCTTCTCCAAAATTGCGAAAAAACGATGGCTGGTTTTCTCGAAACTCCAGAAATTCAAATTGGGGATCAGAAAAAAAATCGATATACTTGATCTGTGTTGGAATTATTCGGTACCAACCTGCTACAGGAAGATCGTAATAGTCAACAAAGGCCGAATTAGAAGCCTCATTAATCAATGGCTTAATTTTTTCTATAGTTTCTTCATCTTTGATCTTTTCTGCTCGGCCAGTTACTTGTACTCCTATTATTTCCATGCCATCCGCTTTTTTAGAAATATGAACCTGGACTTTCTTATTGAAGCCAATGTGAACCCCTTTCACCGTGGGGGTGAAAGTGAAAAAGAATAATTCAAAAGTTTCTGGATCATAGCCATAAAAAACCGAAGATACGGAGGGAATGCCATCTACAGCCGTGGCAAGATACATTACATTTTCTGTGTCGAGTACGGCCTTAATTTTCGCCTTAACATCATTTGACATAAGATATCACCAACGATAGGAGTTTGTATGTCGTTTGAAGGGAGGATACTTACAATTTGATCTTTGAGGAAATCAAAAAAAAACTTTTTTAGCAAAAGACCGATTTAAAAACTTTTTACAGAGGATAGTTCGAAAAACGAAAACCGAAGAATCATTTCACACTTCTTTGAGTATTGCACAAAGCGCTTGTCCAAGCAAATCGGATCTTACAAAGGAAAATTGGAGCGGGGCTTCTTTTTTCGAAATAGTGCATAAGAGAAGTTCAGGATTCAGATCAAAGAATATCAGAGTTTGTTCATCTAAATGGATGGTACAAGCGAGTCCCTCTTGGATATTAAATGCCTCACGAAGACGATCATTCGTACTCAGCCATAGATTGGCGGGCAAAGTAACGTATTCAACATCTTCCCCTGCCTCAATTACGGCTAAACCTTCGTTTGAAATTACCACGGCACCAAAAAAATCTTCATTCGTCAGGAGAAACTCCTTGATCTTGTGTTCCATTTGTTTAAAAACGATAGATTTTTCTTGAATGTTTTGAAGGACCCTTGCCATAAGAACATGTGTGGAATTGTCTTGAAGCGATGTATAGTAGAAAACAGGAGGCGTTAGGGTAATTGAGGTAAAATCTTGGCGTAATGAACCGAAAAATTCTTGTTTCTGCTCCATATTTTCGACTAGATCGGTTTTGTGGAAGCATACGTATTTTAATAAAAAGGGAAAGGAATCCATTTTTTTAACCAATAGATCCCAATAAAAGAGGGAAGTAGAAATCGTGCGTTCATCAGATACGTCGACTGTCCAAATCAATGCAGCTGCACCCCGAAAATATTCCTTGATTTGAGATTTAGGGAGATTTCCCAGGTGGTCTCCCGATACTTCATCAAATTCGATTTTGAGGAGTTTCTCCAAGGATTTTGCCTTTAGAATTTTACCCCTGTAATAGTCCTCCTCATCATGTGATGAAGGGGCCAAGTTTTGGTAAGCTTCTCTAAAGATCGAGGATTTACCCGAATTTTGGAGCCCGGAGATGACCACTCGATTCATATGAATGCCTTCAACTTTGCAGAACTAAAATTCCCTGAACATACAACCTTGGCCAATCTGGCTTCCTTATGTAGGGGAGGTTTATGTGTTGATCACTTCAGTCCTAAAAAAACTTGCCAAATATTCTGGTATTTCTTCTGCCCTAAACAACTTAGCAAGTTGTTCTGCTATGGATGACGTATAACGTTTCTCAAAATACTTTTCTATGATTTCTCTGGTAATCATTTTATCACTACGGCGTCGTCGTTTTTTGGAGATGGAATCCTTTAATTTTTCGATTGGAGGTAATTTTCGTTGATTACCACTGGCTTCAGTTTTCCGATAAAAGACTATGGGATTATTCAAAAAGAGAGATTCAATACATTCCTCTTTTAAACTGAAAAAAGAGTTTTCTGAGAATACTGAACTCCAATTATGTTTTATCTGAGAATATGTTGCTGAATTCTTTATGTCTCCATCAGTTATGGCAAGTGCTCGACTTCTTACAAATTTGCTGCGTAAGAGTTCTAGATGAAGGGCAAACCTGATATTTGTCCATCCACCAACTCCAACGTAGGCAATCTTAGTTCTAGGAAAGCTCTGTGTCTTAGAGGAAACCGCAATAATATTCTCAAAAGCTCGATAAACTCTAGCATCAGTTCTGCCCTCAACAAATATCACTATATCGGCGCCAAAACTATCAGACGGCCTTATACCGAGAAGTTTAATCACATCTTTCATTGATTTCTCCCCTCGAATGGTACGAACGCGAGTAAAACCTCTTTTCAGATCTACTAAAAATGCATTCCCTATTAAAAGGCGAGTTGAGTGAGTAGAAAGAAAAATTTGCTTGTTATCCAAATTAACGAACTTTTTGGCGAGTTTTCGTTCACCTTTAGGGTGTAAATAGAGATTTGGGTTATCGATCAAAATAATTCGAGGGTTAGGGGTACTCGTTAAGACATACGACATTAGGACAAGGCGCTGCGTACTCGAGGAAATTCGTGATAATGGACTTGTAAAAGCGTTTTCAATAGTTACCTCAATTCCTTTTCCATCTGATGGCTCGAAAACAATTTGCTGATCCAATATATCTCGCAAAAAGTCTTCAATAGCAGCCATGTGCTCGTACTCATTATTCTTAATCAAACGGGATAAATTTGTTTCTAAAAGACTTACTTGGGTATTCATATTGTCAGGAAATCTGTAAAAAAAGGTCGTTCCGAAAGTTTGCTGAAATAACGGAAGATCCGATGATTCGACCTCAATTCTCCTATCTTCCAGGAGATATAAGAAGAGTTTTTGATCCAGCAACGTAAACTGCTCTGAATCCATCATGAGCTGCCATTCCAGCTTGCCAATCTGATCAATGCTGGAATACCCCTCTATTTCCCTAACAAAGTCTCCAATGACCTCGTTTTCGTTTCCAATTTTCCGAATTCCCTTAATATCGAATAAAAAGGTCCCATGAATTTGCTTACCTCCTCCTAGGTACGTCAAGATATTTCTATCAAATTCTCGCTCTGAATTCAAATGGGTTCCTGAGCTCACGATCTGCCTGTGTTGCAGGTAAGCTCGTTGAGATGGGTCAAAAAACGTAGAAATTCCATCAAGGATATTGGTTTTGCCGGAATTATGCGGGCCGATAAAACAATTAAGATTTTGAAGGCCATAAAGGGAGATATTAGCTATGGACTTGAAGTTCTTTAGGATACAAGATGTTAGGAGCATGTTCATCAGGTAGGGTTTTGGGAACGCGTTACGATTAATCCAAGGCGCTTCTTTACCCTGAACTTGGCGATTTTGTATTTAAATCTGTCCTAACCTCGTGAGATGCTCTTTTTTGTCGGAAAGCTATGCGAGGGTTAGATCTATTTTCCCACGATTTACTGCCCTGAAACATAACCTAGATGCCTTGTCGTACCTGGTTTATCATTACACCCTGTACAAAAACAAGAGACAGGAAGAGTCCGATACCAACCCACCCAGCTAAGAAACAGTTCTGGATGGGTAGGGGCGATAATTGGATTCCTAGGGATTCTTCTGTTTTGCCTCCAAATGGTATTTGCCCTCCTAATTGGTGAAAAGCTAAACCCTGAAGGTAATTTCTCACAACCCATTCCTGCCCAAAATCAACCTGGCGCTAGTGACAATGGAACGAAGCTTGGGGCTCCAGGAACTATGACGATCGGTTTAGCTTTTATGGTTCTGTTCATAGTTTTCTATTTTATCACATTCCTGGTTTTGGGTCTCAAATGGCCGATTGGATCGAATGTATAGCTATTTATGCAATCTAGAGCGAAAATTCGAATTCTACCCAAGTTTTTACCCATCCTCCCCCACCTTTTTTTTTAGTATCCCCAAACATAAAATACTCAGGATGATGTGTGACAATTGTACATAATTGGGCTTAGAACGTTTGGGATTATAAATAATGTCTACTGATTACCTTACAGCTTATTCAAAATCGAATTCGGGCGTTAATCATGCTCAAAATACTGTTAGAGCTTATTTATCCCTAACCAAGCCAAGAATTGTCGTATTACTTTCAATAACGGGTATCGTTGGATTTATATTGGCTTCCAAGGGTAAATTTTCGATCATTGAGTTGGTAATAGCAATTTTTATCGGATATTTATCAGCAGGAGGCGCAATGACCATTAATGCCTATCTTGATAGGGATATTGATAGTCTAATGGAAAGAACTTCGCAAAGAGCCAGTGTCGGAGAAAATGCGATCAATCCTCCAGAAAAGATACTTTTGGTTGGATCCATATTTGTCATCGCTGCCCTAGCTCTTGCTTTTCTGGTATTCAACGCCTTGACCGCTTTTTTTGTGGGTTGGGGCGCATTCTATTATTTACTTGGATATTCTTTAGTGCTGAAGAGAAGGTCAATCGTAAATACTCTTCTCGGGGGTTTGGCAAGCCCTGCCCCAGTATTGATGGGTTATGCTGCTATAACTGGAACCATCCCATTGGAAGGATGGTTGCTTGGATTTTTGGTCTTCTTTTGGACCCCAAGTCATACTTGGTCATTAGCAACCAAGTACGTTGAAGATTATCGTCGAGCCAACATCCCAATGCTCCCCGTTGTATACGGGATACCGCGTACAGCTCAAATTACGTTTGGTTGGGGAATACTAGTTATCGCGTATGCAACAATTCTTACTTACACGATGACCAACGGATCAATTATCATCCTGTTATTGATTTTAATCCCTCATTTCTTCCTCTTTTCTGGTCTATACAGATTCTTGAAGACCCCATCAGAACAAACAGCGTATAGAAGTTTTAAACTTCATAACATTTGGTTAGCTTTAATATTCGCCGCTATGCTCCTTCCATTTTAAATTCCTCTCTTGTAAATTGTGATTTCGATATCTGAAAGAATGATTAAGCGATCTACCAAGGATCTAGAGAATCTGGTCCGAATTAGTAGACCATCTGTGATGGCTGCGTTTGTATTAATCACCCTGATGCTCTTCCACATCCTTATAGATTTCTTCTACCACAATTAAGCTGGTCAGGAATGAACAACGTGAGATTAACTAAACCATTGTTTGCGCTTATTATCTCAATTATCCAATTCAATCTTCCTATAGCGCACGCACATGAACCTCCGTCGCCAAGGGCAAATCTCCCAGTACCCTCTTTGGAATCTCATTCTCCCTCGAAATGATTTATTTCATCACTTTATTTTGCGTTGTCGGGCCTGATTTCATTCTGCGTCGAATTACAAATGAAATCAAACTTGTCTATTATCTATTGGTTCTTCCCGGAATTTTCTTGACCCTTGATTATATGTTCATGAAATTTATATTCTATGGATAGATCGACAATGCCCTCTAATGAAGTAGCAAACGAGATTGGTGATGAAGAAGCATTCGCGCCTGTAGATCAATTGTCATCATATATTTATGGTGCACTTGTTCTGATGGGTCTAACGCTTGTAATGCTTATTGTCCATATCGCCCTGGCCTTCTTTTTCCATGAACTACCCACCTAATAAAATGCCAAGAGGAGAAATAACACTCATCTTTGACCATGAAAACATGTCTTTTCGAGTTATACGACCTTTAACCTGATTGATGGGAGATTCTGAGAAATTCACTAGGTAAAACGTCCGGAAATTCCGATAAAATACAGTGACTTTTTTAAAGCTAAAAATAGTGGCCTTAGTTGGCAGAAACGTTAAAAACGGAATCGTCAGAAAATTCTGTTTTTACCCAATCATATCTAAGGAAAGAAGGCCATAATCAAATTCATTCCCGAAATTCTAAGAGTCCAAATAATCACAGCAATTTGGTTAAATTTATTAGACTGACTGGTAAGACCCAAGTTCGAGACAAGTTATTAGATGATTAATACCACAAATACTAGCACGGTTCAAAAAATTGCGAGGATATGATTGAGAGCATTATATCGTGAGGGTTCCGATGTTCATATAGGATACTCCAATTATGCCGGCATTGTTGATTACGAAAGAAAATTCGCCATACTTGGGTTTGGTGCAAAGGCCCAATCTAAATAGGCTATAACTCCCTCTCCTGACAGGATTGTTAAAATTGAGAATCCTAAAAATCCCTGGTCAATGGTTTTCTTTACTTCTTCTAATTATTTTCATTGCTTCGTCCCTTTCAATCCCAGCTGACTTTGTCTCTAGTAGTTCTGAATCTGGAGCTCAAGATTTAGTCCAGATTCCTTCGCTTTCCCCAGATGAGGATCAGCCAAGATTAACATCTCCGATTTCTTACCCCCGTTTTTCTCTTCAATCATTTCAACAACCGAACATTCTGTTCATCATGAATAATACATCGAATCTGGAACCAACCTTCGATCAACCGTTTATTGATTTTCTGAGTGTAAACCTAAATTTCAACGTAACATTGCATAATGATAACGATTCATACTCGCTCAACGGTGTTGACGCAATTATTATCTCTGATTCTGTTGATGTCTCCTTTCTAACCACCTTAGAAACTGTATCTATCCCGATATTGACAATGGAAGTTGATACTTGGAACTTATTCCAGCTGGGATCAGGATCTGCCATCAAGAACGACAATACGGTACTGGAAGTAGTGAATACTTCCCATTATATTACTAGTAATTTTACGGCAGGCCCTCTTATAGTTTATAATCACCCTTCCGCCGATTCGGCCTATATTAAAGGCCCTTTTCCCCAAGGGGTTCCTTCGGGCTCTAGTCTGAATGGACTTATTGCTCCTTCAACGTCTGGGGGCGAAAGGTTTTCTAGATCTCTTATCATATTAGAGAAGGGAGGTAAGGATTGGCTCTTAAATTCCTCTGCAGAACGAAGAGTTTTCTTGGGTACTAGTAATGGAACCAGCCTTACCTCGAAAGGATGGGAATTATGGAACCGAACTGTTCATTGGATTCTCTACGATGATATCAGCGGAAATGCCAATGTGACTGTGAATGTAAGGGATTTAAACAACAGAGACGTAAAAGATGCGAACGTTACATTGACAAATGCATTCATTACGTTGAACCAAACAACGAACTTGGAAGGGGATAGTACTTTCTATAACGTTCCCTGGGGGAAATACGATATTATCGTAGATTTTAATAACACAATTGAGCAGTTATTAAATGTGGAGATCATCCCAAATCGAACTTACCATCGTTCTGCCAATTTTACGTTTTATATTCAATTATCTGCGTATTTGGACACTCTTGCACCTGATATTTCCCATGTCCATTTCGAAAAGGGCTCAAAGACGTTTTATGCGGAAATAACGGATGACGGCAATTTTAACGCTTATTTGAATCTCACAGCCTTCAATCTAACTTCTCAGTCTGTTAAAATTCCAGCCCAAAACTTCACGTTGGTTTTCCAATCGGGAACAACCTATTTTAATGCCACAGCTCTTGATTCTTTGAATGGTGAAGAGACCAATATAAGCATCACCTACAATATAATCGCCATAGATTTGGGAGGAAACGCGGCTGTTACTGAAATCCAAACATTCCTGCTTAGTGATCCCAGTGCCCCTGTGATTAACAAATTTAATGTCACCGATTATGGAGATGGTACTATTGAGTGGTACGCAAATGTTTCGGATTCTAGTGGAATAGATTCAGTGGTTCTATCAGTTAATGGTAGCCTTAAAATAATGACTCTTAATGGATCAGGTTATTGGATTTATCAAACGAATGAGTATACGGGTTATTTCCTAAATTACACAATCTATTCAGTAAACGATACCGTGGGAAACGAGAATGGATCTAGATTATTTCCCTCAACAATAAAAACCTACAATTTTACAGTGACTGACACGCGTCCCCCTCAGATTTGGAATCCAATACCAACTCATTCGGAGGGAAATACCGAATGGGATGTCATAATTAGCGAAAGTTCGATATACCAGAGCGGACTGAATGCCAGCAGCGTGTTTATCGCGATCAGGATAAATGGTGGACCATTTAGCAAATACCTAATGCTGGATATAGGTAGCGACCACTTCTATTACGCAGATACATATAATTTTAATGATTCCATTGAATACTCCATAAATGCAAGTGATTTTGCCGGAAATCTTAGAATTGTACGTCCCGGACCCTTTAATGTTTCAGATAATGCGTTTCCTGTGGTTTCCCTATCTGGAACAGAGTTTGGCAATGGTTCGATAGAATTCAATGCCACTGCAACCGATTGGCCAAGCAATGGTATTGTTGCTGTGGTAGTATATGAGAACAGTACAGGATCTTGGATTGGACATTCCTTGATCCAGATTAATCAAACTCATTTCTCTTCGATTATTTCCAACTTTACCTATAATGTGAGGGAAGTTGTCTATTATGCTACTGCAGAGGATACAGCCAGCAACATCTTCATTCCTACTCCGGATCAATATAAAAAGTTGATTTTGACTGATATCGTTCCACCTGGAGTCCAGTTCATAATTGAAAACTCAACCGTAAATGATGCTGAAATCACCATACGGGCTTGGGCCGAAGATGTTTATGGCGCCTCCCAATATGTTACGAATACCTTCTACCTGAATATCACTAGAAATTCTGTTACTAATACATATGTAATGACTCAAGACGTCTTTTACCACGTTTTCACAGATCAGTTTCTCGTTGGTGATGACGTGACATTCAAAGTATGGACTCAGGATGATGCTGGTAATCCAGGATCCTTAGTTCGCTCAATTACCGTTGAAGACAAAGCAGCTCCAAAAATAAACAGGTGGAATATCAATGAATTTCAAAATGGAACGGTTTCGGTTTGGGCTGAAGTTTTTGAAGGAGTTTATGGCAGTGGGCTTGATAATGTTACCCTTGAGTTCATTTTTCTCACAAACTACATGGTTCCGTTAAAGCCCAATGGGTCTCTGAATATCTATACTGTCACAATTTCTGATTCAATTCAGCGGTTGTTTGACCCCGGAGACGCCTTCACCTTTAGACTGAGAGCAATAGATGAATTTGAAAATTCCAAAACTACCGATTGGGAGGCGATATTTATCATAGATCTTACACCTCCTGAATTCACTGGTTATGATATGGAACAAGAGCTAGAAAACCATACAGCTGTTCATCTTTTCTTTTGGACTAAAGCAACGGATCCATTTGGAATGGTTGAATCGGCGAGTATAACAATAAATCAGCTTATTGGATCACAGTGGCTAAATTCGACATTCTCCATGGATTATAATACTTCTCATTATACTTTTGACATTTATATGATCCGTAACACCTCGTATGAATATCGATTTGTCATATATGATGAAGGTGGAAATTTGAATTCTACAGCCTTGATTCAAGGGAGGACATCGGATTTTATTCCTGTAACTGGCTTGGATCCAGAGTTCCAGTACAATAGCGGGGAGGCAGGAAACATCACAATATGGATGATGGTCAATGATGCGTTTAATGACCATGGGGCAAATATTTCGATCTATAACAACGACACTGGAGAATCGAAAGTAGAACAAGCCTCAATGGATTCCAATAGTACTCATGTGAGTTTTAAAGTTAACTTTGAGGGCGTGGCTACCTACACATATATTATCGTATTGTACGATTCTGGAGTCTTGGCAGGATATTACAAATCGTCTCAATATGGGGGCACCATATCAATAGCAGACAAATGGACCCCGACAATTCATTCTGCGAACATTACCCGTTTAAATGATACTACAGTTCTGTTTTGGGCAGATGTAACGGATTGGGGAGGTAATCTATCTTCCTTTCAGGTTTACGTACACTATGAAATAAAGCCTTTTAGGGGCGTTTTTGCAGGCCTCGGTGCAAGCCTCGAAATAGCGCAACTTCACTTCAATGGAAGTTTATTTACCGTTACCGTGACGTTGCCAGGATATGGGTCGTTAGAATGGCATATTGAAGCTTCAGAAGAATCATCAGGAGTTAGTCGATTCTTTCCGAAAGAAGATTATCAGTTTGCTTCCCTGAATATTTTCATCTTCGGTTTCACTTTGGCTGAACTTGCAGGAGCAGTTCTCGGAACGATTTTTGTTGGAGTTTTGCTCGTTTTTGGTGGTATTGTCCTGCAAAGATGGAATCGTAAAAGAGTTGAAAAAACACGTGATATAGAAGAGATCCTATCTTCCATTTCGAATATATACACGATCTTGGTGACAACTGAAGCGGGAATTCCCCTTTTTGATATTACTAATACGCTTTATCGCCGAGATGAGTCGCTGAACGTTGCGCTAAGTGGACTTTCCGTTGGGATGTCGGACTTTTTGGAGTCATTCCAATCGCAATTTATTGAACAAATCGATAAATCCAACTCTGGCTCTGGTCAGTCTGGCGATCGATTGTTCCGTTTAAGCCTGATTGAACAACACAAGATACAGATTCTAATTGCTGCATCGCCCACTTTCCGAATATTCGTATTTTTGGGACGTAAACCAACAAAATTCATTCGAGGTATATTCTATAAAGCGGTTCGCCTCTTAGAGGAGAAAATCTATCTTGAAGACGTAGGAATTGTGGATGAACAGCTCGTAGGCCCCTATATACGCAATATAATTGATGGTTTAATTCCTTTGACACTCTTGCAGCAATTTACTATTGACCCCGTTCGCCTAATTAGTGTTGACTCGCAAATTAAAGAAGAAAGGGCAACGCACTTCTCTAAAGCAGCAGTTAATGCCCTAAAACGGCTTTACATCTTTCAGGCTACTTCTCTGGCCACCATAAACAATAGCATATCTGACTTGAACAAATTCGATCTTATTGTCCGAGACAAGGGACAAAGATCCTATAATCCGATTCTTTACGATGATGCCAAACGGGCAATGCTCAACTTGCTAAAAATCCCTCCGGGAGATGTTTATGAAGCTTTATGGGTGGGTAGCTCTGCTATGCTTAAGATAATTATTCCTTTTGATATATAAAGTGTTTTTTTACCCCTATGGCTTCCATCGACGGGAAAAATCTTCCTAATTGAAATTTGATGGTAATAACGCTGTAAAGAGAAAAAAAGCCTGTGGATTTTTCTTTTTGAAAAATCGATTGACGTTTCTCTTGCCATGGATGGTTTTTCTGATGTAAAAACATTTCATTTTGGATGTTTCTTGAAATAACGGACTAAGAGCTACAATTCCCTTACAAAAGTGCCCTCCATTGTCATTTGTCATGAATAGAGAAGAAAGATTGGAAGAAATCTCTAAATCCCATGGTACACGAATTGGAATGAATAGTTTTTTATTCCTATAGATCCTAGTCCCGTTAAATAGTAAAATACCTTTTGTCCTCCAAGGGATAACTTGAAATCGTTCGAGAATGTTTGTTTTTTCCTAGGTCAATCAGTCAAGAAATGTCAGGCCAAGAAAATGAAGCAACCAAGGAGAATCTGAATCGACTATGGCGTTATTAGCGAAGGTTGTATTAATAGGCGATGGGGGCGTGGGTAAAACAAGCCTTCGTAACGATTTTATTGGGAAAGGATTTGGAACAGATTATCTTCCCACATTGGGATCAGATTTTGTTTCAAAGATTGTCCACTTGGAAACTGAGGACGGAACGAAGGAATTGCGCTTCCAAATTTGGGATTTGGCCGGACAACCTTCCTTCAAGCAGATCCGAACCATGTACTATCGCCGGGCTGTGGGCGCACTGCTTTGCTTTGATGTGACAAATCAAGGATCTTTAAGAAATCTGAAAACATGGAAGGAAGAGTTGATACAGCATTCTGGATCAGATCAGATAGCAGCAGTTGTATTGGGAAACAAGATCGATCTTCGATCTATGAAAGAAGATACGGTCTCATCAGATTACGCTAAAAAGTTCATTCGGGAAAAACTACGATCTCCCGAATTTGGGAAGGTGGAGTATGTCGAAACTTCAGCTCTTACTGGAAAAAACGTAGCCAAAGCATTTCATACCCTCGCGCAGAGAATATGGTCAGATTTCAATTTTTCCGCAATCGTTGTGGACGATTAGGTTATTGATCTAGGAATTTTCGATCAACTCTAATAGAGCTTCAATCCTGGTCCAGGCCTGCTCTTCAGAAAACGAACGAGCGTCACACATGTCCCCCTCTATTAGAACTCCGTTCAACCCTGTTCTCATGGTTACTTCACGACGTGTGATGGGTTGACCCAGACTGTAACGCTTACAACTCCTCATCGAATGGTAAAGGACACCATCACATTGGAAACGCGTAGCTAGTTCTCCAATCAAATCAATTTTATGCTGGAGCGTCTTATTAAGATATATAGTAGAATATGCTAACGCTGCGTCACGAATTACGTCTCCAGATTCCTTACTGAAAGCTTGTCTCCAAGCATTGGTATACGTATCGGCAGGAAAAACCACACCTTTTGCTGCAAGACTGTTAAAGAACGAAAAGATATTAAACCAAATTGGGATGTTGTCCCAGAGGAGACGATACCTTTCTGGCACTGTGATCGCTCCCAGGCTATGATCAACTCGATTTTGGACTTCAGTCAATACCTCCTCATAAATCGGTACGATCTCTCTCGTTCCACGCTGGGCCACAACAGGGGCCATAAGTAAGAACCTATCAGCGCAGTTCAAGGGACTTGGTTTGTTGGAACACAGCTCTAGAATTGTACTCCATAGTTGCACCGCTTGTCGGGAGTATAGAAAAGCTTCTTCGAGTTTTTCTGAATCCATTTTATTCCCCATCTGAATTTCCAAGAAATCGACGTAATTCTCGAGCTGTTGGATTACGTATTCTAGATAATATGATGGAACCGTGTCATCAACCAGGGGAGGGGTATCAAATAGAAACATGGGGATGTTCCAGTGACGTGCGATGTCCTGATACCACTTAAGAACGGTTCCACAAATGTTATTTCCACAAACCAGCATATCCGGTTTTTGGAGGCCGCCAATGCCATCGATCTCGGAGAGAGGAGTGGGCGGATCCGGAGAATAAACGCTTCCAAATGAAGTTCTGGCATAGGAACACAGATCGGGGCTATACCCATGCGCTTCTGCTACCTGAACCAATCGTGTGGAATCTTTGGCGCTCCCTGCAATCGCACCATATTGCTCAGGGTAAAGCGGAATAATATTCATAGCAATTAGAAATTCAACAGGGCCTCCTGAGGTTACCCACGCGACTTTTTTTCCCTCATCATGAAGATATGGATTTTTACTTTGAAAATAATACATTGCCATGTGGTTTTTTACACTTTGAAGGCTTTTCAAGGGGCGGTAGACCCGTTTTTTTTCACTGGAGCTCATATCATTTCATCCTAGGAGTAGCATTAAGTCAACATTTCAATGAAGGCCCTCATGCGTGTTTTGATTTGTTGTAAGTTTTCGAGATCCGAGCTCGTCTCGATATTTACGTACGGTACCCCATTTTCTTTTAATATGTTCATCAGAGGAACGAATTCGAAAGCGTCCGGATCACACCACTTTGTTCCAAGCAATACAACACCATCAATCTTATGTTTTTGTATCAGATCTGTCAAGTGTGATTCTCTCCGATCCAAATCATAGGCAGTAGGGTCTGGAACTCGATCTAGATAGGATTTAACATAGGTTTCAAATGACGCACTGGGCGGAATCTGAAAATAAAAATTCCTTGTTCCAAACGAAAAGTCGTCTGCAACCAAGTGATCAAATTCCGGAAGTTGCCAAAGGCGATAGTTATCGAATCCCATTCCACCAGCTACTAAAAGCCGGGGTGAACCCATCTGTACGGGGGCGGTGTAGCTTTCGTCGTCTAGTTTCTCCTGAAGGAATGAGATGAATAGCTCCACTGGTATAATATCTCCCATAAGGGAGTATTTCGCAAACACTTGGTATGCAAGTTTTCGATTTGAAACCAACGTAGCAAGTTCACGGAGGATTTCCCGTTTTTTATTATATATTTTGAGCGATGATGTTAAATCGGGGTCGCCTTGGCTTGTAAGAGCATAATCTAGTTTGAAATGTTGACCTATGGTCTCGATAAACCGCTGAAATTCGGCTGTTAAGAACTTGAGTGGTAAATTACCAGTCACGTTCACAGGAAAGGTTAAATTAATGGCCCACTGGTTAGGAAAAACTTTCCTCCATATATCCGAGACATTCTGAAGAGAATCGCAAGTGCCCGTACTAAATATAATTCCGTCTAGTACTTCAAAACCTTCCGCTAATCCGATATCCATTATTGTACGTAAATATTCACATCCAAAGGTCTGAATAAACCGATCTGAAGCTCCCTGACTCTTGGATCCGTGAGTTAGCATACGTATGGGAATTATCCCTAAAGTATGGAGGATTTCGACTGGTACACGATTCGTGAAATAACCCAAAAGCGGGTGATCATCTTTTCGGAGTTCTATTAGGGCGTCTGGATATTTCTCAAGAATATTGAGCATATTTAACCAAAATCCAAGTCCTTTACATAGAGTATGGTATTCCCCTTATCATACTTTTCCGTTCCATGTCAACGGAGAGTATAACCACCATCTAGTACTAGATTTTGTCCAGAGATATAACCGGAAGCCTCGGACGCTAGAAAGCACACAATTGCCTTTAGATCATCAGCACGGGCAAAACGTTTCAGTGGGATCTGTTCTAAGAGGGCCTTCCTAAC
This sequence comes from Candidatus Heimdallarchaeota archaeon, assembly GCA_048881705.1. Lineage (GTDB taxonomy): Archaea > Asgardarchaeota > Heimdallarchaeia > Hodarchaeales > Hodarchaeaceae > Hodarchaeum. Next base: position 11,056 of record JBHLSH010000053.1, on the reverse strand, counting down.
TGGGCTTTCTGGCTCTGTGAATACTTTAGCCATCGAGTCACCTTCTACGAAGCTGGGTAAAATTGCGTTAACTCGTATCCCACGTTCTGCAAATTCGATGGCCAACTGTCTCGTAAGCCCGCAAAGAGCACTTTTACTAGCAGAATATCCCACCTGGGCCAGTTCGGCATTACCAACTAGGGCAAGGATTGAACTGATGTTAATTATACTACCCTTTCTCGCTGGTATCATAAAGGTGCTAGCCATATTACGTGTCATAAGGAAGGCTCCTGTAAGGTTTACGTCAAGGGCTCGGTGCCACGTTTTGAGGGTTTGATCAGTAGAGGGCGCAGCCCATGTAGCACCAGCCGAGTTTACTAGGATAGAAATTATACATCCCTGGTTCTTGATTCGATTGGTTAATGCGGTGACCTGATTTTCGTCAGTAATATCACATTCGATGCCATGGATTCCAGATTGAGGGAAAAGGCCCCTTAGTCGCTCTTCCTCCTCATCGAGTGACCCGTGTTTACCTCGTCCACAAAAAAACAAGTTTTCAACCCCAGCTTCTAATAATCCCTCGCTAATTTTTGTTCCAAGGCCCTTTGCTCCCCCTGTGACCAATGCGGATTGGCCATTAAGTTTGAACAGGTCAAGCACCGTGGTCATTTTACCAATAAACCTCCATCAATAGGAATCGCAACACCATTGATATAACTCGAAGCTTTTGACGCAAGAAATACGATAACTCCCTTTAACTCCCAAGGTTCTCCGAAACGACCCATGGGGTTTTCAGCCATAAGAGCATTCCGTACGGGCGATTCTTTTCCAGTGAAATGGCGACTCATATAAGATGGGAACCAACTTGGGCAGATGGCATTTACTCTGATGCCATGTGAAACCCATTCAACCGCTAGCTGTCGTGTTAATCCTAATACGCCCGCTTTGCTGGCTGAATACCCAGCAATCCCGATTTCGCCCCCTAGAAAACCCGATGTACTAGATATATTGATTATTGAGCCAGATTGGCCAGGTATCATGAACTTTTTGGCTGTTTCCCGTGAAACAAGGAATGTTCCCGTAAGATTTACGGCAACGACTTTCGTAAAATCGTTAAGAGGGAGTTTTTCTGAAGGGCATCCCCAAGAAATACCAGCGTTGTTAACTAATGTGTTTAAACTGAAGCCCTGATCCGCTAGCTCGGTAATCATTTGTTTTACATCATCTTCAACACTTACATCACATTTCTTACCGATCACTTCTGTACCAAACTCAGAAAGTTTGGCTACGGCCTCTTCAAGGGAGCCATGACGGCCTCGTCCGCATATTGCTACATCGGCGCCAACTTCTGCCAAACCTTGGGCCATAGTAAAGCCAATTCCTGTTGCGCCGCCCGTCACTAATCCTCGAGTACCCTTTAGATCAAAAAGTTCAGTAACGCGCATAAGCACACATCCCAAGCGGATACTAAAAAAGAAATCTATTTCTGATATTTAATCAGTAGTTTTCCCCAAATTTTTAAAACTCTCTCATCTATCGTCAGGTCCAATAGTTGATCCTCGCCTGCATAAGTATCTATCAATGTTTCCACTGATAGTTCATTCAACTTATCTTCAGAGTACGATTGAATTTCTTCGATAATCAGAGATTTAACACCGTTCGAAATGTCTTTCAGAATCCCGTAGTTAATTCCGAATAATTCTGTACGAAAAGCCTTACGTAGAAGCAGGTCAGACACTATACTCGTATCTAGCGCCATAAAATGCTTCTCGCCATAAATAAAGCGTAGTTTGTGAAGCTCTGTCGAACCAAAGGTTATATATTTAGGTTTTGAGTCAAATAATGTCTGGATAAATCCAATAATTGCTGCAAAAAAGCCAGCCCAAACTCCAGATCTGTCGTCCATACCTGTTCCGTAGGCCAGAGGAATTTTCCAACCTTCAAGATTGGCAATAATCGCACGACCTGCTGGCGCAGTTATTCGTTTTTCCGCATGTTTTCGGAGGTAATAGTGCAATAATAACGCTTCTTCAAAGTTTAAGATTGAAAAATGGCTGCCATAAGGTCCCACTACAGGTGTATGACGGAAACGTTCATTGAGATCCAACAGAATCTCCTGAAAATGAGTATCTATCTGTTGTTTTGTTTCCGCATCTGCATCCATAATTGCCCGGGAATATAGTATTGAGGCCTGTCCGATCAGAACTGCTCGCATAATATCCTTGATTTCAGAGGGGATTCCCCCACTGGCTGCTATCAAAAGTAAAGTTACTGCGGGGTCACTAATAATGAGGAAAAACCTATCCTCCAATGATACTATAAAGATTTCACTTGCCTTGATACCACTGTATCTTCTTCGATCGAACGTTATTGAGGCAATACCCTCTCCAAAGAACTCCTGTCCTAAGGAGGACAGCCCCATTAGAAAATTAGAGACAATTTCAACAAAATCGTCACTTGGATTGCCAAATGACCAACGTACATCTGTCCCGTCGACGAATAGGGCGAAGTTTTCTTGAACCATCACTTTGGATTCACCGTTTATCTAAGGGGACCATTTAGGATCTTATCTTAGGTTTACTAGGATTTCAGTCTGTAGTGGTTTGGGCCAATCTCGATCTCAAATTGAGCTCCTTTTTCGGGCACACCACACTCGCGAATCGACATGCCAGTTACCTCGAGGATTTCTTTAACAACAAAAAGACCATATCCAGTACCTTGGCCAAAACCAATGTCAAATATACGTTTTTTTTCTGATTTAGGTATACCTACTCCATTGTCAGTATATGCAATCCTCAATGTGGGAAATACATCAGATTTATCAATATTAGAAGTTACGCGAATCTCAGTAACGTGGCTACCGTGTTTGATTGAGTTATCTATAAGGTATGTAAAAACTCGATGAAATAAAGGATCACCTAGCACCTCTACTTCCTCAACATTAACATTTAACTTTATTTTTCCGAGATTACATACGAATGCGGCGATGAAAACAGATTCTTCAAGATCTTGCCAGGTCGGTTCTTTTAATCCCAGCTCTTCTGTTTGGGTCATAATTGCTTGTGCGGCCCGCGTCTGATTTCTCAATCTTTCCGAAATAAAACGAATCTTCTCTAAATAGCTTTTAGTTTCATCATTCTTTTTTATCTCGGATTCAAGAACAGCAATATATCCTGAAATGGCTGATAATTGATCTAGATAATTAAGACGTGCAAATTTATTGATATAGTTAAGTCTGCGGTTGGCAGCTTGCAGAGCAGTGGCCATCCTTTTACGATCCGAGACGTCACGTACGATAGACATAAAAAGTGGTTTAGGTGCTTCCAAAGCAACTATCGTTAATTCTAAAGTTAAAGGTGTCCCATCTCGATGAACAGCAGGTATTTCTATGGTCTCAGGTGTACCTGTCTCTGGATTCTTATAAATCGGAAGTGGATTCATTTCTGATTCTGATGGTATCCCTTTTTGTAGATCCGATGTTTTCATGGTCAATAGTTCATCACGATTATAGCCAAAAAGGTCACACGCTCTTTGGTTAACCTCCACAATTTCTTCCTGGGCATTTTCAATGAAAATAGCATCATAAGCCTTTTCAATTAACGTTTGATAACGATCTAAGGTTTCTTTCAGCTGCATGGAGAGTAAGGCATGACCTAAGGATGATCCAACTTCCCTTCCTATTGTACTTAGGAGATGGCTGAAGTGCTCGGGGAAGCGGCTTTCACTTACAACGAATACCGCGCCTATTACATTCTGCTGGGTATTTAGGGGTAAAATCTTGTCCATCAATGGAATAGAAGCCATAGAACGGATGTCTTGATAAGGCAATTCGGGAAACATGGCTTGGTAGTCTTCTGTTACAAAATTTTCCCCTTTTAGGAATACAGAATCATAAGGGGGTTGATCGATATCTATTTTTGCCATCTTCCTGACAAAATCTTCTGAAAGGCCATACCAGTGTCTCATTCTTGCCCTTCTTTGCTTCCATTCAGTTAGGTAAATCGCACCTCCCATGAAGTCAAAGAGCTCAATAGTAACTGCAAGGGCATCAGCAAGGAGCGTATCAAGATCTTTTTGAAGGTGACTAATTGAAATTATCCGATTTAAGATTTCAAGCTCCAAATTTCGACGTTGGAGTTCTCGTTCCATACGATGATGACGAACTGTGGTTTCCACCGTATGAATTAGCTCCTGGAACATGGTTTCTGGGTTCCCCCCTTTTTTGACATAACCCGATGCACCGAGGCGTAAAGCAGAGATTGCAATTTCCTCTCGTCCCCTGCCTGTCAAGAGAATGAAGGGGATATTTTGGTACCACGGATTTTTACGGATATCTTCCAAGAGGTCTAGTCCGTTGAGTTCTGATGTCATAAGCTGAAAATCGGAAACGATCACATCAAACTGGTCTTCCTTAAGTGTTTTTTGAAGAAGTTCGGGATTTTCTAATGATTTTACATTAAGTTTGTTACCTGCCAATCTCCTCAAAAAAGCACGTGTCAATTCAAGGAAAGAAAGATCATCGTCTATGTGTAAGAGGTTTATACGATTTTCTTTTATTCCTGACTGATAATCCCTTTGAGACGATATGGCTTCAGTTATGGGAGGAATCCTCCTTAAAATGGCCTTTCTTGGAGTCGGCCTTAGTCCGTGGCTTGGTTTTAATCCTACTAGTTCACCTTGGACGTTTAAGGTTTTCCAAATCCCACCGATATTGCTGCAAAAGAGGGATTGCTTGCCTCAACAAAAAAAGAATTATAAACCAACCCTGACCCTTTCATATATGATAATACGGTTTATCGATCGGGGCATACCATGAAGATCATCTATAAATTCTATAAGCCAAATGAAGGCCTAGAAGAGATCCAAGCTCAGATCTTTAATTACAATACGGGCTTTAAATCCACCGCGGAGGAGATTAAAGATCGATATCGTCAAGAAAAAACTAATCCACGATTTATTCGCTACGCTTTCTCCGAGGAAGGAAAACCCCTTGCGTATATTCAGGCCCGTGTGAGCAAAGATAAAAACGTTCTACTGGGCTATCCCTGGGCATATCCTGAATGCCCTGAAAAGGTGCAGGATATTCTTTTCGATGAAATGTTGGCGTATGTGAAGAAAAAAGAACCGAAACAAATCAGCTATTGGATTCTGGATGACTGGGAGAAGCAAATAGAGTTCTTCAAACGGAAGGGATTTCAGTTAACCACCGAGGGTTTTTGTTACGATTTCGAAGTTAAATCGCTGAGTAGTCATACATCTGAAGGAGTTGGACATACGGTTCGAATCGCTACGCCAGATGATGTCGATTTATTGGTTGAACTTGGATCAGTAGACAAAGAAATGAAACGTCATTTCTCTCGTACCTGGTTAAAGGACTATTTTACCAATAAAGTTCTCAGAGATGGCCACTGCGTATTGGTATTTGACAGGGAAGACCAGATCATTTGTTCAAGCGCTCCTCTTAGATGGAAAGATGAGGCAACGGAGGAAGAATACATAATGCTACGATTTACCGCGACGCGACCAGGTCATGAAAATGCATGGGAGCCGCTTGTGATTGCTATTGCTAAAGAGTGTGCTGCTATTGGATGGACAGATCTCCCTCTCCGCGTTTATGGAGAGAAAAACTCAGTAACAGATCGGATTCTTAAAAAGTACAATCCCAAACCAGTTTCGTGTTATAATTTGTATACTATGAAGCAGGAAGGTTGAATTAGTTCAAGCCAGAGTCCCAGATATGGAGGGAAGTTTTAATACATCCCGTGTACCTTTTTAAAGCGATCTCATTATTTAGATCGACCCGTCTTTGAATGAATAGAGCCTCCAGAAGGGTACTTAGCCCAAGATGAAAGCATAATGCTTCTTCTTGGTTTGCCTTATAGATTTCGTACATAGAAAGACCATAATGATTCAGAAAATGATCATAACCCTGGATGAAAGGGATAATTTGATTCTCTCGAAATCTCTGGAGATTATTGTCTTTCAGAAAATGATCAATCGCTGCTTTGACAAAAAAGGTTCCAATATCCTCAAACCTGTCAGCTGCACGGGCAGCTTCGGCATATTCGGGATCGATTAGCCACGGTTGCACATATTGCTCTCGTTCTTCTGAAAACAAGAGATTTCCGGGATGAAAATCACCAAAAGCAGCAGTTCCGGATGAGTAACGTAAGATTCTTTCAAGAAGAGCTCCCCCCTTCTCAACCAGTCTATTCTTGCTATCTGTTGAGATTTTGAGTTCTTTGAGAACCTTCTTTGTTAAATAAACGTATCTCTCTGGATCTACAGGACGGAGTTCAGGTGTATGAAACCTGGCTATCGCATCTCCCGCAAGTGTTAATTTTAGCATCTCATCTAGAGAGGAATCATGAAACGATTTGCCTTGGATCCCTTCGTATACCAATGTTTTTTCATACTCGAAAATCACTCTTGGAGTCAAAATGCCTGTATGCCGTAGTCGTTCAACCAATCGCTCGGTTAAAATTTTGTTATTTAGAGCCTCTTCATACGTCTGAAAGTTCTTGATGGCAATAGCAAGATTCAAAGATCCTAGATCCGTATTAAACTCTGCTTTCACGAGCTTGAGTCCTTTTGATCCTATCATTTCGATGGAATCAACACGATTTAATACCACGTACCTCGAGATTCCCCCAAATTTTTTCATCTGTAGTTCATCGAAATAATCCTTTAGATTAGTAACTATATCCGCTAACAACTCCTTAATACGCTGTTTTTTACGGATTTGGTCAGCAGCAGATAATTTAGTCACTTTGAAGTGGCCTCTATCGAGTTCTGTTACATTTTTGGAGGTCTGACTCTACCACGAGCTAATCCTATTTATCATATTCCAAAAAGGAATTCATAACCATATCCAAGTGGCACAAAACGTTTGATTAGGGTTACAAAAGGAGAATCTGGCAATTACAAACTAGAAGTTATTCACGCTCTAAAGGATTCCAGAACGTCTTGGCAATCTCTTTCCATTGTGACTTGGGTCTCGGTGTTATTAACATTCCGAATCGAAGACAAAATCCAAGAAAATATATGGTGAACTATTACCGAGGAAATCAGATACAGGTGGTAACTTAGTGGATCAAACTAGATTATCGCGTGATAGTGATGGGATATTTTTACCGCTAAGTGACTGGGTGCACATAATTGCATATGTTTTTTTCCCCGCCCTTCTTTTAGTAGGTGGAGTTCAGCTACTCGGGTTTTTCATATCTGAATCTACATTTCTAATCGTTCTGATTGTTCTTTCTGCACTGCTCTTCCTATTTATGCTAGGTTTTTATCTTCAGGCTTTTAGAACCCTAAAAAGAGCTGCTCTATCTACATCATATTTCCATTTCCAACCAACGATCCAGGACATTTTCCTTTATTTGATACAACAGGTTTACTCGGTGATCATCATTGGAGTGGTATATAGCCTTGTCTTAAACCCTTTACTTCACGACCCGACACGCCTGTGGGTCTATTTTGGAATTGGCCTTGGTTTTTCGTTTATCATTCAAGGCTTGCTTGTCTTCCGCGCAATGCGATCCAAGGGAGACCTTCTCCGGACTGCAAGGGAACCTCTCAAACCTGAAATAATCGACTACATTATCCAGAGGCATCCCATGAGTCATTTGTTCAGCGATTTTCGATTTGCGGATATACAGCCCGCATCGCTTTTCCTTTCTGCGGGGGTAACTAGTCTCGGGCGTAAACGAATTTGCTTGGTGTCTCGCTATTTCCAATGGAAACTTGATGACGAAGAACTTATCGCCGTATTGAGCCACGAGGAAGGGCATCTAGCGAACCATCACATCCGAAAAAACTACGTTTTTGGTTCTTTTGATACCGTTTTGCGTACATTTCGCTATTTTTGTGTGATATATGGAGTTAATCTCTATACGATTGCCGCTTCACGCAATGAAACTCTTTTACACGATCCGCTATCTCTTTTGGTACTTGCATCGCTTTCTCTATTCAGCTTCTCTGCATCGGGCTGCTTAACCTTTTATATGAGTTATAAACGGTTTTTGGACGAAATACACGCTGATGCATACGGTGCTCGTCTCGTTGGTGCCGAAATTTTGGCCTCGACACTCCGAAAACTTCCTTCTACTATTCCCTCTCCCATTGGCTATAGTCAGTCCAGTTTCCTAGGGTTCCGGATTGCTCTCCTACGAAAAGATCCGAAGGTTAGTCCTCCCCCCCTTACCTTCCCAGAATGAATCAGGGATTAGATTTTTCTAATCAGCATCTCCCCCTTGGCTTCTAATGCCCCACTCTTAACCAAGGCTTGAATCGATTGCTCGATTTCACCCCTTCTTGGAGGTTGGTTTCCATTTTGGAGTTCCTTCATCGTGATTCCCATAATGAGAGCAGATCTATTCTCGTACTTCGCCTGGCCAAAAGCCAAAAGGATTTGTGCTTGATCTGGTGGGTAGTTTGTTGGATTAAAAACCGGAACTTCTTCTTTGGACTCTTTCTCTGCAAGTCCTACAGATTCCGCATGTAAAGTTTCTTTTCTAAGGATTAAAAGTCCATCCTTTTTTTCAAAGATTCCATCAGAAATTAGTTCTTTGATTGCACTTTCTATATCGTCCCTTTTTGGAGGTTGTTTTCCCTGTTCAACTTCCTTCATAATGACGCTCATAATGAGAACATTTTCCTTCTCCATCTTACCTGGAAATTCCCTTAGAATACGATCTTTTAGCTCATCGAGATTAACCATATCTGAACCACACCTGCATCCCTAAATGCAAAAAAAAACAACAAAATAACCGTTCAAAAAGGTTTACATTTAGCAATGTTAAACATAAGTTATCTTGGGACTACACCCGTTTTGTAGTTAATGAGAAGCTGAGCGAGCGTTTTGAGGACATGGTTTATGTTACTTCCAGTTTTTGCCGAGGTTGAGAGATAAGGCATCGTACACGGATGATTTGCATTAACTGACGTTATGTACTCATCAATCTTATCTTGCGTAATTTGAGAAGGAAGATCATTTTTGTTTCCAATCAGAAGAAGAGGAATCTTTCTCCCTAGATGCGATTCTACTTCGTTCTTCCATGTTGGCAAGCTTTCGAACGAAGGGGGCCAATTCCTGTCAAAACACATCATCGCCGCATGAGCTCCAGAATAATATGTCGATCGTACGATCGTGAATCTAGTCTGCCCAGCAAGATCCCAAATCTGGAGTTTGAAAGTAGTTCCATTAAAGATAAGCTCTTTTGTGAGAATATTAGCTCCAATAGTCAGCTTATAGGTACTATGAAACGCCCTACCAAGTAAGCGCTCAAGAATAGCTGTTTTTCCCACTCCACCGTCCCCAACAACGATAATCTTGTAACGCGGGCCCTCATAGTTATGACTTCTCATAATTCTTACCATTTAAAGTTTAAAAGCACCATATACTGTTTAAGGGAAAAATAACGAACACAAAGGGAGTTTTTCCCGAGGGGAAAAAAAGTATTGATTGGATAGCGCTGTTTTGCTCTTCCTATAGATGAGCTAGATTACACGATTTTTGGTTGCATAGGTTGTCCGTGGTGTTCAAAAATAGCAACTTCGTTTCCATGATGGGCGAACTTCCCGTCTTCAAGATCCATGGGCTCCCCACACTCGGGGCATATAGGAAAATCTTGTGTTTCACCACACTTGACACAAGAAAGCACTAATCTTCGTGTAGAAGTGGCAGTTTTGGTATCAACATGAGTCAAGCCCACTTTGCCGGCTGATAACTCATCATCGCTTGGAGGTTGGTCGCTCAATTTACTCACATTTTGTCTTTGCTTGTATAGAGGTTAAACACTGACCTAGACAGATGACTCGTGGATTAATCTGCCTAGTTACCATCATGAGCCAGATCAATGTTTGAGTTGATTAGGTTGATCTGCCAACCTTTAAAAATATGTTGCAATGACAAACGGGATTAGGGCTTTCATTATTTGTGTACATAATTCAATGGAGTTTCTGCTACAAAAAAGAAGTTTCCAGGTCAAGATTAAGGATTTTTCGTATTTGGCTCATTACGCCACTGAAAAAACAGTCCTGACGGTCTTCACACAGGAAGCAGTGAGCGCAATCAAACGTATATTTTGATCCGTGTCGTTGGACGTGTGTTGCATTAAGGAGATCAAGGAGGAGATCGATCTGGGAAAAAATAAGTTCGCTTCCTTGTCCCAGTACATAAGAAAACTGGTTATGGAATCTATCTAAAAGACGCGTACCCACAATCTGCCCTAGGGTATGAAAATTCGATTCCTCATACTCTTCTTCTGTGATAAGGCCTTCTTCGATCAGATAAAGAATCAATTCCAACTTTCTGTTTAATGCTGTTAGAATCCGATCTGAATCCATGTCAAAGGATTTAAATCGTGATAGATTTACAATTTCAGTACTCCAGAGAACATCAGGGAACGCCATGAAAAAATTGTTAGCAAGTATATCGATTTCCTGTTTACACCACTCTGGATTCACCGTTGAATCGAAGAACAGTACAAAAATCAAGAGATCTCTCTTTTTAAATAGTAGGGAGACTTTTTCCATTCGGAGAACGTCTATCGAGTCCCGTTCGACCTCTTGGGCAAAGTTATAAAGGGCACTAATCAATCCAGAACGAAGCACAATATCCTGTGATGACTTTGAATAGCGTTGGTGGAAGATCACTGTTCCATACTCGTGAACGACCAAAAACTCCCGGACAACCACAAGATCACCTTAGCAATATTTGAAAAGAGGGCTTTATATGTTCCATACTGCGAACCAAGACCCTTTTTCCAATTCTTTAAATATACAGAGAATTTAGATTCCCTATACCAAACGCGGTTTAAAATTCATAATCAGATCAACTGTTCCATTCATGATGTGGAGCTGGAAGCTTAAGCGATTGAAGCTACCCCAATTTCCCGATTTCTCCGATTTTGGAGAGTAAGCGTGCCACTGATACCTCAAATTCCATAATGCCCCCTGCTCCGGTCTTACTTTCTAGAAATGCATATTCATTAGGTGAATGGGCTCGAGTGCCATGTCCCAATCCTCCCCAGAGTATCGGAAGATCGAATTTCTCTTGAAAGATATAAAACGG
>JBHLSH010000052.1:0-29015 GCA_048881705.1 Candidatus Heimdallarchaeota archaeon | reverse complement strand
TTTGACATTAAGGGAAGGTTTGAAACCTTCATTACTGAATTCACAGATCGTGAGGGTCATTTATACTACCATGAAAGAATTGGGGAAATGGAAAGAAAAAGTCAAAAAAGCCTATTGATTTCCTATGATGACCTCCTTCATCACGACCCTAAGCTGGCCGAAGAAATGTTGATAAATCCCGAGGTATGCCTCTCGGTTGCCTCTAGCGTCTTGGAAGAGTTCTTGAATCAAATCAGCCCAATATATGTTCAAAAAACTGAACAATTGCATGTACGGATCACTGATCTCACAGATAAGGTTAATCTGCGTGCGCTCAAAACGGAACATCTCGGGAGACTTACCTGCTTCGAGGGCATTGTGATTGGTGTCACCGAGGCCAAACCTCTCTTGATTCGTGGGGTTTTTCGATGTGCAGCATGCGGAACGGACAATCAGATTGCGGAATTTCCTGAAGGGATTTACATTCCTCCTTATCGATGTAAAGAGGATCAATGCCAAAAAACAAATTCATTGCACTTACAAATCGAAAAATCCACCTTTATAGATTGGCAGAAGATATCTATACAAGAACGACCCGAAGAACTACCCCCTGGCCAACTACCCCAGAGTATTAGTATCCATATCCTCGATGATCTTGTGGATATAGCTCGCCCAGGGGATCGCGTTGAGGTGGTAGGTATCCTCAAGGCCCGGTCATCACGCCTATTAAAACGGGGCCAATTATCCACTTACAACAAGTTTTTCCAGGGAGTAACCATTATCAAGGAAACCGCAGAGTACGTCGATGTGGATGTTTCAGAAGAAGACGAAAGAGAGATTATCGATCTATCGAAATCGTCCCATATTGTTGAAAAGATCCGAAACTCGTTAGCCCCCTCGATTTATGGCCACGATGTCGTTAAGGAAGCAATCGCCTCGTTATTGTTCGGGGGGTCTGAAAAAACCACACCCGATGGGATAAAACTTCGCGGTGAAACCAACGTCCTTTTGATCGGTGATCCCGGCGTCGGTAAATCACAACTACTCAAATTTATAGCTAAATTAGCCCCTAGGGCATTATACACGACTGGTAAGGGAAGTACGGCCGCAGGGCTTACCGCGGCTGTGATACGCGATCAAGATACAGGAGAGATCACATTGGAGGCGGGAGCCTTGGTGTTAGCTGATCGCGGCATTGCGATGATCGATGAATTCGATAAAATGCGTACAGATGACCGAGTGGCAATCCATGAAGCCATGGAACAACATTCCATTTCAATAGCTAAAGCAGGCATCGTAGCTACGTTAAACGCAAGGACAGCCATATTGGCGGCGGCTAATCCCCGTCGAGGTCGTTGGAATCCATATAAACCAACGGCTGATAATCTGAATTTACCCCCCACTATTCTTTCACGGTTTGATCTTATTTTTGTTATGGAAGATAAACCAGATCTCAAGGAAGATCATGATAAGGCCACTCACATTCTCAACCTACATAAGTCGAAGATTCTCTCTAAAGAGCCACCAATAGAGCAACCTCTGCTCCGGAAATATATTGCGTATGCTCGGCGTGAAATCAAGCCAACGCTTTCCGATGAGGCCCAAGAGCGGCTATTGGAGTATTACATGACACTCCGGAAAGAAAGTGAGCAAGTAGATGAAAAAGGGGTTCCTCCTATCGCAATTACTCCCCGACAGCTCGAAGCGCTAGTTAGACTATCCGAAGCTCGAGCAAAAATGCGTTTAAGTGATGTGGTTTCGTATGATGATGCGGCAGGAGCGGTAAACCTTATGAGGGTCTCCTTAGACAAGTTGGCTCGTGATACAGAAACTGGGAAACTCGATATCGATAGATATGCCTCAGATACCGATGCCCGCTCTCGACGCAATCTCGACCGTATTGAGGCACTAATTGATCGAAAAGTGGAGGAAGCCAAGACCAAAGATGCAGAACCGGCTTCTATCAAGGATATCTTGGATCAAGCTTTCGAAGAGGGTATGGATCGGGCCCAGGTAAGAAAAGTGATTGACGAGTTGATACGGCGGGGTCATTTGTTCGAACCTCGCCCGGGACACATCGACAAGCCTTGAGTATCGATTATCATATAGTGGGGGCCGTATTGAAGGATTTCATTCATCTGGAATTGGTAGTTCTCCGTTACGCCTCAAACAAAGTTCTTGGAGCATTTGTAAGGACTTCTGGGCTGTTCTCACCTATTACCACTGTGTCTTCAATCCGTACTCCCCACGATCCTTTGTAGATTCCACAATTTCCGATTGCTACTGAAATATTTTTCTCTAGCGGGGGGGGAGCTTTTTCTCCATGGAAGAAGGCATGACCAGGTGGCAAAGGAGCTTCTTCGAAATTTATTCCTATTCCATGAATTGGAGGCCCAAAAATATTCTTTCCATATCCAGCATCACGAATCGTACCATGAAGCGTGTCTTCAAGTTCAATCATGCCGACTCCTTTCACCGCTTTCGCAATCGTTGCTTCTAGAGCATCTAAATACACACTATAAGCTTTTTTCTGCTCACTAGACACATGATCAACAGCAACCATTCGACAAACATCTGAAGAATAATTTTCTACAATCGGATGAAGATCTATCACCACCAAGTCTCCTTTTTGAATTCTTCGATTTGTAGGAATTCCGTGAGCAATGCCTGTACGGGATCCACAGGCGACATATGACCGCCAAAATCCTTCGGCCCCCTCTTGTCTCATTGCATATTCCCCTTCTGCTGCGATCTGACTCTCAGTTAAACCTATTTTTACAGCTTCTATTGCAGCCTTTAAACCAACATCAGCGACCTTTGCTGCGCTTCTTAGCAAGGCAATTTCTTTTGGTTCCTTTATAAGACGTAATTGCGATAAAATATTTGTACAATCCTGAACTGTAACGTTTTCAGGCTTCGCATGTGGGTGAGTCATCATTCCCATCATCGATTTCGTTAAAAAGGTATATTCTAATCCCATGACCCCGGATTCTATTTTAAATTGCTTGAAATACTCCGCGATCGAATGAATCATCCCTACTTCGTCTTCAAAGCCCGTGATATGATCAAATCGTGCTAATTGCGTGACTTCTTCAATATCGGTCTTGGGCGTGCCGATAGAAACTTGGTTATCTTTAGAAATCATTACATACGCACAAAGGCGCCCATCTCCAGTGAGATAAAGCATATTCGATGGTTTGGTGAGTAACAAGACATCAATCCCCTCTTTTGCCATTTGTTGGCTACACCTTTTTACTCGTTTCTCATAGGTAATTTTATTCATATTTTACACCCAGGTTATTGTTTCACAAGAGCTCTATGATATATTACGGATTTCGAAATATAAATGCATTGGTTCCGTTCCCCTTCATTCTCTGGTACCATCCATAATTAACCGAAATCTCTGGCGTTATATTGTCAGATGGCTTCACAGCAAGATTTTTTGCATTTTGATAAATGAAATTCTCAGTAGAACTGCGAAGATGTTTTGCAGAGGAGCGGCCGTGTAATAAATAGAGGTGAGAACGCTGTCAATAAGAATTTCCCTCGGTGTACTCCTCTCAATAGTCGATAAAATGGAATGATAGTTTTTTCAACTAATGGTTTTAGATTCTTTTACGGCGCAAAAAGGACTTCTATGGAGACGGGTCGAGTGCAGACTTCGTTCGAATCAGTACAAAGGGAAACTGCCTCATTTTTTTCAACCATTACCTATCCCAGTGTTCTGAAAGCAGCTTTTTCTTTACAAGATATCCAAAATCGGACCCAAAACACAAAGTTTCAGCTTTTGTGGAATTTGGTTCAAAAGAAAGGGATTAATTGCTTTCAACTCGTTGGGTCACAAAAAAAAAGGCGTTGGCAAATCTTTTTTATAGACTTAGAGACCCCTATACTATTTATCCCTACAACACATGGTTCATTGGCCGTTGAAAAATTTTTATCGTTTTCGAATATCCTGAAAACAATCAAATCGAACTTACTCCAAAAATATAGTCAAGAATCAGAGGCAATGATTGTTCAGGTCAAAAATGAAGAAAAAGAAACTAGCGATTCCCCCTTTACAACATATAAGGTGGAGGATCAGGAGAGACCCGAGAAATCTGGTAGGAACTCAATAATGAGGGAGGGTCAGCAATCCTTACACACTTATCTAGGAAAAAAAGAGGAAGATCGAACTAGACTTGAAGAGGAAGAGAGAATCTATTTGAGGAAGGGGAGAAGGCGGAATCCATTTGGACAGTTTAATCCAAAAAACAGATTAAACACCCTGACTGGGAGAGAATGGATACGCTTTTCCAAATCCTGGCGGATTGAAAGGCCTCCCCCACGGAATAAGAATGAAATATTACATCCTGCAAAATTTCCAGAGACCATGGTACGTAGTTATATCACGTTTTTTACTAAGAAAGGGCAGCTTGTTCTAGACCCCTTCCTTGGGAGTGGCAGCATGCTCGTTACCGCAAAACAATGTAATCGAAATGGGGTGGGGATTGAGTTATCGGATTTCTATGCTGATATTGCACAAACTCGTGTGGATGAGATCGGAGATCTTCCCTACTCTCCCCTGTACCAAACTGAGAAAAAGGGGTCCTGGCGCGTTATAAAGGGGGATGCCAGGGACTTACCTGGTCTATGGACGAAGCATAAGTTGCCGCAATTGGATTTTTGCATCACATCACCTCCATATTGGAACCAGTTGGCTCGGAATAATATTCGTCAGAAGGCACGAAAAAATCAGGGATTAGATACCAGATATAGCGAAAATGATCCTAACGATTTGGGGAACATCCGCGACTATCATCAATTTCTGAAGACCCAGCAGACAATTTTCGGGCATGTGTACACCCTCCTACGAAACAAAGGATATTTAGTGGTGGTCACGAACAACGTGTTTACGCGGGGGCGGTTATTTCCCCTGGCTTACGATACTGCCACAAGTCTTGTAGGTGATGAAAACCATCCGTGGGTTCTCAAGGACGAAAAACTCTGGCTGCAAGACGATAAAGCCTTACTGGCCTTAGGGGTAAACAATGCGTGGGTTGGAAATCGATGTCACCAATACTGTCTTATTTTCCGAAAAGAAGAAGGCAAATAGGGACGGTTGATGTCGTTTTAAATGCGTTCTTGTCCTATTAGATCCTTGAGTGCGTTTAAAGGATTTGGGATGAAAAGACCGCAGACTCATATAATTTAAACTTTCTATCCTTGATTTGTACTGATGGGTTTGGATGGCTATTTGAAACTGATTGGTGATACAAATGTCAGTAGGTACAGCGGTTTTACTTAAAAGAGAGGGGTCTCTTGATTTTCCCTATCCTCGATTTGCCTTGCGCTTAGGGGGAGCTGCAGGGGATGGTCTGCAGCTGGCTGGACTTTTATTTCAGAGATTTTTAAACCGCCTTGGATATTACGTCTATGGGTTTCCGGGAACGCAGTCAACGATCCGTGGCGGCCATGTTTGGCAGCATGTTGAATTTTCCTCGGAAATCTTGCATAGCTTTGACCGTCCTATAGATCTGTTGGTCGCACTTACCACTGAAACACTAGAAATTCATTTACGTGACCTCAAACAGAATGGCCTTCTCTTAGTGGATTCGGATAGGGTGAATACACAAGACTACGCAGCAGAAATCAAGACTCGGGGAATTATTCTGTTTGAAATCCCACTCAAAACCTTAGCTCGTAACATCGATCGAAAAACCCCCGTGTTAGCGAATTCAGTTGCGGCAGGAGCCATAATCCAATTACTAGGGCTGGAAAGGTCTGAATATGAAATGACCTTAGAAAAGCACTTTTCTGGCCGAGCCCGAGTTATTCAGCTGAATTTGGAGGCCTTGGACGCGGGAAATCATTTCTTTAATGAAAACTACCAGGTCTCGTTAAACCTGACCGTACCTAGTCTGCCCCCCATGCGACGTTTTGTAATTAGCGGAAATCATATGATTGCATTGGGTGCAGTCGCAGCGGGATTGAAATTTCTTGCCCAATACCCGATCACTCCGGCCTCTTCTATCTTGACTTATCTAGCTCAGAATGCTAGACGCTTTGGGGTGGTAGTAAGACAAGCTGAGGATGAGTTGGCAGCTATACCTATGTGTATTGGCGCATCTTTTGCGGGAGCACGCGCGATGACTGCCAGTTCAGGGCCTGGATTGTCTTTGATGTCTGAGGCCTTTGGATATGCGGCCATGACCGAAACTCCTCTCGTTGTAATCGATTCAATGCGCGCAGGTCCCTCCACAGGAATACCAACCAAGATGGAACAAGGAGATCTAGCTTCTGCAATATACATGTCCCACGGCGAATCTCCTCGCGCGATTTTTGCCCCACGCACAATCAAAGAATGTTTTGAAACCACGGTACGGGCATTCAACATAGCGGATCGTTTTCAGCTCCCCGTCATAGTTTTGTCTGATTTCAGCCTCTCAGAGCGTACATCCAACCTAGAACCGTTTGATCTGGATGAAGTGGAACGTGATCGGGGAAAAATATGGAATCATCCCACCACGGAATTTCCTGAGTTTCCTGAATTCGCCCGTTACCGTTTTACCGAAGATGGGATTAGTCCCCGCGCCTTCCCTCCGACAGAGAAAGCCATGTACATATTGGTAGGTGCAGAACACGATGAGAGATCACATTCCCTTTCAGGAAACCGATGTGGGCATCCCTCTTCCTGGGAGTTGCGGGCCAAGATGTTTGAGAAACGTTTCAAAAAACTGGAGCTATTACGCCAAGAAATGCGGCCTCCTGATCTCTATGGTTCTCCCGATACTGACCATACGATCATTTGTTGGGGCAGCATTACAGGAGCCGTCCGCGAGGCAGTTGACTTGCTCAATGCCGAAAATCGAGAAAGCTGGAATGTCCTCTCATTTATCGATCTGTTTCCGCTTCCCTATAAGAAAATCAAGCCCTTCCTCACCAATATTCACCACGCGGTTCTATATGAAGTGAACTATACGGGCCAGCTAGAAAACCTTATTCACCAGCATTTGGATTGGCGCCCGGACGAACGGGTTCATCCACTGTCGGGTGAAACTCCCACGCCGTCAGGCATTTTTCAGGAGATCCGGGAGCTTCTTGATTCCCATCATTGAGAAAAAGTGAGATATAATGACGATAGATACTAATGAAGATTACGATAAACGGTTGTTTGTAGGGGACGTACGCCCGAACTGGTGTGGCGGCTGCGGTGATTATGGGCTGTTATCAGTAGCGACCCGAGCTCTCGCACATCTTGGATATCAACCTAATGAAGTGGTCATCGTCTCTGGCATTGGTTGTTCGAGTTCGTTTCCTCACTGGACTACGGCATACGGCATTCACATGCTCCACGGACGCGCGCTTCCTGCCGGCCTTGGAGTAAAGATGGTAAACCCTGACTTGAAGGTAATTGTGGTTGGAGGTGATGGCGATGGATTAGGTATTGGAGTGGGGCATTTCGTTCACACCTGTCGTCGAAATCTTGACATCACCTATATGATCATGAATAACCAAATTTATGGGTTAACAATGGGTCAAACTAGCCCATCCTCTCAGATAGGGCATCAGACAATTACTGATCCAGGAGGCGTGATTGAAAGTCCCGTGAATGCTGTAGCTCTTGCCCTCGGTGCTGGAGCTCCTTTTGTTGCACGAGGATTTACAGGCCAAACTAACCATCTTCAGGCTCTTGTTGAACAGGCTCTTTCCTACAAGGGTTTTGCATTCATTGATGTTATAAGTCCATGTGTGACATACAACAGATTAAATACGTATTCATGGTTCAATGACCGAATTTACACACTCGAAGGCACCACTCATGACCCTACTGATATTACCGCAGGATTTAGCAAATCCCAGGAATGGGGAGACAAAATCCCGATTGGGTTGTTCTATCGTACAGAGCGATCACCATTACACGAACTAGATCCCGTGACGCGGGATAGGAATCCCGTAAAAGAACCTCTTGGATTTAAAGCACAAGACATTGATTCTGAAATGATTTTCAATGAATTCCGATGATACCTAAAGAACGGGAAATTATGTTTTTTCCTGTTTTTACTTCTTATATTGCTAAAATAATAGAAACCTAAAAGAATCGAAGTAATGCTTCTGCTACAGAACTCGGTAGTCGGATATATCCGTCCTCACACTTAGAAAATCATCTATATGTGGAGCTCATCTATCAGGAGAATATAAAATTGTTCAAAAATCTCACATTAGAGACTAACGAAAATGGAATTACAACAATAACGTTCATTAGAGAAAAGGCCCTAAATGCATTCAATAACGAGACAGTTCAAGAGCTTATAGCAGCCCTGTCTCAATTAACCTCATCCACGCGCGTACTGGTTTTTAAAGGCAAAGGAAAGGCCTTCGTTGCAGGTGCTGACATCACTGAATTTAAAGATCGTTCGATTAGCAAAGCTAAGGCCCTTTCCCTTAGGCTTCAAGGTGTATTTAATACGATAGAAACTCTCTCCATTCCAACTATCGCTGCTATCGATGGATACTGTCTTGGTGGAGGTAATGAGCTCGCCATGGCATGTGACTTCCGTATTGCCTCAGATAAAGCCATATTTGGCCAACCTGAGATCAATTTAGGAATTATACCCGGCGCTGGAGGCACTCAACGCCTACCTCGGCTGGTTGGAAAAACCATTGCTAAGGAAATGATTCTCCTCGGCGATCACATTTCTGCACAACGTGCATACGATATCGGGCTAGTAAATAAGGTCGTTTCTATTGAGGAATTTGAACCAACTGTAGAAAAATTGGCTACTCGTTTAGCCCGTGGTCCACTTTTTGCTCTCGCTCAAGCCAAAGAAGCGATCGATCGGGGAACCGAAATGGCCTGGTTAGATGGGATTCAGATGGAATCTAACCTGTTCGCACTCTGTTTTACGCACCCCGATGTAATTGAAGGAGTTGAAGCTTTCCTTTCCAAACGAAAGGCCCAATTTAAATAATCATGAATCCCATACCGACTTCTTTTCTGGGGAGCCCCCATCCTTCAATGCATTGGGTGGCATGGTCCTGCTACCCTTTTAGATCAGAGATGCTTTAGGGAGATCACATTGACCGATACTAATGCGAGGAAACCATAGTAAGCGGAAGTAAAAGTAATTTCAAAATAATTTGAAACGATTTTTCCAGATTTTTAAAGGGAGGAGCCAGCATGGCAAACGGCGGATAAGAAGTCCCATCCGCATGAACTAACCAACAGGGAGATGATTTGGTTGCAAAAAACAGAAGAAAAAATAGACGTGCGATTAGATGTAAGAAATTTAATGTGTCCCCGACCAGTATTAAGGGCCTATCAGACACTAAAAAAAATGGAACCTGGGAATGTATTGGAAATCATTGCAACTGCCAGATTAACCCAGTATAACATTCCATATATGGTTCGCATGTCGGGAAACGAATTATTGGCTCAGGAAAAAACTGACACGAAAGAATTCCGATTTTTGGTTAAAAAACTGAACGCCAATTAGTGTAAAGACGCGTTTTAGAAATCTGTTTTACGGGTTTTCAGGTCGAATCGGCATTTGTTCTAACCATTTTAGCACGGTTTTCCCAAATTTTGTCCGGTAATAGTACACATTCCCCCCACTATATTTGTCTTTAATTAGGAGGAATCGAGCCAAGTATGCAAGGTGGTAAGATACTGCCGAATTACTAGCCCCCAATTTATCTACCAATTCACAGACACAATTTGGTTTCATATGTAGATGCCATAATATCTTCAGGCGGATTGGATGGGATAGGGTCTTCAACATGATCTCTTGATCTGCGACCGTCTCTCCGTATTGGGTGACAATATGGTCGCGCTGTCGTTGTAAACGCGCTAGCCATTCGTTCTTGCGTTCAGGGTCAATTGGGCAACAAAAATCCTCATGTTCCGTTTCTGCTTCCATTAGATTACTTTCCTCGTAACAAATTCAATTACAGTCCCCAGTAAATTCTACAGAACTACAATTACAATCAAAAAGATCGCATTCCACGTCATCCACATTCTCAAGGATTGTAGTGGGTGTTGAGGGGAAAGCTGTGGACAACAAATTTTGCATGGTTTGTAAGCCATAGCGTTCACTGGCGTAGTGGTTAATATCGACTAAAGTGATTTCTAGCTCACGGGCAATCGTTTCTACAACCCAGTTATGATCTGAGGAGACTAATATTCCTACCCCGTATTCTGCCATCTCCATGATCATCTGATCAGTAAATCCCCCTCCTGGGATATAACCTATCGTGGGATTTCTACATTGAGGATTCACAATTACAGATGGCTCCACATTTAAAGCATGGAGTCTGGTGATAAGGTCACCAATATCGTATTCCTTTTTCACAATTGCCCCCAAGTTTCGGATCCTATGTTCTTTGTACGTAAGATCAACCTTTGTGAAATCTGTTCTTGCGAGACCCACATGGTATAGAAACGAATCCCCAATCCCACTTTCCATGACATCCCAAGCCAAGTGGAAATTGAAGATATTGAAATGATTATCTTCCGCTAGTTTTAACATCCCCCGGTAGATAGGGTTGTCATAACAACTAATCTTATGGTGACTGATCACCAGGCTGTTGGAGGGAACCTCCGCAAGGTTGCGTGGATCTGGGTTAATCATCAAATAAATGGCATTTATTTCATCAACAGTTTTGATTTCATACCCGAGAGACATTTTCACCCCTTCCCTGGAGATGTGGGCATACTCGAATTCATAGATAGGGGATCTACTTTCCAAGAATCTGACCACCTTATCACTTGGCAGAGATTTGCCAGGGATAATCGAGATATATTTTTTTATGCTCTTGTTAACGGAGGAGGTGATTTGACGATATGGAATTGAAGGCTCAACGTGGAGTTTCCATTTTGAATCTGTTGTCATTTAAAGCACACCGGGCCAGGTCCATAATCGAGTATTAATCGTTTTCGGTACCTTGGGACTGTTTTTTCCTAACAACACGTTTTGGTTGGATCTGAGTCTTCAGGATCCTCGGAGGGGTGCAATGAGCGGAGACATTGTCCCGTCAAAATTGTGTCTAAAGCACCAAGGTTGTGTTCCTCTGCCTTCCGACGCACAATATTAGCGTAGCGGGCAATCTTCAGGATTTCATCCTTCGTTAGACCGATTGCGAGACCCTGCTGCTTATGATAGTCGAGGCAGGAAATGCAGCCTGCGGCCACACTAGCGGCGATGAATGCAATTTCTCGCTCTCGTGTTCGATGGGTATTGTTTTCTATGTCTTTGTTTTGGATAAGTTCCATTTGGGGCAATTTGATTTTGAGAGGTATTTAAGAATGGAAACATGTTTTCAGGTTGATTTGAAATGCAAGGTGAATTGTTTTAATTTGCTGTTTATGATTGCAAATTCTAGTTAAACCAATCATACGAAGGATCTGTGGATTTTAAAGAGCAGGTTGAGGTTGATTGTCGTAGTTATCAGGTTTATTGATAATAAACATTGTATAATTTTATCTCATTACATTATTTAATATTTTGATTGAGTTCTTATGGCTGATCAGAATGATAGCAAGATATGGGGGGGATTGTATTTTGATATTACCCCTCTAGAGCGTTAAAAAGGAGAAAAAGTCCAAATACCATGCTCGCATTTATAAAGTTCAATTCATTGATCTTCCGCTTGATCCCACCTATTTGAATATGGTAGCAGGAACTTGCTATGTTAGTTAAATCTCTGGCTATTGCTGAAGATGCCAAAAAGCTCATTATCGAGCAGGATGGCATAAAGGAATTATATCCTCCCCAGAGTAAAGCCATAGGCCAGGGCCTGTTAGATAACCAGAACCTTGTAATTGCCATACCTACTGCCTCGGGAAAAACCCTGCTTGCAGAGCTAGCAGCCCTCAAACATGTTCTAGAAAAAACGGGTAAAGTACTATATTTATGCCCACTTCGTGCATTGGCGGCCGAGAAATTCCATGCTATGAAACGTTTTGAGAATCTTGGTCTACGGGTTGGTATTACCTCCGGAGACTATGATTCCCAAGATCGTTACCTTCCCCGTTATGACATTATTGTCTCTACTAACGAGAAGATTGATGCGCTCCTTCGTCATGGGACATCCTGGATTATAGAGCAAGTCAGTCTGGTGATTATTGACGAATTTCATCTCCTAGATGATCAGCACCGTGGCCCGACTCTTGAAACTCTTTTAGCTCGCTTGAGATATGAAAACTCACGGGCACAGCTATTGGCACTAAGTGCTACCGTGGGAAACGCCGATGAATTGGCTGAATGGCTTGATGCCAAGCTTGTTATCAGTGATTGGAGACCAATCCCACTTAAAGAAGGTGTCTATTGTGATAATTATATTACATATGCTGATTTTTCTACTCGAGAAGTACCTCTTCGGAGAAAGGATCAACTAATCAACATTGCTCTCGATTCCGTTCATAATGATGACCAGGTTCTTGTTTTTGCATCTTCACGGCGTTCTGCGGAGTCAGCGGCCGAACGGATCGGTAAATTGGTTTCTCCCTTAGTAACAGCTCGGGATTTGAAACACCTAAGCGAGGTTGCAGGGCAGGTAGCCACCAATTTGACGGATCCTCTGTCAACTAAGCTGAGTGAAACGCTCAAACGGGGCGTAACTTTTCATCATGCGGGCTTAAACTCGCAACAGCGTGAAAAAGTCGAGCAAGCATTCAAAAAGGGGTATGTTAAGATCCTCTGTTCCACTCCTACCCTAGCTTCAGGGATCAATTTGCCTGCCAAGCGGGTGGTTATCTCCAGTGTGTATCGATATTCTGTTGAAGAAGGATCCCACCCTATCAAGACACTAGAGTATAAACAGATGATCGGACGGGCTGGCCGACCACAATTTGACACGGAGGGGGAATCTCTTCTCCTGGCTAAAAAGGAGGGGACAGCTGGCTGGCTATTGGATCGATATATACGAAGTGGACCTGAAACAATCTATTCAAAACTCGCCGCCAAGCCTGCGCTTCGACGTAATATCTTAGGATTGATCGCATCAGAGGTTGTCGAGAACCTGCCTGAACTCGGTGAATTCTTCGAAAAAACCTTCTACGGATTTCAATTTGAAGCAAGTTTACTTGAAAATAAAATCAGGGAGGTTGTAGACAGTTTGATCGTATGGGGCATGATTGAACCCTTAGATGCTAACCAATCACTTAGTGCTACAAGGTTCGGACAACGTATCAGCCAGTTATATCTGGATCCAGATACTGCTGCTTCTATTGCAGCAGGGCTCAACAAGACGATTAAACGTTCCTCCTCCCGTTTCCATGCTGTTGCACTCCTAGATTTTATTGTGGGGACTCCTGACATGCTTGAAATTTCCTTTCGGAAACAGGATTGGAAAAAAACAGAGGAACGATTGCTAAAACTAGAATCCAAGCTCATTCGAGAAGTACCCGATCCTTTAGATATAGACTACGAGATCAGACTCCGTGATTTCAAAACTGTCCTGTTCCTTTGGGATTGGATCCGAGAGGTCCCAATTGAAAGATTATTGCTTCGATACGGAATTGGTTCCGGTGATGTGAGACGAATAATTGATACGGCCACCTGGCTTATGACTGCTATGACAGAGATTGCAAAACTAAAGGCATCTGAAGATAAAAGCTATATCCGCATTGCCAAACGAGCGTATGAACTTAGTGAGCGCGTGACTTACGGGATCAAACGTGATGCGGTAAGTTTGACCCGTGTTCGTGGAATTGGACGGAAACGTGCCCGAATTTTACTTGAACATGGAGTAAGAGACACGAAAACGCTTCTCGGGCTGGCCATCAACGATTTAAGTCGGATTCCTGGCTTTGGGGCGGATTTGGCCAAAAGCGTGCTAGAAGCTGCGAAGACGATAGGACATCCAAAGGACGACGAAGCCCCCGCTCTATATGTCAATGGGGATGTTAGTGATTACCTTTTATGATGACATAATCTAAACAGAGAAGCCTTAAAATAACAACTGTCTACCCAGGAAAATACAGTAATGTCAAACGTACTCATCGAACAGGGTAAAAAGGCGGCTGCCTTTCAGGCGGTTGAAGACCATGTCAGACCTGGTATGGTCATCGGTATAGGTAGTGGTTCAACCATTGTTCATGTTGTTGAACACTTAGTTACTTTGAATCAGAATAAGGATTTAGCTCTAAAATGTGTTCCGACATCATATCAATCTGAAGATCTCATTATTGAAAATGGTTTCCAACTAGTGTCCTTGGATGAGTTTCCAACTATTGATCTCGCTATCGATGGTGCAGACGAAATTGACCATCATTTGAATGCGATCAAAGGGGGTGGTGGATGCTTGGTTCGAGAAAAGATTGTCGCAGCAAACGCAAAAAACCTCGTTTTGGTAGCTGATTATCGTAAACACTCGCAGGCTCTTGGGGAGAAGTGGAAAAAAGGTGTTCCTATCGAAATCATTCCATTTGCACGGAGCCCCCTAATCGAAAGGTTGCGTGGGCTAGGAGGAAAACCAGCACTTCGACAGGCGCAAGCTAAAATGGGCCCACTTGTTACTGACAATGGAAATTTTATCATTGACGTGGATTTTGGGATCATTAACAATCCCACCGAACTGCAACAATCCTTACTTGCTCTTCCAGGCGTAGTGGATACCGGCCTCTTTATTGGGATGGCCTCGGTCGCCTACATTGGCCAACAGGATGGAATGGTTCTGGTACTCAGTAAATAACGTAGCCTCTGATTATTCACGGCCCCATCATTGTAAAACTAGACCCAAATACATAGAATAGGATGTAAACCATCATAAGAATGCCAGATATTGCCATTATGATGTACATGGGATTTTTCATGAAGAATTGAGATCCTGACATGCCCATACCCATCCTACTCCTTTCTACTCTCTTATAAGAGGGCCGATATGAACTAGGTTCGAAGGTGGAGATAGGTTCGGATTCAATAGTCCGCGTAGTGGAGGCTGCCCTAGTAATTGCGGGTGTCTCAGTATTGACTTCTCCTCTTAATACTCTCTTGAAAGAAATCGGAATTTCGGGAAACCATTCGAACGGTGCATCGCAATAAGGACATTTGTTTACCCCGGCTTGGAAAGATTGCCTGATTGAGTCCAAACAATATTTCCTTCCACATTCGGGGCAAGATGCCCCCTCTACCTGTTCATGATGGCTTGCTTCACACAATCCACAATAATATTTAGCCACCTTTCCTTCCCTCGGACCTGAAAAGTACTCTATATGCCTCCAATGTAATATACTCCTTATAACTGGCAGCTAACGCTTTAATGTAGAGTTGGTGGCACCTCGATTATAAATACGTTATGGTGACAGACAATACTCAATATCAATGAGGTACATTCCTTCTTTAAAAATACATTATTAAATCGCAACGAATGCAAGTTGAAAGAATAATTGGCTAGTTTTTCTTTCTGAGGATATTCGTGTTTACCTCCTTGAGGAAATGTCAAATTTTCTAAAAAAACGGTATTCTGAATGCAAGGCTGTATTCTCGAATTATTTCGAGGACTGTTATGAATGGGAAAAATTGTACCTAATTGTTGCAATCTCATTAGCCCACCCAACGAAATTGGGCTCTATTTACGATAATAGCGGGACTACTTCATTTTCTGCCGTATTTGCCATTAATTTTGGTTTGCATCAAATACATGAAGCTTTTATTGGTTTAGCGTTTATTTTTGCCTTGATTTTTTGGTTGGGTTGGGCTACTTTGATCTCCTTTAAAATAAGAACCAATTAAGTCTTAAGGATGCCCTGAAAAGCGGCGAGTCCAGCGCTTTAACAAAAACCTTAGCATATAGCTATTGGCTTGTCTTCATATAGTACTGATATACGTCATTCCAATCAGAAATATCGTCTACATCCATATCTTCTCTAATATACAAGAATCGAGCATTTCTTAGGGAAAATTTGTCCTCTCGTCTCACAATGCCTAAACTGTCAATGGTAATAACGATTTGAGGGTCCACAGCAAATCCCCAGCTTTCTTTTAGCTGGGTAAAACGGCCCCGAGATTCGATATCTGTCCTTAAATCCATTAATTGAGCGTTAGGGGGAATTAACCCATTAGATAGAATAATCTCAGCCAATCTTGACCCTGCACGCACATCCAATCCCCGAATCATCCCTAGATGGGTATATCCTTCTTCCCGTCTCACAGCATATCTGAGTCCCCACACCCTCAAATGAGCATTTTCTTGTATGGGAATAATTCCTGTGATTGTTACATCTAAAGTTTCTTTTGGCTTTAGTTTATACCAATGTTTTGAGCGTTTTCCTAACTCATATACTCCTTTCGGGAACTTAACAATGGCGCCTTCATGTTTTGTATCCACAAAATTATTGTAGGCCCTAATGAGTTCCAAATTATTCTTTGCAAATACTGTTTGAACCTCACGGATCTCTAATCCATTAATAGGGCCTCTAGCTTTCATTGCAGAAACTAATTGTTGGCGAATTTTCATTCGATTCTCATACGGGAGGTTAATTGTTTCGACCCCATTTAGGTACAAGACGTCAAACACGACATAAATTGGTCTAACTGACTCCATTCCGTGTTTTACGGCTTCATGGAGTTCATAGACATTTAAATATCGTGGGCCTTCTACGGTCCACTGCTGTGCGGTGATTTCTCCGTCTAAAATTGCAGAATATGCCGGAATCCGATTTAAAAGCTGTGTGATAACCGGGTATTTGTATGTATAATCTTTTCTTCTTCTAGAAAAACAACCAATCTTATTTCCAAGTTTATGGATTAATAATCTCACTCCGTCATATTTTGCTTCCGCGTATACTGGAAATCTCGCTTGTTTTTCCCATTTTTCGGCCAGCATCGGTTTGAAAGGGCGAAATGGAAACAACCGTTCGAATTGCTGGAGAACTTCATTATTTTGTACTAGTTTGGCTATATCCGTAAAAGAATGCATCGAAATAAGGCGTTCAAGCATTTTATATTCAATATCAAAAGCTTTTGAGAAGGCACGAACTAAACTCGATGTTCTTGATATCTGGTCATGAAACCTATTTACTTGAGAAGCTAGAAAGAAGACTTCGATTTTTCCCATCTGTTCCAAGAGTTCAGAGAAAACTGCCATTTTAATTGAGGTTTTTGAGTCTTCAGCCAAGGCATCACCGACTGCTAAAACCTCAGCGGTAGTTAAATGTCCCCGTTCCTTGTTGATGAATGACGATACAGCCGCTGGCCATTCCCCGTATAGTTCTCCTAGCCTTCTTCTTTCTATTTCAGTCGTGGTTGCTTCGATATTTACTCGCTTCAGTGCTTGCTCAAAACGCGTACGTCCTATTCCCATCCGGTTAAAACTCGTTTCTCCCTCTAAAATACTAATCTTCTGTGTCAATGTTAAGCCATTATCATGCTTTAAGTACCATTCTAACCGTTCGTCGGTGTTTTTAAGATGTGGATAGTTTAGATTAAAGAATTTACGGAATGTAAATGCTTTATTCTTGTAGGGGGTAAGTACGTCCCGACAAATGGCATAAAAGCTTACAGAAGATAAATCGGTTAATGAAAGCGGTTGATTTTTTTTGAGAGCCTGGATAATCACGTATGCGAGATGGAATGGGAGCTGATAGGAATTTGCTACTTCGAAATATGAATTGAGATCGAGTTCCTTGAGGTTAGTGATTTGTTTAATCTCTGCCTGTAAATTGGCAAATTCCTCATTCGATTCAATAATGGACCTTTCATATGAAGTAAGAATCATTTTAGCAATTATTCCCAAAATTTGGCCGGAAATTGATGATCGCTGGGTTGCGTAGGATCCGGACGTATCATTCCATTGTCATCGAACATAATTTTCACTGGAAAATCTAATGTATGACACACCTTGGAGCGTGCATTAATAACAGTAATTTTCTCACGATATTGGGATCCCCAGATCTCAGCTTGTGCTTTAGACGCCATAGACATTTCTGAGATATGTAAAGCCACTTCACTAGTATGAAACAACGCCTCGCCACCTTGTGGCTGTCCAGTGTCCTTAACCTGACCTATAACAACACAAGTTATCCCCTTTTCGTGGTTATAGGTCTTTAACGCATTAAGATTATCTACAGTGTTTAATTTTGACGGATCCAACATGTTTATTGAATCTATAATGGTAAACCGGCATTCTAACTCCTCGACAGCGTATCGATAATCCCGGATGAATTCCTCCCAGCTTTTCCCTTTATGATATTGATTCGGGATCACGATGTACATCTCATCATATTTCTGTCTAAAATTCTTTTCTGATAGTCCTGAAATTGTTTCAGCTATTTTCAAGAACCGAGAAAACAAATCATTTCGACCTGACCCTTTATTATCAAAAAATCCTTCCTCTGCCACAACGTAGGCCGTTTTGATATCATTCATGGCTGCATGGACTATCATTTCCAATGCAGATCTGGTTTTGCCACTATAAGCGGGTCCAGTGAGTGTACAGGTGCAGCCTTTTGGTATTCCCTCCAAGGGCATATTGTCATCGTTCAAAAACAGTTTAGCATAAAGTGGATGAACATTTAGCCCTTCCTGAGCGACTATCCCCCTTTCCAAGGTTTTGGGCATAATAATATCATGGGGAACCGCTTCCACAATTTCCTCGGTCTGTTGGAATGGACTCGAACTGTCCCATTGGCCTGGCATTGCTCCAGCACTCATCATTGACTGCATGGTTTGCATCATTTGTGTCATTAAAGCCATCTGGTCAGGGATTCCAGAGGGGGCTTGCGGGGGTGAAACCTGAGGGATTTCCTCGGTTGAACCTGGAGGATAAGACGAATCAGGTTTAGTATCTTCTTCAGTTTTTTCATCAAAAAACGATGCTTTCTTTTTCTTCGCCATAAGCCGTTCAACTATTGATGGTGGTTTTCCTCTCTTTAATACGTGAGATTTACAATCACTTTGGGTGGTATTATTTTAATCGGATCGATTTCAATTTTATTGCATTATTTTCTAATAAAATTTCAGTCTTCCGTTGAATTAAGCTCAGAAAGATAATAGAGGGATCATAAGCTTGGTCAAAAGCAATTCAGATTTGGCTCTTCCCCATCTTTCCTTTGGAGATTTGACCTTTAGATGAGTGAAATTGTAGAAATCGATGGAACAATTGGTGGGGGATCTGTCCTTCGATTGGGAATTCCTCTAGCAATTGCGTTAGGAAAAAGTTTACGTGTAACCAATGTTCGTCAAGTTAGAGAGAGAAGGAAGGGATTGCAGGTACAGCATCTTACTGGATTGAATTTTCTCTCTCAGTTGACGGGAAGTCAATTGCTGGGAGCTTCAATTGGATCTTCGGAAATTTACCTCACGCCTGGAATAAATTCGCCCCCAATGGATGTCTTACCCAAAATTCAAATTCCAACCGCGGCAGCTGTCTCATTGATTGTGCAAGTCCTCTCTAATTTCGTTTTTGCTTCCAGAAAACCATTAGCTTTTGAATTTGAGGGTGGTGGCACCCATGTGGCCCATAGTCCCAATTTTGATATTTTGATGAAAGTAAATAAGCCACTATTCGAATTATTCGGTTTACGAATGCATATTCAACTGCGTAAACCAGGTTTTTACCCCAAGGGAGGAGCAAGGGGAAGAGTTTTATTCGAACCTGTGCCGTTCACAAAAACCATCCTTAGAACAGATGATGTCAAAGAAATTGAAGTCATAAGCAGTGCCTCCGCTTCATTACGATCCCAAAGAACAGCAGAAAGGTTAATAAGCGGATTTAAAACCATTATTTCACCCAACAAGGCATTTACTGGATATGCTGAGTCAGATGATCCAGGATATACTTGTAGTGCAATAATAAGATATGGAGGGAACTCCCTTAAAGGACTTGCATGTGTTGGGAGTCAGAGCAGCACGCCAGAAGATATCGGAAAAGAAACCGCGTATATGGTAAAAAGGGAACTCAAGAATAACGCAACGGTGGATGAACAATTGGCTGATCAATTAATCTTGCCCCTTGCTCTTGCCCCACGCGGGTCTTCCTATACTTTTGATAAGTTGTACGAACACGTAGAAACGAATCTGAAGGTAATAAAGCATTTAATGGGGGATGTGCTCGATCTAAAAGAAGAAGAAAAGGTGTACCGGCTAACAAAGACATAATCGCCAAGTTAAACGTCATTAAATTTCTGGAAGTAAACCATGAAACGAGAACCATGAGAAGAAATTATTTATAGATGCAGGCTGTGAGGGTGTCGATTTTTTTAAAAATCAGAGGTGAATTATGAAATGGCTGGAAATTTACCATTAATAGAAATCGTACCGCTAGCTACCGCAATACTAACAATAATTATAGCAGTTTTCGCTCTATATAAATACATTAGGATAGAAAAAAAACAAAGCGATTTAGTAATCGGGATAGCGTTTCTGTTATTAACATTGGCAATGTTAGTCTTGTTTATAGAAGTATTCAGCTCCTCCTTCTTTTATGACATGGGATTAGGTGAGGTGGACGTTTGGTTAACGTTTCTAGGATTTTTGGTATTCCTAATTACCATTGAACCAATGAAAGTTATCAATCACTTTCGGGAGAATAGGTAATACCTATCCCTTTCTTTTTTTTTCATAAATAGGAACCTGGCGCTCCTGAAATGATCGTAATTTTCAGCTATCCTCTGATTTCTAATACGTGGGATTGTAATATTAATTGTTGCTTTTTCAATAATAACGAAGAACGAAAATAAAGAATATGGTAAGTCTAGAACATAGTAGTACAGTGGGATAGAGATGTCAAAAAAAGCGCCTAAAACCAAAATTGTTCAAATCGATCTTGCACAATTTAAAAAAAAGTTATCTTCAGAACAATTTGAGAAATTACTCAAAACACTGAAAACTCGTTTTGAGGCAAACATGAACCGTCATATAGATCTTGAGTGGTCTGAAGTCCAAGCAAGATTGGAAGCTAATGCCGTAAAACTTCAATCACTTCATGGGATGGAAACAACTGGAGGAGAACCAGACGTAGTTGACCAGGATAAGGAGAGTAAGGAATTCATTTTCTACGATTGTTCAGCAGAAAGTCCTATGGGACGCAGAAATCTTTGTTACGACGGTGAAGGGCAGAAAAAAAAGGAAAAGAAGGGAGTGTACCCCGCAGGCAACGCTATTGATATGGCAAATGCGATGGGCATTGAGCTCCTAACGGAAGAACAATATCGAGAGTTGCAGAAACTGGGAAATTTCGATACAAAGACATCGAGTTGGGTGATAACGCCTTCTGATATTAGAAAACTCGGTGGTGCCCTCTTTGCTGACCGCCGCTACGACCATGTCTTCGTATATCATAATAGTGCGCCTTCTTTCTATGGCGCCAGGGGGTTCCGCGGCTCGGTACGGGTCTGAATTTGGATTTTGAATTTTAACATTCCTTTGATTTTTGTTTTTTCCAATCCTTAGACCGTATTAGCACCAAATATAAAATCAATTGCAGTATAATCACGAATGATTATTCAATTCCATACTTCGAGGCTAGTCTCACAATAAGAAAGATAACAAATGCTATTATGATGAACGTAATCGATTCTCCTAGGAAATGACCAATTAGAAAGTCAGCATTCCCAATTGAGAAAGTTATTTCGTTCCAAGGGACATCCGAAGCCCCAGGAATGAGCTCAAAAATAGGCATGATGAGGTCATTAACAAGTGCTTGAACGAGAGTACCTAAATAAATACCCATAATGAAAGCTACCGCTAAACCCAAAACCTTATAATTCTTGAGAAATTCTTTAAACTCTTGTAAAAGACTTTTTGGCGTTTTTTCTGTCTCTGTGGTCATTTTTTTACCTCAATTTCTGAAAGAGAAAACCAATTTTTAATTTATGTTAAATTTGCCTAATAAAGTTTTCTACTGGGCATCTTATGACTTTTACAATTATCTGGTTCTTAACAGAGTTAATCCCCATAATGCGCTTTTCAAATATGAAAAAAATCGAGTGAAAAGAATAGCCTGGGCAGTTGGCTCCTTTATATTGATGCCTGGGATTCGATCGATAGTGTTTCTACACAGCCAATTTATTTGCTTAATGAACGTCTTCAAACGAACGTTTGACGACATTGACAGAATCTTAAAAGGGTACCAGAAGAGAGTAATTAAGACTTGAGAGTATCTGGGAAATTGCGAAGATAATTTCCTCAAATCAGAGGATCTATTTCTGTCAAGATTAGTCGTTTAACGATTTCCAAAAGTTTTTTCCATCCAAGAGACGGCAAACTCTACCAAAGAGTTTGCATCAAACAGATAAGAATCGGCAGTTCCAACTGTGCCAAGTTTATCAAGGTCTAGAGTGAGGGCCTCCTCAATAATTGATAGGAAATAATGTTTTTTTCCATCCCAATACCATGCACCTTGTGATGTGTCAAATTCCTCTACTTCAACCCAGACGGCTAGATCATCTTTAAGAATGGGTTTCTTATAACGAATTATTCGTTTATTGGGTGAAGAGGCTATAGATTCCGCATAATGAAGGAGGGTAATTGTATCCAAAGGTGCCCCTAACAAAAGAACTTTTCCTTTCAATGTATATAGTTTTTCAAAAGGAGAGTCCTTACCATAACCATAGTTCAATGGATGGTCTGAAGTTATCCGGGCAGTTCCTTCGTCAGGATTGAGCAGGGTAGTTAACATTCTTATTATGGTTGATTTCCCTGCTCCATTTGGACCCAGTAAACTCACAATTTCACCTCTTTCGACATGAAAATTCAAATGATCCACGACGATATTATCGTTGTAGAATTTTGTCAGGTTTTTAGTTTTGACAGTTGTAATCATTTTATACACCATATCACAACTCTGAATAGTTTCATTACTGATAAATATATAAAACGAGAAGAGACTTTGGAAAACAAAGTGCGTTTCCGAACCTGAGCTTTGAGGGATTATACAAATAGAGCACATTATTGGGTAAAAGCGGAAAATGCGACGAAAACCTTACATTCCAGGACTAGCCCAATTGGATTTTCGACCCTCTTATGACTGGGAAGTGAACGAGGCAGCCCAACTCTTTGCTGATGCCCGTCATTCCTTACCCACAGAGAGAATCCACTACACGGACTGTGTAAAGGGCATGCGATCTTTACCTGATGAGTGTATCGACCTCATCATAGCAGATCCCCCATTTGGTCTGGATTTTAGTGGAAAAGAAGCCCAGTATAATCGAAAAAGTGAATTCGTGGTGGATGGATATTCAGAAATCACCGAAGACTATGATCAGTTTACTGATGAATGGGTTGACGAATTACCGCGGATTATGAGGGATACCGCATCGGGTTACATTTTTTCGGGCTGGACTAATCTTTCAGATTTACTAATAGCGATCAAAAAGAGTCCATTGACGTTAATCAACCATATTATTTGGAAGTACCAATTCGGAGTTTTTACTAAGAAAAAATATGTCACAAGCCACTATCACGTATTATATGTAGTTAAAAATCCTAAGAAATATTTCTTCAACAAAATTAAACACTATCCTTTGGATGTCTGGGACATACCTAGAAAATACATGCCAGGTCAACGAAAAAACGGCACTAAACTCCCAGAAGATGTAATTATACGTGCTATTGATTTTAGTTCTCGTCCTGGCGATCTAATTTTTGACCCATTTATGGGGAATGGAACAACAGCAGTGTGTGCCAAACTGACCTACCGCCATTATTCGGGATTCGAGATCAACACACAAATGCAAGAAATCATTGAGGACAATCTTGGCGCTGTAACTTTGGGGGCAAGATACCAACCATACTATACCTTATTACCAACTCCAGAAGAACTGGCAAAGAAATATCCCGGAGTCAGGCGGAAGTTAGGAACGAACCCTACTCCTGAGACGAAATAGGAAGTTCATTAAAGAAACTGGTAGAGTGTTTAGCGGCGTTTTGTAACTCCCACTTGCGCGCATACATCATTAATGACGCATTGGCTACACTTTGGACTAATGGGAGTACATATATTCTGCCCATATCGCACGAGGATGTCATTGATGGGGATCCACCATTTCTTGGGTAATATTTTCCGCAGCAGCATCTCAACATTGTCTGCATCCCGAAACACGGGCTTGTCTTCTTTTATCCCTTTTATCGGGACAATACCAATACGCTGGGATATCCGAGCAACGTGAACATCGACGCAAATTCCAGGTTTTCCGAACCCCATCGTAACCACTAGGTTGGCAGTCTTGCGGCCAACCCCTTTGAACGATAGTAACTCGTCAAGCTCATCTGGGACTTGTCCGTCGTACTCTGTTATCAATCGCTGGCATATTGCCCGAATGGTTTGCGCTTTTCGTCGATAAAATCCTACAGGATAAATGAGTTGTTCGAGGACTTCCTCAGAGAGAGCTAGAATTTTTTCTGGAGTATCAGCTTGAGTAAACAACTCTCGACTCGTTTTATATGTCACCTCATCCTTCGTTCTAAGGCTTAAAATGGTTGCAATCAAGATTTGAAATGGATCCCTTTTCTTCTTAGAGATATGAGTCACTAAAGGGTCATTGAAAGTTTTTCGTGTCTCAGATAGTTTCGTCAAGATTCTATCAAGTTGTTGGGAGGTGAAAGCCTGATTTTCCTGCATATGAGATACTGATGTCAAGATGATACCCTGAAAAACTATGGCATAATTCAGCTTCTTATCGGTTATTGTTCGAATAGGCTTGGTTATGAATGGTTAACAAAGACCTTTTCCGTACAATGGTGAAAAAGCTACTGGAACATCCTGATCGATTCGAAAGGATTTTTGCAGCCCAGTACCTTGCCCGATACACCCGCGAACGAAGCGAGAAATTCCTCTATGAGGCCCTTGCAGATCCCGATCCAGAAGTTGTCGCATGTGTTCAGGACCTCCTTGGAAAAATTCAGCAAGGTAGAAAAGAACCTTAAAATTCCGCCCTGTTAGCGCTCACTGCCTCTTGACGATGGCCATGCCTCACATGAATCAGAGTTTTCATCTTTGTTCGGGTTTGATATCAAAACTGCGGCTAGCATCTGAAAAGGCCTTGATACCAAAACGCCAGCGTATTTTTAGACTGAGTCGTCTCTCTGGGAGGTTCTTGAAGAGGTTTTGTTGAAGTTGCCGCAGTTTTGGGAGATCGAACAACGCCTCAGATAGTGCACGAACTGTAGCAAACTCGGATGTTTCATTTTGAACAGCTTCGAGAAAGACGGCTTGATCTAGTTTCTTTGAAGAAAATACCATTGATTGTTTTTTATAATGTTTATAGTCATCTGGTGATACCATGGTCTGAAAAGAAAATATATAATTTAATACTGGTGGAATCATCCTATCTATGCTCGCAAATACCTGAATTAGCTGTAGGGGGTCTATTATTTCTTTTGCATTTATCTGTACATGTTTTTTACATAATGCTAGTTCAATAAACTTGGAGGAAACCGGGAGTGGTGGTAATAAATCGAAATCATTATCGGTTAGTAGACGATCCTCCTCCATGTTAACCGTGCCGTTTATAAACGGCGCAATGAAATATTGAGCAGTCTTTTCGTTGTAGTAATCGGGATCGATCAGAAGAGTATGGGTCTTGATCCCTTTTCTTCCCCATTTGTCTTCTATATCCTCAAATACAAAACGGAGACCGATGGCACCCGTATTATGAATAAATTTGGTGAGAAAAATCTGGTCAAACTCGAGCGGAATGACAGAGGGCAGATAATAGGAAATATCATGTAGTTGGCTCCTTCCCAAGGTTGATGCAACTACATCTAAACCTGTTTCATGTCGATTCTGTACGATAACCTGATGCAGATCTCCCATTCTAGGTACTCTTCTGTCCAATAACTAACCATACAATGCCTGTTTTACCTTCTCGAATATACCATCAATACGCTCATA
Organism: Candidatus Heimdallarchaeota archaeon; assembly: GCA_048881705.1. Classification (GTDB taxonomy): domain Archaea; phylum Asgardarchaeota; class Heimdallarchaeia; order Hodarchaeales; family Hodarchaeaceae; genus Hodarchaeum. The sequence goes on along the minus strand of JBHLSH010000052.1, from coordinate 3,224 downwards.
GGGGGATTCATGGACGCTGATAAAGTCCTCAATGAACGTGGAAAAGGGAAAAGTCATTTTATAGTCTTGAATTACTACGTTGAAGTTTTCTAAAAACGTTCGGGCCTTTTTCTCATCATAATCGATAGTATCCATTTTGTTCACCACAAAAAAGAAGAGAGATCGTTTTTTCTGAGCTTTTTTATCCGCTTTGTCAGGATCCAGGCTGAGAGAGTCCAAGAAGTAATTGAATGAATCCTCCATAGCCACACGCTGGGCCTCCACATCTTGAGAGGGATCCAGCATAAATAAGATTCCATCGGTTTTGTATTTACGCATTGCTTCTCTCCACTGACGACGAAGTTTGAAATCTCCTGGATTATCGACTGCAACGACATTGTACTTACGGTATCTCTCCAAGGAAAGCTTCGAATGACCCCGGGCTGATAAAAGCATGATTTTTTTCTTTTCTACGGTTATTTCCAAGGTTTTTTCGACCTCAGTGGGATCCTCTCCCTTTAAACGTTTGATCAAACTAGTTTTGCCTACCCCGGTATGCCCTAAGATGGTTAATCTGATATCCCGATCCAAAATTGATTTTAAACTAAAAACCACACAAAAAACTTCCCTTTCTTGTTTGCATTAGGACTAAAAATGGGAAATGAGATCGTACTTTTTAAGATCATACTAATATTCCCGATCAGATAAAATGAGATACAAGAGATAAGACAACGCTATTTATAGGATAACCGCTAGGATAAAGTTTATTTCAATTCAGTTCTAGATGTTTCACGTGGAATACACAGTAATATTCATTCGCCATAGCTAGCAATCTTAAGCTTTATGATACACCGCTGTACTTAATCTTCGGTCGCACGCTTTACCTGGTACGCTTCCTCCCTGACTCTAACTTCCAATCCTAAGAATTAAAAAAACAATCTATCGTGTACTATCAATTTACGGGATAAATGGTTACCCAAAGGCACATTATCTTAATTAGGGTTTCCAGAACGTGTTATGTATGTTTCAATGCAAGTTGCATCTGAGCTCCCACACTTTCAGTAAGCCACAAAAACCGCGTTTTGTCGAAAGAAATGAGCGGTTTTGAGGCAAAGGGTTAGCTAACTTTCTTCCGGAAGCAAAGGGTTTTCGTGGACGAATAATAAAAATCCTTAAATATGAGATTTCTGGGATTCTTCGTGTCAATTTTAATTTCTCTTTCCCAGAAAAACCAACTAATACAAAGAAAACCTTTCTGTAATATGATAAAAAAAAAACTCACCTGCCTTGTGGAGGACAAGAAAAGTTATGTCTGCCGTGACAATTGCAAAGATGATACAACTACAAGAATCCAAACCGATCAGCCTTCCTGCTGATTTTCTCGAAACTCTTCGGCCCAAAGATACGACTGATTCTTCGGCCGTGATGATTCTAGCCCCCTCGACCAAAATCATCCGTATAATTCCGACTAAAAGCCCTGAAGTCGTTAAAGTAGCCATAGAAATTGGAGAACTCTCCCCTGATTTCCTCCAGGAATTAGGGGTCGTGTTTATGCGATCCAAGATTAAAACCCTATATAGTACTGGACTCTGTTTCACACAAGATTCCTGTACCTATGAAGGTTACCTGGACAGTTCGGATCTCACCATCTCTCAAGATCAACTACGAGATGAGCTGGCTGAGATTAAAGGTGTCAGTAAGGTCGATATTACTACACTAGCCGCCTGAGATACAACGATTTACCTTTTTTCCTTTTTTATCGCTTTTTGATTCTATTTAGGGGCTTACTGCAGGCTGGGGCTATAGCTATCGAACAGAAGGACTTGAGGCAGGTTAATGCGGTATTGTCTTAGTTGTGGAGCAAAACTGCCTGCTGAGAGCCGTTTCTGTCCCGATTGTGGTCGGGAGATTTCACAAAGTTTCAGTAGTACGACAAGGGATTCAGACTCAATTCAACCAGCCCAATTTCCTTCGAGGTATATGGGAAGAAGACCACTTTACATCAGACCAGCAGGAATCACTCTCATCACTGTATTGGTAGGTTTAGGTGCCGTTTTGAATTTCCAGGATGGAATTTCAGGTGTATCGTTCAATATCTGGCTAGCCCTGTTTAGTATAGGGATGGCCGTGTTCCAGGTTTTGGTGGCCTACGGATTATGGTATATGAAGGCATGGGGTGGGATAGCAGCCATCCTATTGTATATTGTGAATATTCTGGTATCTGGATTCATGGCATTATTGGTTCCAGATGCTTTGATAATCACTAGGTTCATTGGATCCATCGTAACGGGGAGTATCATCATCTATTATGTAAATTCAAAAAGGGATCTATTCACCAATTAGCAGTTTGAGCGCTAAACTCGCTAGTATAACCCGATTTTTTCTTTAATAACATCTAGGTTTTTACTTTGGATAAGAGATTTATAAGATCTTAGATAGAGCAGGAATGGATATCCTTAACTTGTTTGGTCCAAAAGGTATTGAAAAAGCGAGAAAAATGATTCCGATCAGAGGATTTATTTATGTGATGCAAATAAGTTCTCTTGATCGCTGGACAAACCTCATTTATCTTAACAATTTCTGTCCTAGTATCATTTAAAAGCTTTTATCCCTTAAGGTGATGTTGTGGCCTTTACTGCCGAAGAACCTGAAAACTTGAGCTTGCTTTTACATCCCTTACGTCGTAGAATTTATTCCATTCTTGCAGAGAACCCAGGATCTTACTTTTTTGATCTTGCGAAATACTTAGAACTTCCGCAAGGCACCCTTAACTGGCACCTAAAGAGACTTGAATCTGATAACTTGATTAAATCCCTGAAATTTGCGGGAAAACGTATCTACTATCCAGCTGGGCTCAGGTCCGCTGAAGCTGAACGAATTTTTACTGTACTCAGACCACAAACGGCGAGGAAGATTTTCACTTATGTCCTAAACAGGCCAGGAGCGTTTCAAAGCCAGATTGCCGCCGGTATAGATCCGCCTGTTCATCATGACACGGTCCGTTATCATTTAAACCGACTAGAAGGTGTAAATTTAGTCACAACAAAACGTAGTGGACGTACAGTTAAGATTTTCCCAGGTGAAGTAGCAGAAAACTTACAAAATGGATCTCTCAACGTTATTTCAGATTCATATGTTAGGTTTTTGTTGGCAAAGCTTCGAGAGGGTTGTCTACATCCTGAGGTTGTAACAAAATCTAAAAAGCAGCTTGTCCTGAGGATAGAATGTCCAGATGGGGAGGATAT
>JBHLSH010000051.1:0-29362 GCA_048881705.1 Candidatus Heimdallarchaeota archaeon | reverse complement strand
AGTTGATCGAGGGCTTCTTGAATTCGTTCATGATCCCCTGCTATTAGTACTCTGTCCAAGGATTGAATCAATGTCTTTACACGTGTTTTGATAAGCTGTTGATCGTTTTCGCTACGGGAGGTTACAAGATAGGACTCGATATAATTGTTTAGCTGATCTCTAACCTTTTCTCCCTCTTCGATCATCTCAAATTTCCGATCTAAAATGTCATCAATGGCCAAAGCAACCCCTGTGATGATTTTTTCTTTATCGTTAACTGGCCTGCCATCCCATGGGGCAAAATACTTCCTAAAAATCCCTTGAATTTGACGTATATCCAGCCACGCATTTTCCACTATCAGCTGCGGGATCAAAACCGTTACCAGATTTATGTCAAATCCTCCACTGAGAGACTCTGAGACTTCATAAAGGACTGTGGAGATAGAGAAGAACTCATATTCTGGAAAAGGGAGTGTAGCAATCATTTTTGCATACGATATGTTGGAAGGACGACTTGAGAAGACAGACATTCCACGGAGAGATACGCTGAATAAAATTTCTTCAGAAAGCGTATCAGGCACCCAGGCTACAGGAACAGGGCCCCTTACTTCATCAAATTTGGTCCAAATGACTCCTTTTACGATTTTGAAGCTCAGTGAGTCCAGTAACATAATTACCTGCCATTTTGAGGTAGTAATATTTAATATTAATTGAAATAAGCTTTGGCAATTAGTGTGCGATAAGTTCCTGTATATGTGTATTCCATTTATCTAAAAAGTCTATTTCATAACTGTGAGCATCTCAATGATTATAAAGACATTATCAGTTGTGTGTACTATCGGTATTATCAGTGGTATCCACGAACCATTTACTTGGCCAGAGGGCACCACTAAGTAGTTGGATATAATGAGCAAAGAGTTTATCTCCTTTAAACCCAAGACTTACGCCTCTGATGAAATGCATTTCCGTTCCAAGAAGTTCTACGAATGGGCTCGAACGCGTAGAACCGTTAGGAAATTTTCAACCAAGCCAGTACCAAGAAAAATAATCGAAACTATTGTCAAGACTGCTGGTACTGCTCCATCAGGGGCCAATAAACAACCATGGACCTTCGTTGTGGTTAGCGATCCATCAATAAAGTCTCAAATTCGAGTGGTAGTAGAAGCTGTAGAGAAAGAATTCTATGAGTCCCGTATTTCGGATGCACAACGAAAAGCCCTAGCCCCTCTAGCCACTGATTGGCAAAAACCTTATCTAACGGAGGCTCCCTATCTAATAGTAGTTTTTCGCCAAGATTATGCATTTGGTGAAAATATGCAAAAACTCCCCCATTATTATGTCAAGGAAAGCGTGGGAATTGCTGTAGGGATGCTCATTATGGCGATCCACAATGCGGGCCTAGTCACGGTTACTCATACTCCAGCACCCATGAAAGTTCTAAAAACATTACTCAATCGACCTCCCAATGAAAAGCCATACGTCCTCATGCCAGTGGGATATCCCCATGAAGATGCGAAAGTTCCAAATATAGGTAAAAAATCGTTATCCGAAATTGCGGTTTTTCTTTAGACACCGCATGAAGATTAAACGGGAGTAAACGGCCTCAGTAAAATCCTGTACTTATTATGTAACCAGAATTGCAGGAACAATTAAAAATCAGCAGATTTTCCTTGTTTCAACAAGTGGTTCCTATGCGTGCAGCTATATTTGAACAGGTAAAGGCTCCTTTGAAATTGAATGGAAATTATCCGTCGCCCGACCTCGGTGACACTTCAGGAAAAGCAATCATTGACATAACGGCTTGTGGGGTTTGTCACACTGACATTGGATTTCTAGACCATGGGGTTCCAACAGGTAAATCCCCTCCTTTAGTTTTGGGACATGAAATGTCAGGAATCATTCGTGAAACTAGCGAAGATGTCACCGTTTTTAAGCAAGGCGATCATGTGCTTGTTCCTGCAGTTATTTCATGCGGAAATTGCTATTTTTGTCGGACTGGTCGCGAGAACATATGTTTAAATCAAACCTTTTTTGGTTCCAATGTAGATGGTGGTTTTGCTGAACAGATCGTGATTCCCGTCAAAGATATCTTCCCTCTGCCTCCTGAAATCCCGTTGGAAGAGGGGTGTATCATATCCGATGCGGTTTCCACTCCATATCATGCTGTTAAAAATCGTGGGCAGATCCGTCCTGGAGACTGGGCTGTTGTCATCGGATGTGGGGGAATAGGCCTAAACACGGTTCAAAACATTAAAGTGGCGGGTGGATTGCCAATTGCAGTTGACATTATTCCCGAAAAACTAGAAATCGCAAAACGACTTGGTGCAGTCGAAGCTTTATCTGCCGCCGATCTAGATGATCGTGGAATCGTTGGTACAATTCGCAAGATTACTGATGGAGGTGCAGATGTTGCTTTTGAGTGTATTGGCAACCCTGTAACCATGAAACAGGCTTTCAATAGCTTAAGGACTGGAGGCCGATTAGTTGCCGTAGGGTACTCACCTAAAAGATGGGATGGGTTCGATATTGGAAGAGTCATGTTTCGTGAAATGGAGATCATGGGATCATTGGGATGTCGCACGGTTGACTATCCTCGTATTATTAAATTGGTTCAAAATCAAAAAATTGTGGTTAAACCGCTAGTTACTGGAAAGTATCCTCTTTCGGAAATCAATGAAGCGTTTGATGTCATGAGAAGAGGAGAAGGAGTTCGAACAATTGTTTTATGCCAAAAATGACAAGCTAAACATGTATGGAGCCTAAATCATTGACCAAAGTTGGAATAATTGGAATCGGAAATAGTCGGTTTGGCCGACGAGATGATGTCTCAGTCCAAGAGTTGGCCTTCGAACCTTTTGCTGAAGCCCTTTTGGATGCAAATATTACGCAGAAAGACATTGATGCGACCATCATAGGAGCTAGTCCAGTCTACATGACCCAAAGAAGCATTGCTGGGCCGATTACTGAGTATTTAGGGTTAAATCCCCAGCCGGTCTGGCTCACCGAAGCCGCCTGTAGCAGCTCTGCTGCTGCACTAAGATCTGCATACGCTCTCATCAAAGCAAAGATGCACGACATCGTTTTGGTTCTAGGTGTTCAGAAAATGCTGGAAAACCCAACTTCAGAGATTCTCAAAATAATGGGAAGAACTGGTGATGTTCAGTGGGAAGCTCCCTTTGGTACTACTTTTGCAAACTATTACGCGATGTACGCAAATGCGCATATGTCTAAATTCGGAACTAGTTCTGAGCAGATGGCGGCAGTCGCGGTTAAAAATCACTATTACGGAGCTATGAATAAAAAAGCGATGTTCCAAAAGGAAATTACAATTGAAAAGGCCTTGGAATCTCGAATGATTGCATCACCCCTTCGTTTGTTTGATTGCTGCGCCAATGCTGACGGGGCCGCTGCATTGGTAGTGGCGAATGAAGAAAAAGCAAAGCAGCTTTCTGATACGCCTGTCTGGATTGAAGGACTTGGAGCCGCTACTGCTCCTTTTAGTTTGCTTACTCGCCCCGAACTGAGCAATTTAAGTAGCGCTGTCGAAGCTTCTCGACGGGCATATCTCCAATCCAAGATAGAACCTGGCAAAATTGATGTCGCTGCGGTCCACGACTGCTTTACTATTGCCGAAATTATGGCGTATGAAGATCTCGGATTTACAGAAAGAGGAGAAGGTGGGAAATTTGTTGAAGAAGGGGAAACATATATCGGGGGTAAAATCCCAATAAATGTCGATGGAGGATTAAAGGCTAAAGGCCATCCTGTAGGTGCGACTGGTGCATCACAAGTGGTGGGGGTGGTTAAGCAATTACGAGGTGAAGCGGGCAAGAGCCAAGTTGACGGGGCAGAAATTGGTTTGACACATAACGTCGGTGGACATGGCCAATACTGTGTTGTACACATCTTTTCTAGGTGATGGCAGGAAATGAAGTCGTTTGGGTATCGTAATTATGTTTCTCAGTCGAAGATCGGCGAGAGATTCATTAATAAGCTGCGAGAAAATGTGTTGGAAGGAACCAAGTGTAAAAAATGTGGAACTCTCTATTATCCACCACGAGCTTACTGTACTGCGAAATGTTTAACTAATGAATTCATGGAACATATCGAATTGTCAGGAGAAGGGGAGATTCTGAGTTTTTCGGAGGTACATGTACCACCAGCTGGATTTGAACGATTTGCCCCTTATACCAACGTCGTGGTTAAACTAAAAGAAGGGGGTCGGTTGGTGACCTGGAGTGGAGCATCTAAGTCTGAGGATCTTAAAATCGGAGAAAAAGTGAAAGTTGAAGCGGAAGTCATCGAGGGCGATCGCGTAGTCTACAAGCTGTTACGAGGCGATATTGTACGGACTTCAACAGAAGAAAAAGATAAAATAAAAGATGAAGGTCCTGTAAAATCGCGTCAGCGGCTAACAGGCAGAGTGGCGATTATCACTGGGGCAGGAAAGGGAATCGGCCGTGAAATTGCATTGGAATATGCCCGGGAAGGCGCTAAGGTTGTTTGTGCTGCAAGAACCAAATCAGACCTTGATTCCCTTGTTGAAGAGATTCAAAATTTAGGTACTAAAGCCCTCGCCGTTAAATGTGACGTATCCGACGTAGATGGGGTCACCCAATTGGTCAATTTAGCTTTGGACGCTTTTAAACAGATTGATATTCTTGTAAATAATGCGGGCATAAGCCGAAGTGCGTTGATCAGTAAAATGACCGATGAACAGTGGAATACAGTCATGGATATTAACCTCAAGGGTACTTTCAATTGTATTCGAGCCATTTCACCTCATTTCATGGAGAAAAGGCCGCTTGGTGGCAAAATAATCAATTTTACGTCAACAGCTGCCAAATATGGAAATCTCGGACAGGCTGCGTATGCAGCATCAAAGTGGGGTATCATCGCTCTATCAAAAACGGCGGCGCGTGAGCTAGCCCGTTATAAGGTCAATGTTAACTGTATTATGCCTGGATATATTGAAACGGCCATGACGGCGGACACTCCCAACGTTTATAAAGAACAAACCATCGCTCAGATTCCCCAAATGCGCATTGGATTCCCAAATGATGTTGCCAAAGTTGCAGTGTTCCTAGGATCATCAGACTCGGACTACATGACTGGATCAGTTGTTCAGGTAGATGGTGGATTACGAATGTAACCCGCGAAATTAATGCATCTTGAGAGTTCGTCCATCAAAGAAAATCGTAATAATCCGAGGATCCTTGCCTTAATCTGCAGAAATGCGCATTTCTCACAGTCCTTTTGAATCTCGGAGAGTATAAGGGGGAAAGATGCAAGATCGGGCTTAGTAGAATATTGGCCGCCGGAGGGAATGTCCTCACGGGATAAGCAAGAAAATTGACTCCTATCTCTGGTTCGAAACGATTCAATCTTGAATTGGTTATAAGATTCAGTCCTGTGAGGTTTTGATAATGAAAGATAGTTCAAGTACAAACAAGAGGTCGAATGAAGGTTTGGGGACGACTCTTGTCAAACATTACCCTATCAGAGGCCCAGTCAACGCGGTCACAACACCAATTATTGCTTCATCAACATTTCTGTTGGATTCGGTTGACCATGGAGCACACCTTTCGCGAGAACGTATGTATGATGGATCAGGCTGGTTTTATTCGCGATGGGGAAATCCCACAACCGATATCGCAGCCCGGATCATGAATTCCCTAGAACATGCCTATGGAACGTTGATCCTATCCTCAGGTATGGCGGCTATTTCTACTGTCTTTATCTCGCTACTTGAAGCTGGTGATCATATCATTGTCCCTTATTCGCTATACGGAGGAACTCACGAATTTCTTACTACCATAGGGAAACGCATGGGTTTTGAAACAACATTTATTCAGGGCAGAGACACCAAAGAATACAAAGATGCCATTCAGAGCAATACGAGAGTCATTTATGCAGAAACGCCAGCGAACCCAACCATGAAACTCACTAATCTTGAACAGGTAGCTCGCATCGCTAGGGATGTCGGTTGCGTCTCAGTAGTAGATAGCACTTTTGCCTCCCCAGTTAATCAACAGCCGATTAAGTTGGGAATGGACATTGTAATCCATTCGGCCACCAAATATCTAGGTGGTCATGCGGATATTTTGGCAGGGACAATTTCGGTCAATTCAAAATCCCTCTTCGAGAGGTGCTATCATTCATTGAAACTGCTCGGAGGAAATTTGTCTCCGTTTGACGCCTTTTTATTAATCCGTGGCATTAAGACGTTAGAGGTTCGCATCAAGCGCCATAATGAAAACGCGATGAAACTTGCCCAGTTCCTAGAACAACACCCAAAGATTGCTCGGGTCTTTTATCCTGGATTAAAATCTCATCCAGACTACGACCTGGCGAATCAACAGATGGTTGGAGGTTATGGGGGGATGCTTTCATTTGAAGTCAAAGGGGGAATCGAAAAGGGCCGAACTGTTGTGGAATCTTTGCGTGTCTGTTCACTTGCAGTTTCATTAGGAGGTGTTGAAACTTTGGTGGAACATCCAGCCACAATGACTCACTCAATGGTTCCACGAGCTCAAAGAGAAAAAGCTGGAATCACAGATGGCCTTATTCGGCTATCCGTCGGTATAGAGGACGTAGATGATCTCATTTCGGACCTTGACCAAGCCCTGAACGCAGCGTAATCCTTTTTCCTTTCCTGCGAATAAATTAGGAAATCTGCGTTTCGGAACTACGGAGCCACTGGAGTGTTAATACCTCCATCAATTTGTGCATAGAGATGCTATCTGACTCGAGAAATCCAAAATACATCAGGATTACAGCAAGGGTGTTCACGATATATAGTAGTAGTGTGCCTGCAAGCCCAAATCGTAATAAAACCCCGCTTGTTGCCAGTAGTAGCGATCCACTAGCGAGAAAGAGATTGAAAACTCCAGTTTTAAGATTATAATGGCCTGTTTTGAATTTAAGATAACGTTGCCACTTAAAATATGAAAAAAGGGCTCCTCCGATCAGCGCCACTGCTCCTGGTACTGTTAGAAGAGGAGAAAAACTCCGAACAATTGTTGGTTCTTCCCAGCCTGCTCCGCCTATTTGATGTCCGAGTAAGGATTTCAGAATTTGCACATCTATGGGTGAGTTCCAAGCGCTAATCATCATAACACTGAAAATAACAACATTAGTTAACGCAAAGAGATGTGCAAACTGGGTTGCACTAGTATTCCATCTTGTGAAGAAAGGCATTAAAGCTAATCCCAAATATAGAAGCGCTAATAGAATTATTACAAGGAAAACAGGAGAAACAAAGAGTGTAAACGGGATCCCGAACAAAAGCCAAATCCCTCCGAATATGATAAGTCCATGGAACGTGTTCTGTTCATGTATTAATTCTCTACTACGCAGTAGATAGATAACTCCAGTACCGAGAATAGTTACTTGAAAGGCCGCTAGAACATAATAGATTCGATAAAGCCATGGATCCCATTCTCCTAGAAAATAACTTAAGGCCTCTGCTCCCATTACCACAACCACCATCAATAAGGCGATCCCCCACACAAGCTGATGAGTTCTTCGCTTTCGAAGATATTGTTCAACCACGCTTCCAAAGAATAGAAGCCATATCACGGTAGTAATAACTGGAAATATCCATTCTAATGAGCTTTCGGCCATATCTTACCACAATCGAGCAATTTACGATGAGAGTAGATAAGAGTACCACTGCAGTTTATGGAAAACCAATTCCAGAAAGAGAGAGCAGAGAGAAAAAATGGATTTTAACCGTTTTATGGTATGTATGCTGGCATTTCGTGACGTAATTTGGCCTTTTTACGATAGCCAAGTACGTACGATCCCTGGATCAACTTCTGGACTTCGTTGGTCCCTTCTAGAATGGTATTCGCTCGCGCATTTCGCCAATATCGTTCTACGGAAAAATCACTAGAATAGCCATTGGCCCCATGGATCTGTATCGCGCGATCGGCAGCATCGCAAGCATAATTAGTAGCCTGCCACTTGGCCATCGCAGTCTCACGAGTATTATGAATTCCTTGGTTCTTTAACCACCCAGCTTTATACACCAAAAGCTGAGACTGATCATATCCAGCTTGCATCTCTGCGATGTGCTCTTGAATCAATTCGAACCTGCCTATTTCTTGACCAAACGCTTTTCGTTCGTGACAATAAGCGATGGAGGCCTCAAGGCAGGCGCGGATTGTTCCACAAGCACCTGCAGCCACAGTGAAACGCCCATTGTCCAAAGCAGACATTGCGATCTTAAAACCTTCACCTTCCGCACCAAGGAGATTTTCAGCTGGGACGGGGACATCTTGGAGAAAAATTTCACCAGTATCACCGGTCCGTATGCCCAATTTGTCCTTAAAACTTCTCGTTTCTACTCCGCCAAAATCTCTTTCTACAATAAAGGCAGCTATGGCTTTGTGTCCCTTTTCCTGACCAACACGTGCGAATATCAGGAAGTTATCAGCTACATCCACCAATGAAATCCAGCTCTTAGATCCGTTAAGAATGTATTCATCTCCTTCTTTTACAGCACGAGTTTGCATGGATGCTGGATCTGATCCACAACAAGATTCCGTTAAGCCATAGACCCCGTATTTCTTACCTTGCGCCTGTGGAACCAAGTATTTTTTCTTCTGGTCTTCAGTACCCCATTGGTATAAGGTACAGCTGTTTAATGCTACATGAACGGACATTACGACTCGTAAAGCCGTATCAACCCGTTCCAGCTCTTCACAGGCCAAAGCAAGAGCAATATAATCCATTCCTGCTCCTCCGTACTTTTCTGGGATGCAAATTCCCAATAGGCCGAGGTCTCCCATCTTGGGTAGGATCTCAGGGTATAACGATTTTTGTTGTTTATCGTAGTCAGAAACCTTTGGAACGACCTCACGATCCACAAAATCTCTCACACTTTCTTGCAGTAATTTATGTTCCTCAGAAAGAGAAAAATTAACCATTAAACAACCAACCTTTAGAAAAGAATTTACTGATTGTGTATGGTTGAGCGCCATAACTTTAATTTTTAAAGTTTGAGGTGCTTTACTTAATGAAGATACATTTTAACGCCTTTTAAGCGGATTTCGTGCTACTTTTTGTGTTCCTTTTGGTGGAAGAGATTAATAATAATGGATTTTGTTGTCCCATTATCAAATAGAAATGGGCAAGACATAAGAATTTTTATCCTAGTACCTCGTTGATTGAGGGATGATGTTGTCTGTGAACCTAAATGAGCTAAAACAAATTCTTGACATTCCTGATCTTATCTTGCTTGATATAGCCCATTCTGGTGAATTTCTTTTAGTTATCAGCAATAAATCAGATTTTCACCAAGTCTATAGGATAAACCTAGATGAGCTAGACAAGTGGATTAATATAACAGACGTTGGAGAGCGGATTGTATTCGGAGCGTTATCTCCAGATGATTCTAAATTTGTGTTCCCGAAAGAACAGGGAGGAAACGAGAAACATGATCTATATTTGACCGATTTAATCTCAAATAAGCCGAATCTCCTGTTGAAGCTTGATTCGATCAGGGTATTTACAATAGAATGGACTCCTGATGCGCAATCAATACTCTTTAGTGGATCTTCTGAGACAGATATTTGTCTATGGAAATATGATCTCCCAAAAGCTGAACTAAAAACCATATACCAGACTGAGAGACTACCTGTCGATGGTTTCTTTCAAGTTAATCCCCAGCAGCCATTGATCAGTTGGGCTGAAATCAAACCAGATAATCCCACAGCTTCAACAGTTAGAATAATCAACTATCATACTGGTGCCATAGATAGTGAAATTGAAGCATCCAGAGACAGTATAAACAATTCAATGGCCTGGAGTGAAGATGGACTGAACTTATTGCTATCATCAGATGCTCCAGGCGACCCCTCCTTGGCCGTGTGGCAAAAGGCTGATGATTCGCTTGCTTTTCTCCAAGGTACCAAAAAGGGCCTGGCTATCGATTATACTTCGGCTGTATGGGTGCCTGGAAAAACAGAGATAATTTACTCCGCAAAGAAGAATGGTTCTACGAAAATATATGTTGAGAACTGGCAGGATCAGGAAACCCCAGTCGAACTTCCAATACCAGAAGGATGGGTTGAACCTCTGCGAACTGTTAAAGGAAATTCGGAACAATTCTACTTCACCTGGTCTAGTATGGGCAGCCCAACTCAGATTCATGAATATAACATAATACAAAAGAAAGCCAAAAAACTAATTGATAGTATGCCATCCAATTTTCCATTGCCATTGTCGCAGGGCAAATTTCTCACTTATCCCAGTTTCGATTCAAGAGAGATACCTGCGTTTTTGGTAAAACCTCCCAATGGCCGTCAACTTCCTGGCGAACCAGTTATTATTTTGATTCATGGAGGTCCATCTTGGGAATTCTCGCAAGACTGGCAAGCTATGGGAAACATCATTCAACTATATGCAGGAGCGGGTTTTACGGTCTTCTGTCCTAATATTAGGGGTAGTACAGGGTATGGAAAAGAGTTTTTACAATTAAATCTAGGAGATTTAGGAGGAGGCGACTTACAGGACGTAATTTATGCGTTAAACTACCTAAGGGAAAGATACCCTCAGGGTGGTTTTCATTTTCTGACGGGTGCGAGTTACGGAGGTTTTATGACCTTTTTAACTCTAACAAAGCATCCAGGCCTGTTCGATGGGGGTGCCGCCATAGTTGGAATAACTGATTGGTTCGAAATGCACAGGTTAGGAGACCGAATATTCCAAGCCTTTACAGAACGTTTCTTTTTGGGGCCCCCAGAAGACAGATCAGAATTGTATGAAGATAGATCAGCAATAAACTTTCTGGAAAATTTGGCGGATCCTTTGTATATAGTTCATCGAGCCAATGACTCTCGTTGTCCAATAGATCCAATTTACACTTTTTTCGGGAAAGCAATGTCTTTAAAGAAAGATGTGGAAATTTATGTGGAAAGAAAAGCTGGTCACGGCTTCCAGAAGACAGAACATCTCAAAGTCCAATACGGCGGCGTTGTGGAGTTCTTTCTTGGTTTGCTTAGAAAAGGAACATCATAATTGGAAAAAAACCAGAGAAATGAAGGTCATCACTTTCCTAGATGATGAATATACTCAAGACTAAACAAGTCAAACCGATACGCGATTCGATTGATTCGACATGTATCTGGGTTCAAAGCAATCCTTGAACAAGGCCTCCGTCAATTTGGAGGGTAACTCCGGTTAGATAACTGGCCCTTCCTGAAGCGAGAAAAACAACAACGTTAGCGTATTCTTCCGGTTCACCGATACGTCCCAAAGCATTTTGTTGTTCCCAGTCTTTGAGGATTTCTTCAGTAGGTACACCCCGTTTTTTGGACAATGTTTCTGCTAAATTGACGATCCTTTCCGTACGAGTATATCCTGGACAGACGACATTTACGCGAATATTGAACTTTCCGAATTCATTGGATAGTGTCTTAGCTAGGGCAGTAACTCCCGCTCGGGGAACATTGGACAGAATTAGGTTGGTGTTTGGTTGTTTTACCGTCACTGAGGTATTCATGATTATCTGTCCTGAACCTTGCTTTACCATTATAGGAATAACTTCCTTGCATAAGTAGATTGTGCTCATTAAGCTAAGATTAATTGCATTTTGCCAATCCTCAATACTGAAATCGAGGAATGTCCCCGAAGGAGGTCCTCCACAATTAGTAACAAGGATATCAATCCTTCCATACCGATCAATGGTTTTCCCCACAAGCTGTCTAACTTCCTCGTATTTAGTAAGATCGGTAGGGACGGCAAGCACCTCTCGCCCAAGGATTTCTATTTCTTGTGTAGCTTGGGCCAAGAGATCCTCGTTTCGGGAGCAAACAGTCAATTTAGCGCCTTCCCTTGCCAATCCAAGGGCCACAGCCCTTCCTAGCCCTTTTGAAGACGCCGCCACCAGGGCTACTTTTCCTTCAAGTTCCAAATCCATTTTAAAGCCTCTTCGAGTTTCTCGGGTTTAGTATTTCAAATAACTTTAGCTGTTATTAAAATCATATTTCAATTTCCCAGGAATCTCGAAAAAGCCCTGATCTAGCATGACTGAAACAAGTGCCCCAAAACGACCATAGCAAGAGACAGCGAACACATGCGAAAGTGTTAATGAGACGAATTGCCCCTCTTGGACATTTTTTTACGGCAGTTTCGTTTTACCCGAGTTTTTGAACAGTAGAGCATAATAAGAACAATAGGATTTGCAGCCAAATTGGTGTCAACAGAGAGGTAAAAAATATTGAAAAATCTTTTAGACGGTATTGAGGAAATTTTATTGATGGGCCCGGGACCTTCGCATGTTCCTCCTGAAGTTTACAAGGCAATGACTTGTAAAACCTTGGGATATCTGGATCCTTACTTTATTCTAATCATGGATGAAATTCAATATCTTTTGAGAAAATTGTTTATGACTGATAATGAAGCAACGTACCCAGTATCAGGTACAGGCTCTTCGGGGATGGAAACTTGCCTAGTTAATTTAATTGAACCAAAAGATCGAGTATTGATTTTGGTAAACGGAGTTTTTGGTAAACGCATGATTGAGGTGGCTTCAAGGCTGGGAGCAAATGTGAGCCACATTGAGTTTAAATGGGGGACTCCCATTCTAGAAGATAAGATTGAAGATGAACTTTCAAAGCGGGACTACAAGATAATAGCTGCGGTTCATGGGGAAACGTCTACAGGTGTCAAAAACCCCATTGAGAATATTGTAAAACTCGTTAAAGAAACAGATTCCCTATTCTTGGTGGACTGCGTCACAACCTTAGGTGGTATGCAAGTTAATGTGGATAAATGCGGATTGGATGCAGTGTACAGTGGGTCGCAGAAATGTCTGTCGTGTCCACCAGGCTTAGCACCCGTTACATTTTCTGAAAAAGCATTTTCTAGTGTGCTTGAACGGAAAGAAAAAGTCCCGAGCTTCTATTTTGATGCAAGTCTGGCAAATCGTTATTGGAGCGGCGAGGAAAAACGGATATACCATCATACTGCTCCCTCAAACATGATTTATGGCTTATATCAAGCATTACAGCTCGTATTTAATGAGGGCATCCAGAATGTGTTCAAAAGACACATCGATAGCCATAACGAATTGGTAAAGAGGTTGGAAGAAATGGATCTACAATTGATGGTAGACAAACCTCACCGGTTACCAATGCTGAATACGGTACGGATCCCGGAAGGCGTTGATGACGTCAAGATTCGTCGTATTCTTCGAGAACATTACAAAATCGAAATTGGAGGAGGATTGGGCCCTCTAGCGGGGAAAATTTGGAGGATTGGATTGATGGGGCATACGGCTACGCTGCAAAATGTTGAAAGATTAACTGAAACATTAAAGCATGTCATCAAAAAAGGTCATTGAGTTCTAATCCCGCTTCCACATCTTCTAATATGCATCACGGTCATTTAAGCGAATTAAACGCCATTTTTGCGTCAGAAGATTCCCCCCAGGTCTGATCCAAATTCAACTTCCTCCAGAGTATGCACGATCGTGTATTTTGGGGTGCTTATAAAGAGGCGGCGGAGGTCAGTCAGTGAGAGGAAAACGAAAGTGAAGAACATGAAGAAAAAACATGGATCAAAGACATCTTTGACAGAAGAAGAAGCAGCATTTGGTGAAAGTTCCCTATTGGAATGCTTTCCTCCCCTTTATGATTATTTGAATCTAAGGCATCGCACCTGGCAGTTGGAGCTGGATGTTCGAGACTTTGATGCTTCTCGGGTCGCGGACATCTTGGCTCTTCCCCTCAATGTCTATCAAGGTAATGTGAAGGTGTTTTTCTGGCAGTTCATTGCATCTATGATCTCCAATTGCTCACTCAGTTTTATTCGAAGATGTGAAAGGAAAGATATGGCGTTAGTTGGATTGATAGATCAAAAAAAGTATGCGATCCCTTTATGGAAATTGACCAGTTCTGAACTGATCGGTTTCGAGATTATTGATGAGTCCTTGTTTGAAGAGGAAAATCCAACATCACTTGTTTGGACAGACCTTTTACCCGATATAACCTCAGCCGAGCGTCCTTCAGAAGAAGAACTTATCACAGTAAGTGGGAGTCTATTTTTTGGCCAGAAAATCTTTCTCAACATCCACGATACACAGATTACCCTAGCAAGTGACCTCATTTCGGAACTGGATCTTTTCACCCGTATAATGACTGCTGATATCCCAGAACTCGACGAACCTAGCGAAGACAATGACTAGATCCAACCCTCGATAACACTTCATACAGGTTACTTCCGCCATTCCATCCGTCTTATCCAAAGAACTCGAGAATTGTTCTTTATCTAGTCAATTAGCAAGGTGATCGCTCTTGAAATACGGGCATTTTCCTTGATACGAATACCCTCTGAACTTACGTGAAGAAGACTCTCCAAAAAAGGCCTTTGGGATGAGGAGGCGGGAGGAATGAATAGAACTGGAGGGTGGTAACATCCAGTCCGTATTAAACGTTCGTGGGGAAAAACCAATGTGATGCCGTTTTCAGGAGGTTTTTCATTGTAATGCACGAAATAGCTTCCTTCACCCAACTCCCACCAGCCGTACTTGGGATCATTCCCTAACTTGGGCGAGACTGGGATCTTTTTCGCGTCTTGATATTCACTACCCCCGAAATCTATAGCTGCTTGTGTTGATCCGATTTCTAGTATCATTTGAACAGTTAAATCGAGGGACATTGCTCCTAGCTGCTTCGGAGCATAGATCAAGTTATTCCATTCCGCCTCTAGATTTTTCTGATTAAGAACTCGCATGAAGTAGATGAGAAACCGTGGCCTTTAAACATAATCTTTCTTCCGCGTGCAACGAATAAAGAGAGTTTCAATACCCCTAGATAAATAGATTGTCCGATATTTTCATCCTAGAAGCCTGATCACCTGCATATCTGTGAATACAATAAAGATACAAAATAAGAAGCTTTTACAGAACTTATCTTATTAAATACCTTGATTGGAAGCTTATTAGGGATCTGGGTCGTCAAAAGACGTCTCTGGAGACTGTTTGAAAAATGGATTTAGATTTAGACCCGTTCTTTAATCCAAAAGCTATAGCATTGGTTGGGGCATCTCGGAAGCTCTCATCTTGGGGATTCCTTATAGCTTTGAACATCATCCAGAACAAATATACAGGGCAATTTTTTCCTGTTCATCCTGTCGCCAAGGAGGTTCTCGGATACACGGTTTATCCGACGATCCTTGAGATCCCGCCAGATGTAAGATTAGATCTGGTCATCATCATCATTCCAGCAAGATTCGTTCTCTCTATACTTGAGCAATGTCATGCACGCAAGGTCAAGCATGTTGTGATTATTACGGGTGGATTTCGGGAGACAGGTGAAGCAGGCCGACTTCTAGAAAAGCAAATAGGTTCCTATGCACGCAAACACAAGATCCGTTTGATTGGGCCAAATGGTATGGGAATAGTTTCTACTCGTGTAAACTTAAATGCGGTTATGTGGCCAGTGTACGGCTTACGGAAAGGAGTGATGTCCTTTATAAGTCAGTCGGGCAACATTGGAACCATTGGTATCTCGGTGGCGTCACGAAGGGGTATAGGGCTGAATACCTACGTTTCAGCTGGAAATATGGCTGATTTGGCCATGTCAGACTTTTTGGAGTATTTTGGGCTGTACGATGATAAGACCAAAATACTGGGTTTTTATATAGAAGGAATTAGAGATTCCAGACGATTTGTTGAGCTGGTAAGAAAGGTTTCTAAAAAAAAGCCGGTAATCCTATTAAAGGCGGGAGGAACCGCAGCGGGAAAACGAGCGGCCTTATCACATACAGGTGCAATTTCTGGCGATGATCGGGTTTTTAAAAACATCTTAGAAAGTGCGGGAGCTATAATTGTTAATTCTCTTGAAGAAATGTTCGACTTAGTGTTAACATTTTCGAAATGGATAGGCCCACAATGGAAATTTTCCAAGGGAAGGGTGGTAATACTAACCAGGGGAGGTGGGTGGGGAGTTATGGCATCTGATGCATGCTCACGACATGGCATTATCTTAGAACAATTAAATGAAAGAATCATTACGCGAATCAACGATATTCTCCCTCCCTTTTGGAGCCATGGAAATCCGATCGATACTGTTGCCAGCCTTGATATATCGAATGTAGTCGATATAATAAAGGGGATTTTCGAAGAAATGCCTGATGTCGAAGCTGTGTTACTCCTGGGGGTTGGCTCATTTTCGTATCTGTCGTCTCTTGCAATGGAATCTCCGTTAGTTCCTGATGAACACAAGCCAAGTTTAGGGATGATTGGAGAGCTAGAAACTTCTATGTTCAAATCTATTTTGGAGCTTTCGGAGAAATATAAGCGTCCTGTCCTGATTACAACCCTTCTTTCAGGAATAAACTCTCCAGCAGTCAGATACCTTGAGTCTAATGATTATCCCGTTTTTGCTACCCCCGAGAGAATGGTTCGAGCTTTCCGCAGGCTTGTTGATTACTACAATTACTGCCAAAACACCTCCTAGATCGTATAATGCTCCCTGTGAGATTGTTATGCTAATAATGAGCAGGGATTCTCATGTTATGAATCGTTTCGTTGGATTCTATTTGACTAGACCCCACCACCAATTCTCATAAATCCTTGTTATTCTTGCTCGTATAAGACTATATTCACAAACTTTCGCCATGGACGTGAGATTCGGTCGCTCTCCAATGGATGCTCTGGGTATTAAGACACCTTAGCTTTTGGAGCTTTCTCATTGCCATTTTCCAACCGAGTTGAACCCCGAAAAGAGGCCATATGCTTATGGGAACAATGATTCCGCGTTTACGAGATTATGAGGCGCGTCTTCTCACGGAATACCAGAAAACTGTCCAAAAACGTAAGACTCCAATCATAGCAATAGGAGGATTTTCAGGAACAGGTAAAGACACTGTTGCCATCTTTATCAAACGTTATTTCAAATTTAGACATCAGATGAATCTGACCATAACAGGGGCGGGAACTTTCATCCGAAAGATTGCAGTAGAGTCCGGTTGGAAAGAAGAGAATCTGGATGAATTTATGAGTCATATAAAGAATTCTCAGGACGAGAAATTTGCAGAGGAGGTCGATCTAAAGATCGAACGTCATGCTTTACGTATGGCTCTTCTAGAGGGCGGAATTTTCGTAGGTCGAATGGCCCCATTTGCAATTGGAACCCACGGTACGACGATTTGGTTGGAAGTGACCGCTCCCGTAATTGCGGCCAGGATTGCGAGGGATCCAAATCGGGCGGAATATGGAATGCAGGAAAAGGAATTGATAAGTCGAATCCGCCTCCGTGACAGTACTGATGGTGATAGATTGGAGAGAATTTACGGAATTTCATTCCGAGACAGGTATAACTTTGATTTAACCTTACGCAATGAGGATATGACAATAGCCCAATTGGAGGAAAGAATTAGAGATCTATTAGATCATAAATACCGTGATTTTAAGCGGTAAATTCTGTATCAAACTCCACTGGATTTTGGCAACATTGATTCTGTTATCCTCACACAAATAACTGTCCCTTTTGCGCAGATCTCACCATTTGCGGAGAGGACCACATCTACTGTAATTCTTCGACCTTTCACTTCCTTCACCTCTGCCCGTAACTCTAGTCTTGTATCGATGGGCGTCGGTTTTAAGTAATCTACCTGCAGTGAAGCTGTTACATACCTGATTGGTGGATCGGTTCCTAATTTCCGCTGCTCATGTTTATATCCAGCGGCGGCCGCAGTACCCGTACCATGACAATCTATCAACGACGCAATGAGTCCTCCATATACGAATCCTGGGATCGCGGTATGATAAGGAGCCGGGTCAAACGAACAGACTGAACTTTCAGTCTTGTTGTCCCAATAGCTTTTAATTTTTAGACCTTTTTCGTTTAAATACCCACAACCATAACATTTGGCAAAATCATCTGGATAGTAATCTTGAATAGCTTTTTTTTCCATTTACCAACCTCCAAAAGCTTGATGATGCTTAAAATTTATGCCCTTTAATGTGTACCTTTGAACTTGGATTCTGTTGCCAATCATATATGATGAATTTCAATGAAGGAATAGAACTGGAGATTTCGTTCCAGATATCAAATCAGCGGTACCGCTTTTAATCAAAACAATTAATGATATACGGGATATGTTAATGCACCAAGTTGGCGGGCTGGGCTTAAGGCTGTTTTCAGCCATCAACCCTGAAATCCAAAAAAAACTACGACTCTATTATAAAATGTATTTTTAATTTTTGACCAACTTCCAAATTTGAAATTTTTATGCCTCGAGATAAACAGCGGATTGTTCTAACAGCCTGTTTTACCTTCTTTATGTTAACGGCAATCCCAGCTACAGGGTCTACCAGTCAAACAGAGGGATTATGGATTGCCTTACCTCTAGAAGGGTACAACAATGTGAATGGGTTTAGTCACCCCCTGTTATTAAACTTTCAAAGCAATACCAATTACGATTTGATAAGCGGAAGAGAGTCGGGGCCCCTTTTGTACCAAAAAAACGGAGGGGGAAATTTAACAACTTTCAAGTTCGAGACGGAGGAAACAGGAGTTTTTGTTGAGCAATGGATTCATTCTGCTCCTGCTCTCCTTGATTTCAATGACGACGATCAAATGGACGTCATTATTGGAGACGCTTCGGGTTCTCTCCATCTAATGGCGAGAACTGGGCTTATCCTAACTTTAAATGAAACTTATACCTCTCAACTCAACGTATCGGGATATGCAAAGCCCGCGGCGGCAGATATTGACGGAGACGGCCTAATTGATCTAGTTGTCGGAGACGAAAACGGCCGATTGAATGCCTTTATTAATCAGGGAACGCCAAATGTCCCTAATTGGATTGAAAATCCAGATGTTTTCAAGGGGATCGTTGTAGGGGATTTTGCAAGCCCGATTGCAATTTATCCGAGAGGAACTGAGGATCTTCCCGATTTCGTGGTCGGAACAGCAGAGGATGGACTTGCCTACTTACGTAATAGAGGAATAAGCGAGGGAGAAGAATTCCCGCTTTGGGATCAAGTCGTTATTTCAAATGCCAATAATCCCTTCAGATCTATTCAGTTTCAAAGTAAACGACTAACACCGTTCCTAATCGATCTGGACGGTCAGGATGAAAAGTTCCTTGATTTGGTTGTCGGCGCTGAAGATGGATCAATTAAAATTTTCGAAAATAACGGTGTAGATTTATCGAATATTAACCCCGCTCCTCCATTCCCAATCGAGGTCCTCATTATATTCGGCTTGATCGTTATCCCTATCACTATCGGTGTAACCTTATTTGTAAGAGGTTTGTTCTTCAAGGGCAAACCTATTTATCTTTTAATAGTTTCTACTGCTGGAATCTCTCCCTATTCTTTCTCTTTTACTGGGGAAGAGTTCAAAGTTGATACTTTACTCGCGGGAGGAGCTTTTGTTGGCATTCAATCCTTATTATCAGAGATAACGAAGTCTCCTGAGCTTAAATCCCTCGATGCAGGCAAACACAAGATTTTAATAAGTAAAAAGCCTTTTAAGACGATTGGAGGAGAATTACAAATCCTTCTATGGGCAACAAGGGATGACCAAAAATTACGAAAATCAATCGATGAATTAGCAAAATATGTGATTCAAACCAGTGAAAAATCTTTCCGAGACAGCTATTTTGATGAAAGTTTCACTTCTCAGGTGAATATAAGTCTAGCAAAGGTGTTTTCCCTTCCCGATGATCAAATTCCAGAAGTGTAAGGACTATTTTGCTATCCGAAAATTAAACAGAGAGTAGGTACTGTGAAAATCTATAAAATGAAATATAACCTGTTCACACTTGCTTTTTTCCTTGCAGTGTTAGTACTTGCACAAGGATCACGGTCTGCCGTTGCATCCCCGAAAGAAACAGCTCATATCCAATTTAGTTTCGAGATCGGAGATGGTATTACTGATTCTAGTACATACCGTGTCACAATCATAAACAACGTTTCTTCTTCATTTCATCCTGCATTTGAGCTGGCGTTCGTCGGATCCGAAACCCATTCGTTTGATTTTGATCAAAATGAGACGATTGAATCTGATATAAATATAATCGGAGTTGCCAGAGAATCCAATTTCAACGGAATAGAAATTTATCATAATGGCAGCTCATCCAAGGAGCTCTTGTTTACTCACAATCAACCTAGTGGTGTACGTACACACCTTGGGCATATCTATTACCGATGGGAACTGGGCACTCCCACCCCTAATGGACAAGGATTCGCCTTAGGAGCGATCCAGGACATCCAGCTTCTTTCAAATATGGTTAAGGAGCCCATTACTACGGTTGGAGAGGCGAATTCGTTAGGCGAAGCAATAGCTAATACCTTGTTGGGAACCAAGGTTGACTACGACGGGAATGGGAGCGCAGTTAATCCTTCAGATGAATATGGATTTTTCACATACTCCTATGGGATGAGGGACCATATCAAAAATGCCTATAACAGTCTTGAAGCACCCCTGGAGTTGAAGGACAACGGGACACAAATATTCAGCGACTTCGCACAGTACATAGGAGGCGGAAGTCAAAGTACTTTCGAACAAGGAATCAACACGTCATCTGCTATTGGAGCCCAAATCTATAACCGCTCTGTGGAGTTGATAGAACTGACTGATACTATTGGACTATCAAGTATTCTATCGGATTTGCAGAACTTGACGGGAAATTTCCGTGATTTTGTTGTAGAGACTTATTTGGGATTCCGAAGTATAGCGATGGATTTCTCATTCGTAAGCGATATTACTTTTGAAACAGAGACAACTCCGACTGATACGACTACTGATACAACTCCATTCGAATTATCGCTGATCCTTTCAATTGCTGCAATTGTTATACACAATAGGTGGAAGAAAAAGGATAACCAGCACAAAGACAGGTAATGAGTCGAGTTCACGGGCATATAGGAAACATGTCCTTCGAGTAGATTTAATCCACCAGACTGTAAAAGTATGAATTCCGTCAAAAACGATCTCAAGCCTTCTGGATTTAAGGTACAACGACTTTAGGTATTGTATTCCACCGTTCCCTCGGTGATTCGTTTTTCTGGTCTTTTTTTGGTAGAAAACGACCGTAATATAGATCCCAAATGCCTAGATCTTTAGCTTTAAACCACGATTGTGATCTCTTGCCTTTGTTGGCATATTGTCATGAGGTAGGACAGATTTGCTCTCAGAAATCATTGTGACACAGAACCTGTCAAAGTTTTATGGTACTGTTTGTGGAATTGATGATGTGACCATCAATGTTCCATCTGGAGGAGTAGGCCTGTTAGGCCCAAATGGGGCAGGTAAAACCACATTAATCCGAACTCTTTTGGGAATCATTCGCCCCACAAAGGGAATGGCTACTGTTTTAGGTTACGATATCCGGAAAGAAATCAATCAAGTGAGAGATAATATCGGATACATCCCCGAATATAACACGTCGTTTGTTCCAGATACGACTGCTATGAAATTTGTCGCATTCTGTGCTCGAATGAACGGGTTATCAAACTCTGAAAGTAAGCAAAGAGCCAGTGATAGCCTCTATTATGTCGGGTTAGGAGAAGAACGTTATAGAACGCTAGATACCTTTAGTTTGGGGATGAGACAGAAAGTTAAGCTCGCGGTTGCATTAGTTCATGATCCTGAGATTATTATTTGTGATGAACCGACCAACGGCTTGGATCCTGGGGGGAGAGTCCAAATGCTAAAACTCATTCGGGATTTGCAGACAGATCAAGGGAAACATATCATTCTGAGTTCACATCTCCTACGTGATGTAGAACAAACCACTGATTATGCAATTGTTATATCGCAAGGAAAAATTCTAGCACAGGGAAAAATAAACGAATTAACAGAAAGAAAGCGTACGACAATAAGTGTAAAAGTAAAATCAAAAGAGGAGGAGTTCCTAAGTGCCCTAATGAAAAAGGGACTTCAGGTATCTACGGAGAGAGCCTATATTGAGGTGGAAATCACACCTGAAATCGAAAGAACGCTGTTTAAGGTCGCTTATGAGGTCGGGGCCGAAATTCGTTATATCGGAAGCAGATCAAGTACCCTGGAAGATGTTTTTGTCGACCTATTTGAAACGAAACAGGAGCTGATCATTTGACACAAAAATCAAGCGATGTCTACGTTCGAAGGTTTTCATTTCGCCCCTATGAAGGCACTCGCAGAGGGCGCTTGTATCGTATCTGGTCAATTTCTTGGTACTGGTGGAAACATCAATGGGACAGATCAAGAGCTGTAAAGATTCTTTTCGGGTTTTTGATGTTTACATTAATCCTAACAAATATGTTCATCTTGGCTACCAAAGATCTAGTTTTATCGACGAATCCGCTTACGGGGATCGCTTTTCTCACGCCGATGGAATTGATGGAAAACACGCTTTTATCATTAGTGAGAGGTATTGTTACCTTTCAGACCACTTTTTCAACGGATAATGGGAATGGGAATGGGCCTTTTGCAAGTGCATCATTTACCGTGGGTGGAACAAGTATTTTCATCCTAATCTTGCTTGTACTAATAGGGGCGGGTTTAATCGCGGATGATATTTCCAACAAAACGAATGAAATATATTACTCAAAACTGGAAAAATACGAGTATGTTATTGGAAAATTCGGAGCTTTCGTCATATTTGGCAATATTGCTTTAGTCTTACCTTATATTATTGAATTCTTCCTATTGTATATAGGAATAGGTGGTATAGATTTTATTGAAGCGCTCCCCTTACTGTTACATGTCATCATTTTCACAGAACTCATTACCATAACCTACGCAGCAATGATTCTCGCGTTTTCATCCTTAACGAAGCGCAGGCTTTATTCTGGTTTGGCAGCTTTTATGCTCCTCTTTATAATCAGCATGATAATTCCACCATTAGCTTTCGGTGAAAGCGGAGAAGAAGGACTCCAATTATTACTAGATATTCTCACAGTTCTCCTTTTGACATCCTATATTCTTAAAGGGGCAACAACAGTAGAATATGCGAGTTTCCAAGGTTCTTACACTCTCAATCTAGCAGATGGCATTGGAATCGATAGTTGGATGGTTCTAGGAGCCCTTGGACTCTACATATTCGCTGGGTTGCTAATTGTCATTATTCAGGTTTATCGGAGGCATTCAAGATGATTGAAATTAACGAAGTCTCAAAGGCCTTTGGAGATGTAGTTGCAGTATCACGGTTGAGCATGCGAGTGAAAAGAGGATCGGTTTCAGGCTTTCTAGGGCCGAATGGCGCAGGTAAATCAACAACGCTGAAATTAATAATGGGGGAAATATCACCAGATGCTGGAAAAGTGCGTGTTTTCAACGAAGATCCCCTAAATAATGCTAACCTCAAAAGACGAATCGGTTATGTCTCAGAACACGAAGATACGTATCCTTGGATGCGCGGTAAACAATTTGTGACATCACTGGCGAAACTACTCCTTCCCCGACAACAAGCGGAGGCTGCAGCAAAGGAGGCCCTGCAAAAGGTAGGTCTGGCTGAAAAAGGGAAGAAGATTGGACATTATTCAAAAGGAATGAAACAAAGATTAAAGGTTGCTGCGGCCATTGTACATAACCCTGAGTTACTTGTTTTGGATGAACCTTTTGGAGGCCTTGATCCCTTGGGCCGTAGGCAAATGAAACAACTTGTCTCGGATCTAAATCAGCAGGGAGTGACTATTTTAATCTCTAGTCATATTCTCTACGAGTTAGATCAAATGAGTACTCGGCTGGTTTTAATTCATCGCGGGCAATCGTTGGCAGAAGGACCGCCTGATGAGATCCTTAATTTAATAGATCAGTTTCCACATCAGATTCTTTTTCGAGCTCCTTCTAATGAGCTTAAAATGCTTTCAAAACTTTTGATCGAGGAGAGTATTGTGCATTCTATGACTTTCAACGTTGATAAAGGTAGAGAAGATCTTGTAGTGGTTACAGAAGCACCAAGGAAATTTTATCCAGCCGTGACAAAGCTAATTGTCGAAAACGATCTGTTAATTCAACATCTGGAAAGTACTACGGATAATATTGAAGCGATATTTGATTATCTAACTTAATACAGAGATGGTGTAATATATGGGTACTAATCTTTCAAATCAAGTTTACACTCCTTCGATAATTGAAAGGGGACGGTTTTTGGGAGAGATATTCTTCGCAAAGGTTCTTTATGACAAAAAGACATACCTATTAATATTCATAAGCATATTGCCGCTCCTTCCAGCAATAACATTAACATCAGCGACCATTGGTACCTATATCGATATAGTAAGTATGTCCCAGAACACCAATATCTTTAGTTTCGCTGTTCTCCCCCTGATCTCTCTTATTTTGGGGATTTCAGCAATAGCAGATGAAAAGGAGAGCAAAACCATTAGTCAACTCCTTTCAAGACCCGTTCGCAGAGAAGAAATTGTAGTGGTCAAATGGATAACAGTAATTGTGTTAGGTGTTATTATTGTGAATCTAGATGCCACAATAATACTCTTGGGAGTATCTTTCATTGTTCAAGACTTTTCCTTGCTCTTTAACAATTTTAATGTTCTCTTTGGTGTGTGGCTCTATCTAGGATTGTGGGTGAGCGTCTATGGCACAATCTTCCTTTTCTTGGGAATCATTTTCGATAAGAATGCGCTAGGCTGGGGACTCGCCGTGGCATACTTCGAGGCATTCTTCGGACAGTTTATCTTTGGGATTGCCGCAGGTGGAAATTCACCATACTCTATAGCTAACCATTTGAACTATGTTGCAGCCGAATTCTTTCTTGCAGATTACATTGATTTTCAGATACCGGACCTTGATCCCTCAACCTCTTTATTAATATGCTTAGGATTGATAATCGGTTTTCTATTATTGGCTGCATTCACGATGAGAAAGAAAGATTTTCCCTGATGCACGTATCACCAAAACTAGCTTATCTAGGTAATTTTTGATCATTCCAAAACCTCCCCATTATTACTCGTCACTTAAAATGATCTATCATCCGAATGCAAGGATAAAAGCTTTCAAATCCATTCTCGGTAAGAAACCTTATCTATTCAGACCAAACCCAGTTGCAAGCTGTACATTTGTAATAAGTGGTCGTTTCCCATTCCTCTTTTTTGCGATTTTCAGCTTCCCAATATCGGGCTTCATGATGTGAACAGCGGGGACAGGCAATACGAGTGGTAGGTCTAATATCAAAGTCTGCCTGATCCTCAATAACAGTCAATAAATCCTCTTCCGTGTGCCGAATCTTAGATTTCACTTGGTAGGAATTTTCAGTGAATTGATCTTCAAATTTTGTGTCGCATACCTTGCAATAGAGGATTACCTTGCCATCATCTTTCCTTTGTGGAAGAAGTAAAGAACCACAGTTCTTGCAAAAGCTTACCATTTTGATACTTACTCGATTTTTTTATCTCGAAGGATTATTCTTAGCACTGGGCAATGAAGAGTTGACGAACCGGGTTCTTAAGTAATGTTTTAAATTTGGCGAAACGAAATACTACAGCTCTGACCTACTTTTAGATATCTCATGATCAACTGGATAAAGAAGAGTCAATATTTTTATAACGGGATTCTCGCCTTGAAAAATCACTTGATATGTTTGTACTCTCCATTTCAACATCACCTAGCTTTCAATTATCTTTTTCCTTGTTTTCTCCATTTCTCTAGAAAATATGGAGGAAGGCATGATTATAGCCCTAACCTCATTACAATGAGGTTACGGCGGATAAAGAATCAAGACAACAGAAGGAATTTAAAGCTGGTAGCTTGGCCCTTATTCGATCAATATAGGTATTTAGCTTTGGCCAAATGGCCCTTATTCCCTTTAATTGATCATGAACTGCATTAAGATAGAAGTTCGATAATTATTTTTTTAGTCATTACAGGTGACTAGTTGGATGACAGTTCCCTGTCAAGATAAAACCGTGACAATCTATCAGCAGAGGATTATTGACCCCAATTTTACAATTGGATATGAATCGAATCGAAACTAATTAGGAGCTGAAAAAATGGCCCAGAAATCTATTTATGAACTTGCAGCAAAACAATTGCTTGCAAAGGAACTTCCAAAGTATTACCCCGACTTTCAATACCATGGAAAGGTCGTTGTGGTTACACCAGAGACTGATCTTGACCAACTTGCAGGTAAACACCCTTGGTTGAAAAAGGAGAGATTGGCGGCAAAGCCCGACCAACTCTTTGGAAAAAGAGGTAAAGCCGGATTATTGTTGCTTAATGCGGAGTTTAATGAACTAAAAACATTTCTAAACGAGAAGCTGGGAAAGGAAATACAGGTCAGCGGAACAGCTGGAGTTCTTAATCGTATTCTGGTTGAACCCTTTGTTCCTCATGAAAAAGAATTCTACGTTGCTTTCACTTCAGATCAAGACAATGATATAATCCACTTCTCCTTTGAGGGAGGAATATTCGTAGAAGAGAATTGGGATAAGGTCACCCATGTCCCTATTCCTATTGAGACGGATATCAACGCGTTTAATCTGACCGAAAAGCTGCCAGATCTTGGAGATCTAAGCGATGTACTCATTCCGTTTATAAAAGGCCTTCTTCAAGTCTATATAGACCAGGATTTTTCTTTCCTGGAAATAAATCCCTTCGCAGTTACTGAAGATAAAGAAATCGTTCCCTTGGATCTCAAAGCCCGTTTGGACGATACTGCGGCCTTTTTACACATGGATACCTGGGGAAATCCCGACAATCCAGTAGAATTCCCACGTGGATTTGGACAAGTGTTGTCAGAAGAGGAGGAATTCATCCGATCATTGGATGAACAAACGGGAGCTTCTCTTAAACTTACCATTCTAAATCGAGACGCCCCCATTTGGACAATGGTTGCTGGAGGCGGTGCCAGTGTTATATATACGGATACTATAGCCGATCTGGGCTATGCTAAAGATCTTGGAAATTATGGGGAATATTCGGGTAATCCAAATCGAGAGCATACCGAGCTCTATGCCCAGACATTGATCGATCTCATTACTGAAAAGCCTGATCCTCAAGGAAAGCCGAAGATTCTGATCGTTGGGGGCGGCATTGCCAACTTTACGGATGTCAAGGCCACTTTCACGGGGATTGTTAGTGCCTTACGAAAGTCTGCGGATAAGCTCAAGAAAGCAAACGTGAAGATTTTTGTAAGACGGGGGGGACCAAATGAAAAAGAGGGTCTTAAGCTAATGGAAGCGGTCGGAAAAGAAATCGGAGTTCCCATTGAAATCTATGATCGTTTTACCCATATGACGCGGGTTGTCCCGCTTGGTATAAAGGCAAGAGAATAGAGGAGGATATAAGATGGATAATTATGAATTGTTTACAGAAGATACCCAAGCAATCGTATACGGTTTTCAAAGAAATGCAATTCAACGGATGCTAGACTTTGATTTTGTATGCAAAAGGAAAAAGCCTTCAGTTGCGGCAATAATCCGCCCAAGTCAAGCTGGTGCAATAGGTTACCACAAAGTTTTTTGGGGTGGTACAGAAATTGTAATCCCGATTTATAGACGTCTATCTCTTGCACTGAAGAATCACCCTCAGGTTGATGTATTGGTGAATTTCTCTTCGTTTCGATCTGCGTTTCCTACCTCCAAGGAAGCTCTGGAATCGGATACCATTAAAACAGTGGCTATAATTGCAGAAGGGATTCCTGAACGCCAAAGCAGAATGTTGAAACAACTTGCGAGGAAAAAAGGCAAAATGATCATTGGACCAGCAACAGTGGGAGGAATGAGGGCTGGTGCTTTCAAAATTGGGAATACAGCTGGTACCATTGAAAACATTGTTTTATCGAAACTTTACCGTCCTGGAAGCGTAGGGTTGGTTTCAAAAAGCGGTGGAATGAGCAACGAACTTAATTTTATGATTTCACAGAATTCTGATGGAATATATGAGGGTATAGCCATAGGAGGAGATAGATATGCAGGATCCTCCCTCCTAGACCATTTGTTACGTTATGAAGCCAATTCCAGAATTAAAATGACGGTATGCCTCGGAGAAGTTGGAGGAACAGGAGAACTAGAGGTTGCGGAGGCCATTAAGGATGGCAGAATCAAAAAACCATTGGTAATGTGGTGTATTGGAACAGCAGCGAAGCTATTGCCATCCGGGCTTCAATTTGGCCATGCTGGTGCTATGGCTGGCACAGATCGAGAAACTGCGGACTACAAAAACAGAGTATTGGCAGAGGTAGGGGCTATCGTACCTCAAACGTACGATGAGTTAGGCGCTAAAATCAATGAGACCTTCAAAAAACTCCAATCTGAGGGTAAAATTGATCCTATTGAAGAGTTCGAACCTCCGAAGTTGCCCATGGACTTTGCCCAAGCATCTCGATTAGGTATCGTGCGCCGTCCTACTGATGTAGTATGTACAATCAGTGATGAACGGGGAGATGTCCCCATGTTCTCTGGAGTAGGATTAGACACAATTATCCGTGAGAAAAAGTCCCTTGGATATGTGATTGGGCTTCTTTGGTTAAAACGTGAACTCCCACAGTTCGCTCAGGATTTTATTGAAATGACAGTCAAACTAACTTCTGACCATGGACCCGCAGTTTCTGGAGCCCACAATGCCATCGTAACAGCCCGGGCCGGGAAAGACCTAATGTCATCTCTGGCGACTGGTATCCTAGCAATAGGCCCAAGATTCGGTGGTGCAATTGCAGGAGCGGCGCGGTACTTTAAGGAAGGACTCGATAAAGGAATGCATCCAATTGAGTTTGTTGATTATATGAAAAATGTCGTTGGAATCAATATTCCAGGAATTGGGCATCGTATCAAGTCACTTCAAAATCCAGACGTCCGTGTACAGCTACTTAAAGAATTCGTGTTCGAAAACTTTGAAAAACATCCATATCTTGATTTTGCTTTAGAGGTTGAGTTACTTACAACTCAAAAACGCAACAATCTGATTCTTAATGTTGACGGTTGTATCGGTATAACTTTCCTTGATCTTATGGAAAACCTCGATATGACACCGGAAGAAAAGCAGGATGTCATAGATAGCGAAGTTTTAAACGGACTCTTTGTGCTTGGCAGATCTATTGGCATGATGGGGCACGTATTCGATCAAAAACGCCAACGAGCGGCGCTTTACAGACAACCATGGGACGAAATTCTCTTCGCAGAATAAGATCCCTATTTCTCTCCTTTTTTCTTTTATATGAAATATGGAAGGTTACGGAAAATTTCATTGCGAATTATTTCGTCTCCAAATCCATATCTACCCAAATTATCCTGATTTCACCTTAATATCCCCGGCTTTCATATTGATGAAAGGATTTTTTCTAATTCTGCCAATAGATATGAAATTTGAAATATTGAAGATCAATTAATACAACCAAAAGGTTGTCTTTATAAAGGGAAACCTAAAGTGTAAATCAGAAGTAGATAAGAGATTAGAAGTTGTGGGGATTCATTCGGAGT
>JBHLSH010000050.1:0-29505 GCA_048881705.1 Candidatus Heimdallarchaeota archaeon | reverse complement strand
AATAAATCACACCTAAGAATCGAAAATCACAGTACGAGCCATTTCTTTATGGGTGGGTCATTTTGGTATCAAAACCGCTGTTATCTAAAGTATTCTGTGTAATTAAATAGAGGATTTCCCCTATTTTTTGAATCAAGCTACTCAAATCCAGGTTGGTTGGGGCAAAAAATGGGGAATGTGGTTTCCGCAATAAAACAGGGCGATATTGCTTAAGAATCTACCTTTTAATCTATAGCCAAGATAAACCCCTTCCGCCCGATTTAATGGACAATTTCACAAATATTCTACCTGAAAGGGAAGGTTGTTTCCAAAATTGAGGTTTTTTCTTAGAAGGGAGAGACGTTTGGTTCTTTCCGTATTCTAGCTCGTGATTTCATTGATATGCTGCTTTTGGAGCAACCAGATCCCAATTGGTGCAGATAAAGGGTTCCGCGGGATTTTGTCTTAGATATCAATTGTTATCTATTTGAAAATTTTTAAATGTGGAAAATGTGGAAAGTTTATCGAGATAACCTCAAAAATTGCGGACCTATATTTACTTCGAATAACGAAACTCGCATCAAAATTAGCATTTGCTCCAAGGTTATGGAAATGTCATCCCCAGAGGTTTTCCTTTCAGTTTTTGATATCCAGCAAGGGCCAATGCCAATCTTTTCGACTAATAAGGCAAATGATAGCTTGGCCAATAAAATTGCGTTAAAAAGTCGTATAACTCTGGATGTAAGTGGTGGGGAAGTATTTTCAGCTCTCGATGCGGTCCTTCCTCTTCCAGAAACAGATAAAATTGCTTATGTATATATTTTTTCCATTGAAGGAACAAATCCTGAAATCACGGGCAAGAGAAGAATAGCTTCGTTAAACTATGTGGTTGAGAGTTCAGAAGAAGAACAATTGTACGGAAAAATAAATTTATTGAAAATGCAGGCTGAGGAGCTTTCCCGTGAGATTATTAAACAGCTGTTTAAATCTTCAACCAATGATATAGTTTTTACAAAGGATTTAGAATCCGAGATTGCCAGTTTCGGATCAATTAGCTCATCATATTCCAGTTTACCCGAGTATGATATCTCGAGGGGTACGAAGGGGGATCCTTACCTTAAGGATGGTTCAATCAACTTTCTTATCGGATCATTTAGTAAGAATTTGGAGGCTGCCATTTTTTCAGCGCTTGCTGATGATACTATCATTGTCATGGGACAGGAACTGCTCGTATCCCACGTCGTACGTGGATTAAGACTTTTCACTCTGTTTCCCCCCAAAAATCACATCGAATATAGTACGACATATGTGGATCCAAAAAACGCCAGGATTATTGGAATATCGAGAGAGCTAGTCCATCTTTATGATGAAAATAGAGTCCTTGTTATAGATATCGATAAACGAACGATTAGTCGTGAAAACAAGGATAAATTCCTCAAATCTTTGCTAAAGACGCTTAGAAAATCCAAGAGCGAGACCCAAATGCTTGATAACATCGAGCTAATCGTGGATAAAATTAGAGAGGCAGTAAACAGTTTGTCCAGTATATTCAGCCTAAATGATGAGAGTAAGGTTAAGGAATACCTTCACCAGTATTCTGACACTGAAACACATTTGATCTTGGAGCTGAGCAAGCGATATCTGCCAAAATTTATTCCACAAATTGAAAAATTGCAGGCTCCAGATTTTGGAGATCTTTTTGCCTAATCAACTAAACTAACTAATGTTCAACAAACGAATATAGACAGGTGCTAATAATGTCAGTATCATGGGGTTTTCATCCAATTATTCAAATAATAACTAGTGTAGGATGTATTGGCCTGGTTTTATTGACTTGGAATATCTACAACAAGACACATTACCAGCCATTGAAGAGATTTATTATCTCTTTCATAATAATTGCAGTCATCTTGATTGTAAGAACGATGCTACCGACGCTCGAGACGTTTCTTCCCCCAGCGCACGAAATGTATGAAACTATCATTGAGAGCTTTCAGTTCCTAGCTGCGGTTTTCTTTGCATGGGGATATCGAGAAATTTACGGTCAATCGAAGAAAGCACCTCAGGAGGTATGATCATGGCCGAACTTGTAATTTGGGAACTGCTGGAAAACAGTGTCGAACTAGGGTATTTCTTCGTTTATCTAATTCTAGGTTTAATTTCGACTCGTTCCTACCTGAAAAATCGGAAGAATCTACCCCTCTTTTTTGCAATGGCGTTTTTTGCGCTGGCACTATCAGGTCTTTACGGAGGGCTTGATTATTTTGTTGAAGGAACTGCCTTGGCTTACGAAAAGATAAAAGAGATTTACGAGGGACTCCAGCTTCTTGCAGTTATACTGTTTGGAATCGGAATCCTTCGAGCATAATTAAAAGGTAATGAGGAGGGGGAGTTATTTTTTCCATTAATAACACTAGGACGGATCTAGGAGTCTCTAGTGTGTTAATCTCCCATCATTTCTAACGATTTCTGAACAAGCTGTTTCGCGGCATCTGAAAGATCCGGGAGAACTTTATTCATTAAACGTTTCTCCCGCTCTAGGACTGCATTGGGAAGTTCAGTAAAAGCTTTGGCTCCATCCTCGAGCATCTGTGACAAGATATCTTCAGATAGGTCCGCGAAGGCCTCTAACCGCGCCTTAAGTATTTTGGTGTGCACCTCTTCCGGCATTTCGGAGAGCGTTTTTATTAATCCCTTCGTCTGGGCCATTCGTTCATTCTCTGACATTGTACCCATACTACTGACGGTTTCAGCAATTTGAGACTTAGCTTCATCTTGCGATAGGTTTGCTAACATTTGAAAATATTCTTTTAGGTTTTCCATAGAGTAAACACGTTCTCTTTCGTTTTTCGGTTATTCTGAATAACCGTTACATAATTCAATTTTCGTTTTACCACTGGCTTATCAGTCGAATTCTAAGAAATTCGAAAAAACAAGCTTTGATGCTCGGTACCTCTTTCAATACAAAATCGACATATTCTTCACCAAATGCATTTTCTGGACTTTTTTACCATAGCGTAGACCTGGATAAAATAATTATATAGAGAATGACCAGTATCGCGGATTTCAACCTTTGATGGGATATCGTTGAGCCAGGACGAATCTGAAATCCTTTTCAGTATAGAAATAATTATTGCAGAATCAGTTCCGAAAAAAACACATGTCTTCTATTATGAATTGAAGCATTATTAAACTCGTCTATCTAATCCTTTGGAGATAGGTAGGAAAGTTTATAAGGAGAAAATTGCAAAATTTACGCAAATAAGACAAGAAACTGAACTTAATTTTGGAGTCGGTTCTTGAGATGGTTCTTCAAGAATTCGCTCAAAACCTATTACCAGACGTAATCTCTGGCGAAGATTTGTATTGCATGTTGAAATTGGCATCACAAAAGCTAGAGAAATTTATTGATATCCTTAATGATGTTAACGTGTTTCCTGTACCTGATGGGGATACAGGATTTAATATGCATCAAACTTTTAAATCTATTATCAAGGAACTGAATAATTTAGAGATTCACAATAATTTTGGCAAGGTCATCAGCGCAGCATCAAAAGGAGCATTTTTCGGAAGCATAGGAAACTCTGGTATAATTTTAGCGGAATATTTCCGGGGTTTGGAACAAGAATGGAATGAATTCGACAGTATTGGTAGAGAGGTACTTTCTAGCGGATTATTTTCAGGGGCAAAATGTGCCTACCAAGCAGTTGAAAATCCCAGGGAAGGAACTATTCTGACTATAGCCAGAATAATAGCGGAAACCGCAAAAGAATGGCAACATAAGGTCAAATCGCCTTTTGAATTACTGTATATTGCACTCGAGGAGGCCAAAGCAGCTTTATTGGACACTCACAGAATCTTGCCCCAGGCAAATCTTGCAGGAGTCATAGATGCGGGAGCTATGGGCTTAATGATAATTTTTGAGGGATTCATTGAGGGAATGGTGGATAGATTTCCATCGGACGTTCTGCCATTACATGTAATCGACGACGATCTTGCTCCCTTTTTAAAACCAAGAATTGATTTCTCAATGACCGAAGAAGAATTCGAAGTAATCTTTAGAATCTCTGGTTTAAAGAAATCCATAGAATTCCTAAAAGCCAAACTGAAAAAGGAATGTACATGTGTTCTGGTCTTGACTAAAGAATCGATCTCCAAGATCAAAGTACATATCCATTGTAAAGATCCCGATCTCGTCATTTCCAATGTGAGAGACTATGTGAGCCAAGTTGAAGTCGATTCCATTAAATCCCTAAATGAACAGAATTACCTGCTATCAAAGCGCATCAGATCCAAAGAAACGGGGGATTGAGTACGAAGATTGGCGTTGTATGCGATAGTATGTCTGATTTGCCTCCTAAAGTCTCCGAAAAGCATGGAATAGTGCTTGTACCAGGCATCGTATACATTGATGGAACTCCGTACCAAAGCGGCGTGGATATTCAAGCTGAGGATCTTCAAAAACTTCTAGAAGATGAAAGGAAAAACATCCGTACTGGAGCGCCCCCTCCCGCCGCTTATTATAGGGCTTACGAACGCCTATATGACAATGTCGACATGATTTTAAGTTTGCACTGCCCTACAAAACATTCCGGGATGTTAAACGCTGCTAAAGCGGCTGCCAGGCGTTTGGATGACTCTTCCAGGATTGTACACTTCGAATGCGGAGTTGCAACAATTGGTCTGGGTATTACGGCAATAGCGGCAGCTGCTATCGAGACACGTCAAATTGAGGACAGACAGGAGATCATTCGTCAGGTTCGGGAGTACTGTAAGAAGATTCAGATAGTTGGAACCCTTGAATCTTTTAAATATCTTCAAAGAAGTGGCAGATTGAAACTGAGAGTCGCAGGTTGGATAGCAAGTACTCTATCAGTTAAGCCTGTTCTTTTAATGCGAGATTCGGACGTATTTCTGGTGGAGAGACCTCGAAACAGAAAAACGGCATTGGATCTTGTAATTAATTCCCTATCGGAAAATATGGATAGAGAAATGATTCCACGAATTGTGGGAATTAGTCATTTCAGATGTGAGAAGGAATTGATTGAAGTTGAAGAGAAACTTATGGAGAAATTGCCAGATTATACGATTATTAGAGGTTACGCAGATCCAACAGTGGCGGCCAATACTGGACCTGGTTTAATATTGGTTGCCTATTTCGCTGAAACGGGAATCAAACCCAGAAAAGGAATTAAGGTTAATGTTTGAAATCTTAATCGCTGGGACTTTCGGCTACTTAACAGGGTCGATATTCATATCATATTATTGGGGAAGACTGAATGGAATTGATCTGACACAAGAGGGCACAGGGCAATTAGGTGCATCAAATGCGGGCCGGACTTTTGGGTGGCCTGCAATGGTAATCGTTGGAATGTCTGATATATTAAAAGCCACAATTGCTCTAGCAATCCTAAGTTTTGCATTTCACGATCTTTTCGGGTCCCCATTTTATGATGGAATCCTTATTGTTGGCAGTTTAGGAATTGTTTTCGGTCACGTCAACTCCTTTTGGATCTGGTTAGAAAAGCACGATTGGCATGGTGGAAAGGGAGGCTCCTCGCTCGGGGGAATTCTTTTGTTCCTGTCGCTGGAGAGCTTTGTAATCTTGTTTATTGTTCTAATGCTCACGCTGAAAATACTGAAAAGGTACTTATTAAACGGAAACTGGTACGAAAATTTTTCGACAAATGCGATTGTAGCTTTATTTTCTCCGTTTGTCATTCTTTGGTTTACGGGGAACATTACTTATTTCGTTTTGGTGCTTTTAGTTATCGGTACAATTCTTTTCTTTGAAAGGGAAAAAATCTCTAGTATTCTCTGGAATATTGTACCTAAGGAACCAAAAGAAGTATGGGATCAATAGTCAAAATCAGATAGGTGAATTATCTAAAGATTTTTTAAACCAAAAAGCCCTACTACATATCTATGAGCATAGAGCGCGCAATCTATGAAATAAAGACCAAACACGGCACAGCCCGTTTGATAAACGAAACTGTCGATCGGCAGGGCTATCCTGTTCTTTTTGTGCACGGATTTGGTAGTTCGCCAAGGATTTGGTTTAAGTACCCGGATAGTCTTGGAAAATATTTCCTGAAGAAAGAGGAATTAGGAGTTTGGAGTCTGGGATTATCAAATGCCATTAGTGGTGACATTAAAATCCTTGCACAGGAAGATCTCTATGCCTCATTGGAGTTTATATATAAAAGGGATAAAAAACGAATTCACATAATAGCTCATAGTATAGGGGGAATAATCGTGCGGTATCTGCTATGCCCCCATTTTGATCATTTTTCGTTCAACGCTGAAGACCTAGTTAGGGGGGTGTCTCTTCTCTCGGTGCCAAATCATGGAACGAACAAGTTCAAGAGCGATAGAATTTGGAACATGATGAGTCTTATTACGAACTACATTAGCTTTAATCGATTATTCGTTCAGGTACTTAGATCAAGTAAACTTATTAGCTCATTAAACCGCCATAAGCCGTGCTTGAATCCAAAAATCAAATGGCAAAACGCTATCAGTACATTTGACAATCTAATTGAACCAGAAAGCATGAGATTTGCGGAGGAAGATATGATTGATGTGGAGATCGAACAACGAGAGTTCCCATGCGATCATATTGCTTATCCCCTGAAATGGCTTTTCGCTGACAATTATCCACCTATACATAGATATTCACCTGTTGCGGAATGGATATACGAAAGTTCGTTTGCTGAATAAGCCAAGGAGAGAGTATTATTTTTTAGAAAACCTCCCACAAGGTAAATAACCTAGTTTCCATGCATATAACTTACACTTGAATTGAAACAAGAACTTCCAAACGAATTCCACGGGATACTCAATATTAAAATGAAAATTCGCTAGCATGATTCCACATCTCCTCGAATTTTACTGCAAGCTCTATTGCAAATTTCCGTTGCCAAATATAGATTGAGGCAAAAAATTCTTTGAGATTTGCAGGATTTTTTATCTTTAAGACCACTTTTTCGTCGTCTATGACCACAAATGGAACGGTAATAGTTTCAGTAAATTTAACCTCCATTTTGTCAAAATCGAGCCTGTGTAGGAGAGGAGAGAGAAGTTCTAGCATTTCTTGCATGGTTTCTGCTTTATCTTTAGTTCCTATGAGGAGTTTTAGAGGAACCCCCCTTTTTTGTAATTCAATAAAAACTTCTGCTTCTTCTAGGATCTCCTGGGTATGCATATGGGGCTTGGTTTCAAAAAATTCACTATAAAAAAGGAATGAATTTTGGGTTTCCAGCAACCGATCATTGAATTTTCCGATAGTCTCGTGACCAATGCCAATCTTCCAAAAAAGGCTTTCATGGGGAGTCATTCTGTGCTGTTTCTTCAATTCCTCTTCCACAAGTAATGCCTGTTCTGTTAGCGCCTCCAGCTCCAGTTTTTTCCGTTCCAGCAGATTTCGTATTGCTTTGCTTGGACCCACCGGAGAATAGAGCTTTGGTCTGGAATATTTCTGAATATCAATCAATCCCTTACTTTCTAAAGAAGCTGTGACGTCATAAATCCGTCCCGTGGGTACCTTGGAACGTTCTGACAGATTCTTCGCATCACAGGCACCTCGTCTAAGTAATGTCGAAAAAACTGCGAATTCGTAATTTGTAAGCCCATACCGCTCCAATATATTCTCATTTTGAGCCGATGACATTTCGTCCACCAAATAAACTGTCGAGAGTTTTTTCGCTATCCAAATCCATATTAATCTAATAAACTTTGAACCAGTTGAAAGTTTTAAACTTTCCGATCATTTAGGACAAAAGGACAAATACGTGATAAAAAATGAAACAAGGGATGAAATAAATATGGCAGGATTGACTCATCTAGCTGTTGGGATTGCTTACAAGAAACTTGTCCCCAGGATTTCAGTCTGGATATTAATCGTCGGTGCATACCTCATTGACGTTCTGTTCTTGGGATTCATGGTTGTTGGGATTGAATCCCCCCCAGTGAATGGTCAGACCGGATCTGCGCCTTGGTCACATAGTCTGTTTATGGCGATCATTTGGTCCCTACTTACAGCATTGATCAGTTATGGAGTATGGCATGAACAACGAATAAGCCTTTCTCTTGGCCTCTTAGTTTTCAGCCACTGGATTATAGATTTTATTTCTCAACCAATGACTTACATTTTTTCAGACGGTTCGATGCCTTTGCTTCACCCATTCGGCGGAGCACCTTCGTTCGGACTTGGAATATGGAGTACGGAGATGGGAGTGTTATTAGGTGAATTTGGAATGCTAATTATAGGTCTAACAATATATCTGATAGTTTGGAGGCAACTCCGGAATGGACAAGAAATTGAAATTAAAACTGTACTATCTTTTCAATAAAGATCGCATAACAAAAAGGATAGATGACACAAATGAACTTACAAGATAGGAAACGATTTTGGCAAAATGTCAGTCCAATAAGGCTCATCGCTTCAACTTTGGGCGTTCTTGTGGGAGTGGCTGGCATAGAACATGGGATCCTGGAAGCATTTCAAGGGAACGTGACACCAGATGACGTTTGGATAGACGCTATTGGTCCAGGACAAAGGTTTTGGGAGTATGCTACGGAAACAGCAATCACTGTCATTCCGAACTATTTCTGGACTGGTCTCCTTGCGATAGCGTTTGGTATATTAGTAACCATATGGGCGGCTTGGTTCATCGATCGGAAATATGGTGCTCGGGTTCTGTTTTTACTTTCACTAGTTCTCTGGTTAGTGGGAGGCGGCTATGGACCGATCTTCTTTACCATATTGGCCACAATTGCCGCGACTAGGATTAACAAACCACTGAGGTGGTGGGACACACATCTTACTGGACGAGTTAACAGGTTCCTTATCAAGTTGTGGCCATGGATTGTCCCCGCACTTGTATTAACTTTTTGGATTGGAGTGGAAATCGCAATTTTCGGGTATCCCCTACTTTGGATCATCAACGCAGAACTTACATATGGTTTTCAATGGTTTTTTGGTATCCTCGCCCTTGTATTGATGTTGATTTCCATCCCTTCGGCAATTGCATATGAAATTACGGGAAATCACAAATTGCTACAAACACATGCAGGTTAGTAACTCAAAAGGTCGAATAGTGCTAGGTCAAGGAGTAGCCTGAATCAGTGAACAATTCGGTGGGTAGAGGAGGGAATTTTGAGAAAAGACCTTCCCAAAGTCGTAGAATATACTTATATAATGTCAATAAAAGGCTTCTAATGAGCCTCAATCTTGTTTTAGGAAGTAAAAAAGACCATTGGGATAGTTGAATTTCTCTCTAAGCAGGAAAGCCTTCAAATATCTGATCATTAGCTAATTTTACTTTTTTATAGCATTTAAGGGCTAAATATTTTAAATTCGATGTGGAAAAATGAGCTTTAACACAAATCTAAAAGAAACGCACGATGTCAAAATCAGTGCATTGAAACCTCTTGAAAAAAATCTAAATGTCGTTTTCAAGGTTACCAAAAGGAATAATGAACGCAAGGTCACTAATCGCTCTGGACAAACTCAACGAGTCTGTGATTTCACTATTTCTGATCCGACAGGCAGTATTACCCTTACTCTTTGGAATGAAGACATAGATGCGGTGAAACAGGATTCTGTCTACAAACTGTCTAATGGTTATGCGAATGTCTTCAGAAACTCCCTTCAACTATCAAAAGGCAAGGATGGAATCATAACTGAGGATGAGACAATTTTTGAAACAATTAATGAAGAAAACAATCGTTCCTCCGAACATACAGCCGACACCCGAAGAGATATGAATAGAAATCGAGGGAGAGGTAGATCCCCGCAACGTGGTTCTCGAAATAGCCGATCTTCTAACCGTCATGACAATGAGGATTTTGAAGATCGACCCAAAAAGGGCCGTCACAAATGGATATCCTTTAGATGATTAATTGAATAGATTATCCTTTATACGACAACCATCTTCTCACGTGGAGGGAATTGTTTTCTCTCTTGATGCCAAAATTCGCCCAGTAGAGAAAGTTGTCACGAATATTTAGTACCCTGGGCTACTGGGCTTTCATAACCTTGAGGTGTTAAAAAAGAGTTCAGCAGCAGGGGAAGAGGCTTCCATCCACTTAATATGATTTAGAGATTCCTATCTAAATTGGAAAAGAAAGGAAAAATGGAAAGAAAGGAGGAATTCTTGAAAGGGAATCAAGAACTATTTGTCAACTAGTCGTTTTAACAAATCAGCCTTGATAGGAGATTGTTACCACGATAAAACGGGGTACCATCGTACTAGTTATTGTCGAGGAACGACATCACGATAGCATTAAAATCGTCGGGTTTTTCTAACGGTAAAACGTGGGATGTACCCGGTCCGTCTATCTGGTGATAACGTGCCCCAGGAATGGCATCAGCAACACGACGACACACCCAAGGCGGCGTCAATCGGTCACGTTCACCACATATAACTAATGTAGGCGCCTTGACATCACCCAAGCGACTTAATGTATCATGCTTAACGTAAGCGTCCGCCTGTCTTTCGTAAGCTTCCGGACTCTGAGGATTCGGGTTGGAGGCAAGCATTTGAAGAGTTTGATCGACAGCTCCGGGGTTACGCAAGAACGTATCTGAGAACAGCCACAAAAACTGTTGGGCTGCGAATGTAAGTCCGTTTTTATCGTGTGACTTCACGAAATTCCACACCGAAATTGGATCGAACTTCGAGTGACTAGTATCTGCGCTCGTACCAGTTACTATAAGCTTGTCAAGTCGGTCAGGATGTCTCAATGCAAACTCCTGCGCGATCATTCCACCCATCGATATGCCCAAAACGCTAGCACGATCGATCTTCAGACCGTTGAGTAATGCAACTACGTCATCGGCCATATCTGCGATGGTGTACGAGCCATTAGCTTGGGAACTGCGACCTACATCCCGGTTGTCAAAAACGATAACTTGATAGTTTTTTGAAAATACCGGGATCTGGTGTAGACCCCACAAGGTTGCGTCGTATCCGATACCCATAATCAAGATCAGAGGGGATCCCTCACCATGAACTTCGTAGTACAAACTTTGACCATTTGTTTCAATCTTTCCGCTTTTCATCTAGTGTTCACTATTCCTCTTTTTTTCAATTAATTCACTACTATTTTTAGTCGCCTTTCACGTCTTAAGATGTTGGTTTAATATTCCGGTTCAAACGGAAGAAGTTCGAGGGATCATACTTTTTCTTCAATGCGGAGAGACGATCTAGTTTCGTTGAACCATATGTGGTTTGGACCCTGTCGTCACCTTCGTCATTACTTTGAAAGTTGATATAGGCACCACCAACGGAGAATTGTTGGAGATCTTCCCAGAGTCCACGTGTCCATTTAATATGCTTTTCCGATTCAGATGGATCTGTCCACGCACAGTTGATGATAAGCGAATAAGCGGCATTACGGTGACTATATGCTGTTGCATCTTCATCAATGCGACTTACTGCGCCACCAAGATGAAATCCTAAAACAGTTGTTTTGCCCGACGAGATTTTCGATGCATGAGTTATCAATGTGTCAATCATTTCATCGCTTAATGGAGGTAGGAATTCCGATTTGATGTAGTAATACCATCCTTTTGGAGCTGAAACATCCAGTAAAGATTGAAGGGTTCTGAAAGGTTTTGGGCTAATTGCATCAACCAGGGGTTTTCCCCATTTTCTTAAAGGCGCAAGGAGTTTTTCACCCTCTTCAACTGAACCTGAAAATAGAGCGATAATACCTACTACTGGTTTGCCATGAACCTCCTTAGGCAAAAAGGGTGCAGGAGGGGCTATCCGAAGTAATGGTGCAACAGTAAGTTCGTCGGGTGCATCAGCAATGAAATCACGATAGAAGCTTAGAAATTCCTTTGCTTCAGACATAGGGTGAAGCAGCATTCCGCCAAGAACTATTGGGCCCACTGGTACGAGCTTGTATTCGAATTGAGTGACAATACCGAAGTTACCACCACCACCACGAATCCCCCAGAAAAGATCTTCGTGTTCAGTTTCACTTGCTGTGAGGAATTCGCCATCAGCTGTAACCATATCAACGGATATAAGGTTGTCACAGGTAAGTTTATATTTGCGTGAAAGCCAGCCAAAGCCTCCACCAAGGGTTAGGCCAGCAATGCCAGTTGTTGTCACGATGCCAGCTGGAACCACAAGACCGAATACCTGGGTTTCGCGATCAAGGTCTCCTAGAGTGGCACCAGCTTGAGCACGTACCGTTTTGGCTTTAGGATCAACACGAACTCCTTTCATGAGCGAGAGATCTATCAGC
Source organism: Candidatus Heimdallarchaeota archaeon (assembly GCA_048881705.1). Taxonomy (GTDB): domain Archaea; phylum Asgardarchaeota; class Heimdallarchaeia; order Hodarchaeales; family Hodarchaeaceae; genus Hodarchaeum. The sequence goes on along the minus strand of JBHLSH010000050.1, from coordinate 17,265 downwards.
ATCCCATCATTACATAAAGAAGTTCCAGCTACATTGTGTCCGCCGCCTCGAACGGACACTAAGAGATCATGTTCACGCGCAAACTTTACCGCGTCAATTACATCTCCTGGATTAGTACATCGGACGATGATGGCAGGACGCTTGTCAATCATAGCATTCCAGATCTTACGTACTTCATCATAATCTTCGTGGGAAGGTAGAAGTACGTCCCCTTGGATCAATCCTCGCAATTTCTCAATCGCATCTTCAGCGAGGAAGATCTCTTTCTGTGTGAATGTCATACTCTTTATTTTCGACATTTTAATCGTTTTTTCGGAAAACAATAGTTAACTAGTTCTTGATTTTCGTGCGATTCTCGAAAGAAAGGGGCCATTACGCTAGGGAATCGATGCATTCTTCCATTTTTTCTTCGGGTTTCTGCAGGGATATAGCGGAGCTATAATTTGAGGAAAGCAACATCTACTCTTTATTACCCGAAACATCTCATTTTGAGAATGAAATCAAGTTTTTCCGAATATTTCCTGGGAGTAACTCCGTCTTTGAGTGTCTGCAGTAAAGACATGGGGTTTTTTGCAGGAACTATTCTCATTCTGTAGATTAGTAGTATAACTAATCGGTCCAAAGTCCGATCAATCCATCGAAAACAAAATTTGATCGACTAACCACGCGGAACTTCGTACGAGAAATGTATAAATAACGGGATGCATATTTTTGGGACGAAACCATTAATAAAATGCACTTCCAGGTGTTTACATGGACGATCGCGTTAAGATATTACTCCTAATGATCTTTTACCTTCCAATCGTTTCTGTGGTTTTTAGTGCGCTTGTTCTCATTCCAGCCAATGATTTTGCTTGGTTAGAAGGTTGGTTATTTATCTTTGTCTTTTTAGGTTATGCATTCCTGTATTTTCTCTATTCTTTAATTAAGGATCCAGACATATTATTTAAAAGAGGAAAATATTTTACAGATAACCCAGAAACTCACTCTTTCCCTGATAGAACCTTCATGATCCTTGGTTTGGTCGTATTTGGTTTTATTGTAATTTTTCCTGGAATTGATCATGCATCCAAGATCTCTCCTCTCCCATGGTATCTCGAGCTTCTTGGATTTATCGGATTTATTACGGGGTTCATTGGAATCACCTATGTTAACAAAGTTAACAGGTACGCCTCAAAAGGTCTAGTTATTCATAAGGACCATGAACTGATCACTTCTGGCCCATATCAATATGTTAGACATCCGATGTATGCGGTTGCCGCAGTTATGATAGTTTGTATACCTTTAGCTTTAGGATCGCTTATCGCTTTCCTGGTTTCTTTGTTATTTCCAATCTTATTACTTTTCAGGATACGAATTGAGGAAGATATGCTGATGAATCACTTGGCAGGATACAAGGAATATATGGAACAGGTTAAATACCGCCTCATTCCGAAAATTTATTAGAACTGGTAAATATTCCAAAATCAAATAAATATAGAGACGCATTGGGGATCATAATCTTTTGTGAAGTCTTAGCAAATTTGAAAAAGGACGTTCAGGAGCTTTTTAATCCTCTCTAAAGGATTAAACATAGAACGGATGATGTGATTAAACGCTTTCTTTTATAAAGGCAAGCTGGCGTCCAAGAGCAATAATCTTTTCTTCCTCACTCCAAAGTTGGATGTCTGTTTCCGCGAGACCGTTCGTTATGAAGCGAGATTTCGAGATAAAGCCCAGGGTTTTACCCTTGGGTATGTCTCTTATCTGAACTGTTAACTCAAGTGTGGGGACCCATGCTAAAGGTCCAGTTTTTCGTAGGATGGGCGGAGGGGTTGCATCCACGAACAACAGCACTGCCAGAGCATCCAGTGGACGATTATCCTGAAAACTGAAGTAGCCCGAAAAACCCAGTTCTTTGCCTTCTTCTCCCCTTAACCAGTCTAATTGTTCGCTAGGAACTAAAAGTTTAACCTGTTTGAAGAACGGGAGCGGAACGTTGGACATCTCTACACAAACCGATGGATCAGGTAACATCGGCCGTCCTTGGATCAGAGTTAGCCCGCTAAACGAATCTTTCTGAGCGAACATTCCTGTATAAGAAATAACTACCGCCTGCTTCTGAATTAGCGAAATATTCATGGTAATAGTCCTTTTGCTTCGTATGATACGATCAATGATCAAATCAGCATGACCTGGCGATGTTGGTTTATGGAAATACGCCGTTATTGAGAGAGGGATCTTGTAATCAGAGACGGCTGAAATAGCTTTTCCGGCTATCGCCATCAAATAACCCCCATTCGGAGCGGCGATGTTCCAGTCACTGGAGATTTCCGTTTCAAATCGATTTTCTCCAGTAATTTCCACGTAAATATCTTGATCAAATTTAAATTTCATAATAGGCCATCCTAACATGTTCATTTAAAGTAAACCGAACTTATGTAGATTCCTCCTATAACCCAAAATCTCTGGTATCCCAATTTCAGTCAGTTTTCAGAATCTTGACTCTTGAAATAGAGGGTAAATTTATACGATAAAGAACTTCTTTCAAGGATAACCAGGGTAATTCCGTAGACAATAACCATTATTATGAGGATTAAGTAAAAGAACAGCTTAATTTCAAGGAAGAGAACAAGATTATCTACTGAAACCATATTAATAAAGGGAACGTTATGCCCAATCCCTATTAATACCATCACATTGGCGGAAATTGCTGGAATGACAGCCTTCCGATCTTTCCCGAAGTACCAACCTATGGCAATTCCTGACAATAACACGATTGGAATGATGGGGAATATAACTCGAGCAAGAAAATCGGGGGGAAGAGTTTGCGATTCAACCAATTCCTCAAATGAATAGGTTTTTTCAGAAAAAAGGGTTACTAAATCCACTAGAATCATTGGAATTGAAAAGAGGGCCAAAAATTTCGTTAAATTTTGCAGATCAAAACTGTTAAATATCCTTAAGTATGCCCAGGCTAAACAACCACCCGTTAAGGCACCCAAAATTATCGCAACCGGCAAAATAAAGAAGATATCCGCGATAAACAGAAAATGTAACAATATAAAGATAACTGAGGTGATTGTTCCAGCTAATGTTCCGGAAAGTAGGAATGAACTTGATTTCATCTACTTTGAGCCTTTAAGTGCAGTATTATATATGGGACTAGGAAGTCAAATGTTATCAAACCAGCCCAAGGATACCATTTCGGGCATATCTGTGTTGTCAAAGGTCTGTTTAGCGTATTTTGAATAAAATCGAATTCAATACCTGTATACTCAACATTAAGCAACCTTTAACGAAATAGGAGAGATAGCTCTAGAATTTTTTTTATCTTTTGTAGGGTGATTTCTTTATTAAGCTCCTTTTTATGAAAGGACCAATAAAGAACATTAAAAATCGATTTAATATATTGGGTTTCTTTTTATCTCTTAGATATTGATCGTAAGTAATATTTTGATATTGCAAAACCTCTTGTGATTCTGTTGTATCCATCCAGTGAGTATAATACCAATCAGAATCCGACTGTGCTTGTTTGAACACATCATCTGGCATTCCTCCTATACCCATGTCTTCTAAAAATGGAAAAATAAACTCTTTTTGATATAACTGACATTCTTTTCCTCCACCTCCAAAAAATATACTTTTCACCGCACGATCGTTGCCTAGTGCATTAACCATTGCACGTGCCGCATCATATGAATGGATAGCCTCAACTTTTTGTTCTAACGGTATTCCAAAAAGAAATTCTAGTGCAACATCATCCAAACCCCCTCTTGGTTGACCTGCAGTCTCGACTGCAAGGATTGCTCCAAATCGGATGATGGTCCAATTCAATTTACAGTTATAGATGTATTCTTCACACTCGACTTTATGGTGAGTGTAATTATCGGTTGGTTTTAGGGGATCAGTGACCTTTAATAGAGGATTACTCGGTTTTTGAGGACCGTGAACCGAAACCGAACTAGCAAAAACAAAATGATTTATATCTGAAAATGCTTCTGCTTCTTCAATGAGATTTTTAGTCCCCGTTACATTTACTTTTTTCGCTAATTCAGGATTCTGTTCCGATGGAGGTGGTATAATTGCGGCAGTATGAATTATCCCTTCTATCCCTTCAAGTGCATTTCTTATAGAATTTTTATCAAGAATATCCCCCCAAACCACTTCCATTTTTGGAGTGTTCCTATATTTTTCAAATCTTATTTCCGTCATTTTTGACTTAATATCAAAACAACGTATTTCATGTCCCTGTTTGGCAAGTTCCTTGATGCAGGAAGTGCCTAAGTTCCCAAAAGCTCCTGTTAGAAGAATTTTCATAAATTATCTAGGTAGTTAATTCATTTAAAAATTTATGTACTCAACGTCTCTGATATCCTCCCAAAAGAGCTAATAATGTCCTCCTATCTATATTCCCAAAAATGACAGTCAGTTTAATTCGAGTTGACATAAGAACAGGAGAGCAAAAGGAATTTAATATTGTATTTGCAATGTATTATACGCTAAAAAATTAATTTATTCAAAAAACAATCTAGAACTGTGATTGTTTTGAGAAAAATCAAAAATGACTGGTATTTGAGAGTGTCTTTTCTTTTAGGTGGTAGCTATAACCTCCTATCTGGGATTATACTATTATTGTTCTGGGATGCATTATTTTCCTTTTTTAGTGTGAATAAACCTGAACCCATATTCGTACAGATAACGGGCTTATTTCTAATTGTCGTGGGATATTTCCTGATTTATGCAGCTCAAGATCCGCGGGAATTGATGATAATCGGAATTGGATCAGTGACAACGCGTTTAGCTTACCTGGTCATTGTTCTTGTTACTTTGGCAGTTCAGAATCTTGATAATTTGTACCTTCTGATGGGAATAGTTGATGCAGCCATTGCCATTCTTATCTTGATTCTGCTACTACTTACCGATGGAGTAATGTGGCGACGATTATGGAGTTATTAAGATTCCTTCAAGTATTTGATAGATTGTCCAACTCATATTCCAGTTACACGAATACAAACTAGATCAATACGTTTCTTTACACTTGATTCTGCTGCTTATTTTAGGTTTCGAGACGAATTACTATCATGTCTATTCATCATCAAACCATCTTGCGTAGAATATTGCTATAAGCCATGAATATTACCGATATTTCCCTTCTATGATCGCTTATTAATGACTAAAAATGTAATTAACTTAGATAAGATTTCACGAAAAACAGATGGATTGATCATTATGATCTCGCAGAATGAAGAGCACGCTTTAAGTGAAATCACCAGGTTGTTGTATGAGACTGGGAAGTTAAATGAAGGAGAAAATATCAAGACATTAGAGCACAACCAACACATCTATGATGCAAAAGTATGTGTGAAAATTGTTAATGGAACAGTAGTGGGGCTCTCACTTAGATTTTGCGGTTTAAGATCCCTTCCTGAAAGTATAGGGTCTTTAGGAAATCTTAAACAACTCTTTATTCACGATAACAAGTTGATAACTTTACCAATTTCAATAGGAAGCTTACAAAATCTGGAAGTACTAGACGCTGCCAATAATCAACTTGAGAACATACCAAACTCTATAGGACAATTAAAATCGCTAAAGTTCTTATATTTACATAATAATAAGTTAAAACACTTACACGAATCAATAAAGGGTTTACATAATCTTATCTACTTGAATATTAGTGAAAATCAATTTGAAGAGCTACCAGAATACTTTAGTAAACTCCAAAACTTAATAGAATTCAGATTACATGATAATAAACTCGTCAAACTACAAGATAACATCGGAGAACTTGAGAACCTTCAAGAGATATACGTTATGAGCAACAATCTAAGCTCCCTACCAGAGACATTTGGAGATTTAAAATCCTTAGTTAAAGCAGATTTCAAAAATAACCTAATAATGGCAGTTCCTGCTAGATTTGGCGATCTAACTAATCTAGTAGAATGTAGTTTTAGAAATAATAGATTGGAGAACTTGGAATTTCCTATGAGATCAATGTTATCTCTGCAGGTATTGGATCTTCGTGCAAATAGACTAAGGTCTGTACCAAAAGCATTACAAGATACTAATAGTCTTAAAAAGCTCGACCTACGATGGAATCCAATTGATATGGAAACACTTTTGGAACTAGAGAGTAAATCATCAGTATTAATATATTATTAAGGTGGTTGAACTTTGGTAAATACTTTGTATTCTTAACCAACATCTAACGAATTAAAAAACCATTATACAATTGAAAAGAGCATTTAGAAATTTGGTTGATTTGTTGAACACACATCTTTGATTTACGGGGATGTCGCCAAACCTATCTTTGACGTCATATTACGAAAAAATTACAAATGGCTATTCTAACTGATAATGAAATTTGTTGGTATTTGGAAAGATAATCCTGAAATATAGTTTTTCTAGCATTTATCTTATGGATCTAGAGGTGAAGGAATGAAAAATACTAAAATAATATTCAAAGATGATCAAGGGAATACAATAAAGAGAGAAGATTTGCGGAATATCACAGGAAGAGTAGATTATGAAATTATTGGAATAGAAAACGTTTCTCAAAGAGCAAAAGGGTTACACCAACAGGCTAGGGTGTATGGACAATCCGGAAACTATAGTAAAGCAATAGAATTACTGGAAGAAGCACATCGTGAGGCTCCCAAATGGCCATATCCATTATATGACCTAGCGTTTACCTACCTGTTATATGAAGACTTTAACCAGGCATAATTGACCTATGAAAAGGTTGACGATCTAGCTCCAAAAGGTTTCTTTACTTCCAAGGTTGCTTTATTTACTCTGAAAAAGGAAAAAAAGGGAGAATTACCCCAAGGCACATACCTAGCTTATTTACAACTCGAATGGATACACGATCCAGAACAGAAAAAGGAAAAAGTTATCTCCTTATTAAAATATTTGCCAGATTATCCACCAGCTTGGAAAGAATTATCATCTATGCTTAAAGATGTGTCGGAACGGAAAAAAGCAATAGAAAATGGCTTAAATAATAATCCAGATCCTGAAACAAAAGGTATTCTTTTAATTAACAAAGCTCTTATTTTGAATATGGAAAATAAGAATCAAGAAGCTGTTAAAATATTGGGCGAGCTAATACTAAACTCTAATTCGACTTTAGCAGCAGTAGAGTTGGCGAAATTCGCCCTTAGGCCGATAACCGAAGAAGGGTAGGCGGGAATTACGAGAGCAATTGTCAGGATTTCGAACCAATCCAACTGCCTAATGAACGTCTAGTTCGCTACAACACCATCTCATGAAGTTGAAACTTGTATTCTTCAATAAATTGGGTTACTTGATTAATTTCCCCGATACTTTCGCCAGTATGAGAATCTGTTCCAATTACAACTTTCACCCTATGAGTAAGTAGCTCCTGTATCAGTTCTTGTGAGAAATGTAGGTAATAGTCTTGTCCGTCTCTTGTATTTCGACCTGCTCCTCTTCGTGGATGCCATTCCGATTGATTCAACTCTAAAAAAATGTCGTAATTAGATAAAATCTTTGCGATTCTGGTTTCTTCACCCTGAAAATTGTTTTGGAGATCATTATGAGCTAGTCCAATAGGAACCTTTAGTTTTGTCCTAATATCTAACAGATCTTGTATATCACGCTTCCCGATTGTTCCCCAATATTCAGTTTCTGTGTTCACATATTCGAACAGGATATAATCAAAGCCATTTAAGACAGAAAAAGGTAATTCCATGGGATTTATACCGTAATGTTTCGATACGTCAATTTCTATCCCGATTTTCAATTGGAAACTTGACGTTTCGCTTAATGATTCCTGTACCTCCCTTAGATCCTCGAGATATTGTATTAATGAAGATGTAATCTGGTGGGTTGGCGGCAACTTATCCGTAAAAGCGTGATCCGTTATCCCTAGAATCTCTAGATTTTTTTGTTGTGCGAGCTGCACTAATCTTCTCGGCTCAAGGCTGCCGTCTGAAAGTGTTGAATGTGTTTGTAGGTTATGCTTTCTCATGAGGATTTAAAATTCTCCAGAGGAAATTGGTTAAGGATTCTATTGTATATTAATATCAAACCCTGTTTATAGGAGGGAAAAAATCGGAAAGGTTTTACCTTTAAAATCGTAATAATAACAAATCTCGAGCGAAGTGAAGGATTTCTTCACAAATACTGAGCATTGGATTAGATCATGAGGATCGGTTTGAACTTGAAATAGTTGAACATCTGATTTCTCTGTTTCTTTGGAGCTACCCTCTGAATCCACATTAGAATTACTAGTTTGAAGTTGTACGTGCATGTGATGGACTCTCCATTATCTTGAGAATTAAAATCTTGCTTTCTAATCACCTTCCCCCTTGAGTTTACATAACCTCAATAGATATCTAGATCATAGGGGTGGGAGACTTCTGTAGAGATCCTTCAGAAATCGGATATACAAGGTCCAGTCTATACAAAATGCCAAAGTGTAAGAACTAAACCTCTTTTCTATAGTGACATGGCTATATCGAGTACATCGATGATTCTTAGGGTTAACAAGTATCACATCTCTGATATCAGGTATGTGTAGGTAGCTTTCGTACTTTCCTTCATACTAGGATCATCAAATTCGTAGAAATGAAGCAATCCATCCCTGATGTTCACGTAAAATTGATTTGCGAAAAATTTTCTAATAAATCAATAACGTTTGTAACATAGACTCCATAAAGGAAATATCTGTGGATATTTTTTCCTAGGATTTTTCATGGCTTTTGACATGTCGGATAACCATCGATCAAAACAGAACAGAAAATATTTAAAGGTCGAAAAAAGTAGAGAATAGGCGTTTTAATCTTAAACAGCTTGATCTTGTGATATTCCATGAATAAAGTTTTAAAAACAGCTCAAATTCAATTTCATAATGGTAGAGAAGAAGCGATTGACACTAAGAGAAGACAGGAATTTGATAGAAGAATTATAAGGAAATTTTTCCCAAATAGGCAAATTGAAGCCACAGATCTTTTTGATCGTTTCGGGGACTGGATGATGGATTATACAAATATTCACGCTGAAAAAAAAGATGAAGGATTATCGGATATAAATGAGGAAAGTGTTCGTATTTTCACTTTATGGGCTGAAAATATAGATACACGTGAAATTCTTTGTATCGTAAGAGGTTTTTTTCAACTTGGCTGGTTTGATTATTCTTCTCTTCTTGATAGCAGTTTACGTATCGAATGGGAATATCCTGACTCTGAATTGGGCCCTAGCTATCCATGGGCGATCATATCCTCAATGAGAACTATTTTGATAGAGGAGCAAAATCTACGCATATTAATCCAGAAAATGAAGGCCGAAATAAACCAAACTTGGAAAAAAATTCGAAATAGTGTGATAGATCGATTGAAAAAGGGAAGTTTGAGGCGGAAACTATATGTTCTTTCCTTTAATGAAGTGGTTCACTACACTATTATATGTCCATCGATGGACAGAGAAATAATTGAAGTTTTGCTTGATACTGATTTTTTAATCTCTGGATTTATGCAGATATTAACATCAAAAGCCCCAGCATATGATGAGGCGACAATAAGACACCACTTAAATTCGAGCAAGAAAATTCTGGAAGAAGAATAGCTTGTTTGGTGTAACACATTAATAAGGATATATAGCAGATGTGCAAACCAACGTTTAACTCATGAAAAGTTGGTAGCGAAAAATTCATCCCGTTATAAGATTCCTTATTATTCAAGATCAAAGATATGTCGAAACGGTTTGAAGGATTAGAAAGCACGAGCGAAGGGAATAATTTCATCCTGAAATATCGAAAGGGGTTCTTGGTCAGATAACGGATTTCTCATATTAAAGATCGCATGGTCTATTCCCATGTCAGCTAGAGTCTTTAGCATTGACAGAATGTCCTCAACGCTTTTCAGGTTTTTACTTCCTCGTGCTGATTTCTCTGGAACATTTGGTTGATCTAGGAAGACTGATCCTAAAGTAGTTTTCTCTATTTCATCATAGTTTCGGCCTTCAGTCCGACAATGCCGTTTAAGAGTCTCCAATGCTTCTTCAACCTTCTCAATTCCACCTCCTAAAAAGAGGTTACAGGCATCAGCATATTTGGCAACGAATCTGAGGGTTTTGTTTGGCCCCATTCCACCGATTAAAATGGGTGGAAATTGTTGAATAGGAGGTGGACTACATAGTGTTTCCTTTAATTGATAGTGTTTCCCCTTATATTCACCATCATTATCCGACCACATTTGTTTTATTATTTGCAGTGATTCCTCAAGCATTTCGAATCTAATCTTCCAATTGAAAAAAGGAATGCCCAATCCTATTGATTCTCGTTCAAACCATCCTGCACCAATTCCAAAGTAAGCTCGGCCCTTAGATAATATGTCCAGCGTCGTTACTGCTTTTACCAACATCCCTGGATGGCGATAATTGTTTCCTGTTACCATGGTGCCTAATTTTACATTGCTAGTCAGTGCCGCCGCATAGTTGAGCAATGAATAGCTTTCATACATATCATCCTCGGCTGGTCCCAAAAGATGGCTTTCAGGGCCACCGATTTGAAAGAAATGGTCCATCACCCACAGGCTAGAAAAACCTGATTCATCCGCAGTTTGAACAATCTTTCGGAAATCTTCAGAAAAGGAATCTCTTCCTTTTGGAAATGTTAGGTTTGGAATTTGTAAACCAATTTTCATAAGAGAAAAACAGAGGTTATGATACTTAAACCTTTATGGAAGTGGTAATTCCAATATTCGTATTTAGAAGGTTTTAGCGACACTTCACAGCTTATTTAGTAACAAATCGTTAATGTATTGACCTCTTAAGGTCATAGATTTCATTCCGCCGCCGTGTTTGAACTGCTGGTCTTCACTTGGAACATTTAACTCGTCTTTAAGACGATTCATGAGTGTTTCTTTTTGAATTATATCTGAGTACGAGGTAGATAGCACAAATTTAACATCATCAATCTCATTATTTTCTATGTAATCAAAAAGCCAGCGTCCTGCTCCTGAATTTTTCCAGAATCTGCCAATGGTCGATCCAGATGGCAATTTCGTTACTTGTTTTATCTCATAATTTCGGATGGGCTCATTAAAGCGTATTAAACCGTAATAGGCGGAGAGAATGACACAATCTAAATCGTCATTCTGTCTTAGTTCGGTCCACGCTTCCTCTGTTACTTTTGAAAATGTTCTTCCCTTATATCTGGAATATGCTGGAAGAAATTCTTTTTCGTCAGTTGGTTTAAGATTCAAGTGGGTGTCAGGCCCCTCAGAGAGACCGAACTCTTTTAGAAGACTGCTTCGCGCCCCTAGAAGTTCTTCCCGATTCTTCTCACTTATCGAGTCGGAAAATGTTTTACGAGGTTTTTTGAAAACCTGGTTTTCGTTTCTTTTACTCTTCGACGAAGCAGTGACAATTAAAGTTCTCATAAGTGGAAAATCACTTTTTACATTAAAAATCTTGGTTTGTGTTTGTCAGAAAAGGCAGTATTTCCGAATGAACCGTTGGACTAGCTGCAACAATACTCGTAGAATGCAATGAAAATGGCTTGTTATGAAAATCTGTGACGGTACCATTCGCCTCTTTTGTAATTAGGATCCCAGCTGCAACATCCCATAGGTTTACACCAGGCATAAAGAATGCACTAAAACGTCCTGATGCGACAAAGCATAACGCCAAGGCTGGCGAACCAACCTGCCTTAGCTTGTTACTTTTGATTTTAAGTTTAGGAAAGATTCGGGCAATGGTCTGCCGATTCTTCAGATCTCTTGCATTACCATAGGATAAAAAAGCATTCTCAAGGGATACTCCTAATCCTACGTGGATTTTTCTGTCATTCAGAAACGCTCCTTCTCCTACCTTAGCATAGAAGAGTTCATCCTGTATAGGAAAATATATCGCGCCAAGAAAAGGTTGTTGATCAACCAGTAGGCCGATTGAGACACAGAAGAACGGATTCTGGCAGGCATAATTTGTTGTTCCATCTAACGGGTCAATTGCCCATAGATACTTGCTTGAGGACCCCCCTTTTTCGATTTCAAAGCTTTCATCGGACTCCTCACTCAAAATTGAATGCTTTGGAAACTCTTCTGTCAATATTTCTCGAATTCTATTGTCAGCTTGAAGATCAGCTTGAGTAACGATACTTTTATCCGATTTATAGGTTATTTCTACCTTTCCGTACATATCCAGGAGTGTTTCTCCTCCTGACTTTGCAGCTGCAATGGCCACTGATAGAAACTGATCATCTTTTACTTTCACCTATTATTCACATCCGCCTATAATTAAAGGTTGGACTTGGCCCGTGTGCTGAAATCAAATAAAAAGCGCTATTGCAATTTCGCGGCTTCTTTCTCTGCCCTGATAAAATAGCTATAGATCTCATTAATCGTCCTTTTATCGGTCGTCATTATTCCTGCTTCAAAGTTATAGTGTTCCGAATGAAAAGTTCCGTTCATTGAATGAACAATGGCAATTTCTTCGACTAGCCAGATCTTAGCATGAATTTTGTTGTCAATGAAAACCTGAATGTTCCTTTTACGTTTTAATTCGTCCAATGCTGGATCAGCCAACGTTTTGATACTCGGAAGATATCCCGTTTTGTCCCTGGTGAACATTTTAACATTTATATTGCTTGGAATATTGAGAATCGAAGATAATAGCTGTCCTTGTCCAATATAGGGCACCATAATGTAAACTGATTTTTTTGCATAGGTAGGCAGTAATACCAACGCAGTTCTCAGTTCATGGCCTTCTAAAAACTTAAGAGAATCTCCGTCACCTACAATTGATTTTTCTATACTCATTTAGCACACCGAGAGTGAATGAATATTATTCCTCAAAGCATGAGAAACATAGTTTCAGTCTATTTGCTCAAAGCCAGTTTTCATCTGCCTCTATCATACTACTTAAAAAGATTAAATTGTTTTAAATGGCCTACTTTTGTTCTAAGAGCTGGTAGATAAATGGCAAGTATTAGTGGAAGACCACTCATAGTCATTACAGTTGGTGTGATTATCCTGATTGTTAACCTTCCCCTACCTAATATTTCAGGATCATCCGAGATACCATATGAGTGGCCCGAAGCCGAACCAGAAAATTACGGCATAGATGTCTCTCCGTTAGAGGCCACGATTTCACGAGGGCAAACTATGCCATTTCTTCGCAGTATACTAGTTATCAGAGACGGAGTTCTTGTAGTAGAAGAGTATTTCAACGACGGTACCAGAAATAGTCCTTTTACATTATACTCGGCTTCCAAAAGCTTTACTTCTGCTTTAATTGGAATTGCATTTCGAGAGGGGGTTTTCGAAAGTTTGGATCAGAAGCTAATCGATTTCTTTCCAGAGTATTTCACGCCTGACTTGGATCCTCGAAAAAAGAATATAACTCTCAGGCACTTGCTTACTATGAGGGCTGGCTTTAATTTCAATGATTCAGCTGATGAATGGATTGCGCATGTCAAGGCTAGTGACTGGGTTCAATACGCTATAGAATTGCCGCTGCTCCATACTCCCGGGGAAGATTGGCACTATAGCACCCCACAGACAAATCTTCTCTCGGCAGTTCTGACTAGGGCTGCGAATATGAGTACAAGGGAGTTTGCTGAGAAACACCTGTTCACGCCATTGCAGATCTCAATCAGACATTGGCACCAAGACCCCCAAGGATACTATACGGGGGGTCATGAGATGTATTTCGTACCTCGAGATATGGCAAGACTTGGATTCCTGTATTTGAATAAGGGTGTGATTGACGGGAAGGAGATTGTCCCTTCAGATTGGGTCCACCAATCGCTCCAAGATTATGCGGGAGGAAGAGTCGATGAGGGCATGAGATCCGCATTTTATGAAAAAACGGGATATGGATTCCAGTGGTGGTTACAAAAATTTGTTGGTTACGAGACTTTTTCTGCTAGGGGTCACGGAGGGCAGTTCATCTTCTGTATTCCCGAACTAGATGCGGTTGTGGTGACAACAGCTTCGGGAACCGTCTTTGATACATATCCTAACCAATTCAGACAAATGATTGATCTGATAACGGCTATCATGCTAACTATTGATGAAGACTATACAAAACAAAGTGAAAATACTCCAGGGCTTGAGATAGTAGCATCATTCATTTTAATCGTCCTTATTGCTAATAGTAGGAGAAGAGGCAGGAAGAAAGTTATTGGTTAAGAGTTTCACTCATTTATTTGGAAAAAATTCGTGTTTTAACAAGCCATAACAATATAACCCGAACCGTTTCCCATCCCTAATTTGGTGATCTCGAAAATGGCCTTCTTTTGTAAATCCGCATCTTTCAGCTAACCTGAAGCTCCGTTCATTGTTATCTCCAACAAATACAATGATTTTATGAGCTTTTAGTTCATTGAAAATATAATCAATGATATTCATGACGGCTTCTGTTGCAAGGCCTTTACCTTGATGGGTTCTTTCCAAAAACCACCCCAGTTCAAAGGAAGGAACCTCCCATTTTTTGGGTTCAATCCAGAGTTGCCCAATGTATTCCTTAGAAGATTTCAACCATATTCCCATAACAAACCTCTCCCGTCCTACCCAGAACGCAATGTATTGTCGTATTCGAATTTCTGCCTCCTCTTGAGTTCTTACAGTAGATGCTTCATCAATATGGTTATTGAGGTACTCTCGATTTTCATTACTCTCTAATAAATCAAGGAAAGATTTGCCATCACCCTCCTTATATCTTCGAATAATTAAATTTCGCGTTTCAACTTTTGAGGAAACATCTAAAAGCATCTTCTCCATTTTTATTCGCCTTTCAATTACGGTGATCTGACTGCGGATTTGCTAATTATACGTAGAGCCTCTGTTAGATATTCAACAACATCTTCATCACTTATAGAGGGATCTGAAATTGTTTCACGTAAGACATCAGACATCGTTATTATACCCCGAAGAATCCCATTTCGGTTTGTAACGGGAAGACGTTTAATATTATTTGATGTCATTTGTCTAGCGGCAACGGCTACGGAAGATGTTTCATTAACCTTTATCAACGGAGAAGACATGATTGTCTCAAGTTTGATTTGACTTGATTCATTATTAGCTACAATTTTTGTAACTAGATCCCGTTCAGTTACTATCCCAATGGGTTTCTCATCTTCGCCATGTATAATTACGCATCCTATTCTTTGGGTTACCATTAAAGAGGCAGCACTTTCAGCGGAGTCATCTTTTGAAAGGGAGATTACGTCTTTCATAATATGTTTAACTTTTCTGTTGAATGTCATATAACAGGAGACCCCATATCTCTGATTTACCCGTTCATAAATTTTCCTTTCCTCACTCATGAATGTCCAAGATGTCTTTAACTAGGCCGATCTTCTTTTGAAAATCAGCTTGACGGGCGATCATAATACGTTGGGCTTGGGGAGATCCTGCTCCATGCAGAGACTCGGTTTTATAATTCAATGAAGCAACTCCCATAGATAAACTCTCAATAAATCTAAGTAGCTTATATCGATCCTCCGTCGACACTTCATCACACGTTTGAAGGTATTTCTTGACCAACTTTCCAACTTCTTCGGATCTCAGATCATTTTCTGATGGTAGGGTACAGATTATCCCTCCTGCTAAGTCTTCCGCATATCTCCCAATCATATAGGGAAATCGGGTAACATTTTGCTTGTTGACATTTGCCAGGAGCATGTCCATCTCCCAATTTCCTGCGGGGCGTTGGAATCCCATAGTACTGCATGCAACGGCACATGACCACATAGTTTCATTTAAATGGATCATCTCGACCAATTTGTCCCTTACGTGGGATGCTTTTTCAACCCCATTATATTGAGCAATGAGTGCAGCAGAACCGATTAACACATCCCCTACTCCAGTCTTACATGCATATGATTGACGGTGATATCCGGCAAAACGATTTATCAGTTCCCCTGTGTATTCTACCTCGCCATTCATGAAAACGTTTTCATGTGGAATGAACACATCGTCAAAAATCACGAACACTTCCTGGCCTCCATACTTCCAGTTCCCTATATCGAGGTTTCCATCCTCCATTTTTCGTGTATCAGAGGTTTGACGGCCATAAATCATAATAATCCCGTCAGCATTGGTATCAACCCCAAAACTAACTGCATAGGCATTTTCTCCTTCACGAAGGGCAAGGGTTGGCATAACGATGGCACTATGAGAGTTTAAAAATCCTGTTTGATGAAGTTTTGCTCCGCGTACTGTTATCCCCTTTTCCGTTTCTTTAACAACGTGGAGATACGCATCTGGATCCGACTGCTGAGACGGCCGCCGACTTCGATCTCCCTTTGGATCAGTCATTGCCCCGCCCACCATGAGATCTTGGTTTTGTACATTAATCCAATAATCGATTAATCGTTGATGGTAATTGGAACCATCTTTCTCATCCATTTCATACGTTACGGAGTACAAGGCATTGATAGCATCCCATCCGACACATCTCTGAAAACAACATGCCGTCTTCTGGCCCATTAAGCGTTGTGCTTCTATTTTCTTTATCAGGTCCTCTTTTGATCGATGTATGTGTGTGAATCTATTAACTTGATTTCCTGTTAGGTGCGAAATTGCGGTCATAACTTCTTTATGTTCCTCAATTTGTGCTAATTCGTAAATTCTTTTAATAGAATTTATTGATGGTTCAATGATGTTGTAAAAGGGGTGATTCCAGAATTCAGTTATATGCTCACCAAACATATAAAGATTTACGGGACGGAAAATACTTTCCAGATATTCTTCCGGAGTTTTTAAGGTCATAATATCGCAGCTCCTATGATTTCTTTCTTTTACGCCAAATCGGCTCTAGCAATAATAGAATTACAAGAGATAGAATTCCCCAACCGGGACTAATCTGCCCGTTCGAAGAAATTCCAGAGGTTTTTGAGGTATCTCCATTATCAATTGATTTTAACTCATCGGTTTTTACCAACCACATGTCATATTCGCCTGCTCCAAATGATTGGGTGCAACCAGCGAGAGCAAAACTCCCATCTTCCATGTGGATCACTCCTATGGCCCAATCACTATCATTTCCACCAAATGTCTGATTCCACTGAACCTGGCCACTAATATCGGTTTTGACTAACCACATGTCATTATTACCTCTTCCAAATGAAGAGGTGGAACCCGAAAATGCATAACCTCCATCATCCGTTTGAATCAACGCATTAATCTCATCCCCAGCCCATCCTCCATATGTCTGATTCCATTGGATCTTTCCATTTACATCAGTTTTCACCAACCAACCATCTTGGGAACCTGCCCCAAAGGAATAGGTGTCGCCCGCAAGAAGGAATCCCCC
>JBHLSH010000049.1:26479-30664 GCA_048881705.1 Candidatus Heimdallarchaeota archaeon | reverse complement strand
TTCAAAAGAATTGCTAGCTGACGAGCGTTGTTAGGTGCTGACCCGTGTGGGTGGTTGTTGAAATACACATAAATATCACGTAAATGTTTGTTTTGGGTGATTTCTTGGAGTTTCTTTGTCCATGACCTAAGTTCCTCAATGGAATACAAGTAATTGTACCAAGGTTTGAGGCCGTGTCCATGGAATCGCATGTATACGAAATCAGAGGTAACAGGAAGTAGCGGCGGGAGAAGCGGCTCATCTACAATACAATACGCTACATTGTGAGTCATGAGCAAATCCATAGTTTTTTCATACCGGGGACGTTCTATCCAGGAAAGGTCTCGAAACTCGACCGCTAATCTTAGTTCTGATGGCCATTTCTGTAAAAATACCTTAAGATCATTGAAATAGTCGGAGGATAACCTTGGGGGTAATTGAAGGAGTGCAGGGCCTATTTTTTTCCTTAGGGTAGAAGTCATTGTTTCCAAAAAGGGAGTGAGATCCAAAAAATAATCTTCGCGGAGCTTTTTTTTATGTGTAATGGTTCGTGGGATTTTATACGAGAATTTAAAATACTCTGGCACCTGTTGATGCCATTTCTGCACTGATGATGTCCGAGGGGCTGAATAAAATGAAGTATTGATTTCAACAGTTGGAAAAATCTCTGAATAAAAGGCTAATCTTTGATGATTCGCGATGCTCTGCGGGTAAAAAGGGAGTTGTGTTTGTTCATGTTTGGCATGCCAATCTGGATAACCCCACCCACTTGTTCCGATCCATAGCCCGATGGGCATTGCTTATCCCAGCTTTAGCTACCATTTTTTTCAGATTGTTTTGACCTTCTTTCCTCATCAAACGTAACGTGTTCAACTTCTCTGTCCACCTGTCGCTGGAGAACCGTGTTGATGATTGCCTTGCTGTGTTGAAACGCTGTATCTAAGTAGGCTTCCACGGACTCACTATCAACAATTGTAGGACGTTCTGGCAAACTCTGGTGCAAGGTATTAGTCTCCCGATCTCTAATCTCATTATCAACATAATAGAGCGCCCCTAGAGCATCACGAAGGGCCTCAACGACCAAATCATTCATTTCTACCGATTTTCGGCCAACGGTTGAGAGGTTTTGTATATACCTTATCATTTCTCTAGCAAGATCTTCTAGCTCGTCTTGCCAAACTTTGGTTACTGGTGTTTCTATGTAGACCTGAAAACCAGCACGCAAAATCTTTTTGATCCAAACCTTATTTAATGATAATTTTACATTTCCAAAGGCACGAATCAGATAATTCTCTGCCATGTCACTGCTCCCGAACTTAGGAGAAATATATGGGACCTTCCGCCGCAAAACTTCCTGTAGAAGTCCAGCCTGGATTTTTTCTGTGGTTAGCTGTAATTGGCCTGGAGTGGATTTGTAATGCATGGAATATCGGGGATCATCCTGTACAATTAGCTTTACCCGCTCTCGAACTGTAAGTTTTTCAGCGCTTACGAGTCCTTTTGCGGCCAAATCTAGAATGAAATCGTCCCATAGTCGAAGTTTCCATTTACTAGATTCATAATATGCTTTATAATACTTCATAACGGCATTTATTTGATTCCCCAACCCTCTCGGAGCACTTCCTAGATTTCTAAAGGCATTCCGGAGAGGCCGTTCGATTCCACCCTTGTGTATCCCTATCAAATATCGGTACGCAAGTCGACGGGCAAAATAATCGACTGAAGCCTTTATCACGTTTATCGTTGAATGGTGAAAAATCCCTTCTAGCGTTATCAAGGGTCCTTCATCACCGGTCCCCTCCTTCAGGACATTCCTTTGGATCTCTCTGATGAGATCAATCAGGGTGGGTTCTTCTCCCAAAGGGACGTTACGTGTCCACTCAACAAACTTGACCCTTCTTAGAATATTGAGAAGCTTTTTACCTAGTTTTTCCAGCCCCTTAGGTTTGCATTCTACTTCCAATCCAAGTCGTGAAAAATCGACATCAAAAGTATAGTCCAACGAGGCTAATTGTTCAATATCACGGAGGTAACTATACCCTTTAGGGGGATTTAGGAGAATAGAATCGAGTTCTCCGAACAGGTACGACGAAAAGAACTCTAAGAGTTCTTCTTCAGCAAAATTCACAGAACCAATCTTGTTGGCAATGCGGATAAGACGTTGAAGTTCCAATCCACCTCGTGAAAGTTGCGCTCCTGCATGGGCCGCGTCTATCATTAGCGTAATCTTCCCCTCTCCTCTATCCATAAATGTTGGTCTCTTAAATGAGAATCCAATCCCTTCCAGAATATTAGCATGCTTAGTGATGTCCTCAAGGAACATTCGGTGACTTGCCTCAGCATCCTCTCCATAAACCACATTTGCATAAGCTTTTAGGCCCTCATCAATCCATTCCTTCTTATCCATAACGGTTACTCCCTCTAAACGAACTAAGATGCGCTTTTCATAGTCAGGATACGGAATGACATCGGACACTGGTGTTTTCAGTGCATCCAGGAGAGAATCAAGAAATGGGTATTCTTCTGGTACTGATGGCTCATATGTATTGCGTTCAATGGTTGCTCGGTATTCTTCCGGCACCACCTCGACCGAACTGTCATGAATGGTAGCCCTCTTTGCTGTATACTGGTAAGCGGCCTCCCATAGGTCTTGATTGTCATTAATAAACGTGAAAATGCTGGTAGATGTTAGTGAATCGGCGGAAAATGATTTTCCCTTCCCTAAAACCGTCGCATACAATTTAATAAAGGCCGGGTTATGAAAGGCAGAGGTTTTTTCGTCGAACTTCGTTTTGACGATTACCCTCCGTTGAACCATTGAACTCGGGATCTCTGAGAGGCGTAAATTGTCCAATATGGTTCGTAATAACCGGATTTTGTCCTCTTTCACATTTACTTCCTCATTTCTCCAATATCATTCCAGGAATCGCAGGTTGATTCGCGAGGGTCCAGTAGGGAAGATTATGCATTGAAAAGCTATCGAATCTACTGTTCCTCTCGGGACAGCTTAAATGAACTATGGCTGTGATTAAAAAACATTCGTAACTTCATCACAATCATTCGTAACTGATTAAGTTACGAAAACTTGACATTTTTTTTCCTTGGAGGGAGTACCAATGGCTTCTTTGTCACTAATGTATGAGAAAGAGTTGTTACAAATGTATGAGAAAGTCATGAGTATGGTGCAAAAGCTTGAGAATGTCTATATGGTAGGTCAACATCTTGATTGTATTTGAGCACTAAGATCAATATACATTTCCCTTCGTACTTTATCCAATGCATAGATGCACGAATTGGTGAAATTATCGCCCCTAATTAATCGCAATAAAGGTTTTGGTACAAGGGGGAATCATTAGGGGCAAATTAATGAAATTTCTCGGCGCAGTAATTTCCCCCGTCCTAAATATGCAAACAACAGTTCCAAGAAATTTTAATTTACCAGAATTTTAGTATTTTTGGTCTTTATTCTGGAAATACTCCCCTGTAAGGGGTAAATTTTTAAATTCTCCTTACCAACGAAGATTTGAATAAATCAAAGGGGTTTCTCACGAAAGGAGGAGAAGGTATTGAAGGATTTCTCTTAACAACTGTAAAGATGGTAAAGTAGGGGCTCCTGACAATTTTTTCATCTACAAAATTCCAACGCACCGAAGGAGGCCTATTCAATAAAATCTGTATCTGCTGAGAGGTCAAGGTGGGAAGAACTTGGACTCCAATCATCTGATAACGCCTCGCACAAAAAAGAAAAGACAGAACACTTCTAAAGAAGATATTCTTGGATATATTTTGGAGGGGCCAGCAAGAATAAAAATATTCACATTTCTGACACAAAAGCCTGGTTATGCATATGAGATCGCCGAAGACATAAAACTGCCACCCAGTACGGCTATCCAGATCCTAAAAGAAATGCTCGAACGAAATATCGTTAAATGCTTAAATCCCAGAAGTTATCGAAGGAAATATTACGAGCTGACCACCGAGGCTTTGGAGTTGAAAGAAAAGATCTCCCAGTGTGTTAGGAAGAAAAGAAAAATTTAACCTTAACATGAGTTGTAGATCAGATATACATCAGACACAGTTCCGCTGATTCAATTCTTTTAAGTCTAACAATGGAACAGAAAGCAGAACTGATTTAACTGGTTTAGCCTCGTTCGGAATGAAAGTTGAGGGCTAGTTGAATAAGTTCTGTTTAAAGAGATGAAACAT
>JBHLSH010000049.1:23296-26379 GCA_048881705.1 Candidatus Heimdallarchaeota archaeon | reverse complement strand
GAAACATATTTTCAGGATTGGTTCTGGGAACAATATTTTTGCTGTTTTTCCCAGCATTGGCACCTACACACGGTGCAACAAAAATGCAAATGCTGACGGATCGATCGTTTGAAATAGGGTCTGGAAACAGTTTTACTTATTGGACGGTAGGTTCAGGTAGCGCTAACCCTATTAGATCTGGTTTTGATAGCTACGAAGGAAGTAAATCTGCTTTAAGTATAGCGGATGGCTATGCAAAGTGGATGAAGCAAAACTTTTCTGATGCTACCCATTATTATTATTTATCCTTTTATGCTCGGATAACAGGAACTTACGATAACAAAGAAATTCACGTATATCTATATGATGATGGGATTGAAGAATGGTCAGTAACAAACGTGGCACCTACTGATAGTGATTGGACACTTTTCCAATATACAGTGGGTTCTATGGAAATCGATGAGATAAAATTCTATTTTGAAGGTGGTTCAACTTCCCAGGGCTTAGCGATCGATTATGCCAGCCTTCATTGGTGGTATGAGGGCGAACCTAGCCCGCCTCCATAAAGGAATCACGGGGCACTAGTCAGAAAAATATTCCCCTCCGTTAGGGCACCGCAATACACTGAAAAGTTTGCGGCGCCCTTTTTATTTTTATCCTTTTTCTTTCAGGTTTGACAAACTTTCACGAATTCTGCGTTCGGTTAAAAGAGGAGTTTTCCTTCTTCCTCTAGGTGGTTTGAGCTCTCATGTTAACCCAGGTTTTTTCTGGGTTCGATCGATAGCTAAAAGCTTTGGAACGATAATGTCACGAGTCTCTTCTTGATTAGCATGGAGGTTTATGTACCACCACCTGATTTCGGGGAAATACGAGTTTCGAAAAAAAGTCGGTCTTTTTTCCATTTACACTCATCAGTTGTCCTAAAGCTCTAATCAATTCCAGAGACAACAGAACTTCTTATATATCATCTTTATATATCGGTAAATCCAATTTTGTCGTGAACCAACTGATCTTGAAAATGTCCGCCTCCATTGTGCATAGCTTTAAATTTCCACTAATTACCTTGACCTCAGAATTGATCACCCGATCGGAAAGTCCGGTTTCCTAATAAAACAAACAGATATGCTGAAAACCGAGGGGTACTCCGTGAAAGGAGCGAAGAACGCTAAGAAAGCACTTCCAGCTTTTATCAGAGAGGATAGAATTCCAATTCAATATCTAGCTATGAGGCCAAGAGGTTGGGGTAAAGGACCTAAAAGAGGGGGTAGGATCTTTCTATTTCTCTTACTGCTGATGTCATTAATGACATTAACGGGAAATTCCTTTCCCAAGGTTCAGTCTCATTTGAGATCAAGCAGTTCCCAATTCACAGGTCAAAGCCCCACGAGGCGGGCCTCTCCTCCTGCACGACTTTCGGCCTCTTTTGTACCCCATCCGCTCATCAATATCAATGGAAATTCGGATTTCGTGGCCCAAGCTACGGCAGATAAATGGGCGGGTGACGGATCACCCACCTCTCCATATGTCATTGAGGGATTTAATATCACTGTCGGTGATCTGTTCCAATCGAGGATCCGTATCCGGAATACTGACGTGTTTTTCCGTATTCGCAATTGCTGGTTAGAAGGAGGAAGTTATGGAATTTACTTGGATAACATCACGAATGTCCGAGTCTATAGTAATACCATCACCAATACTTTTAGTGGCGGAATTTACCTTGGTTTCCCAAGTAATAGCACCATTTCAGGGAATACACTCCGTAATAGCGGTAACATGGGAATAGAGGTGTATTCTTCTGAGAATATCACTGTTACCAGCAATACCATCACCAATAACCGATGGAGCGGGATTTCCCTCATATCTTCGAGGAATAGCACGATTTCAAACAATTCCGTTAATAAAATCGACGATAATGGCATAAACCTCGAAGCTTCTGGGAATATTACCATTTCAAGTAATGCCGTCACCAATAGTGGTGAGAGTGGGATTTCTCTTATATCTTCGGGGAATAACACGATTTCAGGCAATTATCTCGTTAATAACAGTGGAAATGGAGTTTACCTAAGCTCTTCGAGAAATAATCGGATTAGAGATAATATATTAGTAAATAATGGTATCGTAGTGGATGGCCCAACCCTCGAGGACTATCTCCAAACAGAGGTGGCCAACAATACGGTGAATAGCAAGCCATTGATCTATTGGCAACATGCAACGGGTGGGGTCGTTCCAGATGGCGTGGGCCAAGTCATCCTCGTGAATTGCACCGCGGTCACCGTTGCCAACCAGGCCCTCTCCAATGCATCAATAGGGGTGCTAGCAGCCCATAGTTCCAGCTTGTTAATCCAAGATAATGTCATTTCCAAAAGTAGTAGGGCTGGAATTAGCTTCTGGACCTCAGTAAATAATACCGTTTCGAGTAATCTCCTTAGCAATAATCAAGAGATGGGGATTGCTTTGCGATTCTCTCGTAGTAGTACTGTTTCAGGGAATACTGTCACCAATCACAGTGAGATTGGCATATACCTAGAATCCACCGTGAGCAGCACCCTTTCGGAGAACATTGTCACCAACCTCAATGGGACTGGAATTTACCTGGATTCCTCGCGTGATAACACAATTTCAACCAATACTCTTACCAATAACAGTGGATGGGGGATATACATAGATTATTCCAGAAATACTACCCTTTCAGCTAATACTGTTACCAGTAACGGTTTTAATGGAATATATCTTAGTGCCTCAGGCATTAGCACCATTTCTAATAATCTGGTCACCAAAAGCGGTAGAGAGGGAATCCTCTTGGCTACGTCAGTCGATGGTACCTTGTCAGGCAATATCTTATCCGATAACGGAGACGCTGGCATTTTTCTCTGGTCCTCGGCCAGCAGTACGATATCAGGCAATACATTCAGCAATAACGTGAAAGCAGGCATTTTCTTATGGGATACAGGGGCGAGTCGGATTGTTGATAACATACTAGTGAACAATGGTCTCACCGTAGATGGGACAGCTCTCGAAGACTATTTACAAACAGAGGTGGCCAACAATACGGTGAATAGCAAGCCATTGATCTATTGGCAACATGCAACGGGTGGGGTCGTTCC
>JBHLSH010000049.1:0-23196 GCA_048881705.1 Candidatus Heimdallarchaeota archaeon | reverse complement strand
GCAACGGGTGGGGTCGTTCCAGATGGCGTGGGCCAAGTCATCCTCGTGAATTGCACCGCGGTCACCGTTGCCAACCAAAGCCTCTCCAATATGTCAATAGGGGTACTAGCAGCTTACAGCTCGAACCTATCAATCCACAATAACCAGATCTTCAATAACAGCGGGTATGGTGTGTCTCTGATCAAAGCAGAGAACGTTACAGTAGAACGGAATGACTTCATTGATAACAATCCTAATGGCACCTCCCAAGCCAATGATGATGGCATCAACAATATCTTTGCTTATAACTACTGGAATGAGTGGACAGAGCCAGACAGTAACGGGGATGGGCTAGTAGACCTTCCCTACCCTATTGATGGAGGTGCAAACAATCAAGATCTCTCTCCTCGGACTTTACCCATGCAAGGCTCCGCTAGCAGTCTCCCAGACCAGCTTCTCATTACTTTAGTTTTGGTGGTCTCGATTCTAGGTGCCCTTAGCATCTCAGTCTGGGTACAAAGGCGAGGATGAGTGGTGAATTTTCCATTGAGTGGGATCAGTTGATGGTCGCCTCTGGTATCATGTTGAAAGACTTCGAAACATTGAAACACTCCTTTCAAAGGTTTTTTAGTTTCAACCTAGGTGTAACAATGTGAGGGAATTCCCTAACGATTACTGGCCATCATTTTTTAAGAAGTGATCCAGAAATATCTAGTTTGCTAATAGTTATAAGGCACCTCCCTCATGGTTTCTAAAGAATGAAAATATTGTCGGAAGATGTTTCAGCTGTTCGGTCCATTTCTCCCAAAAGTCAAGGAAACTGGGGTTTCTTCTCATCTGCTAAGGTACAAAGGGGAGTAGCTGAGTATGAATCACAACTAGAAAGGGATTTTTTTCTTCTACTAGACCATGATCCCTCAGTAATAAGGTTTCAACATCAACCCGTACGGATTACCTTCGAAGACAATCATGGCAAGAAAAAATATTATGTTCCTAACGTTTTGGTCGAATTTCACAATGGGAAACGTGTGCTCGTCGAAATTAAAGATGAGGATACCTTTAACACCAAGAGGAGGCAGTTCGAAGAGCGATGGACGGCTGCCCGAATGTTCTCGGAGAGAAACGGCGTTTATTTCAAGATTGGCGCCAGAAAACACATCCGAACGCCTCGGTTAGCAAATATTTGGTTTACTCTTGGATCTTCCAAAACCAAACCCCTTCCCGAACATCTCAACACCCTCTTGAAGCTCATTTCATTTAGAGAATGTTCAAAATCGTTTCTGTCCTTATTGCGGGGAAAGTGGTTACTCGAGTAAGATTAGTTTCTCAAGCCATGTATGGGCGTGTGAAAATAACCCGATTTGCCCAGAATGTGGTAAATCGGGTTTCAATTGTAGAAAGAGTTTCATAAATCATCTCTGGGTTTGTAAAAACAAACCGATCTGTCCTTATTGTAGCAGATCAAGATTTCTATACAAAGATTCATATAAAGGTCATATAAGAAAGTGTCAACAAAAGTATCCCCTTATGTCTTGACAAGAAAGATCAATCATCTGATTCAGAAGTGAAATTTAGAATGTCTCAATCTTTTGTAACTTTCACTCCGTTTCTCAAACTTTCATAACTTTTTCTCAAACATTCGTAACTTCAACAGTAACGTCATCTTCTCATTTTCAGTCATCTTTGCTGACCTCTCTCTTGTACATCTTTATTACTCCCCCCTCCTTCCAACTCTACTCGGCAAAGAATGCGAGGCCATGACACTTTCAGTGGATACTCCACAAATAGCTTTATTTCTGCCGATGCGCGGTACGCTCAACTTCAAGATTGCCTTCGTTTCGGGATTACTCAGCTAGATGAACTGTTGGTAGGGGCGCTCCGACCTGGGAGCCTGGTACTCTTTTATGGAGAGTGGTCACGAGGAAGTTTGCGCAAATTCATCACTCAGATGACTGTGTCCTTATTATCTAGTAATCCCACAGTAGATATTGCCTTTGTAGATGGAGCGAACATATTTCCATATCATGATGTGTCATTAGAGGTCAGGAAACTGGGGCATGACCCGTTGCAATCACTGGATCGTATTCAATTGGCACGGGCGTTTAATTACCATCAAATCACCGAGATTGTAACAAAAAACCTTCCCCAACTGATACACGAACGGCCGACAATCCGATTAATCTTTGTTCCGCAAATTTCTTCCCAATATCTCTCCGAAGAGGCTGCACAGTATCTCGCCTATGCGAAGCAACCCGCAATCGCCTCATTGGCCGAACTCAAGACTACAGTAGGAAAATTAAAGTCATTGGCACTCCAATATGATCTGGCTGTCATCACAACCGCTGAACCCGCCCCTCATTCCCGAAATAAGGCCTTGGGAGGAACATTTATTGCTCACGCCGCTACTACCGTAGTACGTGTCTCTCCTGATCCCGTTAGAGGTAAACAGGCGACAAGCTATCGTTTCTTCCTCCAGCAAGACCCTGCTCACCCTGAGACAGTGGGTCAGATTAAGGCTCAACCCCTACGAATGGATCATCGCATTGCTTTAACCCGATTCCTTGATCCAGAAATAAAGGACTGAATACACATGGGACGTACTCTCCCGTCATTTCGACGCATGCTCGAAAAAGAACGTTTTGAGTGGGAGCGGCACTTTGCTAGTCGTCTGCGCGGCATCGACAAGACGAGTTTTACTCAATTATGGGAAAAGGCCTTTCAATTAGCCGATGCGGCCTCCGGTAACACTCGGCCTCTTGTTTACGACAATGTGGTCATGTCGATGTTAGTCAGCCAGCAATCCGAAATCCAGCGCTTGAAACAGAAAGTGAAACAATTGGAGGGGGGATCTGGTTCGTCTTCCAATCCCTAGATGGCGTAATATAAGAAAATGTCCCCCAAATACACAGCCTGGCTCCATGACATTACAGCAGCCGATTGGGGAGTCAACATGGTTTGGTTGACCGAGGAAGCTCCAATCTACACATTCTATCCTCTGACCGCTGAATTCTATATGACCAAAACCGATCGTGACACCATTGCGCAGGTACTCTCCCATCCACACGTCGCGGATGCCCAAGTCGTGTCGCGATATCAGTCAATCCACGACTGGCAGATGGCCGATGTCCTCCAGATCCGAGTCAACCCGAAGAAACTCCAGCAGACCTATCACGATCTGCGACAACATTGGGATCCCTTTCTATTTAATGCCGACTTAAGTCTCTATCAACAATTCTGCTTTCAAACCGAATTATTTCCGTATGTATACGCAGAAATCGAAGTAGAACAGGGGAAGCTGAAAAACAACTGGCAGCTCCTTGAAACCTACGAACAGATGGACTATCGTTCTGTACCGTTTTCCCCCCTCTGGTTTCATCCGACCTTTGAAGAACCCCAGTTTCACCGAGGTAAGATCACGGAGATTCGCAGCTGTCGTTCTGTTGTTGATGAAGCCGAAAAAGTAGTGGTGTTCCAGGGTTCAGAAGAGGAAATCCTTCAAAATTTCTGTCAATATGTTCAGCAAGTTGACCCTGACATCCTGTTTACCAAGGGGGGAGATACTTTCCTTCCTCTTATGGGACAAAGGGCGAGTATGAACGGACTTGGTCACCTGCGCCTGGGGCGTGGCCCTCGATCCCTGGTCAACTACACAAAGCGCCCCACCTTGCCACGGGGCCATACTTTCGTGTCCTACGGACGCGTCTACTATTCAGAACATGGTGTCTACACAGATGGCGGCCGCCACCACTATGATGTCGGAAACTCGTTTATGTGGGGCGATGGCAACATCGAAGGCATCCATGAACTCGTCCGCCTCGGTTGTAGCGATCCCCAGCGCATCGCTCGGGGCACTATCGGTACCACCCTGTCTGCGGTTCAAATGCGCACCGCTTATCTGTACAAAATCCTTATTCCGATGAGAAAAGCGGATGCAGAAGCATTCCGCCCTGCTTGGACAATGACGACTGATGTTGGGGGCCTAGTCTTCAGTCCTCGGGTGGGTTGGCATCGGAACGTGACCGAGTTTGATTTTCTTTCTATGTACCCCAACATCATGGTCTACCGGAATGTGTCCCCTGAAACTGTGAACTGTACCTGTTGTCCAGGCAAGCGTCCGGTCCCCCTCACACATCACCATGTGTGTGTAGAACGACCGGGACTCATCAATCTATCCCTCAGAAACATCTTGAATCGACGGGCTTACTTCAAGAAGCATCGGCATCAGCAACACTATGAGCGGCGACAACAAGTATTAAAATGGCTTCTAGTATGTTCTTTCGGTTATACAGGCTACAGAAACGCCCGATTTGGGCGTATCGAGGCTCACGAAGCGATTTCGGCATTTAGTCGTGCTGCCTTAACCCAAACCCAGCACATAGCAGCTGATTTCGGCCTTCGAGTACTTGCGGGGATTGTAGACTCAATTTGGGTGCAACGACCTGATAAAGAACGTCTGGATGAAGCAACAATCGACCACATGCTTCACCGAATCGAGGAAGTGGTTGATCTTCCTATTGAGCATGCAGCCGACTACCACTGGATCGTGTTCCTTCCTCGTCGTCATGAACCAACTATTGGTGTGTTAAACCGATACTATGGCTTACGAAGTGACGGAACATTCAAGGTGCGGGGTATTGAGATTCGCCAGTCCTCAAGTCCATTGATCTGCAAAAAAATGCAAGAGGAAATCCTGCATCTGCTGAGCAAGGTACGGACACGTGCCCAATTCCGAACCCAGCTTAGGCGTGCCAAACAAATCCTCCAAGATTATCTGGATCGGTTAGGATCAGGGGACATTCCTCTGGAAGATCTCACCATTTCTATTCGCCCTTCTCGATCACCAGACGAATATGTCAGCAATACTCGAACTGCAATCGCTGCACTCCAATTGGCTCGTTCGGATGTCAAAGTAGAGGCAGGGATGAAACTCCGTTATGTCATTCTCGATGCGCAGGCCCAGAATTCTATGGAACGTGTCCGTCCTGTCCAACTTCTCAAAGGCACCGAGCAATACGATGTGCAAGAGTACCAAAAGCTTCTGAAACGCACCTATGAAAGTTTAATCCCCACCGAGCTAGACGAAAAAAGACAGAAATTGGATCAATTTCTTTAAGAAATTATGACATAGCGTTTAAACCATGAGCATTTGATCAGGACAGAAATCCAAGAAGAAGGCTGTCTATGTAGATTTTTGGAGTAATGCGTTTTGAGCGTGGCCGATTACAAGATTGTCAATATTACAGACCAGAATGTCGAAAACTATGATCTTTTGTGTTATAAATCAAAGAAAAAGTCCTTGGGGTATCTGAGAAAACTTGAATGGTTTAAAGAGCAATACAAGGCGGGTTTGCGAATTAAATTGCTCCTAGTACGAGAAAGGAAGGGCCTTACTTCAAGAGGTTTTATTGAATACGTTCCAGGAGAATATTCATGGCGAGCAATTGACGCAGCGGGATATATGGTCATCCATTGCCTATGGGTTGTGGGTCGCAATAAAGGAAAAGGTTATGGTAGAAAACTAATCAAAGAGTGTTTAAATGATGCCAAAGATATGAATGGTGTTGCTGTGGTAACTTCAGAAGGGACGTGGCTTCCCGGCAGAAAAATTTTCGAAAAAAGTGGATTTGAGAAAGTGGAATCTGTTTTTAGCGATATAGAACTATATGTTTATCGTTTCAGCGAAAATTCGGCACTACCAAGGTTTAATCTTGATAAATTCGGCAAAGCTAATAGAGAAAATGGTTTTGTGATCTTTAAATCAAATCAATGTCCGTATACATATGCATCTATGAATGAAATTGAAGAATATGCGAAGGAAAAGGACATACCATTAGAGGTAAGTGTGATTTCGAGTTCTAGTGAAGCACAGAACGTACCTCATCCTTATGGCACCTATTGTGTAGTTTTAGATGGGCAAATCCTATCCTATAGACCGATTGGGAAAAAAGGTCTACAAAAAATGGATTTACGCCAACAGTCTACACCATGGGATTAAGGGGCGGATTATGGCTCAGTCGAAGGCGTAGATAAACATGAAATCCCAGTAAAAGTGAGCTCACTAGTAGAAGGAGAGGGAGCCCTGACCAGAGTTGATACAATGTCCCTAGCAGGAGGAAAACAAGATGGAAGCCAAAGAATGTAATCCGTGGAACCATTGATGATAATAAGACGTTGTGTCTGTAGGTGGTAGCGGATCGTTTTTCTTGACATTTCCAGGACATTAGTGGGATAACAAGACCGATGAAGAGTAAGAGAATCGTTATAAAGAACGTGTTGATGAAAAGGGCCTGCGTCTCATCGGAATAGAATCCAAAAGAGTAAAACCAGCGAGAACTCTCTCTAATCATTTCTAAAGCATAATAAAGTGGGATGTAACTCAAAAAAGGGATAATTCCTAGGAACACCGCTCCAAGTTTGTGCGAAGCTCTCCATAAACTCCGACCAATTCGTGCCATACAAGAGAAAATCAACACAACCATCCACCATCCATAAAAATTGGCATAAGGCACCCCAAAAAAACTAGTTACGCTGACGGAGGGTGTTAGAGGCAAAAACCAGGTCCAAAAGCCTCCATCCAATCTGATAGCTATGGCGTCCATGGAAAGATCGATTGTCAACGCAAGAGTGGCATCTAAGAACGGCTTTGCATATTTTGATATGCTTAAACTATTAGATACAAGCATAGAAGAGTAAATGATTAACCCCCACCCCATCCCGATTCCTAAAGGAATATTTTGAGGAGGAATCCCAATTTGGAGGAAAAAAAGGGGATTATATACATATGTATCATAGAGGAGTACATTGAAGTATTCGAGAGTTACACCAAACACTGTGGCTCCCAAAATGACCAACAGATCAAGCCACTCCTTTTTCAAAATCACTAGAAAAGCTGTTCCAATAAAAGATGCAGTAACAAAGATTTCAAAGATGATAACTCCGACTGGTATTGGCATACTAGGAACCTTGAAGTTTAAACAAGTAAAAATAATGATTTGAAAATCTAGGGGCAATAAAAATTAACTATAGTAGCACTCAGTCAGTTTCACCTAGGATTTTTTAATTTACTTTGTTTTCAATAGATATTATCTTGATACTATGAGTTACTTAACTGATCTCGAACTATCACCTGGGCTGCTTTAAATTAATTCGTAATACGATAGATAGGTATTTAATCCAGGCGATTGATGTACTTGATGGATGTCTATGCCAGATATAACTGAATTTGCAATATTAAAGGATTACTTGAACAGTGAAGGTTTGGTAGATTACGAATCACTACATGAGAATCCTTGGTTACACTCACAAATTCAGCGAATCGAACAAACAGATATCACTGTTCTGTCGGAGAAAGCGAAATTGGCCTTTTGGCTAAATGCGTACAATTTACTTGTGTTGAAATCCGCGTGTCAGGAGGTGGGTAGGAATCCTAAATGGAGGGGCAATACCACTTTCTGGAAGCGGTTCAAGTTTTTTTACTTGAGGAAGCACTTGGTAGCCAATCGGAGGATTTCATTGCATTATCTAGAAAACAAGATCCTTCGGGAGGAATTCCGCGATCCACGTATCCATTTTGCCATTAATTGCGCAAGTCGGAGTTGTCCAGTACTTCCTGGAAAATTATTTGAAGAATCGACATTAGAAAAACATCTAGAGGAACTTACTGTTTCTTTCGTTAACAATGAGTCTCACGTTCGACTCGATGCGGAGAATGGAATTCTTTGGCTAAATGAAATATTCAAAATGTACACAAAAGACTTTGATTCTGCAGGAGGGGTGAAATTATTCATCTACCCATATCTGAAATCCCCTCCAGAGCAAAGTATGTTTGATCGATCAACTATCAAGTACATGGAATATGATTGGAGCCTAAACAGCCAGTCTTTATTCCTGAAAATCGCTATTCATCCATAATCAGAACTTCTCCTTCCATGGGCTGCCCTACTGCCCGAGATCGAATGAATATTCTGTCCGTGTATAATTTTAAGTTTGTTAAGGAAGAGGAACCGGTAAAATCTGGGATTCTAAAATAAATGCACCACGATAGAGCTGGTTTAGGTATTGATCTCGTATCTGGTAATATCCTGAAACCCAACATAGTTCCATCATCAGGTTGAAGTATTCAGGAAGGCTTTAAGACGCCTCTTCTGTAGATTGAATGGGATTCTGTTGAACACCAATAGACGGCTATATATTGACAATTGGGCCGTTTTAACAGCGGAAAACCAAGTAAAATGGCATTTTGGCGATATAGATCAAGCAAAACTCATTCAGGTTGTTTCTTTTATTAAAGCCCTCAGTAATCTAGGGACAGAGATGCTTGATCAAGTTATAGGGTTGATTAGACTCCGATATCCCAGACCACATCCAACAAAAGCACGAGAGATATTAATAGTAAATCTTCTCGAGAAATACTCCATTATAGTTTCTGATCCGTTGGTTACAACCAGGTTAATGAATCAGATACAGCTCAATTCTGATCCGATTCCTCCGCTTGACGATATAAGAAGTATCCTCGCGGGTACCGCCTCACTTATCTACTCTGATTTCTATACTAGAGACACTATCGAGGTTGATAATACAATCATAGACAGTATTTTCCAAGAAGCTGTACAAGCAGTGACTTATAACAAGAATGTCACCGTCGGAAATGGCGAATGTTCCTTCTCTGCCTTATCGATAGAGGAATTGTTATTCTTTCACGCATTGCTAAGGGATCTCCTTGAAGGATACATACCCATTATATCAGCGACTTCACCGTGGGGATTGATCTCTTCACTTGCTGGAACTGAATTGTACCTTTCGCATCTTCCGCCGGCTGATCCTGCATTAATTGCAGCTTTTTCAGGAGTGATCGTACAATTTAGCCGGTTCCTTTTCGATGCAACGCC
The DNA here is from genome assembly GCA_048881705.1 of Candidatus Heimdallarchaeota archaeon. GTDB lineage: Archaea > Asgardarchaeota > Heimdallarchaeia > Hodarchaeales > Hodarchaeaceae > Hodarchaeum. The sequence goes on along the minus strand of JBHLSH010000049.1, from coordinate 14,329 downwards.
AGCACGTCTGATATTCGGTTACTACCCAATGAATGCAATGGATTTTGTTGTTACTACCAATAATCTATTTTTATTCGGCAATCCTCGTGTTCTACTAAAAAAGACAGGATTTCGGAAAAAATGGCGAAATCTTCCAGTTAAAATAGCCCAAGATCTTGTTCCAGGGCTTAAAACATATCTAACAGAGCTTTGTACCGCAAATCAAAGAGCGAAAATTCGAGATATGGAGTTTTATCAAGTTATTAGCCAGTTAACGGGAATGGGAGCTCGCAAAGCGCGTGCGGTTTATTCTCTCTCCTAATATTACGTAGAATCCCGATTTAGTGATTTTTCGTACTCTTCTAAGAATTGATACTGAATTGGATTATTCACAACCTCCCGAGCGCATGGCCTTACCGATAGCAGTCGTTCTAGAGTTGCATCCAGATCTTCCCCAAAGAAAAACATGTTAATGACGGCCAGCATTAATCCCGTACGACCACAGCCCGCGTAACAATGAACTAGTATGTTTTTGTTCTCTGCAAGCCGCTGCTCAACAATTTGAAGAAACTCCTCCAGATTTGACCGAGACGGAACCCCAAAGTCTTGAACTGGAAATGGGATATGTTCAATACTAGTTCCCTGAAAAGATATACGGGAACGAGCGAATGAGATAACTACTGCTATATTCAGAGACTCCATATTTTCGATCGCGTCTTTGGAATACGGCAGCGAACTACCGTACAGTTGGGGTCGGAAACGAAAGATATCACCCGCCATGATTACACGTCCACGAAACCATGATAAAAACTAAGTGATAGAAGCTCTGGAGGATGCTGTTCAAAACCCTCATCCAACAAAAAAGGTAAATTCTGCTTCAAATGGGTATGCTCTTGATTTTATAATTGAGAATCCTAAGGGAGATTAGACCTTCCCCCTTTGTCTGGCAAGTGTGTGGGTAAATTATGCGAGTTGCCATGTTCGCCAGTGAAATGGAACCGTTTATCAAGACAGGAGGCCTTGGTGACGTTATGAGAGCTCTCCCTCGAGCTTTAGCGCCCCACCTAACAGCAATTGATGTGTTTCTACCCTTTTATCGGAAAATAGAAAGATCAAATCTTTCGCTGAAACTCGTTCTGGACTCAATACCGGTGAAAATCGGGAGTCGATCATATTTTGGTAAGGCGTGGGAATATCAAACCGAGATTCAGAATTTAAAGGTTTATTTCATCAGTAATTATCAACTATTTGGTTCTCGAAGCCATCTCTATGGCAAAGAAGGCAGGGACTATAAAGATAATCTCACACGATTCGTTTTCTTTTGTAAATCAGCACTGCGTGCTGTCTCCGCTTTCTCCAAAACCAATCATTATGATATCTTCCACATGCATGATTGGCAAACAGCCTTGATCGCATTATATACTGGTTTAATGGAGTTTTCCAAGAAGCATATGCCATTGCGGATATTTACCATCCACAATTTGGCCTATCAGGGAATCTATCCCAGGTCTTCGTTCCCCCTGTTGGGAATCGGCCAAAGGTTCTTTCATCAAGATGAACTTGAGTATTGGGGTAAAATCAATCTCATGAAAGCTGGAATTCTTCATGCGGACTGGCTTACTACTGTCAGTCCTACGTATGCGCAAGAAATACAAACTGAAACCCAAGGGGCAGGATTAGGGGGCCTGATTAATTCCAAGGCAGCGAAACTTGTGGGAATTCTCAATGGGGTAGATTATACCATCTGGGATCCCAAAAACGACCCATTTATTGCCAAAAATTATGATAAAAATGATTTATCCGGCAAAGAAGTTTGTAAACAAGTTTTACAAAGAAATTTCCGCATGGATCCAGCATCCGATATTCCCTTGTGTGCTGCAGTCTCCCGTTTGGATTGGCAAAAAGGGATGGACTTGGTCCTACACGTTTTACCTGACCTATTAGGGGAGAAAATCCAATTTGTACTTTTAGGAACTGGAGATCCAACAATCGAAAACAGGTTCTTGGATTTGAATCAGACATTCCCTAATAGTACAGGTATTACGCTTGCATTTAATGATCGGCTTGCCCATCAGATTGAAGCAGGGGCAGATATCTTTCTAATGCCCTCGCGCTACGAGCCCAGTGGATTGAATGATAAGTATAGTTTAAGATATGGAACAGTCCCAATTGTCCATAAAACAGGAGGGCTTGCTGATAGTATTATTGATTACTTTACCTACCCAGAGAAAGGAAATGGCTTCACATTCAGCAAATTCGATGATCAACATTTCAAACGCACTTTTACTAGGGTACTTGGGATTTTCAAGAATAAAACGACGTGGCACCAAATTATGCGGCGAGGGATGAAACAAGATTTCTCATGGACGAAAGCGGCGGCCGAATACTTAAATTTATATCACAGTTAAGCCGAATATGATTAAAATTGGTGGAACTAGCGCTTCTAAAGGGAACAAAAGATTATCTCCCTCAAGAACAGATCCTCCGCGATCAGATTGTGACAGTGATTAAAGAGATATTTCAGAAATACGGATATCAACCTGCGCAGACCCCAATTATCGAAATGTGGGACATTCTGGCCTCAAAATACGCTGGCGGAGAAGAGATCCTTAAAGAAGCGTATAGACTCCGTGATCAAGGGCAAAGGGAACTGGGCCTTCGCTATGATCTATCCGTTCCCCTTTCGCGTCTCGTAGGGATGAATCCAAACCTTGGTAGACCCTTCAAGCGGTACGAAATAGGTTCCTGTTTTCGTGATGGACCAGTCAAAAAGGGTCGTTATCGAGAGTTTGTCCAATGCGATGCTGACGTAATTGGCGTTTCTTCCATGTTGGCCGATGCTGAATGTCTAGCCGTAGCGCACAACATATTTACAACTCTTGGTCTTGAGGTGTATCTAGAGGTCAACAATCGTAAATTATTAACTGGAATTTTAATGGAAGCTGGAGTCCCCAATGACAAACTTAAGACCACGATTCTTTCTATAGACAAACTAAAAAAGATTGGATTCGATGGAGTTCAGGCTGAGTTAGGAGATAAAGGCATTGATTCTGATCTTACTGAGCGGATTTTCTCATACTTCAGATTCTCAGGCAAATACATGAAGATTTTAGACCACCTCGAGCCTGAACTCTCTAATAAGGTTGGTTTAGAAGGGATTACTGAATTACGTCAGCTTTATCACTTTTTACAGCTATTTCAAATTCACGAGGATGTTAAACTCCTATACAGCCTTGCGCGCGGCCTGGAAATTTACACTGGAACTGTGTTTGAGGCATTTCTTAAAAAATCCGGAATTTTGGACTCCTCGCTGTGCGGTGGGGGTCGTTATGATAAGATAATTGGAAGTTTTCTCGGGCGTAAGGAGGAGTTCCCTGCTGTCGGGATATCCTTCGGTCTAGACACGATTTTCGATGCCCTGGTGTCGGTAAAGACCCCTCCCAAGTCGCTTACCCAGGTTTTCATCATTCCGATTGGAACTTTGGATCAATGTGTCGTACTTGCGACCGAACTTCGTAGAGAAGGTATCCGAACAGAAATTGATTTGCTTAATAGAAGGATATCTAGAAACCTGGAGTATGCTAACCAATATGAAATACCTTACGTAGCAATAGTGGGAAAAAGGGATTTGGAGGAAAAAGTAGGTACTCTCCGATCCATGAAAGATGGCAAGGAATTGAAGATACCCTTGGATCAGCTTCCTTCAAGATTAAAGAGCCTCCTTGAACTAGAATAATGGTTTATTTAATCATGCGGGTTGATAAGGTGCCTGGGGGTATATATGGTGATACATCCTTGCTCAGTTTTTGTTATTCTCCCATTTAATGTTATCGAGCTTTGTTTTTCCCGAGACGAGCGAATTGAACAATATGCCGACCGGGCAGATGTTTCGCAATTTCTCATATTAGCAGCAATTGATTACATTAAACGTTTTGGAAGAATAAGGGATGATTGGAAAAAATGGCTGTTTTTCGTATTACAGTTCGCTTTCGGAGAAAACTTCCGATTGGATAGCTTCCGAGATTACCCACGGATAGAGTTTGCCCAGATAAGTCTTTTGAAGATTTTAATCAATCAATATGATTTGTTAATTGACCCGTTTAGTAAAAAAATTGACCTCCGCGTTACTTACGAGAAGTTGGAACGTTTTCTAAAGGTAGATAGCCCGGAGGCCTCTCTGCTCACATCTCATGTTGAAAATGTATACGATCCTTTGGATCAGATCCTATTCTCCAGTAGCATTCGTGTTCTTGACCTGCGGATGATTCCCAAGCGATTTTACCTTGTAACCCCAGAAAAGGAGGCAGTTCAAGCGCATCTTATACAATGGAAGGATTTGACTCCCGCGGAATATCGGATGTCAAACCATTTGGCACGAATTCCCGAATCAGAGAACATCGTGCAGCTTCCTCCTTTATTATCCGAGGAAGAACTTCATGACCGAAATTGGAATGATCATCGCCAGGTAGACCTGGAACAACCCCATGGATTGTATTGTCCAAAATGTTACCTTGTTTATGAGGCAAATATCTATGCCAAAATGTGTTCTTCATGCTTTATTCGCCTTACCAAGGCATAGATACTGAAAAAGAAACGGTGTTAAAAGAAGAGGATTACAGATTATTGAGGACAACAACTAATAAATGTGGAAAGTTCCATGATAGGCTAAGGGGAGGAAAATCACCCCAGAATGATCATATTTCCCCGCTTTTCCCTGAAATTCCATTTATTAATACTTCTAAAAAATATGTTAAGGGAAAATAGGCGATAAATACAATCCCTATACTGAAAACAACACGATTAACCTTCAAGAAAACCGTAAATTAGTCTCTAGCTTCTAGTTTATAGTGTTTGTCGTCGTTTTCGTAATGCTAGAAAGCTAATAGTAAGAACACTTGCGATTAATAAGGTTACTTGCGGAGCTGGAGTTGTAGATGACGTTGTAGTTGTTGAGGAGGTTCCCACAGATTCGTGCTCTTCATCGACATAAACATTCATCTGGCTTGGATCGGAAGTGACTTGAAAGCCACCCCTTTCAAGTTCTTCTTGGGTTAACCTAAACCAAACACCGAATGATTCTTCTAAAACGGTTTTTTCGGTATTCTCTGGATCTAGGGAACGCGTATCTTCATATCCAATTTCATTTGAAGTTTTCATTAGGACGTACTTTGCGGCCCAGTAATCAAGCGCCACTGGATCTCTGCCCGCTATAATAACATTTACTCTCGTCGAAAGTTCATATGGAGTAGATGGGCCCTGGAATGAACTGGGACTGGGATTGGCATTAATCCAAATTGCATCTATTATACTTAGAACGGGAAGTCCGCATTCCACCATTAGAGTTCCCATCCCTCCTGTCGCTACTGACTTATGTCCGTTTGCTAAACCTCCAGCATTCGCTTCTCCTTCCGATTGAACTCCCATATAGTTCTTTAAAACACCTGTTACTCCGTAAACGAAATGAGATTTCAACACAGGGAGATTTATAACTTTTAATCGAGTTTCGTAAGCATTTCCATTCCATATGCCATGTTTCAAACTAATATTTGTACCAAACGATGTTTTAAACTTGGGATAAGAAACTTTAATTCCTGTTTCGGCATCGGCTGTTTCATTTAGGCAATATCCATCTGCCGTGTCACCATCAGAGTACTCCTGAACTCGATGTCCTCTGATAGCCTGCCAGTTATAAGTGGAAACGCTATAGGATACTGAATATAAATCTACGACATTTTGGGCGGATTGAGAACGATTTTCTGCATTATTTTGAGTCCAATCCAAATTCCCCCTACCCTGACCATTATCCGCAACCACAATTTCTCCTGTGAATCCATCGGGGTGGTTAATAATTGCCTGTACAATTTCTTTCAAGAGATCAGTATTTGTACCCCCACGATATGGCCACTGTGCATTAATCTTCAACAATACCACATCATTACTCGCAATTAATCCATCGGGTCCTTGGTTCTCTTTTGTTTCAGAGGAGTTGTAAAAAAGGAGACCCTGAGAACCCATCAGGTTCATTAGACGCTCAATATTTGCAGCCTTTCTGCCATTGACCACAAATATGTCTGATGCAGGGGCGATACTCGCAGTTTGAGAATTCAGGGTTAATTGTATCTCCTGAAAAGGTTTAGGTTCTGCGGTCTTTAGAAATATCCCTCCACTGATCGTTCCAATGAGAAGCATGGAGAGAATTATTGTACTATTCTTGGAAAAGAAATCCTTGACCATCATGGTAAACGAGGTAGCTAGTGAGACTGGAGTAATAACAGATAGAGTAAACGAAAAATTCGATAAAGCAGTCCGTTGACATGGGTAATTTATTCTTGTCGGTTTTGATCCTATCCTGAAAACAAGCCAAAACAGATTCATTAACCCGAACGCTAGGAAATTTCTTCCTAGTGATCGTTTCTCATCATTTTTTGGGATAGAAAGAGGGAAGGGGGGTTTCTTCCAAGAAGACATGGTTCTCGAAGATTATAGATTCCTATCTTTAAAATGAGTGGTGGTTACTGCAAAATACGGTGTTCGCGTTGTACTTGAATGACCTGCAATTTGATATCACCCCGTCTTTTTCACGGTATAAGAAAAGGGGAGGAGGGATATAACATCTCTCCAATTGATATAAGCTCATCAAATCAAACAACGGAGAATTCTTTGATTAAGTTGGCTGTCATCTCCGGAATAACAGGATTGCCAACAACCAATGTGGCACCTCGTTGGCGAAGAAGATGAATTTTTGAACGAAGATTCTCTGATGTGAGGATATATTCTCGAATGTGTCTCCTCAATACTTGCTGCTCAATTTCCTTGTAAGATTTGCCGTTACCTTCACCTTGATCCTTCTTTAGTTCATTTAATGACTGTTGTACCAATTTGCGACGCAATAAATAATTTATTACCTTTTGAGTCTTTAGTACATCCGATTCACTTAATGTGTGGGCGATCGGGGAATATATTGCAATTTGATTTCCATTGCTGTCCCCATTCCCGTTTCGTTTGTACACTCGGTCGTCACCGTGAAGATAGAACGGGGTCACTCTTCCAAACACAGTTTGAATGTTATGTATTAGTGGAGATGACAGATTCTCTGCGCCTAAGTATAATTCCGCGTGGAAATGTTGTCTAACTTGTGTAAATATCTTGTAGAAGGCGTTTTGTAGTGGAATTCTTCTGTTTATCGTATCGTAGGCTGGGTGCCCTGCCACAATGCAGAAGCTCAGATTCGAGAATGCCTGGATCAGATTAAGGTATTCAAACAGCCCGTTATCTGAGTAGAAGTACTCATCCCTTGCTGCAACGGTAAGCACCAAGGTGTTTTCCATATTCTGGAGGATACTCTTTAATTCTTCAGCAGATAGAAGGTTGCTTCTTCCCTCGTAATCTATGAAGACATACTGATGATACCGATCGGACAACTGAACCGCACTTAGAAAGCTTTCAAAAGAAGAGAAGTGTGTGCGTTTCAGCGCTATACCAGAATGTTTTTTTGACTGGTCAGATGGATGATTCAGGAAGACGATCCCACATTTTTTACTCCTATCCTGTGGTATAACCGCTGATATGGTATTTAATAACCCTGTTTTTTGCGCCAATTTTAAAGTGTTCTATATAGGCATCAAAGATCTGAAATGTATCTACCTGTTGGTTACTAGCCAATGATTTGTGTTGGCAAAGTCATAAGTTTTCCCAATTTCGATATTCCATTTAATAACCCCTTGTCTCATATTAACTTTTGGGATGAATCCGTGATTGATCAATTGGATCCAAATCCCATAAAAATCAACAAACCAAGAAGATGGAAACCAAAGAAGTCCTGCCAACAATGGTCGGGTTCCGGCATCCATTTTGTTTTCATTATAAAACAGCCAGCTAAACGGAAAGAATTTTAGATGTTCCACAATGTTAGTAAGTAAGTTATAGTCATTATTCCCTTCTGATCCAATCAGAGTGATCCAAACCTTCGAATCAAGCCCCATATGTCCAATCTGTAAAAACCGAGAGATCAACTCTTTTTCTATGAATAGCTCAAAATACTCTTGAACATACTTTGGGGTTAAACCGAGGGTTTTACTAATATGTTTGTTGGTTAGTGCTTCTATTTGGAGAAGATCCAACATTTTGGCTTGAACTTTTGAAATCCTAATGGCTGTTAGATCATTAAATAGGTTCTGTTCAATACCATTATATTGTGAAAGAACTATATCACTCCATTGTTCCCCATTAAAAATGGGTGGATAAATTTTCCAGCGATCAGCGATAACAGGTTTGAGTCCGCTCAAATTCCACCCTAGATAGCTTTTGGTGAGCGTAATTTCATAAACAGGTCTATAAAATTCCCTTATACCACTTAATAGTATTTTTTTTGTATAAGGAATCTGAAAAATCTTAATCTTTGCAACCCTCTCGCCCCAATCAATGGGAATATCTGCTAAACAGAATGGTTCGATCGAAGGAGGGAGATTTTCGAACTGTTCTTTGTGTATAATTGCGAAACTATTATAACCAAGTTTAGCTAAATCGACTCTGTATTTTTGCGTAAACATAGCCCTATTGGTTAAAAAATTAATCCTACGCGAGATGGTATTTTCGCTGCAGCGAATTAATCGAGCCAACTGACGATTTGAAGGAAAAACAGGGATCTTATCCTTTATAAGTTGATTCGTCAACGTCTCAATGATTCTTACATCGTTTCTCAATAAAGGTAGGTTTAGTACGCGTTGAATCTTGTTGAGTATGAAGAAAAACGAATTGGGACTTTTGGCTTTTTTTAGTTCATCTATAATGCCCGTTTCAGGCTGTAAATTCAAATAAATCAGAAATCTATGGGGTAGGAGAATTTTTGTACTTAGGTATTCCAGCAAAAATGAATGATAATTTTGCTCATACTCAGAATTCCAGGTAATAAGGTTTAAATTTGCCCATTTACTGTAAAAAGGTTTTGTATAATCTGTATACAACCTTTTGCATACCAAATTTATCTCGTTGACATCTTTTGGAATAAAACGCCTTATGGTCTCCAGGTAGTCTATTAGATCTTTGAAGAAGAGCTCATATTCGATTATACTCTCTGAGTCCTTTCTTTTTCTAATGTAAATAGGTTGCTGCTGAAACATCAGCTAATCGCCGCACATTTCTGCTAAACAAAGAGCACTACACTCTAAGAAGGGCCATACAATTTAAAAGTTGTGATATCCATAGCTGACCATTCAAAGTTATGCCACTTTATGATTTCACCATGTTTTCCTAAAAAGTTGTGAAATGGTTTTCGTTACTAATTTTTCTATATAACCTTGATCGATTAAGGGGAGGTGTTTTAATGAACATAAAACAATACTTTCCCAGTCGTCACAGGTTAATACAAGCTGTACCGTTAATAATCTGGATTTCACTTCTTCTTATCAGCGTTATTGCAAGTACAGCTCCGCCTGGAGATAATCCAGGCGGTGCCTAGGATCCAAGTATCCCATCAGGATGTAGAGCCGATACTATGTGGAAACCAACTGAAATTTTCGAGGATGTAGGTATTCAACTCCTACTCCTTCCAATATTTCTGTTTGAAGATTTTTCAGTTTTAGACGATTCCATTAGGTTAACTCTGAAAACAGAATATCATCCTCCCTATATTAAGCATTTACTTAGTTTAATATCCCTCGCGACTGGCCACTCGTTCCATATGAAGAAAAACCGTAATGAAGATATTTTGCATTTGTACTGTTCTGACAATCCGAAATTATTCAGTTTATTAATGCAAGATATGGGTAGGAGCGAAAAGATTTAATGTCCCCTGATAAGGGTGCGGGAAATTGCCAATTGGTACGTTCAATAGAGATTAAGGAGCTGCAAAGAGGAATCCAAAACAAATGAGGAAAAAGCGCATATGTATTACCCATTTACTTTATCCGTGAAAAACCTTGATCAAGGAGAAGGAGAATGATTCAAAATATCCTCTTAATTCACGAAACGGGCTTTGGATTAGTATCACGGTCATATGGGGACGATGCGAAGGATCTCGATCTATTTGGCGGGTTGTTAACCGCAATTTCATGTTTTGCAGAAAACCTCATTGGAGATGCGATCAACGAAATTCGAATGGATCACCATAATATCTTCTATGAATCGGAGCAGGGTGTGGTTTTGGCCGTAATAACACCTAAGAGAACCATATCCAGACGAAAAATAGCTACAATAATGAGGAAGATTCACTCGAACTTTTTGGATAGATATTCTGAATATCTACGCCAAGATTTCTTGGAACCCAAAATCTTTGAGGGATTTTCACTTGAAATAGATAGCATTTTGCAGAAGAATGGAATTCTTGGGAAAACCAGCTCTCCTGCTAAGGAGAAAATTATTTCAACACTCAGGCAAAAATAAATGATAATAACTGCATATGACAACTCCCAAAATGCAATATAGAGCTGCGGTAGCATGAAAGGATTAGAAGGCGCCTGTTCGATACCCGACCTAGGACAGATCGGGGACCAACCTTTTAATCCCTATGCAATTGTTTCTCCTCAAGATAATTCGATACTCTTTTACTCTCAAGCATTCGCACAGGTAGGTAGATTTCATCCCTCAACAGATCCCATACCGCAATCCAGTTTTCAAAGATCGCATCTAGAACTTAAGCAAACAAAGTTGAACGATTGTTATAACTTTCTACAGTGTTTAAACACTGTTTATCGTTACAGAACAAACCTGATTGAGTCGATAATACACGAATTAAGGACAGCGAGTCTGGCCATTAGTCTAGGAGCATATGCATTCGCGTTAGATGAACAGGTGGCACCCCTGATATTAAGCAGGATATTGCAGGCATCGCATAGGCAAAAAATTTCCACCCTGATCGCTTCCGATATTATTCAGTTGATCACTACACCCCCAATAACACATCCCATCTGCCTTGCTAGAATTCTTAAGGGAAGCCTTTCTCATTTTCCGCTTTTAGCGCAGATGAATTTTACATTGGGCTCAATGGTAAAAACAGATACCATAGAACATGTTAACCCGGCCATTTGGGGGAATCCTGGATTTTTAGAACATTTTTTTGATACACTTTTTTCGTGGCTAGAAATGGAGGATGTTATGGTGGAGATGGAGACAGTTAACCCTGTTACGGTCAAGGTATGCGTCAGAATTCCCCCGGATCAGTTCCTCCCTTATATTCAAGGATTTCGTATGATATCTCATTATGTTGAATATGTCGTTGCTTATTTTAATGGACGTTCATGGGTAGACCAGACTTCAATAAACATTTTATTTCCCCTTTGTCAGAACTACTGGATGAACCGACCAGGTAGAAGTAGTTCTTGACGTTCCCATAGATTCGAACAAATTCTCTCTCCTTCCACTTTTCTAGGTTCTCTCGCTTTTATTTCAAATGGTGCTGTGTATTAGATTGAATAATTGGGCCAAATTTGACCCTGTTTAAAGTTAAGAGCTGCCAGAAAGAAATTTGGCTTTTGCCGCCCCTTATACTAGATTTCCACGTTCCTCTTGTTCTCGCTCCAGAGATTCGAAAAGAGCTTGGAAATTACCTTTTCCGAATCCTTGCGAACCTTTCCGCTGAATTACTTCGAAGAAGAATGTAGGTCGGTCCTGAATTGGTCTGCTAAACAGCTGTAATAGATAACCATGTTCATCTCGATCAACCAAGATTCCATGTTTAGCCAAATCTTTCAGATTCTCATCAATTTCACCCACCCGATCTAGAACTGTGTCATAATAGGTCTGCGGTACATGGAGAAAATCTACCCCGTTATCGCGCATCCTAGCTATCGTACTGACGATATCATGGGTCAAGAAGGCGATATGCTGGACGCCGGCTCCATGATAGTAATTGACATATTCTTCAATCTGAGATATACGTAATCCATCGGCAGGCTCGTTTATTGGCATTTTAACCTTATCGTTAAAGTTTTTCACAACTTTTGAACGAAGAGCTGAGTATTTTGTCGCTATGTCTTTCTCCGTGAACTCAATAAATTCGCCAAAACCGAAAACATCATGATAAAATTTAATCGTTGAATCCATCTTGCCTAAGGGCTGGTTTCCGACAACGTGATCAATTCGTTTGAGTCCTGCTATCGTAGTTTCAATTATGGGTTCAATGGGTTTATATCCAGGAAGATATGGGCCATCATAACCGTCGCGTTCTATGAACTTGTGGATTACATCTCCATATGTTTGTACAATAGCATAACGGGCGGTTCCGTATTCATCCTTAATTTCGGTTGGTTCTGTGATCCCTTTACCACCTCTAGCAACACATTCTTCCCATGCAACTTCTAAATCACGGACTTGAAGCCCGATAACTCTTACGCCGTCACCATGCATAAGGTGATGGGCCGCCATTTCACTTGTTGGATGATAAGGCGCAGATAAAATTACCTTAGCGTCACCTTGTTGCATAACATAACTCGCAAAATCACGATTTCCTGTTTTAAGTGATGACCATGCGATAGGTCTGAAGCCGAGTCCGTGTTGGAAATAATAGGCACTTTGTTTTGCATTTCCTACCCAAAACTCCATTGCATCAAAATCAGTAACAGTAAGGATATCAGTCGCTTGCTTCCTATTTTCAGCTGGATTTGACCTCCGTTTTGTCTCCTCACGTTGAACTGTTGCCTGTTTCACTTTTTTCCATCATCCTGTTAAGTGTTTCAAACATCTCTGGATCTTCTAAATCCTGATCTTAGAAAGAAGATTAGCATCATGAACGCAGTTTTTGGGTTGTTTAAAACTGTAATTAGCAGACTTTCGAAATTGGTCATGGTATATTTTTAAATCATCTTAGAATGCCTATTAATCGGACGTACATTCTTTATTGAGCCAATAGACTTTGAACAAAGCTTAAAATAACAATTGGTGAGGTTATGCCTGAAAAGAAGTTCACTACAGTATTCCCTTTGGTGAGGGGTAAAACTAGCAAACAAGCACATGCTGATTTGCCAAAATATAATGAAAAAACCACTTTTGAGGAAGAGCATGGAAGAAAAGGATTCTTTGGGAAAGTTTCTCATCTATACCATATTCATCCTCCAACTGGTTGGATCAACATTGACGGGCCACTTAAGCCAGAGCTTCTGGATACAAACCTTCTGAAACCTAATGGCTCGAACGATGTGTGGAGCACACCTATCGTCCTGATGCAAAATTCGGATGTCAAATTGAAAGTTTCCAAACGTTCTGAACCGATGCCATATTATTTTCGCAATTCAGAAGGCGATGACCTATGGTTTGTTCATAAAGGAAAGGGAGCTTTCGAAACAATTTATGGTCCTTTGGAGTTCCATCAGGGAGATTATATCGTAATTCCGAGGGGAACCATGTACAGAGTTGTTCCTGAAACTAAAAATAATCATTTTTTGGTTATCGAATCTAGATCGGAGATCGAAATACCTGATAGAGGGATGTTAGGTCCCAATGCATTATTTGATCCTGCAGTTATCGAAACCCCAGAGCCCGCTCCAATAATTAACTCTGATAAAAAGGAGTGGATTGTGCGAGTCAAACGTAATGATCAATATACTGATTTTACTTTTCCTTATAATCCAATTGATGTTGTAGGTTGGAAAGGAGATGTAACGCCATGGAAACTAAGTATTCACGATTTTCGCCCGATTATGTCCCATAGATACCATTTACCTCCTTCAGCACATACAACATTCCTCAGTTCGACGGGGAGTTTTGTTGTCTGTTCATTTGTCCCCAGGCCCTTTGAAACCGAAGAATCGGCGATCAAAGTTCCTTTTCATCATTCAAATGTTGATTATGATGAAATAATCTTTTATCATGATGGCAATTTCTTCTCAAGGGATAATATTAGCTCTGGTATGATAACATTTCACCCGTGCGGATTTACGCATGGCCCACATCCCAAGGCCCTAACTAAGATGTTTAAGCAAGATAAAACAATGACAGATGAATATGCGGTAATGCTGGATACAAAAAATCCCATGGAATTAACTCCTGAAGGAAGAAGAGTTGCCAATCCAGATTACTGGAAGTCGTGGATGAGCTAAGTAGGAGTCTTTTAAGTTCAGGTTTGAAGGAGCGATGCTGGGCAGTCTTTACTCATTCCTTCACAAGAGTATTGATTATGCGGGAATTTATCCTCCTGCTAATCTTTCACTAGAAAAGGCCCTCCGAAAGTATTCAGAATATAGAAATATTGCAGAATCATGGATGCTAGCACGATTTGTACTTGGAGCGCCGTTTTTACCTCAGCTGGAGAACTTTGAAAAGATTTTACTTACCCCGCCCCCATTTAGGTTTTCCATCCTAAATCAGAAGATTGACAAACTGGAGTCTTTCCCAGAAAAACTTGTAACCGATATACGCC
>JBHLSH010000048.1:0-30951 GCA_048881705.1 Candidatus Heimdallarchaeota archaeon | reverse complement strand
AAGAGTTGCTATATTATGTGCGTCAACGAGAGGAAATGGGTATCCTGGAATGCTGTCTACCTTTGAGTAGTATGCTAAATGGGAGAAAATATCATCCAGTCTTTGCTTACCAGTTATGGCTATATCCACTCGAAAGACTTTGATTGGTTCTTCATGAAGCTTGGCGAGAAATACCTTGCCAAGAGTGGGATAAACCTGTTTCTTCTCTGGTACTTCTTCAATCCTAGTATAAACCATCCTAGGATCATCCTTTACCAATTCCCGAACCACGGCTTCATCAGTTAAAGGGTTAGCAAATTTACGAGCAGTACTTCTTTTCGAGATGCCAGTGAGAACATGGTTCTGGTTTTTACAGGTGGTCAGTAGTTCTTCGGCGGCTTTTTTGATTTCATCGACTTGAACATACGTTAATGCCCCGTCCATAGCAACGATTGCATCAGAGAACTTTTCGGCTGCTTGGGTTGCTGCATAAAACTCTTCGATGTTTCTCAGTTGGTTTAAGATTCCCAAGGACCTTTGTCTTCCCCCTAGTGTTCGAGAAATCTCTTGATGGAGAATCCGATAATCTTGGTCAAAATTTAGGAGATCTGGATTATTCGGAGCTATCAGGAAGGCTTTATCATGAAATTGATGTTCGTCCAAAACGAGCATATCAGATGCCGTGTCATAGTCATAAACCACCACAGCAGTTCTGATAACCGCGATCCGTACATCTAGGTCTGGGTTATACCAGATCCATCTGTTTGAACCGTCAACCGCTATCATTTTTGGTGGGGGGTCTCTGTATGTGAACTCATGAAACATTTGAGAAGCGTTGTGCTTGATATTCCGATTTGCGGAATTTTGTGAGCTCTGAATATGGGAAAGAAAGAGCTCGAACTGTTTTCTCATGTCTGAATCCCCAAATTATTTAGTGCAATTTTTCCTTATTTTATCTAAAGCTTTCTCTGGATCTTATAAAAGTATCCTACAGTCTTTTCCAAATTATATGGGAGTAGTTCTCAAAAAGAATGGCAAATTAGTGAGAATTTGGTATCAATTTCAGCATATTAAAGAAGGGATCACTCGTTTCAAAATCCTATTGGAATAGGATATAATTCAAGACAAAAACGATTAGGTACGGACATAATACAAGGAATTATCTATTTTATCCCACCTTTCAAATTATAATACAGATTCCTAACAGAGAGAACACGATAATTATCCCGCAAAGCCTTGGGACTGTATACCAGATACTCGAAAAACCAGAATAAAGCAAGGGAATCTCTCTACTTGATTTGCAGGAAAAGGCTGTTAACTTCAATTATATATTCAAGTGGGGATTCTCCTTGAATACTCTGGCGATAACGTGTGTATTTGTTCTTTCAACGCCGTCAATGTTCATAATTCTTCTCAGAATTCCATTGAATTCATCTCTATCTTTAGCGCGTGCAAGAATAAAGTAATCCACCGCGCCTAAGGCCCAATAAACCGCCCATACACCGTTGATTCGGGCGATTTGAGACCCTAGATCTTCAAAACTCGGTCCATGTTTGGCGTATACTTGTATTATTGCATGAAAATCCATATGGAGCTTTGTCGCATTTAAAATTGCTGAATATCCCTTGATTATACTTTCTTTTTCCAAACGTTTTACTCGATAATGAATAGTCGAGACTGGAGAACCAACCGAGTCGGCTAGCTCATGCAAGGAATGTCTGCAGTCATTTTGAAGTTCTCTTAGAATCTTAAAGTCTAGAACATCGAGTTTGGTCATATTTGGTTCACGCTCCTTATAAATCTCATATTGATAACTATAATTACGGATTTTCTGCGCTTAAACGTTTTTTTCTTTGCACGTTTGCGTCAGATTTGAAGACATGCACTAGGACAGATACTGCGACACATCGCTGATTGATTTCGTTTCAAGTTTTATAACTGAGTGTACAAGTTCTCTCACTTTTTGCTTTGGAATGAATTGCGCAGCTGCGCGAAGTAAATTCTCTTTTACCGAATCAATTGCCAATGAAGGAAACTCATCACCCTCAATCTTAAATTTGCTTCCATTCTTCATTACGATTTCAATTGAGTTTGCAAACCCTTCCATTTTTTCATCGCCCTCGAGGTTAATTTTGGAAGCTATAACACCGACTTCCTTATCGTCATACTGATTTGTTGTTTGTGGGGAAACGTCCCCGTATTTAAGGGCGATAGCGCTTGCGCATGTCAATGACTTATAGGCTTGGTTTTTGTTTACAAACGGCCCTCTATCAACAATACTCGTTTTAAGAGGGCCATCGGTAACCCTGGGGCCAGCAACTATTCGTACACTATTGATTTCCTCAAAATTCAAATCGTTTTGATTTGCTAATTTTACTATATTATTAATGATGGGCAAAATAGTAGTAATCACACTGTAGGGCTTCAGAACAACCTTTGTAGTGTCGTAATTTCTTCCCAGATTCTGGGTCAATTCATCAAGACCCTCTGGGTTAACGTCAAGATAAGCCCTGAAGAATCCCCTATCTCCTTCAAAGGATTTAAGGGCGCCGCTGCTACCCTTTCTTGCAATCAGAGCAGCCATCACCCCATTTTGTGCGGCAAGTCCACTTGTAAAGAGCCACTCCGATGTACCTTCTAACCAACACTGCATCAATCCAGAAGCTAAATTTGTAGCTAGAGCTAGAGCATCCATGGTTTCTTCCAAATTCAGCTTCAGGATTTTGGCTGATGCGGCCGCGGTTCCAATAATCCCATAGATAGTGGTTCCTCTCCAGCCACGTGGCCCACTATAAGGCGCGCAAATGTTTCCGAGCTGTAGATTAACCTCATACCCAGCAGTAATTGAAGTCAAAATATCTTTGCCGTGTCTTGATTCTTGCTCCGCTAGAGACAGAACGGCAGGTATAACATGAGGACCAGGATGCAGACCCTTATAGGTATCTTCTTGTTGAACGCTGTGCATCAATACACTGTTAGCAAAGGTAGCACCTAGCACTGACGATTTTCGATTTTTTCCTAATATGGTTGAGTAACCACCAGCGCCAAATTCCTTTTCCGCTAAGGATATGGCAACCTGTGATTCAGCCTCATTAATTCCAGAATAGCCAGTATACAAATGATGTAGAATCAATTCTTTGACTTTTGTGACCACACTTTGCGGAAGATCTTCATATGATAGAACTGTTACGAACTTTCCAAGAGTTCTTAAAATCGTGCTCATCTGTTTCTCCTCGGTTTCCGTAATCAAACGACGGTCAAGCCATAGGGTTGTGTTAAAGCTCTAATTACCGATCCATATAAAGAAACTAGAGTATAATCCCCCGTAACTCCCTTGATAACTGAAGCTCGCCTGATTTCAAGGCTAGCGCCTCCCCCTCTTGCAATAACCAGCTGAATGGCATCATCCGAATCAGGATTCGCAATGAGCTTGGATTTTGTCCGTTCAAATCCTATACATGAAAGGGCTACGACTGCATGGGCATTTACGTTACGCGGAAATTGTGAACAAGCACCCCTTGTAGGCCCCTCATAAAGAACCGTTTCCTCCGTTATGTTTTCTTCAGAAAATTCATCAGTGAAACTAAAATCAATGTTTCGTGGGTGTTTCCAAGTGGTCACTTCCACTTCAACAAGAGTTTTCCTTGCGTCAAACAATCCATCCATACCAAGTAAGGCGCCATGAGGGATAAAAATCCTGGTTTTGTTTGCAAAGCTGATCTCAGTAACTGATTCGAGCAGTTTTTGATCAGCGAGCGCGGTAGCGGATAATATCATGATGTTATTCTTTTCTAGTATCAGTGGGGCGTAGTCCTTGACGGCCCCAAAATCAGCCGCTTCTACTATAAGATCCACAGTTTGATTGAAGACATCTTCGGGGGTATCAAGTACAATAGATTTATCGAGCGAGTCAGTTTTCTCCACCGAAGGTTCGTAGACAAAACTCACTTCAATGTCTTTATTTTCTTGGGCTTTTTCGAATAAATATGATCCGATTCTTCCAAAACCTACTAAACCTATCATTTTTGGCATGTTATATCACTGCATATTGGCGTGTGTTGGCTCTATAGATTATTACTATTATTACACTTTCTGACTTAAACTTCGTTCAAGGGAGCGCTACTTCTAGTATTTCGATGGCCTTATCAATATCAGCTTTATCTATGATCAGGGGGGGGCAAAATCTTAACACATTCTGATAAACACCTGCAGGAAACATGAGAAGTCCCATCTTAGCCATCTTTTCTATTATATTCTTTGTTGGATTTGGGGCGGGCTTTTTTTTGTCTTCAACAAGCTCCACACCGATAAGAAGTCCAAGACCCCTAATATCACCGATGATCGGATGCGACTCCTTTAGTTCCCGAATTCTTTCCATGAGGTACATCCCTGTCTTTCGCACATTATCCAGCAATTTTTGACCATGGATAGCTTCTATATTGGCAAGGCTTGCAGCGCAGGCAATGGGATTTCCCGAGAAGGTTCCTCCACCTTTAAAATTTTTCATGACCGCTGAATTGCCTATAATAGCTCCAAGCGAAAGGCCTGAGGCAATTGATTTTGCCAGATAAAGAAAATCTATTTTTGCATTCCAGTGTTCGGTCGCGAACATCTTTCCAGTTCGTCCAAAGCCTGTAGTTACTTCATCGATCGCTAGTAATATCCCCTGATTCCTGCATAAATCAGCAAGACGCTCGAGATATCCATCTGGAAGCGGAATCACCCCCCCATGTACCTGAACTGGTTCAATGAAAATAACCGCGACAGATTCGGGCGGAATGACTCTGGTGTCAAACTGATAGCTGATAAAATCTAGGCATTCAAATTCGCAATCTGAATACGTTTTACCGAACTGGCAGCGATAACAATAGGGATAAGGGACATGCATGATCCCTGGAGCTTCAGAGACACCATATTTTCGGCCATGAGGACTTGTATTTAGTGCTAAGGAGCCCAGTGATGTTTGACCATGGAAACAGCCGAAATAACATACAACAAGGGGTCTTTTCGAATGTTGTTTGGCCATTCTCATTACAAGTTCTGTTGCTTCCGAACCTGTATTGCAAAAACCGACCTTTCCGGTTGACAGCGTTCCAGGAGCAAGCTTCAGTAGTTTTTCAGCAAGTTCAATCCTTGTCGGATTCAAGGCCCAACTAAATGAAGAAAAACCAGTTCGGTGAAGTTGTTGTTTGACAGCTTCCAAAATTGCTTTAGATCCATGTCCCAAATTACTGGTTTGTCCACCAGAGGTGAAATCTAGATATTTATTCCCTTTAATATCTTTGAGATATACCCCATCACTTCCTGTGATTATTAATGACGGAAATCTGTACTTTCTCGCACAAGCTTTTTGATCCCTATCTGTCCAATTTTCGTTGTTTACCACTATCATAACCTAAATTCGCCGATTAACGTTATATGGGCCCCTCAAGAAGTAAAAAAAAAAGAGAAAACCTTCTTCGAGACCCAAGGGTCCCTCAGAAGGGTTCCAAAGAAGGATTTAGGTAAAAGTGGCGCTTTCGTAGTGGATATCCCAGAAGTTCCCAGGGCCATAGACGATTCCATCAACGTTGGCTCGTGTGAACTGATACCATACTTCTCTCCAGGCAAAGATATTCGGTACCCATTCGGCCCATAGGTTTTGAAGCTCTTCTAAGATTTCAAGTTTCCTTGTCTGGTTTGTAGTAGCGGCGGCCTCGTCTATCAAATCATCTACATATGGATAAATCGCCGCCATGTCACCATCAATAGCATGCGAAAATCCAGGACCCCATCCACCTGAACCCATAAAGTTCGTTGCCCAATCATCGGTATCTGGATAATTTGCCGTCCATGCCCATAGGTTTATCTCCTGAGTGGATGCTCCTTTATATTCATCTTTATATGCTCCGTATTCCTGTTGAACTATGGTTATATCGAACCCAGCAGTGAGCGCCCGATCCTTTAGAAGAGCAGCTATATCAGGTTCTTGAACACCATAATGTGTCGGCGTAATATAGAGGGTTACGGCAACCGGCTCGGTGTGACCAGCGGCGGCTATTAACTGTTTGGCCATCGTGGGATTGTAATCATAATTGAAAACTTTTTTGTAGCCTATGTACTCAGGGGGTAGGAAACTATACTGTCGTTCACCATTTCCGCCTAGAGTAGCGGAGATGATCTCGTCAT
Source organism: Candidatus Heimdallarchaeota archaeon (assembly GCA_048881705.1). Classification (GTDB taxonomy): domain Archaea; phylum Asgardarchaeota; class Heimdallarchaeia; order Hodarchaeales; family Hodarchaeaceae; genus Hodarchaeum. The sequence goes on along the minus strand of JBHLSH010000048.1, from coordinate 24,804 downwards.
AGGGTATCGCGTAAGCGAAAGCTTGTCGCATTGTCTTATTGTCAAATACATCCCATACACTGGAGTTCATTTGGAAAGTAAACCAACGGCGAGAGGATGAAGAGCTCTGATCGTGTAGATTCAAAGCAGAGTTGTTTAAGAGGCTATCATAGTCCGCGACGTTTAATCTTCCATCAGTAGCGTGGATGTCGCCTTGTTCGATTGCAAGTTTCATGGTACTGGGATCATCAAACTGGGTATAGATTAGTTCGTCTACGGTTAACTTAGCTCCTTCTTCAATTTTCCACCAATCTCGGTTAGCTTCCATTACCACTTCGCTATCAGTGACCTTGCTAACAAATTTAAAAGGGCCAGTACCTACTGGATCATCATTTAGCTCATCTAGATTACTGGCGTGCTTTTCAGTGGCAGTTAGGCTTGGAATAAAGGCCGCGATATGACAGAGGGTGTCTCTAAACGCAGAATTCGGACTGTTCAGTGTAAATTTGACCGAATAAGTATTTAGAACCTCAGTTTTATTCAGCAGCCCCTCCGTGAAAATATATGTAATTCCTTGGCCAATGTCAAACATTCGATCGAAATGGTCTTTAACAGAGCTAGCATTGAAATCAGTTCCATCGTGAAACTTAACTCCTTGACGAAGAGTGAATGTGTATTCTAGTCCGTTCGAAGAGACTGTGCCCAGATCAGTCGCTAGAACTGGTTCGATTTCGAGTGTATCACCTTTGTAACCTAGTAAACCTTCGAACATAGCATTAACCATGACGTCGTCTCCGCCTTGGACGTATTGAGGATGTGGAACTCTTCCAATCGCCACTGTTGTCCCAACTATTAGGGTTGTTTTCGCTGGCGGGGCGCTAAACATAAGAAAAGCTAGGCCTCCACCAACCACAATTATTGCTATAACTACTATAGCAAGAACTATATTCCTTGTTTCCGGCATTAGAATATCTCCAAAAAGAGACCTAACATCTAAAAGAAGTTAACTTCTTTAAAAGAGTTTCGAAGAATGTGTAAAAATGTCCCTTTTTTTTGAATGATATCGGAAAATGCATAATAATATTCGAAAGTAATTTGCACCTATCGCAGAGACTTAATATTCTCTCGATGAACCCGATGCTAGAGAAACTAGGAGATTAATCAAATGGGGTTTTATCGCTATTTTGCGCTCAGATTGCTTTCTATGATAGCCATTGTATTCATATTACTTACGTTTATATTTTTTGCAATTCACATTCTACCTGGAGATCCTGTTGAAGCTTTGGTGGGCGAAAGCGCTAGTCAGGAATTCATCGAAAACCTGAGACATGATCTTGGCCTGGATAAACCCCTTCATGAGCAGTATTGGGATTATATAACTGGGATAATTACCGGAAATCTAGGTAGATCAATAATACTTCGAAATAGCGTTGCAAACTTGATCTGGGAACGTGCCGGCGTGACCATTCAATTGGCAGTAATGGCATGGATAGTATCGGTGTTTCTAGGAATTGGAGTGGGGCGATTTTCCGCGTATAAAGAAGGAAAAGTAGAAGATCACGTCGTTCGATCTACAACGTTATTTATGTATGCCATTCCGGTTTACGTACTTGGGATAGCATTCCAGTTGATTTTCGGAGTTTATCTCGATATTTTACCAATATTTGGTACTAATAGTCCCTATATCAGGCCCCCTAAGGTCACTGGCATGATTTTAATTGACACACTTCTTGCGGGAGATTTCCCAGGATTCGGAGATGCTGTTCTACACTTTGTCCTTCCGGTAATGTCTCTTTCAGCCTATTATATCGCGGTGACTGTTAGAATTACCCGCTCCGAAACAATTAAGGCGCAAAAAAGAACCTATTGTCTGCTTGCTCAGGCAAAGGGATTAGATAAGAAGGAAATAACCAATAAACATGCCTTCAGAAATGCCCTTCTCCCTGTTGTCACAATCATTGGCCTGCAAGCGGGAACGTTACTCACGGGTTCGATTTTGGTAGAAACTGTATTTTCTTTAAGGGGATTAGGAAATCTTATCTGGATATCAGCATCGCAACGCGACTATATTCTTACACAAGGCGTGGTTACCATTTTTGTGGTTATTACATCGGTCATCGGGCTCGTTATCGATATTTCTTACTATTTTCTTGATCCAAGGGTAAGGTACTAAGATGGACATCAGTATGGATCAAAGCCAGAAACCCGATGGTGGGTTCCGAAGACGACTTATGGGTAACCGAGTATGGGATCTTTCTCGAAACGACCGAATTTCATTCTTTATCGGCTTGGGGATAGTATCTGTGATTATTTTTGTAACTATATTTGCTGATTTTATTGCCCCGTTTTCACCTTTCGAAATACACGTAGAAGATTTGCATCTTGCACCGGGGATCTCATTCAAGTATTTATTGGGGACAGATTCTCTAGGAAGAGACGTACTCAGCAGACTGATACATGGAGCACGGATCTCTCTGCTGGTGGGACTATCTTCAGTTATAATTGCCTCAGTTATAGGATCATTTCTCGGAGTTATTGCTGGCTATTATGGTGGATCCCTGGACAGACTAGTTACTTTACCCATGGATGCCCTGTATTCTTTTCCAGCTTTTTTGACTGCTTTGTTGATTGTGGCCAGCTTAGGTACCAGTATGTTTTATCTTTCGCTTGCGGTAGCATTCGGATTATTACCTAAGATCTATCGAACGGTCAGAAGCGCAGCTGTTGCTATCAAGGAGGAAGAATTTGTAGAGGCGGAAGTTTCACTTGGGGCTCGGGACAGCTACATTGTCTTTTATCATGTTTTTCCGCTATGCATCAATGTTTTGGTGGTAGTAATGACTATTAGTATTGCAACAGCGATCTTGAGTATCGCGGGGTTGGGATTTTTAGGATTGGGTGTACCAACTCCAACTCCCGAATGGGGAACTGATTTAGCGGCAGGACGTCCAAATATTCTTTCAGGGGTTTGGTGGACCACCATGATTCCTGCGATCTTGATCTTTTTTACCGTTCTTGGATTTAACCTGGTCGGTGAAGGTATGAACAAGATCTTTGGGTCATCATTAGAGGAGATTTAGAATCATGTCAGATCTCCTCTCAGTTAATGATCTAAGAACCAGATATTTCACGGGATCAGGGACGGTAAAAGCCGTAGATAGATGTTCAATTAAATTACAGAGAGGACAAACACTGGGAATAGCAGGGGAATCTGGATGTGGCAAATCTACGCTTGCGATGTCGATTCTAAGGTTGATTCAACCCCCTCACAAAATAATCGGGGGGTCGGTGATATACAAAGGAATCGATATACTTCAGTTAACCGAGAAGGAGTTCCGAAAAATCAGGTGGGAGGAGATTTCATTAGTTTTGCAACAATCGATGAACGCCTTGAATCCGATGCTCAGGATTTCAGATCAAATGATTGAACCGCTCATGATAAAGAGGATCACCTCTAAGGAGTCAGCGGAAGGCAAAGCCAGGAAGCTGCTAGAACTTGTAGGAATTAAGCCGGATCGTATTAATAATTATCCCCACGAATTCAGCGGAGGAATGAAACAAAGAGCGTTAATAGCTTTGTCATTGATCGCCGATCCAGAAATCCTCATATTGGATGAACCAACAACTGCTCTTGATGTAGTAGTTCAACACATGATACTTAAACTCATTAACGATCTTAAGAATGAAATGGGGTTATCTGTTATTTGGATAACTCACGACCTAGCGGTTTTGGCTGAAGTGTGCGATAGAATTGCAATAATGTACGCTGGAAGAATTATGGAAACTGGTACGGCAGAGGAACTCATCCTAAATCCCCAACATCCTTATACAAACGGCCTTCTAGCTTCCTTCCCGACCGTCGACCAGGTAGACAAGGAATTAGTATCAATCCCAGGTAGTCCACCGAATCTAATCAATCCACCGAAAGGTTGCCCATTCCATCCCCGTTGTAACTTTGCAACTGATCTTTGTAAAACAGAGCGGCCAAAGGGTGAGACACTTCCAGATCGCGTTGATGGATATATAGAATGCCATAATTGGAAGGAAGTTTGAGTTATGGTTAATAGTACGTCAGAAACTCCTATTGTGGAAGCTAAGAATTTAAAAAAGTGGTTTACCTTAAAAAAAGGAATAAGTTCAACCTTTGGCATGTCCCAGGAGACAAAAATCCGAGCGGTAGATGGAGTCGACTTGCAAGTCCTTGACGGAGAAGTTTTCGGGATTGTGGGAGAGAGCGGATGCGGGAAAACTACATTGGGGAAGTTGTTAATCCGGCTCCTTGAACCTACTGATGGCCTCCTCAGTTTTAGGGGAACAGAGATCACCCATCTTTCGATGAAAGAAATGAGGAAATTTAGGAGAGAAATGCAGATAATCTATCAGGATCCGTTTAGCAGCCTACCTGTAAGATTTAAGGTAAGCAGGATCCTAACGGAACCCTTTCAAATTCATAAATTAATTTCCAGCAAGGCTGACGGTGTGGAAAGAGCTTCTGAATTGCTGAATGATGTCGGTCTAGTACCAACGGATGTATTTCTGGAAAAGTATCCCAACGAACTTAGCGGGGGTCAGCGCCAAAGAGTAGGTATTGCGAGAGCTATCGCCCTGAAACCAAAGTTCATTCTAGCGGATGAACCTGTATCAATGCTTGACCTCTCGGTTAGGGCCGAAATTCTTAATTTGATTCTTAAATTGAAAAAGGATTATGGACTTACTTTACTCCTTATAACCCACGATTTAGCCAGTGCGCAATTCATGTGCAACAGGGTTGCTATCATGTATGTAGGAAAGATTGTGGAAGTGGGATCTGGAGATGAAATATTCAGTAACCCCTACCATCCGTATACGATGCTGCTGAAAGCGGCCCTACCGACACTTGATCCACGAACTAAGCATCACCTTTCCCAGCTTCCAACAGAGGAGGAAATAGCTAATCCTATTGATCTCCCACCAGGTTGCAGATTCCATCCGCGATGTATTTATGCGCAAGATCTTTGTAAACGCAAAGAACCAGAACTAAGAACATATTTAGATAGAGAGGTTGCATGTCATGCCATAGGCGATTGGCTGCGACCAGAGGACTAACATAGTTACACAGGAGAAGGAAAAATGGCAGAACCATATGAAAGTCAGAAAATTCCTGATCACTGGAATTCGTCTCCAAAAAGGGCGGTGCTGTGTAGAATTGTTGCGGTTTCGGGTCTCCGATTAAAACAGAGAGACACATGGTTAATACATCCTAGAACCAGAACGTTCGCAAAATTCGAGATCGCTGAGATGACAATTACTGATGAAGAGCTAGCAAGCCCAGGCCGTCAAATAAACTCCGTACTGTATATCGGATTTTTGGAGGTTCAGCAGGGCGGAGTAGTTATTGCAGGAGATAGTGTTTCTATTTCAGAAAATGAAATTGGAGTTGTGGGTGGTTTCAGTGATATTCATGAACCGAATCACCTTAATATCATGGTGAAGGGGAACCCGGATATAATAGGGAAGTACATTACTCCGTACTCGGACGCTTCGGTTGTAAGACTGGATTTTAATGTTGAAGACGAAGTAGTTTTCGGTAGACATGCCAAAAAGTGATCACAGATAGCGGATGATGAATAGACGTGTATTCCATGCCGATTTACCTAAAAGGATCTCATTATGATATTGGATACCAGCATGGCCAACAACTATCAGAAACCATCCTGATGACAGTCGTACCTTTTATTGAGGAAGATATGCAGGAGAGCGGTATTAGCATGAAAGAGGGGCTATCAATTGCCAATAAGTATGAATTACTTATTTCTAAAGATTATCCAGAGGTTATGGAGGAAACGAAAGGATTGGCTGACGGAGCTGGAATCGATTTCAAAAAAGCACTACTGATTCTTCTCTATTGGGAGGTTCATGATACGGTTGAACAAAGCATTCCAGAATGTTCCTCGTTTGTGGCCGCAGGAGATGCAACAGTAGGAGGGGAGCCTATTGCCAGCCAGAACTCTGATTGGCCAAAAAAAATGATTGGCAGAGGTATTCCAAACGTATTCCACGTTTCCCCAGATAGCGGATATAGCTTCATAGGTAGAGGGCTCGCAGGGAATCTGGGACGAACCTCTGTTATCGGTTTTAATGAAAAGGGTCTTGGTTTTGTAGGTTCTGGTATCAATCAATTGAACGAACCTGGATTCGGTTTCCCTCCGTTGATACTGACAAGGATAGGTTTGGAACGGTGTAGTACAGTAGAGGAATTCCTGGGATTGGTAAAGAGTATTCCTAGATGGTCTCATGCTGGAGAAAATGTAGATATTGTAGATAAACATGGTAATATGGCTCGAATTAGCTTCGGCTCAAGAAAGACATTCGTGGTGCAAACGAAGGACCATTTCCTCGTGTCAACGAATCATTTTCACAATAAGGAACTTAGATATCTAGGTCCGGAAACCAAGGAATCATATCCGTCTTCATATGAAAGATATGACCGCTTAATTGACCTTTTAAAGGCGAACTACGGGAAAATTGATCGGGAAGTTGCAACGCAAATCATGAGCGATCACAAACATGGGAATAGGCCCCCCGATGGAGGGAGCTCGATCTGCCGACATGGTAGTAAGCAGGAAACCATGGGAAATATGATTTTCTTGCCAAATAAAAGAAAATTCTGGATGTCACGAGGAACCCCATGTGAGGGTGAGTATTCCGAGTTCAAGCTTTAAGCCACAATTATCTCCATGCACCTTTTGGGATACATGCCTACTGATCTTTCGCAGCTCTAGCTTTTCCATACTTGACTAAAAATTCTCAATAGATTACCTCCCATAACTTTTTCAACCTCTATTTTCGAAAACCCTCGCTTTTCCAGCAAATTTGCTATCTTTGGTATGTCTCCAATGCTCTCGAACCCCTTTGGATAATGAAATGCTATTTTTTTCCCTCCTAGATCTTGGCCACCCATCCAAATGGCATCATGCTTTTCCTGCGGCCAATTTTCTAATAAATCCGGGCCGATCCCGACGTGGTTAATTCCTACTAGGCTGACTATATGTTCGATGTGACGTATCATATCATCAATAGAAGCATCGTTGGTTTCAGAAAGGAACATTGGCAGGGAATGGATTCCTATATAACCACCATTTTCGCCTAGCTGATTAATAATATTGTCATCCAGGTTGCGCGGATGACGGCAAAGCGCCTTTACATTAGAGTTTGAGGCAATGATGGGTTGAGATGAGAGTTCAAGGACGTCCATGCATCCCTTCTGTGATAGATGAGAGATATCAATTACCATTCCAATTCTGTTCATTTCTTCAACAACTTTCACGCCAAAATCACTTAATCCCCCGTTTGTACGATCCATGCAGCTATCAGAAATCTCATTTCTCAAGTTTGCAGTCAAATTCATCTTACGGATTCCCAACCTATAGAATGCTCTCAATAAGGCAAGATCCCTCTTTATGGGCTTTCCGCCCTGGAGACAAAGGACTATTCCAAGTTTATTACTTCGTCTTAACTCTTCAGCTTCTTTTATATTGGTTATAATAGTTATTTTGTCATTGCTTTCTGTTTCTTCTTGAAACATGTAATCGATTCCGTCCAGGGCTCTTTGAAGGTAATCAGGATTTGAAAGTATACTCATGATTGGAAAGGTTGTAAACATCCGAGTTTCTCCTCCAACATGATCACAAATCAGATTAATTCCGCCCTTTCTTAACGAAGGAAGATGTCGTCTCTCTATTACGTTTGTTTCGCCCTGACTTCGTCTTTCTGCAACATCAATAAGATAATCAGTATGAGAAATCGCTGTGAACCCGGAAAATCCAGTTATATCCGTATTTTCTTTTATGGGACTCAAATTTCTTACCTCCGAGTTTCTTTATGGAATCAATTATGTCCGAGAATATCAAATGGCTAGAAGTTCAGCCAGAAGTGAAACATCATCGCAATTGGTAATCGATTCGACAAAAGAGGAGATTTCATCTACTGTATCTTTGCTGGTTACTCTAGACGCCAGATTCCTGAATTTGGCCCTAGTTTCTTCAATACTCATCCTTCTCGGATTTCTTACTGTTCCACTCTCGAATGTTTGACCGTTTTTCATTTTGATTTCAATTCTAGCTGCTAAACGATGATCTAAACCAAGACCATCCAAATCAGGATCTATAACAATATCTACTCGTTTCGCAATTTTACGAATCCTTTCATCATCGATCTTCTTATTAGAAAACTGTTCAATCCCAACCACTCCATCTTTAAGTTTAACAGCGACAGCATAAGGCAAGCTCATCTGAGCAGAATGAATATTATCGTATGTCATTCCTACATCGTTCTTCTGTGCACCTCGTGTTGTGTTAACAACAACGGCTTCGACTGATTCGGCTGCAATGTCGTTTGTATCCGTAATATCTGATAATGCATCTATTACGGCATGAAAGCTCGTGCAGTTGGGATATTTCTTTAGAGCCATTTTTTTCATTTCATAAACCAGACCAAGGTCTTCTGTTATTTTATCAATTTGGGGATCAGAAGAATGAGCCGTACAAAATCCACCTTGTTTCGATTCCAGAATATCCCGATATCCAGTTACACCGTTTCTAGCAAGAAATGCTGCCATTATTCCCCCTTGGGCAGCTCGGGCATTAACCAGTCGTTTTGCCATCGCTTTAAAACCAAAAGTCAGCAAGCCTCCGACGTAAGGGCCCGTGATTCCAATCGCATTAGTGGTTTGATCAAAACTAAGTCCTAAGATTTTAGCGGATGCAACAGCCGCTCCAAAGGTGGAACATATCGCGGTTCCGTTCCATCCATGTAATACCGACCATCCGAGTCCGTTTCGAATCCTAATTGATACCTCCTGACCAGCGACGACAGCCTCAAGAAATTGGGCGCCATTTACGCCCCCAATATACTCTGCCGACGCTAAAGCAGAACTTACGACCAACGCGCCAGGGTGAATTCCAGTAGGAAAGTACGTATCATCGAATTCAAAGGAATTTGTGGCATTTGTATTTGCAAAAACGGCATTTACACATGGTAGCTTGACTCCATGGCCCCAGAGGGTTGCTTCCTCCCTTCCACCCCATTCTTTCAGAAGTTTAGAGAGAGTTTTTGCCCATGGTAATGTTGAACCAAAGAGACCGCATCCAATCATATCAAGAACGTTATACTTTGCGGCTTGGACATATTCGGACGGGATCTCCGCAAGTTCTAGGTTAACTACCCACTCAGCTAATTGCTCACTAGCTGTTTTCATGAAAAGATGCCCCTACTCCTCAGATTCAGGATCTACTTCTTCTTTCGTTATTTCAAAAACGACAGGACGAGCTGCATCGGGACATGCATGTTCTATAACGCCTTCATTAGCCCATGGATAATCAAATCCAGAGCGCATGGGGAGGATCTTATACATCATGGTAGCTAGAACACTGTAACATATTGTACCTTCTATCTCTCCCTCTTTGAATGTAATCTTATCCCCAGGTCTATAATATCTGCAGGGACCTTTTCCTGCCGTATCCTCGCCATTGAGACCGTGAACGGACTTTACAGTTGCAACAATATTATAGGTTTTATACGGGGGTTTTTCTTTTTTTTCCATTGTGTCACCTCATTCAGTTTTTTGTAAGAATTTGGGATCATTCCACCTTGTATACACAGGCTAGGTGCCTAACACATTGTGGGCATTGACCGTTACATTCTGGCAAGCTTCCTGGAAGGCCGCTAGTTTGGGCTCCCTTGATATCCATCAAAATGCGAAAGATTTTTTCAGTTTCGTCTTCTGAACCTTCAACGACTAGTGTGGTTGCACCCTCTGCGCCTTCAATCCCTCCGGACGCGATTACTGTAGCTTTAACATCCGCAAGGGATGTGATCGCTTCTTTTTCAGTTACAACCTCACCGATTAAAGGGATTAATCCAACCGCTGCACCCATGGATTTATGGATTGAAATCCGACCAGATGCCTGCACTGCCTCTTTTATTGTACCAGGTATGAGCTTCTCTAGACCAACTGCGATTATAACCTTACAGCCCTGAGAGGAAAAACCTGCCATCGCTTTCCCTGGATTATGTCCTAAAGGTGCTGCAGCCATCATTGCCACGTTTCCATGGCTATCCAAAGCGTTTGCGCCAACAATGATTACATCCTCAACGTGAAGATTAGCGGTCACGTTCTCTATATCTTTATCAACGTCCTTCAGTTCGTTCTTCTCTAAAAGAACACAGTGAGGATGGTTCTGTCTTTCTAGGGCATTCATTGTTCCCCTTGGGGAAATGCGTCCTCCAATTCTCAACGATTGACCAGCTAGTTGTTCGGAAATCGTCGAAACGGTTGTTCCTCCCTTTAGTAGCACTTTACCGTTAGCAAGCGCATATTTTACATCAGATCTGGAAATAATTGCTCTTGCAATGACCTGTTTGGCCTCTGAAACAGTTAAAGTTACCTGGACTTTCATACCTGGATTAGCTCTCAAAATTTAATCATTTTATTGATCTAGATACCTTAGCAATAGTCAAAATGTTGTTACCTGGGTAGGCCACAGGAGAAGCTGGAACACCTAAAATTGTACCATCCTGAGGAGCATGAACGTCATCTAGAATATTGCCAAACAGATCGGTTATAGAGACAATATGATCCCCCTTTTTAACTTCCAGGTTCAGTTTACATTTTTCAGTCGGAATTATTAATCCTCCATATCTGCATTTTACATTCGTTCCTTCCAGGATCCCCCATTCATTGGCATACTTTGCAGAACCTTCAAGCATGCCTAAATGTCTCAGTACGTTTTTCAGCATGGTTTTAAAGCTTCCAACGTTATTCATGAGAGAGCCCGGAAGCCTATTGCTCGAACCTCCTAACTCCGCAATCACGCAGGGGATATTTTCCTTTTCACAAGAGACCAAAAGTGTATTGGGATGGCTACTTTCATGTAATAGTTTCCAATCAGGGCCCATCCCTCTGGCCAACTCCATAGATTTGGGATCGGTGCTTATCATAACACGGTTTATAAGATAGAAGAGACCTCCTCCACCATGTAGGGATATAACCGTATCCATTTTTTTGACAATCTGATTGAAGTATGTGTAAACGATTCTTTGAGACACTGAACCATTCTTATCACCAGGAAATAACCTATTCATGTCATAATTATAACGCTCGTCTGGATTACCTCTTGTGCCCGCCTCATACGCCCCAATATTTAGAACAGGGATGCCTACGACTATTCCTCTTAATTCCTCAGGCTTTAATTCACTCATGAATTCGACAACAGCCACGGCACCCTCGGTTTCATCACCATGGCAGCAAGCTTCAATTAGCAGAAGTGGCCCTGTTTCCGTGCCAGATACTATTGTGACAGGAATGCCAAATGGGGAGCCATCGGATCGTGTTGTGATTGGTAACCAGCCAAATTCCCTAGTTCCTCTCAATTTAATAAGATCTTCAAAATCTGAGATTTCTTTCACGTTTTTCGGCTCCATTCGGTAATAATCTCAATTGTTCGGATCAAACCTCTAACTGCGATTTTTACTCTTTCAGCTATAAGGTTCCCGTCGTTATCCAAATTCCCTTGGCCCATAACTATAAACACGTTCCCGTCGTAGGAAAGAGGGGGACGTATGCCCATATTCCCCAAACCTATCTGAATCAGATTACTCCCAGAGTACATATCCTCAATACTGAAAATTGGTATTCCCATGACGTCATCCTTCCATGTATCAACGTAGTTAACTTCCACAGCCGCTCCATTATATGACTTTGAAATATGGATTCCTTCTTCCATAACGCTACCAAAACTTGAGAATTCATCTTTTACCACACGATAAAACTCATCAATCTTTTTTCTCATACCATCGGGGTTTTCCTTTAGTTTCGTTAGCGCAGCTATCTGTCCAACTAGTCCTTCTTTACCAGGGTCTACAGCTACATAGGCAGTTTTGCCATAGGAAGATGCAGTTCCTCTCCTAGCGCCATGAAAACCCATTGCCCTCCGAATGGGAATCATAACATCTTCTTTGCCAATTATCAATCCGCTTGTCGTGGCCTCTGCTGCTTTGTCCATACTGTAAAGAATGACATCTGCATTGATTTTTCGAATATCAGTTCCAACAAAGGGTAATCCCCTAGCATTGTCGCAAATATATGGGATATTATAATCCCTAGCAAGATGGCTATAATATTTCATTAGTTTGGGGGTTCCGTCCCCATCTTTTATTTGATATCCATAACCGATTGTATCATATCCCATGGAGGTTATACCTGACAGTTTATCTCCATGGATTTTTGCAACATTACTAATCCTTTCAATCGCCAAATCTGGATCGACTGTGGTTAGCATTGGTATGGTATTATATTTAATGCCATGAGCTTCATATCTTGCCCCTTCAAGAGGGATAATTATTGTCTCAACATTCGATAACCTCTTCCCTTGTACTCCCAATTCACCTGCAGTTACTCCTCTATCAGCGAAAAGATCACGATATTTTGGCGGAAATGGTCTGCCATATCCCCCCTGATGGTGAAGATGTCGTTCGTAAGGTGCGATATACGCTGCCCGATAATTGTCACCTCTACCTTGCATGGGAGGAGATACAAGCGTGTCAAAAGCAACCCAAAGCGCCGCTTCTGCGGTACTCATCGATGCTGCGTCGTAATTGTCTCCGTAAACATCCTTAACGAGATCTCGTATTTGGTCAACAAGCGAAGCAAGAGATATAACTTTTCTACTGGCATCTTGAATTGCTCTAAAGACATCGGCTGGTACAGTTGGGGGAGTTGCAGAACCACCGCCCAATCCTATATTGCCTTTTAGATCATCCGTTAATCCGATGTTTTCGGCTTCTTTTCTTATTTCAGAAAGTATTTCAAGAGTGTGCTTCTCAAGTCTTTGATACATTCTGAACCTAGGAGGTTGGGGCATACACCATTTGACTAAACTCGACATTTATATATACTATGTGATTCTTTGGAAACTGTTGATAATATTACAAACAAACTGGGAAAAAATACGAAAATATCGGTGATACTTGATGGATTATGCGAATAGCATGCTTGAAGTGATAGGAAATACCCCATTACTTAAACTCAATCGGGTGGGTAAGGATTTGAAGGCGAACATTTTTGTTAAACTCGAACATCTAAATCCTAGCGGAAGTTATAAGGACAGAATGGCTTTGGCCATGGTCGAAGCCGCTGAAAGGGGTGAGACCTGGAACGGCAAGAAATTAAACCCAGGAGGCACCGTTTGTGACGCATCTGCTGGAAATACGGCTCCTGCTCTTGCATTTGTCTGTGCAATGAAGGGATATAAGATAAAATTATGTTCTTACGCTCATTTTCTGCATTCAGAAGATAAAAGTAAAAGCGCCAGATTAAAAATCAGCTCTTCCTTCGGTGCTGACCATTATCCCTGTCCTCTTCCGAATGATAACATTCTGGATCAATTTGATGATGAGAAGGAAAGAAGATATGCGGTTATTATAGGGGGAAAACACCATATGTATGAGATGGAGAAAGAAGATCCAGAAACCGTTTGGGTCGATCAGATTTACAATGATGCGAACACAAAAGGACAGATGGGCATGGGAGAGGAAATATACAAGCAGCTTGACGGACAAATCGATGCTTGGGGGGCATCGATTGGGTCAGGAGCGACTTTCCTAGGGGTTGCGACCGCTCTTAAAGGACACGCAGTGGAACCATACACATTCGGAGTTGTACCAGATGAGGGAACAAGCCTTGTTGATATTAGCGCAGGTATCATGGATAGCTCCTCAATGGGGCGCCCCCCATTACGAATGAAAATCGTGGAAATGTTTGGATTACATAAATGGATCACCGAAGATTCCATTGTCGAAAAAATATACAAAGCCGGTTATCCAGATGAATGGTTTGGTGTAACACAAGAAGATGCCAGGGCGATGGCCCACAGGCTTTGTAAGGAAGAGGGAATATATTGCGGAATGTCATCTGGAGCCAATGTTTATGCCGCGTTAAAAGTAGCAGAAAGAATGGATCCAGGAAGCAATATAGTTACAGTTATAGTAGATCGTCGCGATAGGTATATGGACGAATTCCCGGAAGAAAAATACGTTGTTTGAATAACAATTAGGAAAAACGGAGATACATATAATGCCAATAAACATGGATAGAGCAAAAGAATTAATGCAAAAGAATGAACTTGACGCCCTATTAGCGTCTTCCCCAGAAAATTTCTTCTATTCCACCGATCTGTACATCCCTTTTGTTGATCGTTTTCGTGGATTCACTAGTGGCTTCGGGCAGTTTGCACTGATTCCAGTTGAAGGAAACCCAACAATGTGTGTCACAGAACTAGATGCCGATTTAGCAAAAGAAATCGGGCGGATTCAGGATCAGAGGTTTACCAAGACATGGGCATATTTCAATAGGGAAGACGCGGGAAAGATACATACCTACCCCGAAACTGTATCGGCTCTGGTTGATGTATTAAATGAAAAGGGGTTAACCGGCGCCAAGATAGGATTCGAAGAGAAAGTACTTCCTATTGCTGACTATAATCGCATTACAAAAGAATTACCGAATGTTAGGTTTAAAGATGCCTCAAATTTATTTCTTCAGGTAAGGGCTGTTAAAATCCAAGAGGAAATCAATCGGATGAGGCGAGCAGCTGAAATTTCAGTACATGCTTTTGAAGCTGCATTTGAAATGGCTCGAGAAGGTGCTACAGAGTCAGAATTAATGGGCGCATTTCAGCAGGAACTCATCAAGCAAGATGGATATATTCATAAAGGATTAATTCATTGGAACTTGACTACTGGTGTCCATTCTGCAACAGTAAGGCGTGGGTGGCCACTTGATCATAAATTGCAGAAAGGAGACGTGATGAGATTTGACGGAGGTGCCATTTACAAAGGATACCGTTGTGATATGGCTCGGGCCCGTACACTCGGATCCGCGACCGAAAAAGTAAAAAGGCTCTATCAGGCTCTTTGGAAGGCCGAGGAGACAATGATCAGTATGATCAAACCTGGTGTCCCTTTCTCAGACCTGTTTAAGGCTGGTATGAAAATTGTAAGAGATACAGCTGATCCAAATTTCGAACGAAAGCACTTGGGTCACGGCCTGGGCCTCATAACTGAGGAAGAACCCGTTATCGGGCCAAAAAACAATTCACCCATAAAAGAAAATATGGTTTTATCCGTGGAAGTACCATATTACTGGACTGGGGTTGGAGGATTCAATGTTGAAGATGTAGTACTGGTTACTTCTCAAGGACATGAGATTCTTACTGCAGGATCCCCGAAGGACCTGGAGATTTGAATTAGGTGATAAATGTGAAGTACGAAGGCAATTTCATCAAACCAAAGGTCAGCGAGGAAATTCCTCATCATGATAGCTCCGAAATGGAAAAAATCGGAGCAAATATGGTTTTACTCGACGATTCGTTGTTTTCAGGGGCAGGAGTACGGATAACAACCAGGATTGTCCGAGGAGTGGTCGATGAACCAGAGGATTATGTAGAACTTCATACTCACGAAGTTGATCAGGTTTTCATCTATCTTGGCGAAGCTGGCAATGAAAGTTCATTAGAAGTAGAATTCAGATTTGAGGAAGAAGTTTATCGTATCAAGTCTCCAACAACAGTATTTGTACCTAAAGGTGTTGCACACACTCAGAAGATCATTCGGGGCTCAGGAAGATATATTACACTTCTCAAGAAAGGAAAATACATCTAAGCAGTAAGATTTGCGAAGCTAAACTCTATTTCCTAGTCAGAGGTGAGTTTTCATCGGCTGTACTCATAGATTAATGCACTTATGACTTTTTCATATTCCGCCAAACCTGAAATGGGGTATTTTCCTTTGATTACCGCAAACTCGTTTGGTCCGTGGCTATGTCCTCCGAACCCTACACATCCTGTGGAGAAAGGCAACTCTAGGGGAGGTTGATTGAATAACGAGATTGGAATCGTAGCCAAAGAACTTGGCCAGACCTGATATTTAATATTGTTGAGCTCATAGGAACGTATTAATGCCTGAGCAATATCACTCTCAATGCCTGTGTGACAATAATCGACAGCAGCAAGTTTTTGAACCTTAATGTCTGAAAAACCGTGTTTGATAAGATGCTGTCTGATGAGATCGTAAATCCTCTCTGCTTTTTGGTTGGGAATTAATCTAACCTCGATTTTTGCTTTTGCGTTGGAAGGAATGACTGCCTCTGGGCCTGGGCCCGTATAACCGCCCCATATTCCATCGATATTGATTTGAGATGTTGAAAAAAGAATTTCTAGGGCTTCAAGGGGCGTATTTATATCGGATAACAAATTTCTTACCCCTAATCCCTTCGTGTAGGCATTTAAATCGAAGTTCTCTGCCAAGTTTTGCATCACTTTCAAGAAATCTTTTGGCCGGGGTTCAATCTCATTGGAGAATCCCTCAATTACGACGTTATTACCGTCTTTACCTGTCATGGACACCAAGGCATTGATTAGATGCCAAATCGGGTTTTCCACGACTGGTCTGTGCATGCTGTGAATTTCATGGTCGCTTGGCCCTCTCCCCCAGATCTTGCCAGACGCCTCCAACTCTAAGTATAATATGCCTTTGTATCCTAGTTGAACTCTAGCTACCCCTTGCGCATTTTGTGAGGAAAATGGCATATACAGGGCATCAGCTTGATTCAACCATTCCCTGTTTGCACTTATGAAGTCAGAAAGATGAGGACTAAACATTTCTTCCTCACCATCAAAGACTACAAGAAGATTCAAAGGCAGATCGCCGTGGACTCGTGCTACAGAGTCAATAGCGTTCATAATACCAGAGACTTTCATTTTGTTGTTTGCACCCCTTCCCACCAAGCAAGTACCGATCTTTGGTTTTTCAATTGATACTGCTTGATAAGGAGGATAGCTCCAATCTGTTTCCTCAACTGGATTCGAGTCATAGGCACCATATAACATCAGTGTCTTTTTGTTTTCGGGATTACTTGGCCGGAATTCCCCAAAGACGATTGGATTTACGTCTTCGGCATATAGGTGTACCCTTTGAAATCCAAGCTCGCGCATCCAATCCTGAATCATGCCTGCGCACTTTTTTGTTCCGTAACTGTTCACAGAAACACTGGGTTGTTTCACAAGATCTCGGAGTTTCTCGATGTGGCTATCGATGTTTCTATCAATGAATTTAAGAACCTCATTTACCTTGTCATTCATTTTAAGCAACCATTATCAAGTACAATTAGCAGAATATTTGTTACTTTCCCTTTCGAGGTAGAAATACATAACACGAAGAGAATTAAAATCAAACATAATGTATCAAACACGTAATCTCTACTTAACTCTCACTCACGTATTGAACATTCTTTTGAATGAAATTCACAAGTATTAAAGGAAAAACCATCAATAACGAGGCCAACTTAAAGAGATCAGGGATGGATACCGTTGTTGCCAATAATCCTCCCAAAACTGCGCCTATTCCCGAACCAATGTTAAAGATTGTGGAAATATATGCCGCAGTTACCTTTCTTGCATCCGGAGGAGAATGCTTTGCTAGTATATTCCATTCGGAAACAACTCTTAAACCCAGTGAAAAACCATAAATGACCATTACGATGGCTAGGGGGATGAATTCCGTTAATTCAGAAATCAGGTAATAGGCAAGTGCGAGTATGCCAAACGCTGTGAAAATAACGACTCTGTCATCGACAACATCGACAAATTTCCCAACAGGAATCCTTAAACTCATATCTGTGGCACCCCGAACGCCAAGAAGCAAAGCTATTAGAGCTGGACTGAAGAGCAGAATATCCTCGGCATATAGAACGAAATATATGACAAAGAATCCATAGGTAATAGCGAAAAATAAACGTAAAAACGTCAGTATTATCAGATTTCGTGAATTGGCAATGTGATTTAACGACGAAATCAAGTTTCTTGATTTATTAGTTGATGATCGATCCAGTTGTGTCATATTCTTTGAAACCATAAGAGGAATGAGACCAAAAATAGGAATAAGAGCAGCAGTTTGAAACACTTGTGAGTAGGGCATTATGGTTAATAAAGAAGAACAAAAAAATGGGCCCATGGTTATTGCGACTCCGTAGGAGGTAAGAAATATGCCTAAGGTTTCGCCGGTTTTCCCTTTGGGAGCGAATTCTTGCGTTTTTCCGATCGCGAGCGGAACAATAGCTGCGATCGAAACAGCGTGTAGTACTCTCAATGGATAAAACCAGATAATCGATGGAAGAAGGGAGTAAGAAAGCTGGCAAAAGCTCTGTACTAACGCTGATGCAGCTAATACAAATTTTGCACTGACACGTTCGGAGAGGAACCCGAGTGGAATCTTAAACAGCATCAAAGAAAAGGATAAAAGGCCAATTATCACACCAACCTCGAAAGTTGACGCTCCTTTGTTTGTAACATACAACGGCAATATTGGAACCGTGGTTTCAAAGGCAAGGAAAACCGTAATGGACGAAAAAATAAGAATATAGAATTCTCGGGGGTACTTACCTTTTATCGTAGACATTTTACATCAAAGGAGTCCACTTATACACGTAGATTCAAGAGATTGTATTTTCTGTTATGAGGGTTCCGTTACGAAGAATGTAAGCTCTCCAGAACAAAATAAACATACGGAAACACCCTGCGTCTCCATAGTTGTGAAACAAGCTTCACAGATTGCACGAAAGCAGTTAGCACACTTATAGTGAGCTGAAGAAATCGAAATACTTCCTTCATGTAGTTCGCAAACGATAGTGCTCGAGCCGAGAACTAATTTATCATCAGAGAGATCCTGAAGAGTGTCAGAGTTCTCTAGAAAGCCGTTTATCGATTGTTGGGCAATCAACCGAACAACAATATCATTAATCAGCTCGATGGGAAGCTGTGTAAGTTTGGACAATCTTGAAAGGCCAATTTCGTTTTTGCCCTCCACGTCGTACAGGGTTGTAATTGTACTTAGGACGATGGATTCATTCTTGTCAATTGCGCGTTCACGTTTTCTGAAGGTCCAATATCTCTTCGTCCTTTCTTTTATCGATGAGAAAGACATGTCTTTACCATATTCCTTGATATCTTTGAAAACCTGCGAAGAAACCTTCCTCAATCCCATAGCAGATAGATTTGCCCTCTGATTCTGGTAATAATCCGTTAAAGAGGATCGTACATTCTTTGACTGAAGTTCTAGCGGCTCTAAATCTTTTTGTTTGAATATTCGTGGTACAGGAATTAAGCTGCTGCGACAAAAAGGACAGTCGGCCAATTCCCCTTTCCGGTAGCATGCTGCACAAATGAATCGTAAACATCGCTCACATTGGAAATGCAATTCAAAAACAGAATGATATGTTTGATCCACCTGGCAAAAATAGGTGTCTTGACGCAAAACCAAAGTATTGTTTTTAACGAAACCTTCGATAAGACGAGTTTCAATAAACTCCTGAAGGATAAAATGAATATCGGCCTCTGGAAGATCTGCCTCTAGAGCCAGTTCAGGAATGGAAATATTTTCTCCAGAATGGATTGAATTTAGCTTATTAAGAGCAAGGAATGTCCGTTTGATGGGATGGGAAGATAATCTGTACTCCTTATCGAAAGTCTGAAACTGATCGACTTCTCGTTGTACCATTTTACGAAAAGAGGCTTTTAATCTCTCAGTGTAACCCTGATTTTGGCCAGACATTTTTAACATCAATAACCGATATTTATAATCTGGTTTAGTTAGGAATAGCGCCATTTATCAGGCTTTTATAATATTAGGTACGAGGAACTTACTTCAAGTTAAGATCCCGTATGATGGAATATTGCAACGTTTTTCGGTTTGATTTTCGCTCTGAGTAAACTATGCCCTTTTTTCCTTAGGAATACCATGGAGATTATGGCTGAGTCCGTTGTTACTATCTAATTAGCCACTAATGATCGAATTACGATATTTTTACCGAGATATGTCAACGAAATAGAGGGGATGGGATCTTTTTTTGTACGTTTGTAGATTAATTTTTGTGGATCATTAGTTTCATGAAAAGGATCGAGCATCCGATAAAAAAAGTCTTGAATGAGGCACGTTAATCGGTATTAAAGTGGAAGAGAAATTCAGGTGTACTGTCCTCGATGTTTTTCAAAGGGCCATCGCCGTAAAATGAAACCTTCCAAACGTTCGTTTCACAAACAAACCAAGTGGATTTGTAATAGCTGTGGCTTGGTAAAGATGCAGAAGACCTCTAGCAAAGAGTAATCACCGAAATATTAAATTGTATAATCAACCTATCTTAGGATAGCAGAGACGGCCACGCGTGCAATCCAACGAAGACCGATGAATTACAATCATAAGAAAATAAGGTAAAGGTGTTAAATGAGGTAACTCTGATCTTGGATGAGAAGAATAAAACTGCATGGTTCCAAAGGAAAGATCTAAAACCTCCCAAGGACCTCAAATCCGTGTTTAAATCACTCAGAAATTATTTGGCCGGGAACCTAAAAGGCACAACCAGAGATGAAAGATTAGCAGAACAGTTGATTTTCCTTCTCTTCTGTAAAATACAGGATGAGATCCAGACAAAACAAGAAGAACCAGTTTCATTCCAATTACATCATCCTTCTGGTATTATACTTGATGAAAGGGTGAAAAAACTCTTTGTTCAACTTAAAGATTCATTTCCAATGGCATTCGATGAGAAAGATAAAATTAATATCGATTCTTACAGTTTAAGATTCTTGACCAAACTATTACAACCTTTCAGCATTAGTGAAGCCAGTAGAGATTCAATCGGGGATGCCTTTGAGATTTTTTTGGGGCCTTCCTTACGAGGAAACAAAGGCCAGTTTTTTACTCCCAAGAACGTTGTTAAAACAATGGTTTCGATTTTAGATCCCAAACCAGGAGAATCAGTCATTGATCCCGCCTGTGGAACGGGAGGTTTCTTGATAGAAGTTATTAAACACCTTAACGACGAAAATGAAAAAAATTCTGCATCCATAGTTCCTCTCGCCAATATTTACGGAATTGACAAAGATAGGTTCTTGGCCAAGATAGCCCGGCTTTATTTAATGATCCTTGGGGTGGAATATAACCCCATATTCTGTGAAAACTCCTTAACAGATCCAGAAAATTGGGGTATCGAATCATCATCTAAAATAAAGCAAAATTCCTTTGATATCGTGATAACAAATCCCCCGTTCGGATCCAAAATTTCGATAAAAAACCAAGGAATTCTCAATTCTTTTCAACTAGGTCATAGATGGAAAAAATCTAAGGATAAGGAATCTGGTATAAGTATATGGACGAAAACAACATCACTACTCGACTCGCAACCTCCTCAAATTCTTTTCATTGAATTGGCGCTTTCTTTACTCAAAGATGACGGTCGGTTGGGTATTGTTCTTCCAGACGGAATTTTTGGGAATCCGACGGATAGATACATTTTGGAATATCTCCAGACACATTCTAAAATCCTGGGGATCATTAGTTGTTCTCCATTAACCTTTCTTCCCTTTACACATACCAAAACTAGTTTGCTATTCCTCCAGAAAAAGAAAAAAGTCGAATCGTACGACTTTTTTATGGCAATAGCGAATAACGTTGGCCATGACAAGAATGGCAAACCCTCATATAAACTCGATGCCCATGGAAACGTTTTAAAAAATGGGAATGGCTTTCCAATTCTTAATGACGATTTCCCTGAAATCATAAGCCGTTTTAACTTATTTACCCAAGTTAAAACCCTCGATCATTCTCACCTTGGTTTCTCTTTTCCCTCTACCTCTCTCCGAAATAATATCTTGATTCCCGAATATTATAATCCAGAAATCGATACAGAATTATCAGAATTGGAGCGAACAGGTGATTATCAGCTATTCACAATTGAAAGATTAGTTCAAGAAGGAATAATCGAAATACGGCGGGGTCATGAAATCGGATCAAAATTCTACGGAACTGGATCCATTCCCTTTGTGAGAACCTCTGATCTGATAAATTGGGAAATCAATATTGATCCCAAGAAACAGGTGTCAGAGGAGATTTATTTGCAATACAAGCAAAAACAGGATATTCGGGAAGGAGATATATTGTTCGTTAGTGATGGAACCTTCCTTATTGGCAAATCTGCTATGATTACCAAAAGAGATACTAAAATAATAATTCAAAGCCATTTGAAAAAGATTCGGGTTATTGAAAGAAACTTTTTGGACGAGTACATTTTACTCTGGGCCTTGAACACCGAAATAGTGCAGAAACAGGTTAAATCAAAGACATTTGTCCAATCAACGATATCTACCTTGGGAGAACGGATGTTTGAGCTCATACTGCCAGTACCAAAGGCTCTCCAACGGCGTGAAGAACTCTCACGTGAAATTAGAACCATTATCGAACAGAAAATGAAACTCAGATCTCGAATCCGCGCATCTCTGGATATTTCTAAAGTTTAATCAAGTAGATCAATCCAAGAAGCGGTTTATTTGGGTAAAAAACTATTTCAATATTGGATTTTATCTACTGCAGTTTTTAAAAGAGGATGGCCCGAATCAAGCAGGGGATGGCCATGGGCGACGATTACTTTCGAAAATTGATAATCAAGCAATTTCTTCATTGAAATGCGGTGAAGCTTTGGATTCTCATTATATTGATCTGGCATGGGAGCTATTTTCTCTTCATTAGTCATAAAGCTATCTCCTGCAACTAATAACCCTGTTTCTTGATCTAGTAAAGCAATATGGCCTTTCGTGTGTCCTGGAGTGTGTATAACAAGCAATCCTTGGTAAACCTGTTGAGTCTTTAATTGATAATCTATTTTCACTCCCGTTTCCTGTCTTATTCGCTCGGTTTCCAATTCATGACAAGCTATCTGCGCCGTGGTTATTTCTTTCATTCTCTCTAATCCACCCGTATGATCTCGATGATAATGTGTTATAATTATATTTGCTATGTCTTTTTCATGATAACCACAGGCCTTTATTTCAGAAATTAGATTTTCCGCAGATGGATCCATTGCAGTATCAACTAGAACTAGACGAGACGATGTTAATAGCGCGGTATGGCTTCTTGTTTCTAGTACAAACGCATCTGATCCAATTTTTATCAACTTTAACCCAACTCCTATCTTGTGGTGACCGAGAAATTCCTACGGAATAAACTTCTAACGGGCGATTACTTCCTCACTTATAGGTTTTGCCTATCAACTTCAAGAGCGCTATCAGTTATGGGGAAAAGAGTCTTAGCCAAATCAATTTTAGCGATCAAGGTACCTCGTTAATCCTTCATCATGGTGAGGCGAGAATTCTATGTTTTTTAGGTGAATTCGATAATCGTTGACATTTTTTAGCTTACGCAGGCTGATTTCTCGATATTTAGAATCTATTTCAATCCCAGCATAATCCCTCGCCATTAGTTTAGCGACAATAGCCACAGTTCCAACCCCCATAAACGGATCAAAGATAAGGTCTCCTTTTTCTGATGCCATCGCAATAATACGTTCGATCATTGCCATAGGAAGCTGGCATGGATGGGGATCTCGATCCCTACGATGTCTGATCCGATGTAGATCAAACCAGAGATCAGAGATTTCGTTGGATTGAATCGCCAAATCACTCTCTCTGTTTCTAATGCATGAATTTCGTAAACAAAAACTATCCCTTGCTTTGGTCATTATTTTATTGAAGGTATATTCAAGCGACTTCGTATAATATAGTAAACCATAATGTGCTGGCATGATTTTCCCACGAGGAACAGACAAGGCATCCCAAACAATCCAACGCTGCCTGTACATTATTTTATCAAGGAAGATGGCATGGTACATACACCATTTCGGTAAATTGATAATAAAAATTGAACCCGTTGGTTTCAATATGCGATATAATTGGTATAACCATATGTTACACCACTCAACATAATCATCTTCGTGTAAATCATCACGATAAGATGTGTAAGCCTTATTTAAATTGTAGGGAGGGTCTGTAATGACCAGATCTACGCTATCGGATTTAAATTGGGGTAAAAGTTTTATGCAGTCGTTCTGATATAGTCGATTACGCTCTATATCGAGCATGAAGATCACCTGGGAATGGAGCCAGTAATAATTTAGAATCAGCATCGCAAGACAGATTTATCAGTCTAGCTAGAAGCTGATCAGAAAACTCCCCTAATGGGCTAGAAATATATTTCCACACGTCTGAAATTATGGCGCCGTTATGGTGAATGAGGTGTTTCTTTCCTCCGTAGTCTTTGATATTCCGGCTACAATATTCACACCGAACTGTTTCGCGTATACGGTTAATACGAAATCTTTTATCGGTTTTGAGATAAAAAAGGGTTCCATTCGTAACTGAAGAAAGCCGTTTAGAGTCTTCATCGTTATGATCAGGAGGGAGTGTTTCAGTCTTACTTACCAACCAGTACTTGAAATGCAAAAAATTGTCCAGATATACTCCATAATATGGAAGTAGTTCAGGAGTAGAATGGATAAGATAATTGCCCCTCTCATTTAAGATTCTTATTACTTCTTTGATCCATTCTTTATGTGGTTCAATAACATTGGATCGATCTGGGTCAATTTTGTACGGTTTACTTCTGATTCTTGGATCATAGGGAAAGAAGGAAATACACGTGTCAATTGAGCGTGATGGAAGTTTTTTGATTTCGGATAGGTTATTACAGATCACAATTGATTCTGGGATGATATTTTCAATTACGGAATCTGGTCGAATACGTTTTCTTAGAAATTCCTGTTTTACTAATTCATAATCTTGAATATTATATACATCCAATACTTCGGATAATTTAAAATATCCTGTTTCTTGCAGAGGATTTGAAAGTTTGTTCCCATGTTTATCATACTTGTTAATTAGGCCAGCTGCAATTTTGAGACGAATATTT
>JBHLSH010000047.1:0-31299 GCA_048881705.1 Candidatus Heimdallarchaeota archaeon | reverse complement strand
TCTCAGCAGGGATTGGAATTGATTCCAGTCATGGAAGATTTAGGGATAATCCTCGATGTTTCACATTTGAATAAGCCAGGGTTCGAAGATGTAGTCAAAACTTCCACAAAACCTTTCATAGCCTCCCACTCAAATGCACATAAAATATGTCCTATTCCTCGTAACCTTCTGGATGATCAAATAGAATCAATTGCCAGCGCAGATGGCGTCATTGGAATCAATTTTTATAATAAATTCTTAGTCCACGGGGTCGATCCTAGCAGCGCATCGATAAACGATGTAATTGCCCATATATCTTATGTTACAGATCTTGTTGGAGTTAAACATGTTGGAGTGGGTTCCGATTTCGATGGAATTTCGATGACTCCTCGTGGATTGGAAGATGTAAGCAAGATGAAGGAGCTTCCTGTATCCCTCGAGAAAGAAGGTTTTGGTAAACACGATATTGGCAAAATCATGGGAGGGAATCTAGAACGTGTTTTTCTAAAAATCTGGAAATAAGGCGTAATTTTCACTGTCAATAAATGGGAAACAAACAAGGCAACGATCTTACCCTTTGCATCTACTTTAATTAACCAATTTTTAACAACCAAAACCGTTATCTATTAAAGGTTATAGAACTCTCCCTTGGTAGTTTCCCTGGTCTCCTTAAATTTTTCTAATAAAAGGTTCGTTACGCTAGATGAAATACTCTATGCGTCTTTCCATTTTCCTTTTGCCGTGGCTGCTCCTTTTGTTGGTTGGTATTTCTTTATTCTGTCGGAAGGAGACATTTGGGGAGCAGGATTGCTGATCAGCATTCCATATCTACTTCAAATTTTCTCTACTTCCTTCTTTGGCTGGTTAAGTGATCTATGGGGATCTAAACGAGTGATCTTTATGAGTCTCGTTGTAATGGCGCTATCTTTTTTTGTATACTGGATAATTCAGAGTGCAGTTCCTTTTTTTTGGGCGTATCTATTTTTTAATTTCTTTATTGCCGCTTTTGGACCCGCATTTATCCGTTTGGCAACAATTAATTCCCCAGAGGGGGAACGGGCCGAGAAGTTTGGCAGGTTAGGAGTTATGGCCAGTTTGGGGTTTTTATTGGGAAGCTTATTTACTTCTCTTACAATTGATAATATGGGACTGCAATCTTTATTTCTTTGGGCAGGGATAATCTCGTGCGTGTCCGTATTGCTTAGTCTTGGACTTCAGGAAAAGCAAATTTCGCCAATAGAGTTGACTCGCTCCCTTAATCCAGGCAATAGGATAGAATCTTCTGTTCGAGAGTATAAAGGATCCCTATACCTGATTTATATTCTACTTTTATTGACAATCATCTCTCAGGTAACGAATAGCATGGTTGCTGGCTTGTATTCGATTTTTTTGGAACAGGAGGCAGGATTGTCTGTCGCATGGGTTGGAATAGTAAATACACTTGCTACCCTCTTTGGCATGGGAGGTACATTTTTGATGGGAAAATTCGTGAACAGAATTTCTTCCCGCTCCCTTGTAATTTTGGCCATGTTTCTCTATTTTTTTCTGGCACTTGGTACGTTCATCTTATCCACAATTGACCGCTTTTTGATGCTAATATTATACACCATCCCGATCTATTCAATCTTTTTTATTCTATCTCCCCTGGTTATTGCGGAAAACACAACGGAGAAAAACAGAGGACGTTATATGGGTTTTCTTGGATCTTCAAACTACGTTGGAATTGCCGCCGGAACTCTGATAGGAGCCTATTTTGCATCAGGGTCGGGGAAGATACAACCTAATTTTGGGGTTGGATCTTTCATTGGCTTTATTGGAATCATAATCGCATTACTGTTTTATAGGGGAGAGTCCGACCCGAAATCAGGTCCTTTTCCAGAAACTGATGTTACACAATGAACTTTATCTCTGACCCGGAAGGAAGCTATTTGTCCCGTTTATCCAGTTGTTTCAGTTTGAGTGATATGTAAAACCGTTGTTTCAATACGGTCAAATTCTTCATCACCTGGAAACAGCAGGCGGGCTTCTGTTAGTAGGCGGCGGGCCTCCCGAATCAGTTTTGCTCTAGCTGATGTTTCGATCCAATTAACCCAATCGATCTTTTCCATATGGAGAGGATAAAGAACATTCATTTGTTTATAGAGGTTCTCAGCTTTTGCAAAGTATCCAAAGTCCTCAAGATTTCCTAGTTTTACGTAATTAGCCGCCAAAGCACGAATAACTTCGATATGTTTCGGGGGATTTTGCCGTGTTTCAGGTTGATTTAGTCGCTTTTCTAATAAGTTGGTGTGATCTTTTAGGCTAATTCCTCCGCGTCCCCTGGTTATTGGAGCTGAACTATCTGGCGTTTCACTCTTCTGTCTAATCTTTTCTTGTAATTCGAGATCAGAATCTGCTCTTACTGTTTTAGTTTTTGGTTTTGCAAATAGTTTTTTGAAGAAACTCAATTTATACACCATTAGTAAGTTATAAGCGTGATATAATGAAGTAGAAGTTAAAATAGGAAGAACTAAATTACTAATATCTTTCTGAAAGTAATCAGTCTAATGAGGGACGACTTCCTTAAAAACTTGCTGATTTAAAGTTTGTCCCTAAATCGATTGACTACGCAATATCCTCGCAGAATACAACCATAAAAAGATCATTTCTGTATTGGAGGAAGAGGTTCCTATCCTTGAGGAACCTTGTCTCGTTCTATATTCATCTTAGGATTTGAAACGCACGCTTATCCTTTTTAGACCCACTACCATTGCCAAAATGAAAGGTACAAAAAGATAGAAGCTTGTGGGAGTTGTATTGGTTGTAGTCTCTTCATGGATACCATGGCTATAATAAACATCCATTTCACTCTCTCGACCGTCCGTCCATACAACATGGGGAGTGTCAGTGCCATCCACACGGACAGTAAAGTAATCCCCAGGTCTTGTGAAAGTGTTTAACGTACTAGCACTAGCAATGGGTACGACTGGACCAAGCGTTGGGGAACTACCCTGGTTCGAAATAGAGATCATCCTATAATATGGCCGAAATGAATTCCCTTGTTCATCTAACCATACGTAGTGAACCCGTCCCATCGTATCAATGTCAAAGTCGGGTTGCCATTGGTCTCCCTCTGTTTCTGGATTAACACGTATTCTATTGCTCCAAGTCGCGCCATAGTCATCAGAATATCGAAGATATACATCCCATCCTCCAGCTTCTTCAACTCTTGCGCACCATGATACAAATAGCCTTTCATCATGGAACCTAAGGGCTGGTAAGGAGGCGCGCGATACACGGTCATCCGCTATGGTAATTGAGGCATTTTGATCATTCGGATTAATATCGGCTTCAACCGAGAAGGTTTGGCCTTGATCTTGCGATTTTACTACGTATATATCCCCCCAATTGGCTTCGGTATACCATATCCAAGCGACATAGACATTTCCTTGGCTATCTGTCGTTATGTAAGGCGATAGGTGATCTACAGGCTCGGTAACTGAATCAGTTATCACTCCGACCTCTGAAAAAGTCATACCGACATCATCTGAACGACTTACTCGGACTGTAACATTCTCACCAACGATGTCATCATAGGCAACATAAATTACGCCAGAGGAACTAATAGCCATTGTTTCTTTGTCCGCAAATCCTTCCCCATATGTTGCTGTTACTGGATTCCACGTCTTTCCATAATCTTGACTTTTTGCCACTGTGATTTGGGACCAAGCGGTTTCAAGTGGTTGGTTCAGTTCATACTCTAAGTATGCATAAAACAAAGTTTCATTATGCCAAACTAACCATGGATCGGATTGGCCCGTGTTCATTCCCTGAAACTTGGGCATATCAAACGGGGAAGACCATGTAGCCCCACCATCAGATGATTTGGTAAAACTGACCCGAACTCCCCCTCCATCATGCGTGTAGGCTTGTTTCCAACCTGCAAACAGAGTTCCATTTGTAGAAATCGCCAATGTAGGTTCTACATGCTGTGGATAGATAATATCTTCGGTGGAAAGGAGTATATTTGTTGAAAATGCATTAACTTCTCCTGATTCTGCATGTTGGTAGGAGAACACCTGAATCAAAGAAAAAGAGACAAGAGTTACAAACATTAGATTAAAAACAGTTTTTCGATAACGCATGGTTTATACTTCCAAGAGGGACCAATTTTATATCAAGGATGGTTTTAGGATCCAGTTTTTGATTTAATACTCGAAATCCCGTTTAAACAGAATTTTTGATGGTTTAAGAGTACAGTTACGCCACATTACGGGCGTGACTGCCAATTAAACCGAAAAACCTGGGCAATATGCCTGTAAATCGAGGAACTTCCAATGCTACACTAATACAGTTGAGATACTTTTAAGGAAACAGAAAGAGGAAATTCGGAGAGTGTTTGGTCTTTTTGACCCTATAACCCTAGAAAGCTAGAGATCCAACCCATTCACGTCTTTTCTTGCTCTCAAATAAACCTATCTTAAAAGAAAGGAACTTGATCGAAAGGAGGTAAACTCTAAATTGCAATATGCTTAGAATTTGCCAAAAAACGCCCTTTTTGGTTCAAAAATGTATTCTCTAACAATTTTTCTTACCAGGCACCCTTACCTCCAGAACAGGGATAAATCGAAAACTAATGAATTCTAAGATGAATCCTTTTACCCCCTTTGGCCCAGTTCTAGTTTGGATCTAGCTCCGGTTTGGTTACCATAATTTGATCTTTGGGTATAAAGTCAGATAACCAAGACGAATATCCTGTTTCAATTACTTCCTGAACTATATCAGTGACTTCCTCTACTAACTTAAATCGTGTTTGGATCTTCTTATACGGTAATGCCCGAATATCTGTGTCCATGGCCTCGATTTGCTTACCAGCCTCGATGAATGGTTTAATCTTGGTCCAAGAGTCCTCTTTCACCCATTGCAGGTAATAAGCGAGATTTGCTAGAACCGTGGAAACCAAATAGTTTGTCTGGTAAACTTCGGTAGGGATATATCTAGGAAGACGGTCTGGAATCTTCCATTTCCTGCATAGTTCGTGAGCTAGAGCACTAACATTAATTCTCTGAATTTTCGTTCCGTCTGCTATGCCATACCTGCTATTATTTCCATAAAGTTCTTGGTATAATGGCATCAATGCAGGAAAATGTCTTTGAAGGACGTCAAGAAATTCACGTTTATTTCTGCCTGGTTTCAGAGTTAAACCGCTAGGCAGAATGAACTCTGCACCTGCAGTTTTTGCCGCTTCTATAATACAGCCTAGATTCTCTTCAGTATCTCCCACACCAGGTAAAATTGGCATCAACATCACCCCGCCATGTAATTTGTTTTCACGAATCTCTGCAAGTGCTTTAAAGCGTTGTCGGCTTGCGGCAGCATGTGGTTCAAAGCGTTTTCTGAGCTTTTCATCACATAACGTTATGGAAAACGACACACTGGCATAGGTTATTTCATTAATCTCTTTTAATATATCAATGTCTCTGAGAACTAATTTAGATTTAGTTAATACAGTAGTAGGTAGACCAAAATCTCGTTGCTTTACAAGCAGGTTTCGTGTTACACGATACTTTCTCTCAGCTGGCTGATAAACGTCACAAACGCCTCCCCCAATAGCAATGGGAAACCGTGGTGGCTGAGTCTTCATCTTCACCTCAGAATGTATGTTTGAGGAAGACTTGAAAAATCTTTCAATAGAAGTAGAACGAGGACGGTAATTTGGGCTATATCCGATCTTTAAAAGGTCTTTTTCGTAGCGTTGTGGGGCATTTTCCTTAATCCTTATCAAAGTTCCAAAATTGCTAATTCCATACCACTCGGCACGCCCATCGCAATATACACAGTCATGCTCACATCCTCGATACGGGTTTACAGATCCATAGGTCCAAAACCAGATATCGGGCGATTTGTACCAGTTTAGTACCTTCCCCTCGGTATGTACTGGCTTATATGTGACCTTAATAGAACCCACCTATCTTATCGACCTTTACCATTCCGATTTAAGTAGGACTACATCGTTAATTAAATTTTCTTCTAGTTAGGAACTCCTTAGGCTAGTTATGGCTCGAGTAACAGTTTTTCTTACTGATTCCCAGTCCTTCGATATATTATTGTTTCCGAAGGTTTCGGATAGGAGAAACAAAGCTGGAAGAAGATCTTCGCTCGTATTTAGGCCTGTTTTACGAATCCACTGTCGAACTTCCCGCTCTACTTCGAAATTAGGAAGACTGAACCATCCATCAACTAGCCGTCTCAATACCTGCTGCTGCCTTTGGTTCAAATTGAGATCCTGTGTAATGTTTTCTTGGTGTGTTTTCCATGCATGAAATGAGTTATGTTCAGACGAAATTCCTGCTACCAGAAAGCTAAACAACCTAATGAGAGGTTGACGGGTAGGGATTATTTTAAGCTTGTCAAAAACGGTAGTTAAGTAATCCTGGGTATTTTGAGCTGAAATAATAGGAACATGAGGGAAAATTGCCTTCAAGACTTCTGCATCGTATAAAAGTCGTAATCCTCTTTCCGGATACGGAAGCTTTAGAAGTTTGAAAAACTCCTGACGAACTACCGTTCGACTTCGAAATAAGGCTTGTCGTCCCACAACATAAACCGCTTTATGGGCCGCTTCTCCAGGATTCAGATTGAACTGTGAAATAAAACGGCAAATTCGAATTATTCTTAAGCCATCTTCAAGAAAACGAATAAATGGATCTCCTATAATGTGAATCACGCGCTCTCGGATGTCGCGAAGACCATCATAAGGATCGTAGATCTTTTTATCTGCATCATCATAAACTATTGCATTAATAGTAAAATCCCTTCTGGCTAGGTCATCTGCCAACGATTTCACGAACGTTACTATCGGAGGCTTTCCAGGGGCGTGAAAATGTTCCCGCCTAAAGGTGCTGACATCAAAAGCTTTTTTTCCCATAATGGCAAGGACTGTCCCAAATTCGCCGCCAATAGATTTAGTTTTAATATTTGAATCCTTGAGCCATTGAATCAACTGGTTTGGAGTTGCTGATGTCGCTAGATCAAAATCCCCTATCGGAACCCCAAAGAAAAAATCCCTGACGGCCCCTCCGATTATCAAGGATTCCTTATCATGGGTCTTTAGTATATTGAAGAGCTGATGGACTTCTCGGGGTAATATCCTTGAAAATTCAATGGCCTTCTCGTCTAAACTACTTCGCAACTACAATCCCCTTTATAAAATAACTAACACGTCCTAGTGTATATAGATGTATCCTTTGTTTTTTTACGAATCAGAAATAAAAGACAATATTTTATAGCTCAAGATTCTTTTCCAAGGTTGAAAAATTCCTAAGGCCTTTGTTCTGCACAGCAACAGTGTCCTCAATTCTTATCCCCCATTTATTGGGATAATAAACCCCAGGTTCGACTGTAACGACATCTCCGACCTTTAAAACCTCTTCTTCTCTGAGAAGTGAGAGATATGGGGGCTCACCAATCGTTAAACCTACCCCGTGGCCCAAACCATGAATATATCCTTCTTTCATAGGCATTCCAGGATTTTCCATATAAAATAACGGAGTTTTGTGACCACGCTTTGCAAGAATATTGCAGACCGATGTTGAAATTTTCTTTCCGTTGGAGTTGGCCATGATCTGTTCTAAAGCGGCCTCTTGAGCCGTCAAAACATCCTCATGCATTTTTTTTATCTCATCAGACGCTTTTCCGATAGTAAAAGTTCTTGTAGTATCAAAGCAGTATCCCGATTCGATATCTCTGGGAAAAATATCAAATACAATAGGTGTTCCTGTGGTTACCTTTCGTCCTGAGGTGCCATGATTGTGTGGGTCTGCTCCATCTGGTCCAGGAGCGAATATTGTATCAAAAACAGCGATAAGGTTTCTTTCTGCCAATCTGAGGTTGATAAACTGTTTAACATTGCCAACTGTTAACGCTTTTCCTGATTCAAAGGGGTTTTGAAGTGTGTTGCCCTTTATTGAACATTCTCGGAGCATTAAAAGCGTGGCCCGTACAACATCTTCGGTTTTCCGTGCTACTTCATTTATGATATCAAGTTCTCTCGAACTCTTTGTTCTTCGAACCTTATCCACCAAATCAGGATCAGCCACGATCTTATACCCCCTTTTTACCATTCTTCTTGAAATATCAATGGCCTGACCCGCCTCGATCTTGCCAGCAAGCACAACCCCTTTAGCTCCGCCAAATTCTTTAAGAATTTGATCATAGATGACAACATATGCCTCTTTAAGCCCGTTCTCCTTGGCAAGTTTTGAGAGATTGTATTTAGATGTGGGATAAACCCTTTTAACTAATCCGCGCTGAGCATTAGCCGTATCCAAATCACCAACAACAAGAACAGGGTCCTCACCAACTTTTTTGATATAAACTCCACCACGAGGAACTGTTACGCCACAAACGTATGCAAGAGAGGGGTTCCCCGAAGTACTGTCTCCTATGATGATAATAGCCTCACTATTTGTTTTTTCTAATTCGGAATCTAAATCTTCAATCATTTGATCACAACATACTGGTTCTTACCGTACCTTTGTATTAATGCTTACTTATCATGTCCAAAAAAGTTCTGCTAGCTTGTAAAATCGTACCTTAGTCAGGCATTTAAAGGATCGTTATAACTTATTCTGAGTCCTCAGGATTTATCTCACACATTTTTAGATCCCCCATCTTTTCTTCAGGGAAGATTATAAAAATAATTACTCCTTCCAAATCCCAACCCTATATGAGCAGATGTTTTATTTGGCCTTGTTCAAACTTTCGAAGCCATTCTCATTTTATGCCGCTCTACTCCTGCCCTTAAGCTTTTCCTGGCTGTTTATTGCCTCTTTGGTTCTTGTGTATATTTATGATTTTGTCGATTATATGAATTCCTCATCTATACTTCCTGGTGTGGATGTTTTGTTAATGTTAATCATTATTGCATGGCCTGTTCCCGGAGCTTTGGTTATAACGGGTGTATTCCTAGATAAATACCCCAAATACATCGGCAAAACTGTCTTACTCGGTCTTGGCGGAAGTTCGACCCTTCTCGCTAATTATGTAGTATCTCTGTTAGTTAAGAATGGATTGTTTATTATCATCAGCGCAATGAGCCTGGGATTTTTAATGGGCGTCCTTGTTATCGCTAGCCATACTCTCTTTGGAGGCTTAAATATCAATTGGAAGAAGCGAGGAACCAATTATGGCGTAGCAATCTTTATTTTCGAGTTATTCAGTCTCTTGGTTATTCTCGGAATCGGTATTATTAATAGCAATTACCTCCTCGGATTTACTCTCTATTCCCTAACGGGCTTATTTTTGACAAGTATTTTCTTTTATTGCACAAAACTTTGGTCATTTTGGACTAATGACCCTTGGCCCACAACTAACTGGCAAATAATTAAAAGACCCTCTGTTATCGTATATTTCTGGACACACACATTGGTATATTTAATGATAGGCCTCATGATTGGTTCTTTAGCTGAAGCTGGGACCTATTATAATGTGACAGCTTTCTTTGGAATCGATTTAGGGGCGTATAAGACCTTTTGGGCTGGAGTGATCTTCGGAGCAGGGTTGTTGATTCTTCCGGCAAGCATATTTGTTGATAAATTTGGTCGTAAATCTGCAATAGTTCTTGCAACCTATTTGATTGTTTTTGCAGCAATTATCGTGGGTCTACTTCCCGAAAATCCCTTATCTTTCCTAACTGCAGCACTTATTATTGGTATAGCATTTGCGTTTATCCATCCTTCCCTTGATGCCTCTGTTTGGGCCGATCTCGCATCAAGAGATTCATTAAGCCGATATTACTCCCTTGGATTCCTTTCCATCTCTCTAGGAGTCGTTTTGGGACTTATATTGGGATTGTTCAATCCCTTCGCGGACATTGCTAGTAAATTAGCCTTCAATGTATTCTTACTTATTGCTTTGGCGGTTTTAGCGAGTTTCCCACTCTATTGGACAACTGATTCCTCTCCACCCCTGGATTTCTTTCTCTTATTGGTAATTAATGATGCTGGTCTACCGATTTTTTCTTATAACTTTGGAAAAGGAGAAAGTTTGAAGGTTGACCTGCCCCTTATTTCTGGAGCTCTTTCTGCCGTAGGAAGTTTTATGCTTGAAGCCACAGGAGAAGAAAACGCCAATCTAAACTTGGTTCGACATGGCACTCACTTTATTTTATCCGATACATCAGGAGGTCTCTCTGGGGCAGTGTTTTCCAATAAGAACGATATAGAACTCCAAAAAGTGCTGAGACGTTTCCTTCATCGATTTGAAGTGAGATTTCAGAAGGTCCTTTCTGATTGGAACGGGAATGTCAAAGTGTTTGAAGATGCAGTCAATGATGCCGAGGAATTATTTGGCCCCCTGGTTGCCATATCTTAGCTGCGTTTTTCTGTTGCTATCTCCAGGCTACCTATCAGCTTGATAGCATATAACATCATTATCAAACCAAAAATCACCAATCCCCCTGCCGCAAAAAAGCTGACTCGGTAAGCTTCCGCAGCGGAATACCCCCTTGAAATGAAATAATCTGCAACGGGTCCGCCAAGGACAGTACCACCAAGTCCCCAGCTCAGAAAGAAGACTGAATTATAATAGCCAAATAGGCGGCCTCGAAAATCTGGAGGGATTATCTTTGCAACAACAGAATAAGAAGCGCTTCTGCCTAGCACAAATGAGAGTCCGTATAATCCAGGTGTGACCAATGCGATATTGTAGTTTGGCGCAAATGGGAGCCAGAACAGGGCAAGCGATCCAATCACGATGCCGAACAGAAGGATTTTTGTATCCTTTATACGATAACTAACAATGCCGAGGAAAATTCCACCAATGATTTGGAAGATAGACCAAACGTTACGATACAGAGCAACCTGCTGGTCACTAGCGTTAAACGCATTTGGATCTACTATATAAAAAATTGCAGTAAAAACCACTGAATTAAGGCCAAAAAAGAAAAAAGCCAGGGATCCTAGTAATATAACAAACGTTTTTGTTACATTAGAGGGTAGTTCACTTAAAGACGTAATTGTTGTAATCATTGTGCCAGAATAATTTCTATCGTGTTTCAAAGATTCTCCTCTTTTAACAGAAAAGAATACGATAATTCCAGATCCGAACATGACGATGGCGGCAACAAAGAACAGTACACCCGATGAGAACCCCAATCCCCCAATGTATAACTGACCGCCTAAATATGCCCCTATTATTCCCCCTATTCCTCCCACAACAGAGAGCTGTCCCATTAGTTTCGTCCTTTCTTCTTCCTCCGTCTTTTCCGAGATTAATGTGCTCCACCCAACATTCGACATGGACCAGGGTAATTCGATGAAACCCAAGCTAATGATGATTACAAATCCGGCTAACCTGATATTTCCCGTCTCTAACGTCGCCTTGTGCCATAAAAACATGAAAATATGACCCAAACCTGCGATAATCTCACCGATCGCCACAAACATAGACCCTGATATCTTCCAACGATCTAACAATCTTCCCCAGAGAAAGGGTTGAGCGATTGAACTCACAATCATCCCAATGGCTGATAAGAGGGAGGTTTCTGTTGTCGAAAGTCCGATAACTACTCTTAAATAAATCGCTAGGAACGTATAAATTATTAAACGTCTAAAAAAGAGAAGAAACTGGACTGATGCTATTCCAGCATACTCTGATACCCTTAATCGCGAATAATTAAACAATGCCACACTTTTTTGCCAAATAAAATTGGAAAAATATGTCTTTCCTCCTTTTAACGCATTAGGATGAATTTCTTCTAATCCCTTGCATTAGAACTGAAAGTTCCGGAGATCCATCAATACTACTAGATCAGATTAATCCGCGTTCTATGAGTTCAGAACTCGAATATTTTTCCCATAAACCCAAAAATCGCTTTAGAGTTTCATCATTTTTGAAGATTCTATCACGTGCTGCCCGTTTGGCCTTTAAACTCTTGAGAAATTTCCTCTCTAGCTGATTTTCATATATTTCCCCCATATTCGATAAATCCCCATCCGCCTCACATTCTATAATAGATTTTATGGCAATTTCTCCCGATTTCATGGCATAAGGAATTCCCTTGCCGCTTATTGGATCGACTATGCCGCCAGCATCTCCTACCGCGAAAACTTGATCCTGATAGAGCTGGGATCTAATTCCTACAGGAATGAGATGCGCCATATAGATATCTGAGACGGCTCCATTGAGTGCTTGTTTAACCATCGGAAGATCCAGAAACTTCTGGTATTCTATCCGTGAATTAGTTATCAAATTTCTCAAATTCCCCCAACCCGTTGTTATATGTTCTGCTTTCGGGAATAACCATGCGTAACCAACAGGAATCAGGTTTTTAATTCCGAAGAAGAGATGAATTTTATCAGAACCAAGCGTTTCATTAATTGCAGCTTTAGATGTTCTCATTTCGTTGGTTATGCTCAAGATCACGTCATCCTTGGCAAAATCAGGCCAATTCAAGAGCCGGAGAGTTCTAGAAGGCATTCCGTCTGCTGAAATAACATACTTTGCATGATAGACGTTATTTTGGGTATGAATCTCATACATAGTCTCCCCGTTCGTCTTTGAAAAGGATTCTAAGCCCCTTATTTGAATCAGAGGCTCCCTATCTTTAACATCTGCTCCCGCATCCCGAGCCAGTTCCATTAAATAAAGATCAAATGTACTTCTCCAAACGACAGCCCCTTTCCCCGTTTTCGTGTACTGTTCGCCATCGACATGATGTAGCTCCAGACCTTCAATAATCCTATCTATTCGTTCTTCAGGAAAATGAGTACCATCCACAGTATCCCAAGCCAGAGCTCCGCCGCAGGCCTTGTATCTACCACCGTTACTCAGGTCTTTTTTCTCAACCACTAGTGTTGAATAGCCATTTTCTGCTGCAGCTTTTGCCGCACCCGCTCCACCAGGCCCACAGCCAACAACAAAGATATCTACCTCTTTAATTGAACCTGTCAAATTTATTCATGCTCAATCAAATGTATTAACATCGGATAGGATTTTCCTGTTCACGCTAGCCTAATGTATGGCATAATTCAAAGATTTTCCAATCCGAAAACCCCGCAAGCCGCTTTTTCAATCAGAATCTGGCTTTTAATTCCATCAACTAGGAAACGCTAGCCATCCCTCACTGAAGTTTTAATGTAGAATAATGAATTACATTCCATCCCTATAATAATTTGGTTTGATGTGTTCACAAGTGGATTTCACTTCGATTCTAAGAAAATTTCATTTATGAAAAAGCTGTAACGTACGTTTTCCATTCTAGATTACAAAATCAAGGTGATTTCCATGAAGTATACAACCATTGGAAATTCCCAAGATCAAGTCTCTCAGATTGGTTTGGGAACCATGCAGTTCGGATCCAAAAGATGGGGATTTGGAGAAGAATTCGATAAAGAGGATATTTTCAAGATCATTGAGAAGGCCATTGAAAATGGAGTCAACTTAATTGACACTGCAGAGATCTACGCTGGTGGAAAGTCTGAAAAGCTCATTGGAGAAGCGATCAAGGGATATGATCGTGAAAGATTAGTGATTACGACCAAATTCATGCCGTTTCGCCTTCGACCGTCTTCAGTGAAGAAAGCGTTATTAAAAAGCCTAGATAGGCTTCAAACTTCGTATGTGGACATATACCTAATTCATTTTCCAAATCCGCTTATTTCTATTGGCCGTGTTCTCCAATACATGGAAGAAATGGTAGATGAAGGCCTTATTCGCCATCTTGGAGTTTCTAATTTTTCCAAAAACAGATTTGATCACTTTCAAAAGCGGATGAAGAACAACAGGATTCAGGTTAACCAAGTAAATTATAGCATTGTAAAACACGGTATAGAGAACAGCTTCCTCCCTTATGCCAATGAAAATCAAATTATGACCATGGCGTATAGTCCACTTGCTCAAGGTTTTTTATCAGGCAAATATTCAGTGGATAATAGACCCAAAGGTTCTCGAAGGATGAATCGAGTTTTTAGACGACGAAATTTCGAACGAGGGACAGATCTTCTCTCTCTTCTTGGAGAATTAGCAAAAAAATACAATGTGACAATGGCCCAAGTTGCCCTTCGATATTTGATTGACAACAAATCAGTTGTTGTCATACCTGGAGCGAAGAGTCAAGATCAAGCTGCTTCTAATGCGGAAGCAGCGGGATTTGACCTACAACAAGAGGATATATTTGCCATACGAGAAGCTACTATGAACTTTAAACCTTCACTGATCTTTTAAGGATAAAAACAGTTCAATGATCCAAAATGAGGAAGAGATTTCTTCCCTTCAACAAAGCCGAATCGATTGAGGGGATTTCTATGATCATTACCTATCAGGGGCATTCAGAATTGATCATGATCTGGAAAAATCGAAATTGAAGCCTTATTGCAAGTTCCATAACCCTAATGTTGAAGAACTTCGATTCTTCGATTTTATCAATATCGAACATTAGTTTGACATCTGGTCAAGGCTTTTCTACGGTCAATCTGTCTCCAAGTCGATAGTAGTTGAAATCCCCACCTATGGCCCACAGAATTGGGTGAACTTTCCTCATATCGAGTTTCCCGTCGGTTAATATCTGGGGATTGGCATATGATTTCACTACACGACCTATAACTCCATCATTTTCAGGATAGTCAAGGATTTCGGCTACTTCGCATTCTATGTTTATGGGACATTCCCGAATCATGGGAGCGGTTTGTAAATCTCCATAAAAGCTCTCAAAGATAGTACTCTTATCGTAATTCCGACCAGATTTACTTCCACAAAGATTTGTTTTTCTTAGAAGATCCTCTGAAGGGATGTTCACACTGAACGTTCGGTTTTCATGAATTCCAATTCTAGTAAAGCGTTTTTTGTAAATACTGAAGAAAATGTATCTACCAAAGTCAAAAGGTGACATATACCCTATTACAAGATAGTTAGGACGTTGTTTAACATTTGCTCCTACCAAAACGATCGGTAACGGACTCAATAGGTTCCCTTTAACCGTAGTTTTTCCGGGATTGGACTCATTAACCTTTTGGGAAGCAATATTCAAATCTAATTACACTCCAACAGAATAAGCTAAATTTAATTTAGTTTAACGGTTGATTGTGAGAAAATGGAAAATGTGGCATAAATATCTGATCTACTTGGCACTAGTAGATGAGGGTAGATAGGCGAGGATCCCGCGAAAGAAAATTCTGTGCCATTTAATTCCCTAGAAAAATCATCGTGTGTCACAAAAAAAAAAGAGAAATAGATTAGCTATTTTAATCTCTTTCTCCTAACTAAGGCCAGAATTCCCGCGCTGAGGATAAAGAAGTGGCCTGGAAGGTTGGTGGAGACAGAACTGCGCGGAATTAGTGTGACCTTTATGAGCCACATATCTGTATCAGTATTACTGTTAGAACTCCTACTTCCTCCTATGACAAATGTTCCATTTGCCGTCTGGACAATCGATCGTCCAAAAGCTTCGCCTGTTCCTCCAACAGTATAATTCCATTCCTCACTTCCGCTGGCATCAGTTTTCACAACATATAGATCCGTGTCAGCATAAACATC
The DNA here is from genome assembly GCA_048881705.1 of Candidatus Heimdallarchaeota archaeon. Classification (GTDB taxonomy): domain Archaea; phylum Asgardarchaeota; class Heimdallarchaeia; order Hodarchaeales; family Hodarchaeaceae; genus Hodarchaeum. The sequence continues at coordinate 15,807 of JBHLSH010000047.1, read as the reverse complement.
TACGTCTTCTTGGCTGTATCCCGCAAAAGCGAATCCGCCATCTGCTGTTTGGATTACCGAATGGGCTTCCGCTACTGGTGAATCCCCGTACGTCTGTGACCATTCCACGTTCCCGGAAGAGTCAATTTTTACCAACCAGGCATCGCGATAATCGAAATTACCTGAAATCACCCCAGCAACCACAAATCCTCCCTCTTCTGTCTGGATTACGGAAGTTCCAATATCCCGGTTTCCTCCCCCCAATCGCTGATCCCATTGTTGGTTAACACTCGCATCGACTTTCACCAACCATAAGTCGTCACCGCTGCTTCCAGAGAGGGCAAAACCCCTATCTCTTGTCTCGATTAGTGAATCACAAAAATCTCTTGTAGGTCCCCCTAATGTGTAGTTCCATTCCTCTAGTCCGTTGCTATCGGTCTTTATTATCCAGAAATCGGCTTCTCCAGCACCATACGAATTTGTACAACCACCTAAGAGAAATCCTCCGTCGACTGTTTCGATTATTTCATTGGCCCAATCCCAGTCAGTTCCCCCGAATGTACGTTTCCATACCTCCTTACCGCTGCCATCAATTTTCACTAACAAGACATCGCCAGTATACGAATCGGTAGTCTCGTTCTGAACAGCCAAGGATACCGTCCATCCAGTAAGGACAAATCCACCATCTGACGTTTGAGTCAATCCATTTGCACTCTCTCCTATAACTTGATTTCCCCCAAAACGGTAATTCCACTGTTCATGTCCACTGGCATTCGTTTTTACCACCATTACCTGCGAACCATTCATTCCAGAGGATAAAGATTGCCCTGCAATGGCAAATCCGCCATCTACCGTTTGAATCATCGCATATCCAGATTGGTCCCCTGCTCCTCCATATGTACGATTCCAATCGATTTTTATAGATGGAATTTCACTCGCTGTTTCCACATAAGTCGGATCTGCAGATAAAAAACTGATCGGAGTGAACATAAACATCATAATTATTGGCACGAGCAACTTTTTACCCAAATTTGCTACCTCTTTTCCCTTGTCCATCATAAAGCTGAGGAATTGAAATTAAAGGATTAGAGCATAGTCTAGCTATATAAGACTAATTTTTTCGCTTTACACTTGTAAAAGATGCACTAATAAACGTTTGAAGCATGGGAAACTTAACGAGTATTCACAGGAGAGCACTAGATTAAATTCGTTCGAAAAAGAAAAGAGGAATTGCCTCGCAGCTCTTATCTCAAGCATTGATCTTCGTGAGTAGGATATGGGTCTCCTGGACAATGATGCCCCTCCTAGGGGGATACTCAATCATCCGAATAGATTATTCAGAAAATGTTATTATTTATCGATCCGGTCTGTGAGTCGTGAAAACCACTAGGAAAAAAATTCAGAGCACCCAGGCATGATCGTTTTTAAAATTGTATTAATCGGTGATGGTGGTGTGGGTAAGACCGCAATTCGTGAACGATACCTTGGCCGTGGTTTTGAAACTCAATACGTAATGACAATCGGTGCAGATTTTTCCATGAAAGATGAGGTTATCCATGGTAACCCAATAAGATATCAGATATGGGATTTAGCGGGCCAAGAACGTTTTGACGGCGTAAGAGACGTCTATTACAAGGGAGCCATGGGTGCCTTGTTGGTATATGATGTCTCTAGGCCCGAATCGTATTACAACTGCGTAAAATGGATTAAAGAGCTTTGGGCGAATAATGGCAGAGGGAAGGTGCCGGTTGTTGTAGTGGCAAACAAGATAGATTTACGTCAGTCATGTGATGAGCCCATAACCTCCGAACAAGGCAGGTTGATCAGTAAGAAACTCTCTAAACTAACTTCATCTCTGGGATTCGCTTGCCACTACGTCGAAACATCCGCAAAAACAGGGACTAAGGTTCATGACGCCTATTCACTTCTCGGGGAAAACATAATGGATTTTGCCGTGAAACGGGAAAATCTTAGGCGGAAATCCAAACCCTCTGTAATTCGGAAACAGCTAGCTGAACTGTGGTAATAACATTTTGTTATCAGCTCTCGATAATCAGCAAGCAATACCTTCCTAGCCAAATTGTGATGGCAAGAGATGGAAGAATCGCGGAGATGGGAGATCTCCCCGAAGAATTGAGTTCTAGACTCATAGCACTCGTTCCGTTACGCCCCTCCACATTAATCGTGAATCAGAACCAACTGGAATAAAAGGGAGCTTCCTGGCAGGGACTCCCGTTAAAGGTGTGCATTATCAGTTGGCTACCCATTGGAAGTTCGGGAACAGAACCAGAGGCCTCAACCCAAAACAATCGTATTTCGTTTAAATCCTCGCTTCCTACTAGATCATATCGTACGACATACTTTGTTCAAGAACCTTTTCTCTCAATCAAGGTATTTATATATCAATATTGTTTTTGTTCACCGGCTCCTCTACTCTACGGTTCTTACGGGGACGAAAATAACTATAAAGCAAGAAAAATGGCATTCCAAAATATGTTAAGGATTTTTTTCCATCATTTTTCCGATCTTCGCGGACTTCGATATCAGTCCTCTTTCCCGATACCGACCATACTAGAAGCCATCCGGTACAGGCAAGCCCAGCAAGTAGAATGAATTGATTCACCCATGTTCTTACGAATAATTGATTTCTTTGGAGAGAAAAATCTAGATAATTTCGCATTGCCCTGATTTCACTCGCAGTAGAATTGTGACTGTTGTATTCAACGTTATAACTGTTGTATTCAACGTCATAGCTGTCTGAAAATCCAGGTATAGATTCGAATGTCCAATAGAACGTTAAGATCCCAGCATCATTAATTACATTGATTGATGCTAGGTTCATCTGTTCAGCACCAGGGATATCCATTGTAGCATTCCCAAGTAAGATCATCTCAGCGTCATTAGTACCGAATAACCAAAATTCGATTCGAGGGACTTGTATTGTTGCAAATAATAGGGATTCATCATCCCAACCCGTCAAATCGAAGGGGGAGATTCTATATGTCCCAAAAGTATAACTTTCATGGTCATATGGATAAACAGACATTGAGATGTTATTCATCGATAGATCGTAAGTTTTCCAAGAAGTTGGGGAATCGATATATTCCATTCCAAAGAAGAAATTGTTCACGATGGAATAGAATAAGAAATCTTGGGAATTGATAGGAACCTCCTCGGGCCCCGTCATTGTATCGTTAGAGAAGAGGATATACCGTGTATAATTATCTGTGACACTATAATCTCTCGTATAGATGAAATATTGGTCCAAACGATTCTTTTGGGGGATAATTGCTTTTACGCTATTATTCTGCAATATGTAAGTTCGAGATGAATTGGAACTTCCATCTAGTTTGGTTATATAAGCGGTTCCAGTAAAACGCTCTTCCCAGCGCACAAATAAAACATCATTGTCAAATAGATCAACACCGCTAAATGATGAACTGGAACTCTCATTTTCTAATTCCCCCATGATTTGATCAGTTTCAAAGATACTCTCTACCATCCATTCTGCCGTTAAAGGATCATAGATGTGTTCGTACAGGATCTCGCCATATCTATAATCCCCCATCATTGAAGGTGCCTTAGCAGGAAATCGATAGAAAATTTCCTCCGTAGTATAAAGCCGTAAGCTATCATTATTGGATACGAGAGATAGGAACCATCTTCCGTTCAAATCCATCTCTTGTGGTTGTGACCAAATCCCTCCGCTTGATTTATACGCGTGATAGATGCCCAAACTTGAATCTGACACGGTTGTTAATCGATAGCGAAGAAGGAGATGGGTGGTTTGATCGCTTTCAACATACGCAACCGCGAAAATCTGCGTTGAATCGGTAACACCGATTACCGTTGGGAACACCAAACCTAAAACGGCTAGGAGAATGACAAAAAACCCAAATACACTCACCCTGCGCCGATTCCTCATTTCTTACTCACTCTAGGCAAACCTAGATCAGACATACCTGCTTTGGTGAATTACTTCAAGAGGGAGAACTGGATCAGCCCTTCTAAGTTCCGTCGTCCTTATTAAAGTATTGATAGTCGAAGGTCTTCAAAAGAGAAAATGAAATCCTAGCGAGTTTTTGCTCATATTATCACCACTGACATTAGCCTTTCACTCAATCTTATCACCCCTTTTGGCTTCTTCAGAACAAGTGTGAACAAACAAAAGTGCCAAGAATGAGCATAATTCAACTATATATGCCTAATCTCAGCACTTTTCATCTATTAAAGATTTATTCCTGAATTTTCAATAATAGGAAGCTTCACAGAACCTCTGACTTGAGAACATTTGATTTAATAAGTGAAAAACTTAAGAGAAGGATTTAACCGCCCCCTCACTCTACTTTTTCACGATCATAGCCATTTTCAAAAGATTCCTCCCTCTAAAAAAAGGAGTCATTCCTCCTCCTCCATACCACTTCCATCTTCCGTTTAGATAACGAAACCTTTATTTTCTTATCCCCCATCCCCTTCCACGGTGTCGGAGTTCTTTTCTTGGTCTTCTCTCAAGCATAGATAACCGTTCGCGGTCATCTTTGCGACTCCGACACCCTCCCTCCCCCCTCAATTTTTCCGACAAAGGAGGAGACGCCGTCTCTGAAGTGGAGAACGAATCTAAGCAGAGGTTAGTTTAGATTGAGGGGGATGAAACCTTTAAATAGGATGGGGGGAAAGGAGAACGTGATGACCAAGGACAAGCAGAAGTGGGCCGAGATCAAGCGGAAATTCGACGAATGGTGGCCGACAGCCGACGAATTTCAGCAATGGATGTGGGCGTACTTTAACGTGCACCCCGATCCCATTTTGGCGTGGCAGGCGGGTCAGAAGTACCTAGAAGCAGAGGATTGGGAGGGGAAGACACGGGAGGAGGTGGCAGAAGAAATTTTGGATTTGATGGAAGCTTCTCAGGAGGTCTCCGTGAAGGAAAAGCTGCCAAAGGAGCTGGAGGCCTTCAATCATATCTATTTCAGTACGGTTAGTAAATGGATTAAGCGGCAGCTGAATCCGTAGGAAGTGGCGTGCCTTCGAGAGATTGAGACAAGATACAAGGGCCACATCCATCCCGATGACATTGAATATGAGGGAGACCGGATTACTGTCCTGAAGCTGGATGAAATCGGGTTACAAGAGTTTCCAGAGGGAATAGGGGACTTGACCGAGTTACGGGAATTAAGTGCCTACGGCAATGAAATACAGAACCTCCCTGGATCCTTTAAATTCCTTCAGAACCTTGAGGAATTGAATTTAGGTCATAATCGTATCACGAGATTTCCAGAAATAGTTTGTGAATTGAGGAATTTGCGCCGTCTCTTTCTTTCGCACAACTCCATTGCAGAGATTCCATCCACAATTGCGAAAATGAAAGAATTAGAAATTTTCTTCATAGAAGAGAATCCGTTACGAGTTATTCCAGATGAAATCAGATATTTGTGGAATTTAATGCGATTCAATCATGAGGATATTGAATGGAAGCATTATCGAAAATTTGAGGTCAGTTGGGATGCGTTCAGTCACCTGATTTACCTGGAAAACTGGTGGAGGGAAGAGCCGTTTGATATAACGGAAATCCCGCTCAAAAATGGAACGCTCTTTTTGGATGTGTCCGAGGAAGATGAATACTTTCGAGAGATCAGCCTGGAGGGCTTAGCAGATCCAATTATGGCAGAAGAATTACGGGGACTCGATTTATATTGGACTGAAGTGATGAGGCTTCAGCACACAGAAGCATTGTTGAAGTGTCGTAACCTACGAGACTTTAACTTGTTTTACACGCGGCTTGCTAAATTTGAGAGTAAACATCTTCGCAACTGTATAAATCTGGAAAATTTTGAAATTGGGGCGTCCATGATCAGTAAGTTCGATACTTCTGTAATTTATCACTGGCCAAACCTCCAAGAATTTAATTTAATAGGCACGTTGGTTGCAACATTAGACCTAGAACCGTTCAAACGTCATCCAACAATAAAGAGGATCAATATAAGTTACAATGAGGTGGAAAGGCTTGATATCTCACCATTATTCGAGTGTCCGAAGTTAAAAGTGATTCGTATAGATTTTGCACCTACAGCGTGGGTACTTGAACATCCACTGGGAGATAAGTGGAAAGCAGACGGCTGGCCAGTCGTACCACTGGTGAAAAAGCTCATTTTCCCGACCAAACTCCCCGAACAGTGCAATCCTGACTTGGAAGTCCGTTGTAAAGATTCTACTGTATCAGACCTAGATGCCAACCTCTTGGAACAGATCCCCCAGGGAAATCACAGGGTAGTCATTCGGCCTCGGGTAGAATAATAGATAGAATGGATCAACCACATAATCATGAGAGAGTTTTTCTCCCATTTCGATCCTTGATTAGAACTCGAAAGTTTTTTGCCTTGGTAACAATTTCAGATTTTGTCCAATTCTGCTTTAATGTCTTGATATTCGATCAAATCAGGTGAAAATGATCAGCTAAATCTCTGTTTTATTACCCAGGTCAAGAAACTTAGTTTTCTCGAATCAAAGCAAATTTTGCTGCTGAAATCGGAGGATTCATCCTAGTAACTCTTTTGCCACGTTATAATAAGCATGGAGAGTTAAATCGATCGTTTTTATGCCGATCCGTTCATTAGGGCCGTGAGCCAACTTTGAAATTTCGTTAATATTAACGGAAGGATCGAACAGCGAAAACCCGTAGGCTCGTGTCCCATGTGGCCTCAGAAATCGGAGATCTGACGCTCCAGAACTCATCATTGGAACAAATTGAGCATCAGGATAATATGGTGAAACCGACTTCATGATTGCGTCCTTAATTTCAGGGGAAACCTCTGAGGTACTACCTTGCGATTGGAAGAAGCCAGGTAAATCGGACGGAGTCTCAATAGTCGTCTCTTGAGCTAGTTTTTTTCCGATAGCTTTTTTGACATGGTCAGTCACATAACCGTCATTCTGGTCTGGTAACACTCGGATGTCTACACCTAGATGCGCTTGTCCAGCTATGATGTTTGTTTTTGTCCCTCCTTGTACAATATTAGGTGAAATAGTCATCCGACTTAAAGAATAAAGCAATTTAGCTATAGTTGGATTTTTTCTGTAAATCAAATTCAAAACAGGAGCTAGCATCCATCTATTCATCAAGAGACGAATGATCGGATTCATTCCAATTCCTTTTGCCATAACTTTGATGTACTGAGTATCTACGGGAGATTTGTAGCGAGCTAATCTGGTTGCCGCCAATCCAGCCTTAACCACCGCGTTATCACTTTTATATGGGCTCGAACCATGTGCAGGTGTCCCTCTAAATGTTAATCGTTTCCATGCCGCTCCCTTCTCACCTGTTCCAAATACGAGTAACTTGCCATCGGCCAACGGAAACCCCCCTGCTTCCCCAAGAGCATAATCGGATTGGATTATTTCCAATTGGTTTTTTATCAACCATTCCATACCATAGGTACCGCCCGCCTCTTCATCAGCTACAACACATAGAATTAGATCCCCTTTTGGTTTGAAACCTTCTTGCTGGAGTTGACTAAATGCTTGAACCTGGGCTGCCACAATGAACAGCATGTCTAGTGTTCCACGTCCCCACACATGTTCATCTTTGATAACTCCCTCGAAGGGATCGACAGACCATTTATCACGGTCCACTGGGACGACATCAACATGAGCTGGTCCAAACATTAAACTAGATCCATCACTAGAACCATTAATCCGTGCAACCAAATTTCCCCGATTGGGAGCGGTTTCAAACACTTGACACGAAATATTTCGGTCGGTAAGGTACGATTCAATGGTTTTAATAGACCGAAGTTCATCACCGGGGGGATTAACACATTTATTCTGAATTAATTTTTGGAGTAATTCAATTGTTTCATCGAGAGCAGTAGATGGTAGGGAAGACATACTCATACACACTCATGTTCAAAGCAACCAGCAGCAAAAAATGATATCCCTTTTTTAAAATTTACTCAGTCTAGGGGAAAAATATATGTAGATCAGTTATTTGATATCTGGTTAGTCCACGTATTCTCTCGGAAGGAGGGGTGAAACTCATCTTCCTTTGGGAAAGAATAGACGGGCGAGACCCTGGGTTTTACGGATATGATGTTCGATAAATTGATGTTTATTCACTCGCAGGTCTCCCCTCTAAAGCTAATGGGGGTTAAAGGTATTTGATCGGCCAAGATCATCCAAACCTTATGATCCAAGGAGGGACTTCAGTTATTAGTATCATTCCTCCAATCATCATAAACGCCATCCACAGCCACTCACCGAAAACCCGCATCATCCCATAATATGGAGTTCCTGCTTTGTTAGACTTTGGAAAATTGCCAAGACTTGTTGTATCATATTATGACTCCCTTTTTATACACCACAACCATACCAAGGTTTCTCATCTTTTTCAGTCTGCTGCGCAATGTTGAATCGGTTCAACCCAGAGTAAATCTCAATAATTGCATATATCTCAGATATTGCTTCGTCATCCAAACCATTGTGTGATACAGCTTGTTTGTAAACATCGATACAGTATGTAGATCCACTCATTATCGAGACGGTAAGAGCTATAATGTCTTTTGTGACTGTATTAAGCTTTCCTTCTTTGCTCATCACTGCCTGAATCCGATTCCAAGTTAATTCCAGATAATCAGGGTTTACGGCCATTGCTTTGTACATATTAGGGACAAAATCTATTCCTAAAGTTGCTTTAATGTCATCATATATCATTCGCACTTTTTCAGCTGGATTTGATACATCAGCGACACTAGTTGTTTTAACAACTTTATTTGTTTCTGGAATTTCTTCTATTTCAATTTCTTTTTCTTCACAAGTTTTTGACACCCATTTCACCTTGAATTATTGAGTTAATGAGTTTGAGAAGGAAATCCTTTCGTTTTTCTTCTCACTCGGTTGCTCAAGTTATTGTCTTAAATAACCAGAAAAACCATTTCAAATCATTTTGAAATCGGCTAATACTGAGTTTCTTTTGTTTGTAAAATCAGTATAATAAGGGAAATAATCCTCAACACCGCCTATTTGGACATTAAAGAGAAAAAAATCGAAATTGAAGGTTTTTCAACTTTTAATTCATTATTTGAAAGTTAGGTCCCCTTCAGGAAGGAGGTTCTACAAAGTTGAGAACGAATATATCCTGAAGATTGGTATTTTAGGGAGCCCCATCGATCTATCAGATAAACTGGTTCGAAATATGGTTGAAAATATTTTTTTCTGAAGGGTATATATGGACGCATGGAGCTGATTTTTGTAATAACCGAATCCAAGTGGAAGGCGCAGAAACTCGCTTAGGAAAAGGGGATTGAGTATTTGGATAAAGAAACAACAGGAACATCAAGGAGCAGGTAGAAATCTGGTAGGAATTAATTAATCGAAACGTTTCTTTGTAAGAACGGTTACAACAGGCTGAACTCGAATCCTACTTCAAATTTACCCTTAAAGAATCGACAAAAGGGTGTGAAATCTACAATCTCGTTCTAGAAAGCGTAGGAAGGAGAAAAATTAAAATTGGTGTCGGAGGGAGTGGTCGTGTCTTTCACGCTGATTATCGAGAGTTTTATCCCACATGCTTTGATGATTAATCCCCAAATGCTACTCCCGGCGATTCCAAGGGCACCAATCACCGCAACAAAGATTCCATAGAGAGAATTGAATATCTGTGGTTGTCCGCAAAGGGCTGTTTGCGATCCTGGAATGAATATCGCTTCTAATACCGAGAGCAAATATAGAACCGCCTCTATGTGAATGGAAATTGGATCACGAACATTAAGATAAGACTAAAGACAATCAAAGAAGATAAGTAGTTCTGGAGGTCTGATTTCGCAAAAGGGAGAAAAGAAGACGTTTCATTCTTATACTCGGTAAATTCTGCACCAAAAGCTGCGGTCAAATGCCTCTCTTCAATAAATGCGAGAAGAAAATACAAAAACATTTGGATATACCATAAACCGATTGTCTGTTCTGCAGAAATCCAGCTAATACCGAATGTAAACTTAATGTAGTAATAACTCCATCCAGTAAACCCGATAGTTAATAATATAAATCCCAGGTATTGTGGATGTCTAATAAAACGATAAAGCCCTGTTTTGACTAATCCGTGTCGCTTTTTGATACCCAGATAGATAATGGAGTAGATCACTATAATTAAACCCATAATTATTGCCAGTTTTCCAAGGATTACTTCATTCAACGAAATGAGGCTTTGAAAGATGTCAGTTATTCGTGCTGGAAGGTTAGAAATGAGGACTCCAAGAAGTAAGAATACTGGAGCGGCCATCAGAGGTATCCAAACCCAAATTCCAGGTAACTGTTGCAATAATAGAATTGAATAACCCGTGACACTAATTAAGAATGCCCTGATTCTATTTTCATCTTTCATTTTCCGGCCACCTAGAATAAATCGAATCTGTCTGTGAGAATATAAGATTATCACCCTTCATTTTAGAACAGAGTGTACTACATTTTTGAACATTCAAAGAAAACTAGCTCTTCCTTTCAGACTGGTTCTGGGTTATAAAAGATGACCCGTGAAACCTTGCGAGGATCATGAATATTCGTATTGGAAAAAATTCTCCGGGGATGCGGACACGAAGAATTTCCTAGAACGATTCGTTAATTCTAGACGGCAGCAAACGTGAAAAAACGGGAAATTTAAACGCTTCTTCTTGAGAGAAAAAGAAAGAATAGTTCGTTGTTCTTCTATCTTATGCTTTTAACTTCCAAAAATCAAAAGAGGAAACTACTGGGGAAGCTGTTTGCGTTAGTAGCTGGATCTTGGACAAATGAAAAGGGGAGAATTTTTATTAGACACTCACTTAAAGTCTTTGCAGGATTTTTTGAATTGCTTACACTCTAGGTCTCTTATATCCTAAGAGAACCTATAAAGTTCTAAATGCAAACTCCAATCTATTCTAATTCTAACATCGAATCTCCGACCAACCTCTTAAGATCAGTGAATAAAGAGTTTCAAAAAATGGACGCCTTTTCTCGGACACAAAAGGTTTTATTGATGGGATTAGGGGCATCTGGCAAGAGTAGTATTCGGGCCGTCGTCTTTGAAGGTAAAACTCCCGATGACGTGAAGGATTACCATGCTACAATAAATTATACCCGTTCAACGAAGAACATTATCAATACCGCATTTCAAATCTTTGACTGCGGAGGTCAAGAGAGTTTCCTTTCCGTATTCGTGGGGGAACAGGCGGAATTCATTTTCACCGATGTTGAAATCCTAGTATGGGTTGTTGATGTGAGTGATTTTGATCAAGTTTCCACGTCAAAATTCTATTTTACCCATGCAATCAATAAACTTAATGAGTATTCCCCAAGAGCTGTCGCATTTTGCTTACTTCATAAAACTGACCTTTTACTGCCCCATATGAAAGATGAGGTAACAGAAACTCTGAAGGAATACTTTGTACCACCTAAGAATTCAAAAATCCAGATCAGACACTATAATACCTCGATCTTTGAAAATTCAATTTTCCGAGCAATTGGAGATTTAATTCAAACCATAATACTCAAAAAGGCGGGAGGGGGAGATATCTCTCAAACCATCCAACAATTCATTGAAATGAATAAGGAACTCTCTGGAATCACTGTTTATACCGAAGACGGTCTTCCTATATTTGAGGAAGGTCCGATGGCCCACAATATTATGATTCCCGCCAACCTCTGGTTAACAAACTACGAACGGATTACTGCTGACTTTGCATCAGATGAAACGTTAAAAACAATCTTAGAAACCAACGATTATCTGTTTGTCTTCCAGAGAATCCAGTCAGAACTGGTACTAAATGGAATCGCTAGAAAAGTGGCTCCACTCCAGTATCTCCTTGTAAAAATGGATTCTCTTGCAGAAATGATTAATGCTCTCCTTTAATGTCCACTCCTAAAATCCCTAATTAGCTCGGAATTAATTCGAGAGGCCATTCAATCTTTGTTATTTGGTTTATTCGGTTAAAAGGAGCAGCATTTGTCGTTACAAGAGGGTGTTATGGAGATGGGTTGTAGCCGCAATATCGTAATCATGAAGATCAATTTGTCTTCCCACTTTATGCTCACCAGAATTAAATTTCGACTAATCGGAGAAATCAAGGCATATTATCCTTCATTTTAGAACGATCCGTACTACATTTTTGAATATCCGCGATCTCTTTTCCTAGAAGAAATCGTCTAGAAATCTTGGTAGAAGAGCAGGTAAAATTCTCCCCAAAACAAGGTTTAATACCAGTATTTATTCATTCAGGGTATCGATGATAAACCATCTCCTTAGAAAAAAAAACCGCAAGAAACTTGCCGATGTTTCAGCTCAGTCTGAGATGTACGAACTCTCAATAATCTTCGACAGGGGCGCCTAATTCCACCACAGCTTTACCATAGGGCGAACTTAATCAGGAACTTGTTTTAGGGGCGCAAAAGGGAAGAGGCCTCTTTCTCTTTTGATCTGCTCAGGGAGAGGTAGTAGTATAATCTTGTCAATAAGGAAGCCATTCCATACAGAAAACTAGCACTCCCTAGAAGTGACCAAAGATAAAGAAAAAAAATATCGCCTTCTGAGTGAGACTCCAGAAAACCAACTTCTGAAGTGTAAATATTTATCCAGGAATAGATGATTAGTGCTACAATAATTAACCCAATTGGTGCCAGAAAGGGTCTCAACGGATTCATTAGTAGATTGTGCCTTAAGCGACATTTTCCGTTACAATAGGCGCCTTTGGGCCATCCTTTCGCTGGATGATTTCCCGCGATGAAATATGACCATAGAATTGTCGGAGTCCCAAATTCCTCTGGTACTTCTTTTTTACAATAATTGCATGTTTTCCTCCTTCTCATGTCCATCAAATCCCAGCACGACCTCGATCGGTATTCAATTTTACAATATTATAAATGCTTTGAATTTGACTAATACTAAATCAATCGATGTTATAAATTGTTAGATAAAAGAACAGATATTGCGAAAGAAAACTTTGATGCTCACACATCAGCAGCCAATCTATAGTCCATTGTTGTCCTTTGACAAAGGGAATGGGGAACCAATAAAGTTATGAGGAGAAAGGTCATATTCGGTTTTTTGAATCTGGGTAAGAAAAATCAAAATTTAATACCATGGCAGGCCCCTACGATCAACGTAAGGCGATTTCTTCTGGCCGACCGATTTTCGACCAATTCAGGTTATGGAAATCACGTCCGTCAATCGTAATCCAATGAAACCAAAATCATAAAAATGGTAAAAAGAGAGAGGTGGTGGAACCTAGCAGGCGCCTCGATCCACAACAACCTCACAGGGGGAAGCAGGAAGAATTTCAACTTGGCCAGCTTGTTTGAACGGTGCCATGAACCGTTCTACGTTCTTTTGCGAGTCTGATTCCACAATCAAGTGGAATTGGTGTTTTCCGTTCGCCACGCCCTCCGCATTGATAGTGACACCGAAATGGGCGGCATTTTGATTTATATGTTGGAGTAACATGTTCCCTTGTTCAGGATCACGAGCTGGGCAGTTAGATTCAGAATGTGTGTGTTGTACAATGAAAAGCATCTGACTAGTTGCCTCACTTGAGCAAATACGCTCAATTAGAACTCCAATCAGTTCTCTCAAATGTTTTCTGATACGTTTCGCAGAAACCAATTGTTTTATGTAATATAAATTAGAATGAAAAAGCGTCTCCCGGCAGATGGGTCAAATTTAGCCATGGAACCGACTTCAGCATTCAAACTTAGCTGGGGTTCTTAGCTATAGCTTAATCAGATGTCGTTTTGCGGATTTTCTTCCATTTGGAGTTGAATAAAGATATTTTCAAACAAGAATATGTTGCTAGAATCATTTTCACTGGAAACTATAGTATTTACGAGATGAACAGCCGTTTAGGAAAACGGACTCTTGCTGATCAAGACTGGTAATACTGGATTCCACGAAAGACAATCCAGAGACTCACGGCAATTGATGAAAGGGCCTCAGGGATAGCTACGCCAGAGAATACTGGGAATGCAAAGTATGAAATCCAGGCTAAACCTGCAACGGTACCCGCAACAAGTGCGAATAACCCCGTGGCGTTTAATTCAGCCCTACGATAAAATGCAATTCCAAAAAGCCACATGGCAAACGGAATGGACACGAAAAACACTTCGGAGACGAATCTATGAATAGAACCAAAATCCTCGGAAAGTATGCTTATCCCCACCAGGGCTAGGCCAGAAATGGAAAAGACCATCACCCCAAGTAAGAAAGATGTTTTTCCCAAGGTATCTTCTGCAAAAGCGGCACGCTCTTGGTAGAATATCGTTAAGCAAAATATCAGGGCCATTAGCCCGCTAAAGAATAACCCACCATTATAAACGAATGCCTTGAGACCCAGATTACCGTAATGACCCAGATCACTCAATGCGTTATCTGTCAGACTAAACCAGTCTAGATTTAGGAGAATGGATAAAAGAATTCCGCTATAACCAATGACTGGAGCTAATACCCCCGCCAGGCCAAGGGTATGAATAGAAAAGAATCTACGGGGATCTAAACTCATAGAGATACCTCTATATGTTGAAAATAGTTCGTAGTGGAGGGACGCGCCTTCTAAATCATGGTTATAATTGGCTTCCCGTTTATGAAGACTTCGTCGTTCTTCCCATATAAGAAGATTCAATGTTCAATTGATCAATCAATTATTCCATGTATCTTTATTTTTATTATTTGATCCAGGTCAAGGTCTTGAAAGCCTTTATCTCTTAGTCGTTGAATGAAAGAGGGAGTAACATTATATATTGCCAGCCTTATTAGATAATCAATGGAAACATCTTGAAATCCTAATTCACGAAACTGTCGTATCATGTCAATATTAACCCCATGAATTTTCATTTTTTTAACTTTAGAGAACTCAATGTCCAGATAATTCATTTCTTGCAGTCTAGTAACAAAATCAGGGGTTACTCCATGAATTTTCGCGTCTTGAATTTCCTCTAATGATAAGGAATCATAACCGATGTCCCTAAAGCTAGTTATAAAATCGATGCTCACATTATGAATGGCTAGATTTATGATGCGGTTAATTGGAACGTCATATCCTAGAGCCTGTAGACCAGCGATGAACTCGGAAGTGACTCCATGAATTCTACACTTGATTACTTTGTTTGCCGAGATATCATTAAATCCGAGAGACTTCAGGCCCGTAATGTATTCCGGATTGATATCATGAATACGTAGTTTTACAAGTTGCCCTGGGGAAATACCAGGGAAGTTTTCTCTCATTTTATCGATGAAATCCAGAGAGACATTATGAATTCCAAATTGTTGGATCTGATTGGGAGTTAGGTCAGTGAAATTTCGATCGATCAATCCTTCAACAAACTCGGGAGTTATATTCTGGATGAGAAAGTTGACTAGTTGATTAATAGACAGATCCAGTTTTAAGGCTTGAAATCGCTCGATCAAATTAATCGACACATTGTGAATCTGGAGTTTTACCAACTGATTAATTGAAAGGTTATCGTACCCCTGTTCTTTCAGTTCATCAATAAATTCTGGAGTAACATCATGGATCCGTAATTTAACCAATTGACCGACTTCTAAGTTCTCATAGTTATCTCCTTTCTGACCTAATTTTCGAATAAAACTGGGGGTTACTCCATATATTCGCATCTTGACCAATTGGTTCGGTGCTAAATTTGAATAGCCGAGCTCCTGGAGTTCAAGGATGAAGTCAACTACTACATCATGTATTTTCATCTTTATTAGGTGTTCAGGCGGCAAATCATCATACTGGATATCCTTTAAACTCTGAATGTATTCAGCTTCGACTCCATGAATGAGAAACTTGGCTAAATGATCATCTGAAAGCTTAT
>JBHLSH010000046.1:0-31404 GCA_048881705.1 Candidatus Heimdallarchaeota archaeon | reverse complement strand
GTTAATAACTACGGTTCCTCCTTGGTTTGGGGACATCCCCAAGGCCCAACAGGTATGAGATTAACAATTGAACTGATAGAGGAACTGGTAATGAAAAAAGGAGGGTATGGACTATTTGCAGGATGTTCGGCAGGGGACTCCGCCGCTGCCATAGTCATTCAAGTTGAAGTTTCTTGACACTAGGATTGGTCTGATTAGGTGTCTGAGGAACAGCGTAATCTATTTAGGGTCAACCAACTCAAAAAACAATTTTTGTACCTCAATGAGGCGCCCGATTTCTATGAGATCACCAAATATCACTTAGGCCTCCATTCAACTGATTATTGGACTCCATACCTTTCTGTTTTTGCTCGAAGAGGAGATTATTCGCCCGATGAAATCTTCGAATCACTCAATAAGGGAGATCGTCTGGTTAGGATTAATGCCTTCAGAGGGACAAATTTTGTCATCCATACTGACAACTTGGCGTTAATTCATAACGCGACCGCTCCCTATCTTATTAAAAGAGGATATAGGGTTCCCCCTTTACGTGATTTTACAGAGGAAGAGATTGAGGAACGGATAACCAGCATTTTGGAACTAGTCGCAGATGGTCCTTTAGCATTAAGGCAGTTACGAAAACTACTTCCCCAATTATCTCAGGAAACTAGTTGGATAGTAAAGCTAGCTATGGCCAAAGGATTGCTTATTCGTGCTTCGGCGAATCATGCGAAGAGTAATCTTACATCATACGCTCTTATGAAGACTTGGGTGCCAATGGTGGGTTTGAACAAATTCACTTCTAATGAAGCAGAAGAAAGGATTATCGAAAGGTATATAGGGGTCTTTGGACCGGTTTCCGAGGCTGATATTGCGTGGTGGTTACCATTATCCAAATCTCGCGTTCAACATCATATTAAAAACCTTGAATCGGTGATTTCGAGAGTAGATATAGCCAGAAAGCCATACTATATCGCACAAAACGATAATGAGGCAGCATCCTCTGTAGATACGCCGGAGAAACCTGTGGTTAATTTCCTGCCTTACGAAGATCATTTCCCCAAAGCTTACCATGATCGTTCATGGTACATCTTAGAGGGTGACCAGGAAAAAGTGTTTCCTCGATCCGCCAAAAGTTTTTGGCCTGAAAAGCCCGAACCGACAGTTTCCACTGGGCCAAATACAAGTGGGGAGATAAGGCCTTCGATATGGTTAAACAACATGATAATTGGGAGGTGGGAACTTGAAAAAACCGCTAAAAGGTCTAGAGTTGTCCTTAGCGTTTTTCATGAACATTCATCAGATGTTATTTCTCAAATAAAGGAGAAAAAAAGGGAACTAGAATCTTTTGTAAATGAAAGACTGATGCCCATTTCCCAGTTAAGATAGAAATGGAATATCTTACTCGTTCTTCCGTCTTGCAGACAAAATCCGAACAGCTAAGGCCAATATTCCTAATGCTATCAGAAAGCTAGGAGCAGGAATGCCGATTACAGCCGTTGTTGTCGTGGATCCTGCCGAGGATGTATTTCCACCTATCGTAAAGATTTCTGAATAGCCAATTCCGCTAGAAGTATCATTATAGAAGTGATACTTAATTTTATAGTCCCCTGCCGTCAGATCTGTTACATCGATATTTAAAGCCTCCCAAAATCCCTCCGCAGTGTTGTAGGTAAGGTTTCCTTTAATCCCTGTTGAAATTCCAGTAGAATTTACTATTTCAAATGTTCTTCCGTCTGCATCTGACCATTCATACCCGTTACTATCGGATACAGTGACATTCCAGAGGTTTAATCTCCCATCTTGAATAAAAAGGTCATAATTACCCAGACTTATGAAAATTCCTTCAGGATTCACCATATACCAATACCCTTGGCCTGGAGCAGGATTTTCGTTATCGTGATCTGGTGTTCCTGGTTTTGTGAAGGAACTAACGATAAACGTGTAAGTGTCCGATGATAAATTGAAATCACCAGCATGAAAGCTTCCCGTGCCATCAGAAGCAATAGCAACAGGAATTATTGCTGTTGCTGAGTCAGGCGCGCTGGAATTCTTTACAACAGCGGTTACTAAATATCCAGCATCGTCTATCCCCTGAAATTCGAGTTCAAATGGTATGTTAGGATCGTGGCTAAATTGGAGGTAATGTGTTCCCCAGAAGGGAACGGCATTTTCAGTTCTTTGAATTGGCATGGTAGAAATAAAGGGGCCATCAATTCTCATTGAGAGATCAATATCAGTGTATCCATACGCTCCATTTCCCAAGCTGGTATTATCTATTAAGTTAGCAATGGTCCAATTCCGGAAAACCTCTCTGAAATTCACAGAATACCCCTTATTTACAAGTGCATCCTCTATGCTTTTTGTACCATTCATCGTTCTTTGAACAATCTCCTTAATGATTGGGGCTCCTCCGTAATGCTCAGACAGATAGAGGAAAAACGCAAAGGAGGCCCCGTAATTCCCTAGTACTCGATTGAAATCATCATAGTACCAATGGGTCAATGATATGTCTGGATTTGATTGAAATCCATATGTTCCACCTTTGTAGGGATTTAAATTAGCAAATGGATTTAATCCTATAAGGTATTCGGAGAACATGGAAGCGCCTTCATCCAGCCAAACGTCCTCGTCGTTATCTTTGAAATAGTGAATAAGATGTTGAAATTCATGCGCGATAACATCGAAATTGCCCGATTGAAGATTGGTTTTGCCTTCGACTCCATCAATATGGAGAATCTCCGCATTATTTGATTTTGGCCCGATTTGTTGATGGTGTGGATCGAAGAATCCGGCCACGTAACTTCCCCCTCCGCCTGAACCGTCAATGATGTCGAAAATCAGAATGATTATCTTGTTATTGGTATCAACGTCTGATGGTGCACCAAAGAAAGATGTTAGTTCCGGGTAGATTACCGTCTCAAACGAATCGTTCATATTGTTGATGATTGACATGGGTAACTGAGTCAAAGTTAGGTTTGAATAGTAAAGAGCATTAGTCCCCACTTTATAAAGAGTGGCGTTTATAATATAGAAATTAGTACCTGAGGAGGACACATCTCTTACCCAGAACGTTCTTGTGGTCGCTAATGGTTCATTTACCCTGTCTACTGAGCTGCGAGAATCCTTTGAAGCCTCTTCTTCATCGAAATGTGATCTAATCGAATTCGTGGGCGATACGGATTTTTTAGATTCCAAGGAATTCCAGGATGATAAATCCTCGTTCTGAGAAACATGGACATAGGTTGCAGAAAGCGATGTACTGATCATCCAACCTGTGGAGAAAATGAGTAGTAGTAGTGAAAATGAAAAAATCTCCGTTAAACGCAAGGGGGAAATCTCCAAAAATCGATGTTTGATTCTTTCTGAGGGAACCGCAGTTTACGCTTTGAAAAACCTAATCTTTCTCAAACCTCAAAAGAAAAATCTGAGCTATGAACTTTTATACACATAAAAAGGTCCTAATTTCGTATTTAGAGATACGCATCATCGACAATACGGCCATCCTCCATTTTAACCAAGCGCATTCCCGATTCTAAAATCTCTTCGTCGTGAGTCACACATATAACTGTCTTTTTATGCTTTCTATTCAATTGTAGAAGGAGATGGATTATTTCTTGACCAGCTACCGAATCCAAGTCTCCTGTTGGCTCGTCCGCCAGAATGATTTCCGGATCGTTTGCAAGGGCTCTAGCAATGCCAACCCTTTGTTTTTCTCCCCCAGAAAGTTCATGCGGAAAATGATCCTTCCGACCTATCAATTTTACCAATTCAAGCAGCTCTATCGCTCGAACTTCCCGTTGCCTCCGTTTAATCCCTGCTATCAACATGGGGAGCTCTATGTTTTCTTGAGCACTTAGCACTGGGTGCAGATTAAAGAATTGGAATATAAACCCGAGCTTATGTCGTCGAAGCATTGCTTTCTCTTTGTCACTAAGAGTGGCCAAATCCTCTGCATCAATTTGGACAACTCCCGCAGAAGGGCTCTCTAACCCTGCCAAAACGTTAATCAAGGTTGATTTTCCCGATCCTGACGGTCCCATAACCATAATAAACTCGTTATGGTGCACTCTCATCGTAACATTATTTAAAGCGTCAATTGTATGTTGTCCGACAACATAGCGTTGACTGACTGCTTTCAATTCAATAACAGGATGTTCTGAGCTGTCCGATTTGCTAATCAGATAAATCACCTCTGACAGGGATGATTGTCGCAAATCCGTCTTTGATTTCTACTTTGACATGGTTTTTAATTCCCGTTTTTTGGAGAATCGGGAATGGAAGTCTGAGATTGCCATGATTATCCACATAGATTACTTCTTCACGCTGATTAAACGAGGATGATGGATCTATGGCACGGTGCAATCCCACAATTCGTCCATCGAGAATCCGCATTGCCTTACTAGTCATATTCGCAAAACGATTATCGTGAGTGACGACAAGAATCGTTTTATCAAGCTCCAAATTCAATTTTTTAAAATAATCAATGATCTTGAAAGTTGTAACGCTATCTAACTCACCCGTTGGTTCATCAGCTAGTAGAATACTGGGATCATTGGCTAATGCCACCGCGACTCCAGCTCTTTGAGCCTCACCTCCTGATAGCTGAGATGGTCTATTATCCATTCTTTTTTCAAGCCCAACTGCTTCCAAAAGTTTTTTGGCTCGTTTTAATTGATCTTGGTGTGCATATTTTCCTCCAATCTTCATTGGCAACATCACGTTGCGTAGTGCCGTCAAATTCCAAACAAGATTCCGCTCAGGTAATTGATAAAGAAACCCTACTTCCTGTCTTCGATACAGAGTCAATTCTTTCTTCTTCATTTTGTTAATTGCTCTACCATTAAGAATTACCTCACCAGAAGAGGGCTTGTCAACTCCTCCGATGAGATTCAAAAGGGTTGATTTCCCTGATCCTGACGGACCGATAATTGAGACTAAATCTCCCTCATTTACGCTAAGTTCAACTCCCCGTAACGCTGGAACCTGGATCTTATTCGTCTCATCCGAATAAAGTTTGATTAAATCTTTACATTCTAGGAAAGTCACACTAATCAACCTTTAGAACTCGGGATATGTCCTTTTTTGTTGATAAATAAGCAGGGATAACAGTTCCGATACCTGCAGCTATCAAAATTCCGATAAGGATTCCCAGAATCACTGGGATTGGATATGCAACAACCGATGGCGGGATAGTTTGACCGAGCTGAGTTACAATAAGAAACATGGAGACAAAATACATTCCAGAAATGGTACCGATTGTTGCGCCAAAGGCGAGAATCATAATTGCTTCAACCAGAAATGACTGTGCAGTTTGAATTTGGGTCATGCCAAGGGCCCGTTCAACACCAACTTCCTTTCCACGTTCTATGTAGGTAAAGAAGGCAAACATGACAATTCCAACAGCTGCAACTACCATACATACAATGAGATCAGTGTTAAGGACAGATATAGAAAACTTCCTTCCAAAATTGGACTTATAATCCTTGAACAGCAGTCCAGGAGCAGTTGGTGTTATCTTGGTTATATTCGTGATTTGCCGTATTGTCGATTCTAGGTTTGTGTCTGAATCAATCTTTGCCAGATCTTTTACGTCAATGTTGGAGAGGTAATTCGAATCATTCAGGCTGTTGAATAATCCGACACTTCCAATAATCCAATAATGTTCCGAGGGGTCGTTCCAGGGTTGTGGATAGAGAGAAGGCCAGTATTCAAACGTTCCTCCAACTTTGAGGGATATAATTTCCGTAGTTGATGAATTTGTGAACCGAATCGGAAAATCTTCACCGATCGATGTTCCTGCGGAATCCAAGTTTCTTTCATGCAGCAGAATTGTTCGGTTATCAGCCAATTCATCCATAAAAACGTTTAGAGGGCTGCTGAAACGAAAACTAGGGTGGATAAACGCCGCCTTAGCATAGGTATGAGGGTCGACAAATACGAACTCATACCGTTCGTATAGACTCCCAAATCTTTGGTAACCTGCTTTTAAAACTGTAGAAAAACCTGTTATATGGGATACATTTTTCTGAACTGCCAATGAAAGTGATCGGTTGTACGTATTTTGATAGGACATTGTTATATCTGCCCCCTCATTATAATAAAAGCGTAATTTGGCTGATTCATCCATGGAAAAAATTAGAGAGGACGATAGGATCGAAAAAGATAGAGCTAGGGTCACAAGTAATACGGCCCTGTTTGCTGCTTGCTTGTGTCGGACGATATTCCGTATTGAGAAGGCAATTATTCCACCGTTCATGCGCCAAATAATATCCGAAATCTTACCCATCAAAGGAGGAAAAACCCGAGCGATAACCATGATAGTACCAAAGAACATAAAGAAAGGAGCCGGAATCATCAGGAGGGCTAGCAGCGGTGATATGGCAATAAACAGGGGGCCGATCTCTTCACCCGAAATCGATGCCTGTATCACAGACATAATCAATATCCATGTCCCAGTTCCTATCAAAAACATGCTTACGTCTAAATAACGCCGTTTCCATAAAGGATCACGTTTTTCCATTGGAATTTGAGTTTCGATAATATCTTGTCTACTTAACCTGATTATTCTTGCGAGGTTGAGAAGCGCAGCAAACAGAATCCCCCAGTAGATTAGGTTTTGGACTATCGAAATTGTGGCTCTCACTGGGACTGGATTTCCTTCAAATTGCAGGAAGTCGGAAGACCGCAGAACCAGGTTGGCTAAACCCAGGCTTGCGATGAATCCAAATCCAGTTGCGATAGCTGTTGATATAACGATCTCAGCCAAAAGAAGATAGAATATCTGGAGAGAAGTTCCGCCACGTGTTTTTATGATTCCGATTTGATGTTGGTATTGCCTTCGAACCAAACCAAACGAATAAATTACCAGGTACAATGCGATCGCAATTACAGGGAGGCTGACAAGGATAAGTACGACAATTAGCATCAAAATTGTACCTTGGAGACTTTGGAGGTTCCACAGGAGCTCGGAATATACAAAGTTTTCAAAGAAAACTTCTCCAAATGATCTATCTAATTGGTTTAAAAAGCGTTTTAATTTGTTTAATTCCCCTGTGACGTCATAAGGATTAAGTACAGTATGGTCTAAATCGAGTTCACCCACGACCGTGCTGTAATAGTCATTTACATCAGTCCTTGCCTCATACTCTGTCATTATGTCAGTAAACAAGGGGATTGTTGAAAGGAAACGATAGTCTCCCCACAGATCTCCAAAGTACTTGGTTAATAGGTTCGTTGTTGTTTCAGCTTGCTGTGAAATATCATACTCCAAAATCCCGACTATTGTAACTGTTTTGTTA
Source organism: Candidatus Heimdallarchaeota archaeon (assembly GCA_048881705.1). Lineage (GTDB taxonomy): Archaea > Asgardarchaeota > Heimdallarchaeia > Hodarchaeales > Hodarchaeaceae > Hodarchaeum. The sequence goes on along the minus strand of JBHLSH010000046.1, from coordinate 24,124 downwards.
AATATTGCTTCCCCGTATCCTATCGAGATCATTACCTCTCTGGATAAAGTGTAATTCTTCCAAAACCCACCTTGGTAAGGATCTTCAATCATTGGTTTTATTAGCACGATTTCGTCTGAAGAGCTGGGTAGCCGACCCTTTTCAGTGAAATTCAAAATTTTAGCTGTTTCCAAGTAAAAATCGGTTTCAGACGAGACTAAGATCTCGGAATACCTGAATGATTCTTTGCCTGAATTATATGAAATCACACGATGTTCTAAACGGGTATACCAACGGGTTTCTATCACATAATCGGAATATCCGGCTAACCCGATTGCCATTTCTATATGAGCATTATAGGAATCGTAATTTGTTAGTGGCTCTACTAACGATAGAGATGATCCCCTATAACCTGGTCTACCTTCAATACGAATATCTCCCTCAGAATTATCGCGATCGAGCATTTCTTCAAAAATCTCTGAAGAATAGGATTCGATTAGAACGCTAGAATTTGAGACGATAGTGAGGGCAATGATTAAACCAACCATGGTTGGAAGAAAGAGCCGCTTATTACTTAGAACTAGCTCATATACCAAGATAAGATGGTCAAGTAACCTTTTGAACAGTGGTTGTGTCATATTTTTCGACTTCGAACCGATAGTTCACATAGGAAAAAACCTACTCATTTCATATATTATCAGAAAATAAATACACTCAATTCCTTATAAAACTTAATTTCTGTGCATCAAAAGTTCCTTGGGAAGCCAATGGTAATCCACCAATCGTTAGCCACTCATAAATGGTAGCATTTAAGTACAAGACCATCACTTTCTGGTTATATTTGATTTCAAACTTGACATAAAGGTAGTATTGGTACAAAGCGGGAATAGTGATGCGAAACCTAAGATGTGTGATCACTTATTTTCAAAAACCATGATTAAAGAAGAAAGGCCACGATACCAAGTCCACAAAAGATGGTCCCTGATAATTGCATAATCCAAAACCATGCTAGCTCTGGCGTGGGCCTCTCCACATCCGTGATAAGATAGTTCGATCCCCAGACCTCAATACGCCTGCCAATAGATACTCGATGCGCAGCGGTTACATAAATTGCTGCAGTCCTCTCCCCAAAGATAAATCCTGCTAAATAGATGGGTTCTAATCCCGAGAACAAATCTATGAGATAATGTGTTGCCAGAGCATTCACCAACAAGTTGATCTCAGGAAAAGCGGAGTAAGGAAAAAGAATCCATAATCCGAGGATGAAAAGATAATCATGCGTCGCTTTGCGAGCGACGGGACGCGGAATTTTGAGGTTAACCAACAGAATTTCTAGATAGTCCGGCAATTGGCTTCCAATCAATATTATGACGATCTGTTCAAACGTCACACTTGGAACATTAAGGAATGCAAACCAAAAGAAGAACAAGCCAAAGGTCCATTCCGTATGTTTCAATGCCTCCAGCATGGCTCACCCGAAGTAGACCAAGATCCCCAGAATGAGGATCCAGGTACCAATTATTGTTTGAAGCCAGAACCAAGAAAGTTCATCCCCTATATTCTCAGATCCGATATAGGCACCTTTCAGGATATCTCTGACCCATCCGCCAATCTTGATAGATTGTTCCTTACTTACAACGCATATTCCTCCTCTATGAGTTATGGGTGAGAAAAGGTAAACGGGAGTTCTACCAGCCAGGATGTCTTCCAAGATATGAAGAATAGAGCCCAGCAATAAAAAACGAGGAAGACGAAAGGGAATGGAGATAAGCAACAATCCTGAAACAAAATAAACGGTGTGGGAAAACTCTCGATGAACCTTTGAAAAACGATTTCCCGAAGATAGCAATAAATCAAACAAATCAGGAAAAACAGATCCAACACCTAAGATCAAAAGCTCCAATCCACCTAGAGGTTCCCCCAAAGTTCCGAGAACAATCAGACTGATTCCCAATGTCCATTCGAGATGTGAGATAGGTTCCAAGCGATTTCTGTTCTCCGAAGCAGACTAAAGTTTTATCTATATGATTTCGAGGAGTTTTCAATAGCTTTCTTATAATTTCCATTTGCACCTGTGTATAAGACTCTAAATTCATAAGATTGGTTTTTTCTTCGAACCTCAGTACGTTCATAAATATAATCACTTTCTTGTAGAAAATTTGAAACAAAATTTGGATTTTTCTTCCGTTAATAAAGGTTATCGGCAATGGAGCAAGTTACGGTCGTTTTTCGGGACATATGTGCACCAGGGCCCTGTAATTACCGTTGCATCAATTTATGCCCCGTAAACATGACTGGAAAGAAAAGTAAACCTATTATTGTTCCTAGAGCCATCAAATTACGAAAAAAGTCAGCCATTCCTACAATAGATCCGAAGACCTGTATTAATTGCGGAATTTGCGTCAATGCCTGCTATGTTAGAGCGATTAAATCGGTGAACATTCCGGGTGAAATGGATACATGGGTACCTACACACCAATACCGCGAATCTCAATTTCGTCTTTTCGGATTGCCCGCTCTAAATCTTAACAACATAATTGGAATCATAGGGGAGAATGGTGTAGGCAAGTCAACACTCCTTGACATACTTGCTGGAAAATTGCAGCCCAACGGGGGGAAATTCACTTCAGATGCATATCAAGAATTTCTCACCACCCTACGAATCCCTGGAATGTCGCGTTTTCTGGAAAAGGTAAATTCGGGTGAAGTGACCGTTGCGTTCAAAAAACAGGATTTAACCTTCCTCAAAGATAAAAATGAAACACTCCGTTCCTTAATGAGTAATCTTCCCATTGAGGATAAAAAGATCATAGATTTGCTTCAACTCCGCCCTATTCTTGACAAATCTAGCTCCGTTGCAAGTGGAGGTGAGCTTCAACGCATTGCGATTGCTTTAACCCTGCTTCAACCCGCGGATGTCTATCTTCTGGATGAACCTGCAACATATCTCGATATCCAACAACGGCTAAAACTAGTTCGCGCTCTTAAGACCAAACTCAATGACTCTAGAGCCATTGCTGTTGTTGAACACGATATCTCCGTTTTGGACTACTGGTCCGACCATATAAATATTTGTTGGGGCTCACCGCATGTCTATGGGGTGATTTCCAGGGCATTATCTGTAAAAAAAGGGCTGAATTCGTTCTTAACGGGGTGGCTTCGGGAAGAAAACATTCATTTTCGTCGACGTGTTATTACCTTTAAAAGATCCGTTAAAGAGCGACTTTGGAAGGATCGGATGAAACTAGATTGGCCCGAAGCACAAATCAAGCTAAACGGGTTCTCGTTGGATGTTACCCCCGGAAATATTTATCAGGGCGAGATACTAGTTATCCTCGGAGAGAATGGATTAGGAAAAACCACGTTTGCTAATTTGCTGGCCGGTAAGATTCCGCATCATGACATCGAGATGGCAGCAACTATTAGCTATAAACCGCAACAGATCACAAAGGAATTTGATGTCACCGTACAAAGATTTCTTCAGGAAGTTACGGGAAAGTTTCTCAATACTAAAAGCTGGAAATTGCAGCTGCTCGATCCATTGGGTATCAATCACTTTATGGAAAGGAAAATGAGAGAGTTATCAGGGGGAGAAACGCAACGGGTATTTATTGCTGCATGTCTTGCCCGAGATGCAAAGTTATATATCCTAGATGAACCATCTGCATTTTTAGATGCATTAGAAAGAACAAAAATCGCTTCTGTGATTCGAAATCAAACGAAACGGGATCCTACCTGTTCAGTAATGACAATAGAGCACGATATTCAACTGGCGGATTTTACTGCTGATCGTGTCATGATTTTTGAGGGAAAACCTGGGTCTTATGGAGAAATGATTGCTCCGATGTCCAAAAGAGTGGGTATGAATCGATTCTTAAAACACTTGGGAATAACATTTCGCCGAGATCCTGAGACTGGGCGCGCGAGAATCAATAAGGAGGGTTCTAAGATGGATAAACGGCAAAAAGAATTAGGGGAGTACTACTACACCCTTGAATAGACCTGAATACTCTGTAAGGTAGCCTCTAGGCGAAAAATCCTCCTAACCTAAGAAGGGGAACACTATCTGAAAAAGCTCTGAAGGAATAGGTAGACAAAGGATAGCTAAACCTATCGATAGAATCGCTATAACTTTGCGGCCTAAACTAACCTTAGAAACATCATCAAGTGGACCAGCATGCCCCGTTTGTGAATAAAACATGATAATAAGGAGAGCAAAAAACCAGAATCCCAGTATGACCATAAATCCTGCAGATATATATGTCAAGGTTTTATGGTGACGTTCATCAAAAAGGGCTCGTGCGACATGGCCTCCATCCAACTGCCCGATTGGGATAAGATTCAGGCCAGTTAGAAGAAAACCTATATATCCTGCAATCGCTAAGGGGTTCAGAAAGATTTCTACTCCGTTTTGCGAAACTGGAAGAATTAAAAAGGCCAATAATTCAAATAAGAGAATTCGAAAGCGAGAATCGCTAAATAGCCTGAAATCAACTGCTAGTGGATCCTCCAGAAGCTGAATTGGTACCTCTGTTAATGGAACCACAGTTGATAGAAGCAAACCTAATATTGAGAAGATTAGCGCGGGTACGAAACCAAAAAGTGGCCCCGCTAAACCCACATCAAACAAATCATTACGAGATTTTGTCGGAGTTTTTTGGGTAATGAAAGCTCCGAAAGTCCCGTAGCCAAATGGGATAGGGAGAAAGTAGGGGAAGCTAGCCTTAATTCCGTGCAGACGAGATGCAACCATATGTCCTAGTTCATGGATTCCCACAATGCCGATTAATCCTACCGTGTAGAATAAGCCAGTTTCGATGGGCCCTGAATTGGGGTTAACCTGACGGAGAAAGTTCCAGAGCATTAGACCCACAAAAAACACTGATAAAATTGTCAAAACGAACAGGATTAAAGGAGTCCTCCAATTTTGTCCCTTCGTAACCCGGCTATCAGAGTGAGGAAAAATATAGAGAACTCCACGGGATTTCTCGGTTGGATGAGAACGTAGGATGGGAACGTAGCCTATTTTCTGAAGTTGTGAGCTGACAGCTTCCATGTTTGCGGATAGGTCACTTCTGCGAAGGACTTCGTATGAGGGTATAGCTTGGACTGGAAAAGGCTGGTTTTGCGGACCTAGAGCTCTATAACTCACTGAGGTTACGGTAAAATACTGAGAAACCAGGCCATCGATTTGTGAGAATATCCAATGATTCATTGAATTGTTAAACATAGTCTTATTCCAAAAGAGAGAATCTGTCATAATTTCCTATGACATACTTAAAATGACTAGTTAACGAGAACATAAAGAAGATCTAGTCCAATTCAACCCTCTGTAATCGACTTTAACTGCGATGAAAACGCCAATACTTTATTGTATAGGGATGCGATAGGCTCGTTTTTCTCTTTCAATCTCTCTTTCGGAAATCCAAAAAACAGGGCCAAGGAATTCTCTAAAAATCGAATGACGAAAACATGGCGATCCGCTTCTAATAAGATGGAATTGGAACTTTGGGTTTCAGAATTAGATAGGCGCTGGGCTACCGCATCGAAAAACTGTTTTACTTCCGAAAGGGATATGTGATCAAACCGAGATACATTTTCTACCCGTGTCAGGGGTGCCCCTTCCTTGGTAAATATCTGGGCCATGTCTGCATCGTTGTGATGAATAAAAGTCTCTAATAATGGTCTTAACGTTTTGCGGGCGCCCGAAGCCTCTGAGTAAACATCACCCATTGCGCGAAAAATTGTGTCTGAAAAAACAGAAGTTTCGTAATAACGTACTGATTGTTTTATCCCTGCAGAAAGATAATCAGATATTGTTTTCCGAACTTCCCCTTTCAGATGCTTTGGGACTAGATCTGATTTATGTTGGAAAAGAAAGACGGATGCAGAGGGACTATATTCAGAAAGTTTCTTTATAGATAAATCCAAATAATATTTAGCTCTGGAAATATCTGGAATTTTGATGGAGTCAACCACGAATACGAGAGCCTTAACTCCGCTAAAGATAAATTCGGAAAGCTCACCTGTGAATCGATCCAGGAACGCAGTTTGGCCCCCTAAATCAAATATTGTAAGTTCTGTACCAGCAATAGTCTTTTGTTTTCTTTCATAATCTATGGTCGCGTGATAAGGTTCATCTTTGGATGGAATTTTGCCTTCAGTCACAACCCGAATTATGGTCGATTTACCGCTTTCCGCCAAACCTAAGATAAGGACTTTGGAAGACTTTTTCCTTGTAAGATAAGACATTTGTTCGCACTCACTGCTAATTGTTCTTGAAATTACTAGACAGTCTCTAAGATTACCCCAAGCTTCTCCAGGATCATCTCTCGCTCCAAAGGATCTTGAACATCTCTGATCTCCATTGAATTCTTGAATCGAGACGAGTTTAAGTTAGATGCATGTTTGCTTGCAAGAAAGAACTGTCGTTGAGAGACATCTTCAGTCATCTTCAACAAGATTATACGTTTGATTACGAGGTTACAAATGATCAAGATGGGATATTGGGTTAAATTTCCGTCAATCGGTAGTTCTAATAACTCTCCCTGATTATTTACATGAAAAAATTCGAGTCCCCCCTTACCTGGCAGATATAATGGTTCTTTTTCATGAGGAACAGGTTCTATAATCTCTGTACTCTGAGATACATCCTGAATGCGACTTAAAACACGGTTCATAATCGTAGGATTTGATAAAACGTTTTCTTCACGGATTCCTACTGCCTCTGTTTTCAGGGTTGCTTCTATTGTGCTATGTCGCTGAAAAATTTCGTCACGCATTTTTGAATCAAATAATAGCCAGATAGTGGACTCCCTTCCGTGTTGGTCGATCCGAATATCCTTTGTATCAGTAGGGATAACAGTGAAGGACATGGCAAGAGCTTCCAAGGTCGGTGTGTCCGGAACGGGGATCGAACCGTGAAGACGATAGTGTTGTTTCTCCGCAACTGTCCCGGCTCCCATGGAAAGGATCGTCATGCCTATTACTGATAACTTTACGGTTGTGTCTTCTGGCAGCTCAGATAAGTTCAAAAGAGGAAATGGCCCCATGTCTGTCATCGTTGTGACTACTAGTCCTTTAATCATTCTTGTTGTCTCCTGGCTTCATTGAAGCGCTTCCACGAATTCCATACATACCTTTTCTGCTTCTGGATAGGACATTGTACCTAGTTTAAACCGAGACAGTTTACCAATAAGCACCAGAATTCGGTCAGGTGGAAGTATGATCGAAATATTTAAGAAATCTTCCATTCGTTGGATGTTAATTTTTGGCTCCGGAGGAAATTCGAACACTTCATTGGCCGCAAGGAAACGAACTATTTGAGGGCCTACATTTTCTTCCCAAGAAGGCGTTTTTCCTGCGGCAGCCAAGAGCTTGTAATTGTTACGTGACAATATGTAGGCACCAGAAAATCCAAGGCCTTCCATTTTCTCGTTAATTATCTTACGGAACTTTTTATCATCAAGTTTGATCTTGTCTTCGATGTCAATCAAGCCTTTCTTTTCATTGGTCTTTCGGATGATCTGGGTAAAAACGAGATTCGTTATCCGCTGTTCATCAGTTCCCTTAAGACTAACGATGTACGTTGAGATTTCTTTCGGATAAATATTGTGTAACTGACGTAATAGGGCATCTTTAAGTTTCTGCCGTTCTGCTTCATTTGTTATAAGATGGCCTCGGTTTAGGATTAACAGTACCTGAAAATCATGGTTTCCTTTATCTGTGATATTTTTTGTTATCTCTTGAAAATCCGCGGCTGTGTCATCCAGCCTCTGGTAGGTTATGTCATGAATGTAAATTAGTGCACCTGTTTTCATTAAAACTTTATGCTCTAGCGTGGGAAGAATGGCGTTAACATATGAGTCTTCATCCCTCTTTCTAGCAGAAGTTGTTATTAGATCATAGTAGTAAACATTCTCTCTTATTCCAAGGTCGGGTTCAGTTTTTCCTAATTTCATCAATTGGTTAAAGAGGAGATCCTTCCCTGAGTGAGATAAACCAGCGACCGCGATTAAATTTCTTTTCAATTTTATGCCCCCGTTGTACATAGAAGCGTATTTAAGCTCGATAAAGCGTCAATGAGGATTTTATGCAAGATTATACCCCAACCAGAGTGCTTCTTGTATTTGAAATCCAACGAAGATGTTTATGCCACAGGTTGGAGCATACCTTCCAGTTGATTGGATACCAGCTTGACAGTTTCTTCAATATCCACTAAAGATCTAGTTTCGAGCATTGATTTTTGGTCAGTACCAAGAAGGAGGAGTAAATAGTGAGGTTTCACCTTAAACTTAAATACCATGGCGTTTCCAACTCGTTTTAACTCCGTATTCGAGCCAGCTTTCAGAGTTTTTTCGTTAGCTTTTTCCATAATCTCTAGGAGTCGACGAATTTCTTCTAATTGGGCATCCGATCCCTGAACAAGAAATTCTGGATCTTCCGAGGAGATTAAGAGTACTTCATCCAAGCGATTCATGAACTTGACCGTGTGTAACACTTGCTGGATAGGGCGTAGCCTAAGGCGGCGTTGTATCGCTTCTAAATCTGCCTCTTCTTCAATCTCCTCTGCTTCTGGAATAATTTCACTTGCTTCAGCAGTAATTCGTTTAAATGCTTCATGAATTGAGTTATCGTAAATTGAGGTCTGGAGAAACGTAATATTCTTCGTAACTACAGCGTCTTGAAACATTTCCATCAAGAACTCCATTCTTTCTGCTCTTTGTGTTAGATCGGGAAGTAGATCCGTTTTATGGAGTAAAATGTACACTGCGGGCTGTACGTCTGACATTTCTTCTAATCTAGATACCCCTTCAACGAAGGCCTTTAAGCTTGCGGGAAATTTATCTGGAGTACTGATGTCACAGATAAAAACCAACACAGCAACGTTACTAAATATAAAAGAGCTCATGCTACTCAAAAATCGTTTAAGAAAAACCTCTTGGCCTCCCAGATCCATCACCGTAACAGGTTCATCGGCCACCTGCTCAATTTGTCGCTCGTAGTTCAAGGTAGCTGAGTAGTTCTGTGTTTCTTCTGGGTTTTTCCCCCCAAACACAACATCCCGAATTGATGTTTTACCTGCTTGGGAAAGCCCCAAAAGAATAATCTTACGACTTGCGCTAGTTTTCAATTGTTTCAAATAGTGTGACACGCTTATCACCCTGGCAAAACGTAATTCATTGTTTTTGGGTCGTATATAGTCAAAGAGGGGAGTTATTCGATTAGAATCAAATAAGCTTTCAGACCATGCGATGTGTGATACAAAGCCTTAATAAAGCTCACGTTTCCGAGTGCCTGGTGTTTTCATTCGAGAATCGAGGTTGATACTTCCATCTCTGAATCTTCCCTAATAAAATGATCATTTACGATGCTGGAAGTGAATCTCAATGCAATTCAGCCGTGAAGGCATTTTATGCGAGACTGGTTGTCGTTTCTTTCGGTGTTCAGAAAGATTTATGAAAATAGCTTGGAGAAGCAACCGAAAGATAATTCAATGTGAAATGGTGGAGGGGGATGAATGCATCGGATATAAATGTAAATTTGCAGTATGCGGTTTTCGACCGCCTGCCCTTGAAATCGATACCGGTATATGTTTGGAAAAGAAGAAAAATAGTGAGCCTAAACGAGTTTCGCAAAAACACGGCAGTGACGACGATCCCTTGCGCTATCGTAATCTACTGGACAAAAAAATGCGTAAGGGCTTTAAAATTAAAGATTATTACTGATATGTGTCTTTTAAATACCCAGCCCGCTTGGAACGAACAAAATCACTTGAAAAGACAGGAATTAATCTACCGTTTGGTGTAAGCATTTGGAAGAAAAAGAATCGATATACTACATAATCCTCTTGGCAGCAGCCCTCTTTATGGTTCCTGGTTCACAAGACAATCTCCTATCCTTGCTGATTTTGGGAGCCAAAGTCTTTTTGGCCGTTGCAATGATCTTGATAGCGGTAAAAAACATCCCTTTCTTCACGCCATATATTCCAGTAAGCTTAGGAGACAATGTTATCAAGCTATTAGCCTGGATTGGAGTTTTGATAGTTGGGATTCTATTAATCATCAGTAGTTTACTAAATATCGTGCCAAATTGAGAGATTTCACTGATCAAGAATCAATCGGTCATGCAGGGCAAGCTACTCTCATCAGGGTACTTTATGCACAAATCGGATCTAGATGTTCATGGCTAGGGCACGTAAATGAGAAGAACTGGATCAGATTAGGATATTTTGCCAGAAAATACCCTAAGAACTATTGGAATAAAAAAACAAACCCCGATCAATCAGAAATTAAAAATTCATCTAGCTTGTCTTTCGCTTTTGCCCGTTCGGAACGATGGCGCTCGAGGAAGGTGTTTATTTTCTGAATTAGGTACTCTTTTAGTTCGCCGGTAAGGAGGTCTCCATTACGATAATCATCTTCGAGTTCTTGAAGCTTCTTGTCGTCCGGTTCAAAGAAGATCCTCAACCACTGGAAACTTACATCAATGTCAGGGTCTCCGCCCTTTTCACGGTGTTCCTTTATACTGACTTGACCCCCTGAGAAAGCGTACTTAGTAATCTTCGTTCGTACCGTGTCAGGATCATCAGTGACATAGACTGTCGAATTTGGGTCCGATGCTGACATTTTACCGTCAGTTCCTCCTAATGGAGGTATAAACTTGCATTGGATATTGGCTGGTTTGTAAAACCCCAGTCTGGGCAAAACATCTCTTGCGAGTCGGAAATGAGGATCCTGGTCTATGGCATGAGGAATTAGACAAGGAACATTTTTTCCTTGACGAAGGCTTTCAAGAAAAGCTGGAACAGCTTGGATGCTCGTATAAAAGATCGATCCAATATTCATGGAGTTATCAAATCCAAATGATGCTTTAACGGTCGAAAAAGTTATTCTCTTAGAAATGGGTAATGCTGCCTTATAAAAGGTCTTTGCATTATCTGTATCGATCAAAATTTCAGTTTTACGGGGATCGAATCCTAGAGCTATGACGTCCAAAGCATTATCCAGTGCGTATTCGTATGTCTGGTTCATATCAAGCTTATTATTGAATAAGAACTTCTCATCGTCAGTCAGTTGAAAGATCAATTTTACATCAAACTGGTCTTGCAACCATTTGGTGAAAACCCAAGGCACTAAATGACCTAAATGACAATATTCGCTAGGTCCTCTTCCTGTGTAGAGATAAAATTCATTTCCTTTTTCATATTCGTCGAAGATCCAGTTCATATCGCGGTGGGTGAAGAAAATCGCTCTTCGGAGCATGAAATGGAGATCACCCCGTACATGTTTCTTGAAACGAGCCAACAATGCTTCATCAATGAGTTCTGTTCCGAACTGCTGAACGAGTTTATCATAATCAACACGTCCTCGAACATCCCAAGGGGTGACAACGAAGTCTTCGTTACTAGGCCTATCCATAAATTTTTAACTCCTGATTCATTGGTGACGACTCCTTCCAGAGAATGAAGTGACAACAAGCTTCGTTAGGGCAAGAAAGCATTTGGAGATGAAGTTTAACCTAAAGAAAAGAGCTGGTGGATGTCCACTAGCGACGAATTCCAGTCCAAGACGTTCTCATCTCCAGTTTTTTGGCAACATCCTCTGTTTTTAAATCTCTTTTGATAACAAAATTCAATATCTTCTTACTTGTTCATAGAATTCTGGTCCTAAATAACTTCGTGAGATACCGGCCTTTCTACATTAATTTATGGGCAAAATGATAGAATCCACTGGTTTCGTATAAGAATAACATGATGATAATTACAGCAATCATGCTCAGTCCAAAACAGAATGTGAGAACACCTAGGATCCCCTGAAAACCCCAAAATACACCTCCTACAACCGTACCTAGGATTGATCCTGAAGAGGTGATCGCTTGAGTTAGACCCATTTCACGACCTCTAGCCCCTTCTTCAGTTACATCTGTGATCAGCCCTAAAGAGCTGGATGCAAAACAGGACGCGCTGAGAAGAAATACCACCAGGGACAGAATAATAATGGGGGGAGGGATCCCAATCGGGAATCCTGGAACAAACTCCAGAGATTTTGTTGTGAATATATCAATTGGATGATAAACAATATCGATAACTTCCTGGGGAGGTAGCTGGAGAACTGCTGAGAGCATAACTACCAACAAACTCATTCCAACCACACCTAAAACCAGGAATGGCTTCCGTCCAATTCGGTCAGACAATCGGCCTATTGTTGGTTGCGTGAGCCCCATGATTCCAGCCCCTACAAGAAACAAGACCCCCAGTTCAGATGAATAATCAATATAGCCTTCAAGGAGTACCGCGGGAAGAAGATAGTTTGTTGCGGCTCCTGTCAGCGTAGAATATGCCAGCCACGCTATGGCGAACTTCTGAAATTGTTTGTTTTGCAAGCTTTGAAGAACCGTTGTGAATGGATTGATTCCGCCAGATTCTGCGATGGCATCTCCCATACGTTTTTTTTCAGTTTGACGAGGTTCTTTAAATCGGAATAGATACAGAGCCGTCGCAGCTAGCATAATAATCAAGAAGAAAAAAAAGGCGTTTTCACCAAACAATCCCCACGCAAAGCTGCCTAATAAAAATCCGCTTGCTGCTCCCGCTGATTTCGCCAAATAGAATTTACCCATGGTTTCTCCGTGATTCTTTGCTGGTGCAATGTCTGCAAACATGGCCAGGACTGGACCTGCCATCATGGCTGCGGCCAATCCCTTTAGGCCATGAGATAATGCCAAGATTATAAAATTCCATTGAGAATCTGCATAATTTACAAACAGTAGCGGAAAAGGAACAAAAGAGATCGCAGCCGCTGCTGTTCCAATTATGAGCAAACGACGGCGTCCTAGGCTATCTGAAAGCGAACCAAAATACGAAGATGTCGATAGAGATACCAAATAATAAATCGTTAAAACAACAGGAAATTCAAAACTCGTTGATTGTCCGTTTTTAAGCAGGGTTATAAAGTAGAAGTTCAGAGTTATTGCAGACGATGAGAATGCGCTTTCCGTCACCGCTACCGCAAGTAGAAGGAGGAATTGTTGCTGGCGCAGGATATAGGTAATAGGTTGGCCAAAGAATTCCAATGTTCCTTTTGTGTACTTAGATATATCTGAAATTGAACGGCGTAGCACTGAAAGATCGTCCAGGTTTAATGATAACGGACGATTAAATAATTGGTTCTAATATGTAACGTTTTTTTTACTCATTCAGAAGAAAGGGAATGCCCTTCTGAAACAGCACCTAGATAACCCTTAGAAGGCAATATAAAGGTAATACTAACTTTTTCGTTTTCTTTTGTTCGAGATTAGCCTCTTTCCGCTAATAAATCTGCGATTGAGACTTCTTTTGTTACCATCTCTCCAAGGCCATCGAAAATCGAAATAGAATAGGTACTTTCTTCTCCTAATCTAGGTACCTCGAAATCTAGAGCCTCTGCAGGGAACCATTCTCGAACTTCTCTTTCCCACGAATGTGGTTCAAAGAGACCACCCGCTAGAAGATTGATTTTTACCTGGACATGTTCAAGAACTTTTCCACCACGATTCTCCAGAGAAACTCTTAGATTCCGTTTATTTTCTGACAAGGCCACTTTGGTGACTCGGACAATTCGTCGTCTCAACTTCCGTTCCTTATCACTGAGTAATGCGGCAGCTTGAACCTCTGTGGGTTTTCTAGGAATGGTAACAGGGGTATCAAAAGCGTATGATCGGCGTCGAGTCGCGTTGTAGAGCTGGATCTTCTTCTTATTTGCCAGGTTTAAGATAGGATTAAAATTTTTGAGTGGTTCCAGTTCAATGTAGCCAAGGGCAGCTGCATCTTGAAGTATTTCCATTCCTAAACCAGTTCTTACTATAACTGCATTAGAACCGTCAGGAGCTCCCACAGAGCCCACAGCTATGTCTGCATTTTCTGCGGATAAATCCACGCAGTACCAACATGATGAACTTCTGAGGCGGTCTAGCTCATGTACCGAGTAACTTATTACGTCACCAGCTCCTTCCTTGGGAATGAAATGGAATTTACCTTTCGAAATGGTCATTTTCCTTATATCTTCCATAGGCATCTTGTTTTCCACCTCTAGGAAGTGTTTCAACCGATCGTAAGAAAAAGCATCCATGCAGAATAGTCCGATCTTCAAAACAGAGCTTCGCATGAACAATCGGACTAGCCCGTAGGGAGAATCTTGCATCTTGGTAACTGCATCGATATTACACGGACAGCCAACAAATGCCACACTGTGCATTCCTGATCGAATTGCATCCAACAATTTCCCCACTGCTTGAGACTGGCTATATATTGATCCTGCTGAGGATAGGACATCTTCCTCATTCTGAGCTATGATCGGTTTGGGTTTCCAAGGCACAGCGGGATCTTTAATGGTCGTTACCGCCCCATCTATCATATTCTCTCGGATAAGATAGAGCAAGAGACTCGTAACAACGCCCCCGTCCTGCCCCTTTTGCTTGGCTTCTGGTAACAATGAGCGAGCTTTAAACGCATCAATGAAATTTCCTATCAATTGTGGAGTTGTTGTAACAGTCTTTGGGCATTGATGAAAGCATACTCCACATACCGTACACTTTCCAGTTAAACGGGGGCGATCATTCACCATTGACAAGGCATGCTCTTCACAAGATGCAATACAGGCCCCACATGTTGTACAAAGGCCAGTTTCGATCACTTGCTTCTTTAATGTGGCGAATTTGGCCTTTTTTCCTTTAAGACGCCGTGTTGCGAGACGATAGCTTGGTGATGATGCGGAATTATCTTGAATCTGAGTCATCTTGGTTCTGAACGACCGTTTCTCTGTGTGCATATAAAATATCGGTTTTCAATGGTTAAAATACGAGACCTAAACGGCCAAATTCACGTGTTTGTGTGGATAGATAGAATGAATATCGAAAAAAAACAAGTTCACAGGATGTTTCCCATCATATTATTCGAAATAAACATTTCACTGCATTTGGTGTCATTTCTCGAATGTATCAACTACCTGATATGATGTCTGGGCATAAGACTCAAATAATTATTGTACGAAACACCTTAAGTCTTAAAAGGTCCGTCGAGAAATAGATTAGTAGTTTCGTGGAAAAACGAGGATTTCGAAAAATGGATGAAAAGTGGCGCGTGACCCCAAAAAGGATTGGACGAAGTCGAAAAATTCAGGTACGACAGTTTGAGCCAGAGGAGATCTTTATCGAATATGAACTAGAGGTTAAAGACCCATCCCACCGAGAAGAGGCTATAAAAGAAGCAACTAGACTCGCTGTTGCATACCTTGATACTGAAGAGCAGAAATTAAGGGGAATATCAGAGAGAACCGATTTATCGTCCTCCAAGCCGCAGGGCCCACCACCTCCCGAATATTCACTGCGAATTACGGATGAAGGAAATAAACTTGGGGACTTTAAGCTTAAGCCCTCTGATGACCTTCAATTTGCAAATTTTTTGCATTTATGGTTTGATAAAGACAACCGTGAAATCTATGTTGGATATCTAAGGAAGGATACCGGAGACTTTAAGTTCAAGGTAGAGAACAAAGAGATATTGAAAAAATATGGGATTAAAAAGGGTGTTCACTTTCGCACAATCAGAACAAAACCAAAAGATTGATTTTATTTGAAGATATGACTTAGTGGAATTCGATTAGGGGTAAAAGGGACAGTTCAGATGCGAATATGTATTGATGTTCAGAAAATCATTCCTTGGTAATAATCATGGATAAATATCCAACGACGGAACTCATAGACCCACACGTCATTCCGCTTGTGGCATAATTCAAGACTTTTGCAGATTTAGCTCCAAGACTTTCCGTACAAGACAGTAAAACCATGACTGGACCTAATCCACACATAGAGATATTATTCTTCTTAACAATTTCCTCTAAAGAACTTGGATTCCGATTCACCAGAGGCTTAATGGCTAATTTGTCAAGTGAGGAAACCTGTTCATGATTTAAGGATGGGAAGTAGTTACCATGCGTCATATCAGAACTCGCGATTGCTACGGTCGTATTTTCCAGTTTTTCAGTTCTTATGATTTCAGCCAAGTACTGGCCCAAAGCTTGAGCAAAACTGAATGGAATACGACCGATTGCAATTGGAGCAATTCTGAAACTTTCAAAAATATCTTGAAGGAAAGGTATCTGCAGTTCAATGGAATGCTCTTCCCGATGAGCAGCCTCATCAAAATCTATGTGCTTCGCTAATTCTTTGTCCAAGCGACTCTTATTATTTACTACCCTCGAAAGAAGAGATTTGTTCAAAGTAACCTCTCCTAGGGGTGTGTTCCAAGCGTCATGGGAAGCCACAGAAACCTCGGGGCCAAGGCCTGTGTGCTTGTTTCCTAGCAAGATGACCGTATCAATATCTCTCCGATCCTCCGCTAGAGACAAGAATCCGTGGGCGGCCGTTGGGGCGGAACAAGCATATCCTGCGTGAGGTGAAATTAGTCCTAGGATCTCTTTTTTGTCTCTTCTTTCTTCTAATGACGGCGGTCTCCTACCTGGGCCAACAGAATGTAGATACATACTCTCCAACTCTTTGATCAATCCTTCTTTATATCCCACGTACCAACTCCCAGCCCTAATTGGTTCTCGTACTTTCATTTTCAGACCTATGTCCAAAGTAGAAATCCTAGTTCTTTAATCTTTCTTCTTCTAGATTCAAACCTTCACAAAATTCCCAATTACAACTCATTCCAATTCGAAACCTATCTATAGGAAGAATTCAACAAATCTGTTGATTATCCTAGTGTTTAAAAATTCAATAATCACAAATAGGGTGGTATTAGGTTTCACGGATGAAAATCTTGCGTAGTTGTTCAAATCAGCCCCTTAATTTATTTGGAGTAAGGTGATTCTTGCTTGAAGACAAAGGTAATCCTGGTCGGCCGTCTAGCCGAAAAATTGGATTTTGTTATTACTGATAGCCTTGATGGGCTAGCCAGGAATGAAAGGGTAGTTAAGAGGGTTGAATCTCGAGATGCGATACGATCCTTTGATGGGATGATTTATCATGTCGCGTATGGATTGGTTAGTCTTGGCGTGCCGCCTACTGTAATTTCTCAAGTAGGAAAGAATTTTGATTGGCATTTTCGGCCTCATATGGAGGGGCTAGGTATTGATCTAAGGATTTTTGCGGATTCTGAGAAAGAGACCGCATGCAGCTATGTGTTAACGGATGAAAATGGCCGTTCATTAGTGGTCAACCAACAAAATACCTATCGTTTCTTTGCCGAACACCAGCTTAAAGAAAAAATCTCGACTCAAGAATTGAAAGGATATTCCGCGGGTTTTATTGCAACTGGAAAGGCTGAAGCAGATATAAAGTTTGTAACCGAGTTAACGAGGTATAATAGTTCTCTCCCTCTAATCTATTCCCCTGATGGAAATATTAGCGAATTGACTAGGTGGAAACTTGAACCAATCTTCAAGAGAATCGCATTGTTAATTTGCAGTGAAGAAGAATTGCAGATAATCGAGAATCGACTAGGTAAATCACGAACGGAAATTTTACCTCAGTTTAATACCCTAAAATATGTTATTTCGATAACTGATAGAACCAAAATCGTCGTACATTCAGATGAAGCAATTATCAAAATCACTGAGGGTCCTGCCGATGAAATCAGACGGTTAACCGGCTGGGAATCCGCCTTTAGAGCGGGAGTGATCTTTGGGGTCGCAATGAAGAAGCCTATCGAAGAAGCAGCGAAAGTTGGCTCAGCTCTGGCCTCATACGCAGTCGAACGAAAGCAATATTCTCCCAGTCCCGAACAGATAGCACTTCGTGCTTTTGAGATAAAAAGCATCCGGAAACCGATATAACCTAAGAAGAGAATATATGAGTTTTAAGAGACATGCTGATCGTTATTATCAGTAAGATTGCAACACACGGACCCAATGCTTTTTTTTCCTTAAATTTTTTAGATAATAGAAAGGAAATAGAAGACAAAAGATTAAAACCAAAAAGAAACGATCAAATTTTGGTTCTCTATAAAATGAACCGTGACCAGTTAATGTGGTAAAATATGGCTGGAAAAGAGATTAAAGGCCAAATTAATGCATTCCTAATAAGAAAAAACAAAAATTCTATTGAATTTGCGCCTAGGGAGCTATGTGGAGAAACCAATGCAAAATATAGGAAAAAGATGAATAGAACGAAGAGTGCCACCACCATACATGATTTAAGGAACCGGGAAAGCCTATTTTACAACATATAACATTTTCGCTATCTTCATCGATTTTGAAAATTTTCCTGGAATTTCCGTGTTAATCTAAAATGGATTCCAATACAAATTGAGATTACTTACCGCAGGCATTGATTCCATGGATTAGATTTTGGCTGCTTAATAGAAGAATTCTCTGTTCATCCCGAGATTTGTCAAAGACCGTCTGAGAGGATCTTTTCTCCAAGTCCGCTAAAAATGCGTGATCAAACTGATTCAAAATGAGATAATTTCCATTTCCCTGATATAGATCCATTTCCTATCATTAATCATGGACTAGAGAGTTGTTCTACTTGGACGTGATTGGGGGGTCAAATTCGGAATCTATAAGCACTTCTTTGTATCGAAGGGTTTAAAAAGGCCTTAGACGTGCATGGACTCTTAGGTTATACCCCTCACTAGGAGATGTAACAAAGGTTATTGAAGATCCTGATAATTTATGGTTACATCGTAAAGCCACGAGGTCGGGACAATAAACAGTAAAGTCGGGAAAAAAAGGTGCAAAAGGATACCTCTTCGATTCGCGCACAATTAATGGCAGATACAAAGCTTCGAGCAAAAATCGTACTTATAGGTGACGGTGGAGTCGGAAAGACTGCTCTACGGAGGGCGTGGCTGGGCGAAGGATTCAAAACAGAGTACCTTATGACCATCGGTGCCGATTTTGCCTCAAAAGAGATGTCGGTCTATCATTCTGAATCGAAACGATCCTACCAATTGAAATTCCAAATCTGGGATTTAGCAGGACAGCCCCGGTTTAAGGCAGTACGGGATCTCTATTACCGTGGGGCGATGGGGGCTCTGTGTTTCTTCGATATTACCAATCCAGAATCCTATCAGAATCTGGTGGAATGGATAAAGGCCTTTTGGTCCTTGAATGGACATGGGAAGAAACCATTCATAATCGTTGGGGCCAAAGTCGATTTGCGTGAGAGTCCTGCGTTTCCATCACAGGTTGCCTCAAAACATGGGAAAACCTATGCTGAAGAAGTAACTAAGTTCACTAAACGCAAGTTTGGGTTTTCCGTGAAGTATATAGAAACATCTGCTAAGGAAAACATTAATGTAGATGACGCTTTTCTCTTTCTTGCACGAGAGATAATTTCAAATTATATTCATCAAGAGAATGTTAAACGAGATAGGAAAACCAGTCAGAAACGTATGATAGAGCGCTCTGTCAGATATTCCAAAAATTGAACGAGTTTTTTAACGATAGAATTAGTAGTTTAGATCTATAAAGGGGTAAGAGTCCTCAGGAAGTGGTTTTCAGCTAGTTCCTAGAGTATTTATTCTTCAATATATGCGAGGGACGATCCTATGAGCTCCTCAATTTGTTGGTCGAGGACACTAATATTCGAATTGGAGGTCAGAGGGTAGTCACATTGATTAAGAAAACATGTACTTTGGTCTATGTAAGATCAGGGTTTTTTCAGGAAACCAAGGGCGGTGATTAGGTGTGAAAGTGCGGAAAAGGGAGTTTTTAGTCCCAATGATTTGTTTCGGTATTATGATTACCTTAATTGCTCCAGATATAATAATTAATGGTAATACGGTCACTTTAACAGATTCTAGTTTCGGAGGAGGAAAAATTGGGAGGGAAGGAAAGGTTGCTCCCCTCGTGATCATCGATCCCAATTCCAAATTGATTCGTACTCTGCCCGGCCATTCTTCGGCAATTTGGAGCGTTGATTTCCACCCAGATGGAAAGATGATTGCTTCTGGGTCTGCTGATAACACAGTTAAACTTTGGAATACGAGTACAGGATCACTTGTCCACAACCTAATAGGCCACACGTCCTCAGTCTATTGCCTGGCATTTAATCCTTCAGGGGAATTACTGGCTTCTGGTTCATTTGATCGGTCAATATTGCTATGGAACGTCTCCTCGGGTCAAATTATAGGAAATCTTACCGGCCACACAGCTTCAGTATGGAGCCTTTCGTTCAATTCTGAGGGAACTCTTTTAGCTTCGGGCTCAAGCGATAATAACATCAAGATTTGGGACATTCAATCAGGAGAAACCATTGCAAACATCACTGGACATACTGATTCAGTCAGAACTGTTGCTTTCGGTTCATCGGATCTCCTTGCCTCCGGATCATACGACAGTTCAGTCATTTTGTGGAATATTTCGAATCAAAAGCCAGTTCATACGATTGAGGATCATTCAGATAGCGTGACAAGCATTGTTTTTCACCCCCAGGAATCAGTACTGGCATCCGGTTCTTTTGACCACGGTGTTCATCTGAACGACGTGGATACAGGGGAGCTCGTCCTAAACTTAACCTCCCATACAGATTGGGTTAGAACCGTAGATTTCAGTCCAGATGGCATGCTTTTGGCATCAGGAGGGAGTGATCGGAGTCTCTTGTTTTGGGACACGTATCCCGCTCCTTCTCTGTCAAAAGGTGAGCTGATTGGAAATCTAACTGGACACGAATCATCCGTTTTGAGCATTTCTTTTAACCCGACAGGCAATGTTCTTGCATCGGCATCAGCTGATAGTACTGTAAGATTGTGGAATATTACTGATCTGGATTCAGACGGAATGCCTAATCTGTGGGAACAGGCAAATGGGCTATTCCCAGGAGATCCATTAGACAGAATGGAAGATCCAGACAATGATCAATTACCTAATTTCCTAGAATATCAATTCGGTACATCTCCTTCTAGAACAGATAGCGATTCGGATCTCCTGCCTGACGGCTATGAATATGAGAATGGTCTAAATGGGAGTCTGCAGGACTCAAATGATGATCCCGATAATGATGGACTGACCAATCTTCAGGAATTTCAATCTTCAACTAATCCACATGATCCGGACAGCGATGATGACGGATGGAACGACAATATCGAAATCCTTTGGGGAACAAACCCTAATGATATGGCATCTAATCCACCAATTCAGATCCTAACTTCACTCGTGGCCTTGAGTATACTTTTGGGCGTAGGTTACACGGTTATACGCTATATGCCGCGAATAGGGAAGAAACTTTCTGCCGTTGGAAAATCGCTGCGTGGAAGCCTTTCTATTGGATCTGCAACTTGGATATCGGACTTAAAACGCGGTAAGGCCATCCCAATCGAACAACTGGCCGATACTATTGAAAAAAAACCACTGGAAATCCCGAAATTTGCCAAAGCAACAATCGAGAAGGAAATCTTTGCAAATAAAAGCCTCGTCATCCGTTCGCAAATGCTTCTCCTCTCCCCTCTCCCTCCAAAAAATGTAACCTGTCAGGTTTGTTTAACCGAAATTGCAGAACCACGCTATTTTCAGTGCCATGAATGTAAGAGGTACATCTGTATCTCTGATTACGTGGATTTACAGAATGTTGGTCGTACTGGATGTCCAAACTGTTCAGACGTGGTACAAGCATTCCCATTTACCTGTTCGGCCTGTAATCTTGATTTCAGCTCTGTTGAAGAGCTAACAAGGCAGGAACGGTGCCCTCTATGTGGATACGCATTACCAAGCCAATCTATGATTGTTAGAAGAATAACGAAAGGGATAAAAGCCTCTCTTCAAACTGATCTCAGTATGGAACCCATCGAAAACGGAAAAAAGCCTTAAAACGGATGATCCCATTGATTCTAATAAAAAAAATCAAAGCAAGTCATTGATCAAATCGGCTAGTTTCTCCATTTTTACTAAGATATATTGAAGTGGTGAGACCTTCCGAGCGATCCCAGAAAGCATTAGTTCAGATTTAATCTTTTGAAACACAAACATATATTCATTGGTTTCTAATGTTGTTTTCAGGGTTTGGTTGGACGGAAATTCGTTGCTGATTCGATCGTAGTTCGAAAGCCAAAGATTGGCAGGAATAATAATCCTGTCTGCCATCGGGCCTTCTTCGAATACGGGAAGACCGTCTTCAGTGTAAACAGTGATTCCTGACAATTCCTTATTCATTTCAATGAATTCTTGTATCGTCTGAGACACGTCTTTCCCTTTTGTATTCTTTATTACGAGGGTTTGAATTAAATCTCCGACAGCTTGGTGTACGGAATTATCGAAAATTGAGGTTTGATAGTACTTAATCTCTATTTCGCAGTCTTTTGGGGGGATAAAGAATTCTTTCAGCGTGTTAATCACTTCATCCTGCATCTGAGGCAATAAAAGGTCTGCTTTATGGAAAAGACAAAAAGCAATCGCTTCATGGGAAAATTCACCGAGTCTATTCATCGCATGGTCAAAATAGAACTTTGAAGTGGAAACCTGATCAAAATTACTTACATCTACTACCCAAACCAGAATTTGAACATCGGAGAATATGAATTCCGCCTGTTCCCCAACAAAAACGGAAATAAAGCTCTCCTGCCCGCCACAATCAAAAATTTGAAAGGCCGAATCTACAACGCTTTTCGTTGAACGGGTATAATTAATCGTAGCATGATAGTCCATCACCTCATCCGGAGTTTTTCCCTCAAAAACAACGGACCGTATACTACTCTTACCTGATGCGCCTAATCCCATGAATAAAACTTTTTGTGGTAGAGGGGCAGTTTTCAATGGTAATCTCCTCTTTCTTGAGTGATCCAGCAAAATTCAAACTATGTCTGCTTTATAACGCTATCTCAATAAGATTATAGAACGTTTCACATTCTTCCTAACCCCGTGTTTTAAGAATTTCAGAGCATTTATATTACCAAATAATGTGGGTGTATCACGGTATAAAAGGTTCTCAAAAGGCCGCTCTCCTTGCTCTGAAGGATAACGTCTCAGGATCAATAGATTATGTCAGACTGGGTGTCTCATGCCGATATCAGTGCTCGATTAGGATACAAGATCTTGTTAGCTGGACTAAGTGAGGCTGGCAAGACTGCAGTCAAACGAATATTCTTTCTAAAACAATCTACGGCAGATGTGGACAGTTTAGGTGCCACAATCAACTATGAACGCATGACAATGAACATTAAAAATACTCCCGTGACAATTGTTGATCTGGGTGGTCAAAAAATCTTTTTAAAACGATTTTTAAACAATTTCAGCCCATTTGTTTTCAGTTCTGTAAGATCGTTTATTTTTCTTATTGATGTAGCGAATAAAACCTCACGGAATAGCGCGATCCAGTATTTTTGCGGTTGTTTGGAACGATTGGAGGAATTTTCACCCAAAGCGAACATCTTCGTTTTTCTCCATAAGAACGATCTAGTTCGGAATCTTCCTAATTATGAAAGTATACATTCTCAGTTAAAGGAACAATTTCAACTGGAATACAAGGCCGGTAATTTACCCTTCTTTCGAACAACTATTTATAAACCTGAGACTGTAATTCGGAGTTTTGGGCGTATTTTTGAGCTCTCGGCAACAGAACTGGCTGAAAGCGAGTTTGTTGATCATGAAAAGATTGGGCCGATCGAAGAATATGTGAAAGAGAGCATGGTTATTAGGAAAGAAGTTGAAGCTGTTGAACGAGCTCATTTGGGAGGAACCCCTCAGGACGAGCTTCCATTAACTCCCTTTGATGCCACAGTAATACGACAATCATCTCCCGCGTCTCTGCCTGGGCATAAGGCGGTAGGCAAATCAGAAGTATTATCTAAGCTTCAAAATCTGATGAGAGATGCAACCAAGCTTGAGAAACCAAAGGGTGCAGATGATGTAGTTCTAAATAGACTACAGCATCTAATGAAAAAGGCAGTGAAACCAGAGGGAATTGACCAAGTCCAAGTTACAGGAAAAATTCAAGAAGCTATGGAAGATCATCGCGAACCTTTAATTGGAGACGTGCCCTCTTCTAGGTTGTCAGTTTCGGAGGAAGTCGGAAGCGATTTTCAAGTCGAACAGGAGTTAGACAAAATCACTTTCATCGATGAAGATAAGGAAAATCAGATATCTCATCTAATCAATTTTTATGACGTTGAGAAAGATCAAGCAGTAAGAATAGTTGACCTTGGGTACGCGGATTTCTTTGAATCTGT
>JBHLSH010000045.1:0-31722 GCA_048881705.1 Candidatus Heimdallarchaeota archaeon | reverse complement strand
GAGACAGGCAGTCTTGCGGGTCAAGTTCCAATAATCGTTACGCATTTTCAAACAAGTGGTTTCGCAGATGACCGCTTTTTACAGGCACAGGCTATTTTTGCGCAAACCATTTCTGACCAAAGAGCTATTCTCATGGGAGATTTTAACACGCCTCCAAATGGAACAGATCCGACCTATCTCTTATTGAATAATTCTTTCTCTGATGCGTGGGTTCTGGCAGGAAATGATCCGCTTATCGATACTGGAAGGACTTCGTACAATGATGATGGAACCTTAGATAATAGAATCGATTATATCTGGCTTAAGGGTTCTTGGAATGTTTTACAATGTGATGTATCTGGGAGGCCTAGAGATTCAGACCATAGAGCCGTGTTTGCAGAGCTAACAATGTCCTAAACCAGAATTAGAGAGCTAAGATTGTGAGAAAATCACTAATTACTCAAAATCGACTCTCTTCATGGTATCTTACTGAGCTGCAATCACCCTATTTCCCTTATGAGGGCTCGGAAAAAGCATTCGAACTATCATCTGATTTTGAATTGGTCATTGCCATATCACGTAAAGGAGATTTTTTATATCTGTTTTCTTGAAAGCACCCTTGAAACTAGCGGTAAATATTTGACAATCCATGAAATCTTAAACTAAAGCAGTGTGGGGTATGATACGTCCTTGTCTGAACCTGCAATCTCCCTAACAAACGTAATTAAAGTATTCAAATTGGGAGCTTCAATTAAAATCCCAATCTTCAATGATTTGAATTTTACATGTGGTACCAACGATTTTGTTATTCTCTCGGGACCATCAGGCTCTGGTAAAACTACATTATTGTCCATTATTGGTGGATTAGCAACCGTGGACGGCGGGGATGTTCTGGTGTTAAATCATCACTTATCAGATATGTCTGAAGAGGATTTAGCGCTTTTTCGCGCTACTTACATCGGTTTTGTATTTCAGACTGGCCATTTGATAGACTCGCTGACAGTCCTTGAGAATATTATGCTTCCCGTTCATCTGGCTGGTGCAAACCAGGAAGAATTCCAAGATAAGGCCCTGGAACTGATAGAGGAGTTCCAATTGGCTGGACGTGAACACTCCCTCCCGATTCTTATATCAGGAGGGGAATATCAGCGTGTTGTATTCATAAGAGGCCTTCTCATGGATCCTGAGCTTTTATTGGTGGATGAACCTACTTCAAATCAAGATTCTGCCACCTCAGAGATAATTCACTCTAAATTGTCGCATTTGAAGGGTACAAGAACAATTGTATGCGTTACACATAATAGGGATCTGTTTAAACTCGCAGATTCGATTTATATTCCGGAAGAGGGAAGATTAAATCAATTAAGCATGTGATCTTATGGGGTCGCTCCAGCTAGCTTGGGTAGACATCAGAAGGACACGATCTCGCACGAATATTTTTATTGGAATTCAATCGCTTATAACAGCCTCTGGGATGTTATTCAACCGTTTATCTCAATTTCTCGGGGGACAGGTCTCTTCTTACACGGGTTTAAACCCTTCAATTATCTCAATCTTATATAATTTCTTATCATTCCTTAGTATGACGGCATTGATCACTGGGATCTTAGTAGCCACGCTGTTGAGCTCAATATTGACTATCGGAAGGATGAAGGATCTAGCTGTTCTTCTTGCAATGGGCGGATCCTTCAAGGATATCCAACGGGTTCCTTTGGCGCAAATGCTTCTACTAACTCTTGTTTCTGGAATTTTGGGATGGATAATCAATATACTAATTCAATTTTTGTTCCAGTTTTTGCTGGGAATCCCGCTCATTAGCGTTATGGAACTCTTAATTCCCGTACCTGAGACTATATATGTTGTTCTCCAACTATTGGGAGTTTATTTTGTTGCAGGATTGATTATCAATTATATTATTCGACAAAACTTTCGAGAAATCATCGAAGGCCAATATTCTTTAGACTTAAAAAGTTCCCATACCATTTGGGGCTATTCCATAACAAAACAGGTTGCATTTTGGGTTGGATACCTTGTTTCTAAACGATTTAGAGTCCTTTCATCATTAATGTTGATTGGAACCTTTCTATTGGTGTTTTTGATCAGTTTTGCCGTTTTTGGGGGGAATATTATTCATGTCTCCACAAACAGCTTTGCATCTAGAGGGTATGGAGATCAGGTTATTGTTGTAACCCCCATTGAGATTTCGTCTTTGGTAGAGGATCTCTATGATCCATCAACCCAAACGAAGCCATTTCAATCAGTTTTACTTTCGAAGGATTATTTACTGCCACCATCGTTTCTTCAAATCCTCCCAGATTCCGGTACATATGAAACTCGGTTATTACTTGGCGGGGAAGTTGATATCTTGCTCCCACTTGAACTATCCGAAAACGGATCGTATCCAGCATCAGGAATCGTATCTGGAAAATCCTTTTTTTGGGGAATTGATAGCCAAAACTTCTCACTGTTTAACTATTTCAGCATAAAAGATGAACCAATTACGACCAAAAGCCTAGTGTATGTTGGTGATGGCTTATTTGATGGAAAAGAGCCCACTGCTGAGTCTGTGATTCCCATAAATGTAACGGAATTAAAGCGTTTTGAGATAAGAAGAGTTTTAGTTGATCCCTTTGCGCGCGGAGATTGTATTTATATGGATATTAAAGAATTAGTAGTCCTACGTGAGTTATCAATGGATTCATGGAATGTAGCTTTTATCCAAAATCCCTCTAGTCAGATAATGGAAGTAATTGATGAAGATCCGACTATCGGTTACTTTTCTCTTGATGATTACAAAAATCGATATATCGAAATGGGTGACCCATTCTGGGCATCTTCTTTTGGTACTTCGCTCCCTCTTTTGATTTCAACGACATTGGCTATTGTGGCCTATTCAAGTCTCATTGCACGATCCATTCTAGTAACAGACTTACGAACGTTATATACTTTGGGTGGGGGGCCCCCCATTCTTTTTAGAGTTATCTGTTGGGTAAACATATGGAATCTTAAAACAGTTCCAATTTCAGTTATCTTTGGGTTAGCCAGTGCGTATACGTTTTTGATAACAGAGCCTCTCCTACCTACTTTTGATCCATATATTGGATTAACCATAGGATTTTCTAGTATTATCATTGTAGCATATGTGTATTTCAAAAAATTATCTTTTAGATTGGCAAAAGAATTTGTACGTTGATATTTTATCTCCTAAAACCAATTACATTAAGGTAAAAAAGAAATCAATGAGTTTAGAGGTTCCTGTTTATTCTGATTCACGAATCGTTTTGGCAAAATATACTAGAAAAATTAAATATCCTGACTATTAACATTATTACTATCAACGTTTATCATATCGATTCCGTCGAAAAAACTTCCGTAAAGTATCTAAAACGACTAGTAAGAGATGAGAAGATGTCAGATTGTATTTTTTGCGAAATTATTTCAGGAAACATACCTGCATACAAAGTTTACGAAGATGACAAGACGCTAGCATTCTTAGATATAAACCCAACTGCAAGAGGTCATATACTGGTTGTTCCTAAGGAACATTCTCGCAATCTATTGGATATTCATGATGAAGATATGGCTGCTGTTGGGAAAGTCATAACTCGGGGTGTAAAAGCATTGAAAATGGTAACCAATTGTGATGGTATCAATCTACTACAGACGAATGAACCTGCTGCAATGCAGGAGGTATTTCACACGCATTTTCACTTAATCCCGAGGTGGACAAATGACGATATTCGATTTTCTGCTCCACGAAGAGAACTAGATCCAGCCGCAGCAAAAGAACTTGTCGAGTCTTTACAAAATTCTTTCTGATGTCATAATTTACTGTCCTAAAATGAAAAAAGGGCACGATCACAAGGATATTGGCCTCTGGGGTATCGAAATTGCTGATCCGAATGTTTTCTTAATTTCACTCCGATCTTTGCACTAGCGCGAACTGCAGGATAGGCAGCTCACCCCATTGAGCAAGAGTTTCCGGAATTTCATCATAGACCTGTTCTCTACAGACCTTCTGCTGATCCATAGGAAGAGATTGCGGCCCCGAAGGCCGTACGTTTATACACATCAATGAAAGGGAATCTAAAGTCACCTAAAGGAAATCCTTTACGGTTGCGGGGATATCCCAGGGAGTATCGACCACGGCTGCACCTACTTTATTTAGCGCTTCGATTTTTCCTTGAGCGGTTCCAACGTTTCCCGAGATTATCGCACCTGCATGGCCCATTCGCTTACCTTCAGGGGCACTCTTGCCTGCTATATAAGCAACTATGGGTTTTTCTACCGCGTTCTTTTCGTCCTTAATGTATTCTGCGACCTTTTCCTCTTCGTCTCCACCAATTTCTCCAATCAAAACGATAATGTCTGTGCTTTGATCTCTTACGTAATAGTCAAATGCTTCAACGAGGGTTTTACCGCGGACTGGATCTCCACCAATTCCAATATAAGCGGAAACACCAATGTCTGCATTTCCTAGGGCCTTCGTTATTTCATACGAGAGCGTTCCACTCTTGGCAATTACTGCAACTCGACCAAAGTGGCACATGTCACTGGGCATAATTCCAAGCTTGATCTTGTCAGGAACCAACATTCCTGGAGTATTGGGCCCGATGAGATGAAGCCCGCGAGTTCGCGAGAACTCTACGAGACGTACCATATCGAAGACTGGAACGTGCTCAGTAATGATGCAGGTCATTGTAATTCCTGCTTCCAGGCTTTCCATCACCGCTCCGTATGTGAATCGAGCCGGTACGAAAATTATACTCGTATCAGCTGATTTTTCACTTACAGCCTCTTGAACTGTGTTAAAAACAGGTACCCCAAGAACTTCTTCTCCTCCTTTTTTAGGTGTCACTCCAGCCACTATATTGGTACCATAGTCCAACATTAATTGGGTATGAAATCTTCCTTGGTTTCCTGTTATTCCCTGAACTACTACTCTACTCTGTTCGCTGATATACATGGTTTCACATCCTCTCTCATCTAATGATCTGCTTTAGTTTTTCAACTGCAGTCATCATGTTTTGATATGCATCAATTCCAGCATTCTTTAGGATACTGACTCCTTCTTTTTCTCTAGTGCCAGTTAATCTGATCACCATTGGCGGTGCGTCAGGGAACTCACCCAACGTCGCGAGAATAGCCTCTGCAACAACGTCACACCGAGTGATTCCTCCGTAGATGTTTATTAGAACCGCCCGAGGTCCCATCGTGAAAATTAGTTTTAGAGCCTCATAAACTCTTTCCTTACTAGCTCCCCCACCGACGTCAAGAAAATTCATACCATTCAATCCATGTTGAGCCAAAACATCAAGTAATGCCATAGTAAGGCCTGCGCCATTTGCCAAAATACCGATATCTCCGTTAAGTTCTACAAATGAAAAACCTACTTTTTTGGCTACCTTCTCAAGCTCTGATAATTTTTTTTCTTGGAAATGTTGGACGACAGGTTGTCGGAATACCGCATTGTCATCTAATGTCATTTTCCCGTCAACAGCGAGTATTCCTTCTGGTGTAAGAACAAGGGGGTTGATCTCAACTAACTGAGCCTCTTTTTCCGTTGCTATTAGCCATAGCTTTAGGAACATGTCAGTAGCTTCAGCTAAAACATTATCTTCGAAACCCAGTCTCTTCGCGACATCCTGTGCAACATCTCTCCTGAGTCCCTCACGTAAGGAAATGGATTCTTTGATTATGGCGTCAGGACGAGTCGCCGCGACTTCTTCAATGTCAATCCCTCCCTCTGCACTAGCTATAAGAACAAATTGCCTTCCTGAAGAGTCTAGAGCTATTGAGCAATAATATTCATGCTGAATATCAGCGAGTGCTTCGATCAAGATAGCCTCTACCCCATAATCACCCACTTTCTTCTGAAAGAATTCCTCACACATTTGTATAGCCTCTTCGCTGGTATTGGCGATTTTTATCAGGCCTCTTTTTTTCCTACTCCCAACCGCAATCTGTGATTTTACAATCGCTGGGAAGGAAAACTGTTTGATCTTTGAACTTAACTCTTCTTTTTTGGCAAGAACTATCCTCTTGGCTAGTGGAAGACCATACTCACTGAAAATCTCTTTACTCTCATATTCAAGGAGACGAATTTTTAACACCTCGATAATCACGAAATGGTTCAATTTGTTTGGGTATCCTAAGAACGCCCACTCAATCTGGGATTTAGATTCCGCAAACTGACGAAAACCGTGACAAGGATGAAGAACGATTAGTGTACTTGATAAAAAAAGTTTTCCTTCTCCAAAGCCGTTTATATTCTCTGGTGGTACCGTTGGTCTATAATTACAATATAACCAGTTTTCAGTGGCCATTATGAACGAATATCAGCCAGTTCAAATCCACTAGAAAGGCTTTGACTATATATCTGTTTGAAAATTCCGAATCAAGAATCTAGAACATTTTTAACTCTGGAAAGAAACCTCTAATCAAACCAGTATCGCTTTACTTCTTTTTATCCTGAAACAGGTTGGTAGTTATCGATGGGCTTTCGAAAAGAGGCAGATAGTCTAGGTGAGGTTGAAGTTCCAGATGACAAATATTGGGGAGCACAAACTCAACGTAGTGTTGATAACTTTCCTTTTCGGTCATCTGGACATGTAATTTTTCCAACTGAGTTCATCTACGCATTGGCAATCGTAAAACGCGCCTGTGCGGAGGTCAACAAAGATTTGGGCCTAATAGATGAAAAGATCGCTGAAGTCATAATACAGGTAACCGATGAGATTAGAGGTGGCAAGCTGGATGACCATTTCCCTCTGGTCATATGGCAAACTGGATCCGGCACACAAACCAATATGAACATGAATGAGGTGATCTCGAATCGTGCGATTGAGATATTAGGTGGAAGTCTGGGAACTAAGACACCAGTCCACCCCAATGACCATGTAAATCGATCACAATCATCAAATGATATTATTCCCACGGTTATGCACGTTTCAGCTGTTCAAGCTATTTCCAACCATTTAATTCCGGCTCTGAACCGTTTATTGAGTATTCTTACAGAGAAGATGGAGGAGTATAAAGACGTCATCAAGTCTGGGCGTACACACTTGATGGATGCTACTCCTATTAGTTTGGGACAAGAATTCTCGGGATATGCCACTCAGATTCGACATGGGATCACTAGGATCACTAATGCTCTGCCTCATCTTTATGAATTAGCCATAGGTGGAACCGCAGTGGGGACAGGGATCAACTCCCATCCTGAATTTGCGGAACGAGCTGCAAGCCGCATCGCAGTACTAACCAATCTTCCTTTCGTATCTAGCGAAAACAAATTCGAAGGAATGGCGAGCCATGATGCTATTGTAGAGATAAGTGGGGCCATTAAGGTCGTTTCAGTTTCTCTAATGAAAATCGCAAATGATATCCGCTGGATGGGGTCTGGACCCCGCAATGGTCTACAAGAACTCATTCTTCCTGCAAATGAGCCGGGTTCTTCAATCATGCCTGGTAAAATAAATCCAACGCAATCAGAATCTGTTACTCAAGTCGTGGCTCAGATTCTTGGCAACGACGTCTCCATTTCGTTTGCTGGATCTCAAGGGAACTTCGAACTGAACGTCTTCAAACCCGTAATGATTTTCAATCTTCTTCAATCAATTCAGCTGCTAGGGGACGTAGCGATAAATTTTGCAGATCGTTGTGTGAACGGATTGATCGTTAATCACACCAAACTCAAAGAAAACCTAAATCAAAATCTCATGCTCGTAACACTGTTATCTCCAATTGTTGGGTACGAGCGAGCCGCTAGTATAGCCCATAAGGCCTACACACAAGGAAAAACGATTCGAGAAGTTGTAAGAGAAGAAGACTTGATTTCTGAGAAAAAATTAGATAAAATCCTAAATCCTGCCAATCTGATCTCTCCTTCTTGATTTCTGAAATTGAAAGATAGGATCAATACGATAGGAACATGCATATCCTCATCGTCTTGTCAATTTCAGGTAACGGTTCAAATGGCGTGTGAAAATAACATGATTTGTGCTCGAGCATCTTATTCCCATTTCAGCTCATAATGTTGGTCGAAGGACACTTGATTAGAGAAACACGAAATGGATGATAGGTAACAGTCATAATTCCCGCCAACACTGAAGGATCCTGCGACATAAGCTTGACCGCTTCTTCCTTTGAGGATACATTCAAAATAATGTACCCACCGCTATCATCCAAGGTTGGTCCTGCCAATATCAGCTTATCTTGATCCATGTATCTCTTTAAGGTGGCATAATGATCGCTCATGATCTTTTTTTCTTCTTCGGTCATTGTATTTGGAAAATCTTCGCGAGCCTGTATAATTACCAGGTAAGCTTCTTCATAACGCATAGTTGGGCCAAACTCCTTTTAATTCTCTAAAACACGTCCATCCTTTATTTACGATCTATTTTTATCCTCTTGAACCTATTAAATTTAGGATAAACCATTATACGATTATTTATGACCTCTAATCTTATTAATCAATTCCGTGGATGGGTAAATATAAATGCAGGTTTTTTTTGGTGTTCAGGTATTATTTCTGAGGATAATTTGAATGAAATTCAGTCTTTTGGTGGGTAAAACACGCCTAGCGATCTTTCAACTGAGCCCAGATGCCACCCTTCCTAACTTTGAAGATTTAAGTCCGTTTTGGTCCATCACGAAAACTGAAAACGAGATTTCAATTATCATAAAGGAAGAAGAGCTAGATTCCAATCTTAAAGCTGAGCGTGGATGGCGCTATCTCAAAGTTAACGGTCCATTGGAGTTCAATCTGTATGGTATCCTTGTTTCCATTGCAAATCCTTTAGCCAATCAGAAAATAAGTATTTTTGCCATCTCTACATTCAACACTGACTATATATTAATAAAAGAGGAAGATCTGGATAAAGCGATCTCCGTGCTAAGAGGAGAAGGATTCGTGGTAACCAAGGAATGACCTGGATAAGATTTCCAGTAAATTCCATTTCTGTTGCTATTTAGGCCACAATGGAGAATCCGTCAAACAAAATACTAGGCGTTTCTACTCCATAAGGGGTTTTTCTTTTATTATCGGCTAGCTCCCTGATATTCTTCAAACCGTCATAAAAATTCCCTGCAACTGACGTAGCTCTGATAGGTCCTTGAATGGTTCCATTTTCGATTAGGTATGATTCATTGGCAACAACTGAAAATTCTCCGGTAGATACGTTACTGTGAAACATACCCATAGGCATTTCACGGATTAAAATGCCCCTTCTATCAATGGAATGAACTAGTGTATCCTCAGATTTTATGCCAACACTGGTTTCAAAGTTTAGTCCTTGAATGCCGGGGGTACCCTCATAAGGGAGGTTGGATGATCGAGTACAATTTCCTGTGGATTCAGTACCAAAAATATTACCATAATATGAGTTAAATAAGAAAGATTTGAGGACTCCGTCTTCTATAATGATATTTTTCTGTTGTGGATACCCCTCGCGGTCAATTGCATGAGTAGATATTCCATTTGGCTTTTGACCGTCATCAACCAGCGAAAAAATGGGATTGGCGATTTTTTCACCGATTTTATCGGCAAGAGGGGAAAGACCTTCTACCACTGATGCCCCATTGGCGGATTGACCAAGTCCAGATCTAATATACGAGGCAGCGGCATTTGGATCCCATATAGTTGGAAGAACCACGGTTTTATCAAGGTTTATGCCTCCTAATTGGCCAATGGCCCTGTTTCCGGCTTTTTTCCCCATTCCTTGGATATCTACGAGCCTAGATCTCTCTGTTTCATAGATAAAACCTTCTTTTCTCTCATCGTTTTCTCCAATCGCTGTACAATCCACGGAAAAAGTGTTTCTAGTGGTTCGAGAAGCTTGTTGAATACCCCTTGTATTCCCAATGGCAAAACCTCCCCATATAACGGTGGATGAGCTGGAAACGCGCCTAATTCGGGAATCGACAGCAGCGCATTCTTTTATTAAGTCCATGTTCCCGGGAACAAGATCAGCTGTACCTAAGGTGAGTATCTCATCGTTGAGCAATCCTTCGTGTCCGGGTTGCTTCGGATCACAAAAATCGAAAAATCGGGGATCCGTTATGTTTAGATTTATATTGATAGCAAGTGCTTCTCTCAAATTTTTTTTCACAGAATCTGTATCTATTCCACTTCCAGCAGAAAAAGCAACTTTTTTTTGCCTTTCAAAGCCAGTCACAACTCGAACTGCATTTCCTGCCAAAATCCCGTCAGCAGCCTCTACCATCCCCTGATTTATATTTACTTCTGATTTGTTAAGATAGACCAAATAGATTTCGAATTCTGCGTTGGTATCAAGAGATTGGGAATACTTCAGAGAAGAATCAATCGTAGCCAATAGTTCGTCTTTAATGGTTTCAAACTCCATGTTCCAGATACCTCCTAGTCAAGTTCCAGCCTTACCCCCAAATGTGACTTCAGAAAACACCAGTTTGGGTCCGCCCAATCCAACTGGTAATGGATATTGACCACCTTTGCCACAACCTCCGAAATATCCACTGTTAAGGCTGAGATCACGGGTTGCACCTTCAATCATTCCCAGGAGGTTCAATATATTGCCCGAGAGGCTAACTTCGCGCAAAGGGTATTTTTTTTCTCCATTTTCAACCCAATAACCTCGCACTGCTTTGAACACAAAGAATCCATCAAGTGATACCTGGCCGCCCGAAGTCTGAATTGCATAAATACCCGTATCTAATAGTTCCAGGGCTTCTTCCTCGTTTAAATCGCCTGGGGTGAAATACGTGTTTGTCATCCGAGGAATAGGTCCATATCCGAAATGTAGTGCCCTACAATTTCCCGTCGGTTTTTGATCTAAATAATTCGCCGTACCCCTATCATGTAGATAATACTGTAGGATCCCTTGGTCAAGAACAACCGTTTCACCTCCACGAATACCTTGATCATCAAAAGGAACCCAGAGGCCTCCGTATGAAGAGATATCAGGCGTTCCCGTATCAATTATTGATGCGTATTTAGAACCCAGATGTTTTCCGATTTTATCTGTCAAAGGCGATCCTCCTGTAACGACGAAATCACCTTCTGATAAATGTCCGAAAGATTCGTGTGCCAAAACGCCTGTCAAACGATTTTCAGTCAATGCACGAAATTTTCCCCCGGGGCACGCCTTAGCTTCCAACTGCTCTTTGGCACTTTCTCCTGCGCTTGCTCCAATGGCCTCGGGAGTTTTACCTGGATTATTATAAACTTCCAGGCCCCAGGTTCCGCCATATCCCTGAAATCCGTTTACTAGGTGACCCTCATCTGTTTTCGATGTGACCAACGTTCTCAAATCTACTACTTCGAATTCCCAGTCAATAATACTATGATCTGAGTTCGTAAAAAGTTTCTTACCATACAATTCACCATAAAGAGCACGCACCGTATTTATGTTCTTACCATGTTCCCGGGCCGACTCCAAAGCCCGATCTACCATCCCAATCTTGAAATCAAGATCTTTCTCGTCTGGATGAATTTTGATCAGGCGTTTGCTTAAGTCTGCACTCGCTGAGTTGACCGCATCGCCATTTTCAAATTCTAATTTTAATGAAACAGCAGATGCAGTTGCCTTTGCCAGTTTCACTGCTCGCTTTACCGTTTCTTTAACAACACTCGTGTCTGTACTTCCAGTAAATGCATATCCCTTCGCACCCTCAAAATAGGCGGTTATACCTACTCCAGTTCGGCTTCTTATCAAAACATCCTTCCAAACATCATTTATTCTCTGGAGGGTTCGGAGGGTCAGGTTATCGTACCGTGCATCAACAAACCTGGCACCGAGTGTTTCACCGAATGTTACGGATTTCTCTAGGATATCTAACATGCGAATCTCTCATGATGGGAGTGATGGGATGGTCTAACAGACATGAATTATATTATTCATCCCCTGCCATAATTGGCCTCCCTCAATTTCCGCCATGAATATCACAAAATCAGCCCTAAGATAAATGATCATTAATTGGCTCTAAGCCCTTTTCCCAATACTTGAAGGAATTTTGGCGATTTAAATAGGTAGAAATTACCCAGCATCTTGACTTTGAGTCGGTAATTTGCCGCCGAATTTTCCGCCCTTTTTCTTCAGGAATTTTGCAGGGACTCCTGCCCATACTTCGTTTTGGGGGATTTTCATCGTAAGAAGCCCACTCATGGCTCCTAATACTGATCCATCTTCCATTTCAGCTCCATTGGCCACAACTGAATAAGCACCAACGAGACAATGATTTCCAATTTTTGTAGGATTTACCTTGATTGCACGATCTTCATTCCGATGTCCTGTCACGACGGAATTATAGCCAATAAATGTATCTTCCCCAATTTCAACCAATCCGGCTCCTTCGATATATGTTCTCGTAGCAATATGTGAATTCTTTCCTACTCGTAACCCATATAGTCTCATTCCGTATGGAAAAAGAAAAATTCCCCAAACAAAGGGAAGAAAAGTGAAAACTTTCAGCATAGACTTAAAAATACCATCCGCGGCAATTCGTATTCCTACAGCCCTACCCATTGCTGAATGATGGGGGTAGATGCCTGGTTCTACTCGATATGGAAGTAAGCGTAACCCTCGGATGATAATTTGGCTATGCACAACTCCGAAAAATACAACTGTAGCACAGTATGTTAAAAAAAGATACAATGGGGAAAGAAGGTAATGAATAAGATCCAGATTTTCCGTTGTGACAATCCAATAGACTAACCAACCTTCAGGAAAGAAAGATACTATTAGAACGAGTACTGTTAGTAGTAAATATAGAATAATCCGGAAATGTATTAATGTAGATGGCCCGAACGACATGTAGGAAAAGAATTAGGGGGAAAATATAAGATTGGTCTTTAGATATAAACTGCTCCCAGAAATTCTAAGGTAATCTTCAATATGGGATTTCGATAGTAGATTTTAAATTAAACAATAAATCAATAACGGCTGGAGATAAGATTGCCCGAAATGCACAGTCCCACCGAGGGTCTTCGCGTTCCTGAGCAAGAAATAATGGAATGCCTGTTTGATCTATCGGTAGATGCCTCATCAGACGATCAACGCATTAAAATGGGAGAAATCCTCAATAGACTAGGAGGGAAAATAGGGAAAACCCAGCTGACGAATATAGTACGCCGTAAGTTGGAGAAAGAGGAATATGTAGATTATAAGCCATATGAAGGTATGAAACTGACCAGAAAGGGGTTCCACGCAGCAAGAAGAATTGCTAGGAATCACCGCCTTGCTGAAGCTATGTTATATGAAGTCTTTGATGTTCCATTTAACATCCTCCATGAACAGGCCTGTCTTATCGAACATGGTATTTCTGACGTCCTGGCTGATTTTATATATAAGAAATTAAGAACCAAGAAAACTCCTTTTGGTATGCCTATTCCTCATGGCGAGGTTAAAGATCTGGGATGTAGCGACCCTTGCCTTCTAGATATTCCCAATGGAACATTAGTTACATTGACTCGTGTTTCGTCTCATTTCAACGATACAGCTCGTACATTGGAAAGCATTGGCATCAATAAGGTAGGAATTGAATTACAGGTCGAAGAAAAGAGTGATAAGGGAGTCATCGTTGCAATGAATGATCGAAGAGAAAATATTCCTGTCCAACTTTCTAAAATCCTATGTGTTCGGCCAACAAAATCATCTGATCCCTAATTTTAGCCGATCTCCTAACTTAGGAATTCCATCTCCCAATTCAACTCAGAATTTGATGTCTCCGTGGCATATCTTCGGAAAAAGCCCAAAATATTCAAAATCATGGGTTTAAACTACGAACTTACGCGGAGAAACTGTTAAAGTTTTTAAGGACTGAGAGTATAAATGCGTTTAACAACGAGCTAGGTCTCGTTTTATGAAAAGAAAAAACAATTAGGTGAAATGAATGAAAATAATGGAAAAAATCCTAAAACCCGAGATAGGTTATGCCCATTGCGATATTCCGTGTGGGATTTACGATCCGCATTTGGCCCAAGTAGCTGCGCATACCGTTATTAGAATGGTTAATCTCATCAATGATTTACCGAACAGGACTGATCAGGCCAATGCCCACAAGTTTAGTCGTTATATTGCAACGAAAGAGGAGCACGCGGAACTGGTTAAACACGAAATCAGAGTCATATGGGGAGATTTTATCAAACCTGTTCACGTAGAACAGTTTCCGGAAATTTCAGATCTGGTTCCGAGGATTATGCAGCAGGCAAGCCAAGCCCGCCAGGAAATTAACTTGGAAATCGCCACCCAGCTGCTGAACTCTGTTCAGGAGTTTGCTATGATTTTCTGGAAGATCAAAGGTATTGAAAGCATAAGAGTTAAGGCTCCTTATGCAGGTGCGGGCGCAGAACTAGTTCTGCATAAATAGCAAAATAGCCTTTTTTTTCATTTTTTATACTTAAACTTTATCTCATCGGGATGCTACGAATTAAGGGTCGTAATAAGCTCAAAGATGCGTTTATTAGACTTGCCACTGGGCGACTTAGAGGGAAATGGCTTCGGATCCATGGCCATTCAATGGAGCCAGCAATCCTTGCTGACCAATATGTTCTAATGGATTTGAATTATTTCAAAACCAATCCTATAGAAAGGATGCTGATAGTTGGGTTCCATCATTCCAACACTGGATCCAAAATCTTAATAAAACGCGTAATGGGTCTCCCTGGGGAATATATTTATATGGATAAGAAAGAAATAAGAATTCAAGCGGCTAGAACAAATATAATTCTTTCCTCAAGTCGCTCCAACCCTCATCATGAAATGAAATTCCAGGTTGAGGAGGATTCTTACTTTTTATTGGGAGATAACCTGCCGTACAGTACAGATAGCCGGGAATTGGGAACCATCAAGGGACCAAGCATTTTGGGACTAGTATGGTTCCGATTATGGCCGCCAAAGCTGTTCTGATTCATTACCTACTTCCGAATATCTATATTAGGGGAGCAGGAGTAATGACAATCACGCCCAATAAGGAAAAAAGGCATATTCCTGGGTAAAAAATGTCCCTAGATACTGTTCTATATCGGATCAAGACCGATTTTGGCATCGCAAGGCTCGTTCATCACAATCCTTTTTCTAAAGGCCCACCCGTCCTCTTTATCCACGGCTTTGGAAGTTCAGGGGAGGTTTGGTTTCGCTATGAAGATTCTTTAGGTAATTACTTGAGTTTGAAGGGAATCGACTGCTGGAGCCTTACACTTAGCAATGCCGTGTATGCCAATATTATCGATCTTGCAGAAAATGATTTATTAACCTCACTCGAATTAGTATTCGAAGAAAGCCAGCAAAAGGTTACCATTATATCTCACAGTATGGGAGGGATAATCACCCGGGTCATGACCAGCCCAAATTTCCAGCATTCGAGGGAGCTAACGAGAATAGAAGAGATGATATTTGGAATCGTGCTACTTACGGTTCCGAATCAAGGGATAACACGGGGAAATCGCTCTAAAATGGAGGAATTTTTCAATTCTGTTCAACAGGTTTTAAGCAAGGAACGGGTACCCCCTGATTTGGGCCTTGGTTTTTTTCAGCTCACGCCAAAGAGCCAATTATTATCGCGCTTGAATCAGGATCCAATTTTGAACCCAAATCTCCACTGGTTGAACGCGATTGGAAGATACGATTGGATTGTCCCCATAACCTCCTCTTCCCTCCCATTGGCTAACACCCCCAAAAGCCTGAATCTGAAGCAGAAAGAGTTCCCTTGCGATCACATGACATATCCATTTGATAACACGTTAAAACGGCTAAGTCAGTTTGCACAGAGGGCAATTCTGGACAATCTGGATGTACCATGGGATATGATTGAATCTAAAATGATTTGGCGGCCTGCAATACATCGGCACCCTCCAGTTGGAGATTGGATTATTAGCCAGTTTTTTCCAGAACTAATACCATAAGATTATCTAATTTAAGATCCTTAATAGTATTTTCCACTAGCCCGTACCAGCCACTTCGCAGTTTCTAGCACGATTACTGGAATTAGAGCTGCTATGAGGCAAATTATCCAATCTAATAGGTCTAGGGCAATGACATCTACATAAAATGATAGTGGACTTAGAATTTCTTGGATAACGGGGAAATACATCAGAAACATATGGAAAGGGATGATCGCAAATACAAAAATGTATGTCGGCCACCAAGAATCTTCCCTAATTGCATCAAACAGTGATTTATCTACTCGGCGTATTGATAAGACAATTAGGGGTATGGCTAGATAAAGGATCGTATGCATAAATGTTCGCGCTTTTGCATGTTCCCATGTCATGGGTGCAAGTTTGCGAATGGTCGGTGTAGCAATCCATTCAGGATCCGTTTGAAAAAGTGGTACATATCCACTCATATTGGTGGCATTAACTGGAATGAAACCAAAGAATGCGGTAAAATAGAAGAAATAAATGCTAATGGCAAGCGTGATAGATGTGATGAGCATTGTCGCTGCTAGTTTCTTATTAAAAATTCCTGCGCTATCAATTGGATCGCGATCCATTATGTCGCGTGGGATTTTATCAAAGATTAAAGCCAATGGAGGAAAGGTGTGTGCAATTCCAAAGATGTAAGCCCGTTGGAGAGTATCCATAAGTTCAAATCCCTGAATAAAACCAGAAACAAAGGTTGACCCGATATACGCTGCTGCTTCTGCCAAATTTACACAGATGTAGAAGAAAATTATCACACGTATGCGTTGAAAGAGGGCCCGTCCTTCACGGATTCCGGTGACAATCGAATTAAAGCTGTCATCTGCGATTACAAGATCTGCTGCTTGTTTTGAAACCTCTGTGCCGGATATTCCCATAGCAATCCCCGCGTCCGACATGGATAATGCCAAGGCATCATTTACTCCATCTCCTGTCATTGCAACGACGCGCGTGTTATCCTGATATCGTTCAACTATAATCTGCTTGTCTTTTGGTGCCACACGGGCAAATACTCGCGTATCGAAGAAATCTGTTTCATTTAGATCATCAGCCTCGTGTCCTTCATGAATCTGATGGTGTGGTTGGGACAGCATTCCAATTTCTGTTGCGATTGCTTGTGCTGTGGTAGAAGAGTCCCCCGTAATCATAATTGGCGTTATTCCGGCACTAATGGTTTCCACCACAGAATAATTGACCCGCTCCCTAGGTGGATCTAGGATTGAAACAAATCCAAGGTATGAAAGTCCGTCCTCTATTAAATCTCTTTCTTCATCACTCTTAGCTGGTAGCTCGGTTACTTCTTTGTATGTTAAAGATAATACACGAAATCCTTGGGCAGCTAGCTCTTCCATGTGGCCTAGAATCTTCTTTCGATCCTTAGGTTTAAGGGGACGTGCCTGAGCTGCATAACCCAGTTTTTGACACTTTTCAAGGACCACCTCGGTTGCCCCTTTGCAGAAAACAAGATGCTGTTTTTTTTCATCTACCTTGAAGACCTTAGACATCCTTTTCAGACTTGAATCAAACGGGTACTCGCGTATAAGGTGAAATTCCCTCAAAATACTATCTTTTGAAAGTCCAGTTTTATTAAATAATGCTAGGAGGGCAGATTCGGTAGGAGAACCTGTTCCAGAGTATGCTAGGATATCTCCCACTTTTTCTGAGACAATTTCTGAATCGTTGTTAAGCATACCACTAATTATCAAGAAACCCAATGAGGAATCCGGATCAACGATTACGGGGTCTAGTTTCTCTGATTCATGTTTTTCAAGTTCTGTTTTTGATTTGGGAAGAGGAATGATGCTTCCTTCTGGTGCATACCCTATTCCAGTGATTTGATAGAATTTATCTTCATTTGCATCCCATAAACGCTGAATTGTCATTTGTCCTGTCGTTATGGTGCCGGTTTTGTCGCTACATAGGATTGAAATGCGTCCGAGGCTCTCTATAGCTGCCAAATTGCGAATAATCACGTTACGCTTCGCCATGGCCAATACCCCTGTAAGGAGAACGATAGTAGTCAGTAATGGTATGTTGATGGGGACAACACTCATGGCTTTAATTATCATATTGCTTATCTGGAATATAACGTCTCCTAATAATTCCAATTCTGTCCCATAGACGCCAGATTTGATATTATCTAATATAAGAGTCGTTTGATATATCAATAATAAGCTAAACACGATCAGCATGCCAAAAGTTAGATAATTCCCGATTACGTTAACTTTCGCCCTAATGGGTATGTCTCCGGTATTTAATTCTTCTAGTTCCCGGCTTATCTTTCCGAATTCGGTGTTTCCTCCCGTATTAACCGCGATACAGATGCCCGATCCCATCGTAACAAATGTGCCATTATATACCATGTTTTTACGGGATCCTATTGGTGTATCCTCTGGAAAAGTTTGATCACCAGTTTCAACCTTAGTACTTGGAACACTTTCTCCCGTTAAGCTCGCTTCATTAATCCTTAATGAACTGGATCGTAATATCCTGCAATCAGCAGGTATCTTATCGCCCTGGGCGATTTTAACGACGTCACCCGGAACCAGGTATATTGTATCAATCTCGGACTCTTTTCCCTCTCTGATTACTCTTGCTTCAGGTGCTGCTAGCTTTTGGAGCGCTTCGATCTTTTTTTGTGCCCGTGCCTGCTGAACAATTGCAATTCCGAAATTGATCGCAACAATAATCAACCATTGCAGAGCGGTCCACCAAATTGAAGTGTCCTTGGGATTAATAAGCAGGTAAATCAAAGCCAGTAAGCAGATTACAGTGGTCATAGCAAGATAAACCACAATAAGAGTGTTGAGTAGGGGGGCTAGATACACCTGCCAAAATGACTGTTGAGGTTTCGGAATCTCATTGAGGCCAAACTCCTCGAGACGACGCGTCGCTTCATCATTGGTAAGCCCATTATCTTTATCTGTATTTAAGCTAGAAACTAATTCATCTAACTCAACTGAATGACCCTTTATTGCCGTTCTTTGCCCAGAAGCATCAAATGTAGCCATAGGTGCACCGATCCTCTATATCTTTATGCTACCTTTCCTTCTCGTTACAATTATTTTTTTTTCCGATCCAAGAAATTTGGGCTTCACTGAGATTATACATAAATTGCGCTCAAACTTAGTAGAAGTAATGCGAGATAATAGGTGCTAGTGACTTTGAATTCCCGCCACTTGATTTCATGATGAAAACGATGGATCCCCAAAAATGAATCGGAAATGACAAAAGAAATGGCCCCCAGCACAATAAATCCAGCATAAAGTTCGTTTAAACTCAACCAAAGGAGAAACGAAGATACCAACATACAGCTAATTCCAATACAATATAATATGACAGGAATAAGGTAATTTCCAAGTCCTGAGGGCGATGATCGAAGGTAATTGAGATAAATAACCATATATAACAGAACCAATACAGTAAAGATGACGCCAGGAATAGTAAGATGGACAGGAATCACGAGAGTGAATGCTTCAACCAAGAAGGTTACCGCGAACATTAA
The DNA here is from genome assembly GCA_048881705.1 of Candidatus Heimdallarchaeota archaeon. Classification (GTDB taxonomy): domain Archaea; phylum Asgardarchaeota; class Heimdallarchaeia; order Hodarchaeales; family Hodarchaeaceae; genus Hodarchaeum. The sequence goes on along the minus strand of JBHLSH010000045.1, from coordinate 12,340 downwards.
TTGAGCCACAAAAAAAAGCCCAAATCCCAATAAGAAATGTTTATCGATACCAAAGTCGCCAAAGAAGCAAAAAATTAACGCACCAGCCAGGCCAAGCTGATAGAAAGGATTATTCGTTATCCAAAAATACGCAAAAATAGCCGCCAAACCAGTAGGCATCATTTTCAGCAGAACCCTAATCTTAGTCAATTTTCGAAGCATAACATTGTCAATTACTACCTCACCGGATTTAACACTCTTTACGAGAATTGAAATGAGTGCAAGGAACCCATATAGCGCGAGATACGAGATTAACATCTTCAATAAACCCTTCCTGGTAAGCTACCTTGGCAAGAGCTGTTCCTCCGCTTGATTATCTTTTCTCCAATTGAAACTTGCGTAACAAAATGTCAGGACAAGAATAAATGCAAATATTTAATTGATACCTTAGGTTTAGTTTATCAAAAGTGAATGGTTACTCTTCATGGCGGAGTAACGAAACGGGGTAAAACTTTGGGTTATCAGATCTCCGTATTCGTATTAGTATTGGCTGTTGTAACAGCCTGTGCGATTTTTCTTTTATTTTACTCACTTTTCTTTAGACCCCGATCAATGTATTCCGGTTATTTCATAGCATTGGTCATTTCTACCGCGATTTGGTGCGGAGGGTATACCCTCGAATTTGCGGCAACCGACCTTCCAACCAAGTTTATGTGGATATTTATTGAATATATTGGAATTACAGCAGTTCCCCCTCTTTTTCTTTTTTTTGTGTTTGTATTTGCTAAACGAGGAAACCCTGTCACGAAGCCACTTCTTTGGCTCCTATTCCTTCCTCCCCTAATCCATTATCTAGTTTTAGTCACTAATGATATCCACAACATGTTTTATCTCCAATCTCAACTAATAACAACTCCAGATTTCGTATCAATAGAACATAATTATGGAATTGTTTTTTATTCTCATACGCTTTATTCTTATGCTCTATTAATAGCTGGATTGGTATTCCTTATCCAGGCTTACATGGAACAGAGAAGAAAGGCGGTCAATTATCTTTATCAAAAACAAATACTAATTGTGTTCTCCGGACTTCTTTTTCCATTCGCTGGCAATATCATTCGAGTTACTAACCTCATTCCACCAATAGCTTTTATTGATCTAACGCCTATAATGTTTGTAATTGCTTATATTCTGTTTGCGTACGCTATTTTTGAGACAGGATTCCTTGATATTGCGCCCATTGCCCGTAACTATGTTTTCGAGGAGGTTTTGGACGGACTGCTTGTTCTGGATCAGGATTGGCGAATTATAGACCTAAATACAGCAGGATACCGTATTCTTGCCCCCAAACATCAACCTCAGGAAATATATGGAAAGCACATCGTCTCTGTGTTAAAGGAAGCAGCTCAGGAGCGCGCCTACTATGCTACACTATTTCAGATTGGTATAGAGCAGATTGAGGCTGGAGAAACAATAGTGAGCAGTACAGAAATCCTGCTTAGAAGCCCGCATAAGGTCACTGGTCTTGAAAATCGATACTATGATCTCCTAGCAACGGGTTTGAGAAGGAAAGACAAACTTCTAGGGTTTTTGGTAATTCTACGTGACGTCACGGACAGAAAAAGAGCAGAAACAAGTCTTCAAAAGAAGCAAAAGCTTACAGGAACAATCCTCAAACTTCTGTCTCACGACCTGAAGAATCATTTAATGACGATGAGTGGATATTCTGAGCTTGCCAGGGCATCCTTGAGAAATTCCTCACAAGATGTTTCTGATATCAAAACGAGTTTGGCAGCAATCGAAGCAAAAACAATTACTACAATGAACCTTATTGAAGATGTAACTAAATGGCTCAAAATTGATTCAGATATCAAATCACAGGAGATAATCTCGGTGGATGTATCCGTATTACTTTTTCAAGTACTAAAGGAATTAGAACCCGAGATTACAGAGAAAAGACTAAATGTTGTTTTCGAGCCTCCTGAAAGAGATTTAGCACTTGTACCCGCAAACTTTGCTTTAAAGAGTGCTTTCCTCAACCTTCTTCATAATTCCGTCAAATTTTCACCGTCTAATGGCGAAATTAAGATCGAAGTCATCAAGTTTCCAGAAATTTGGCGTATTAACTTTTCAGATCAAGGGCCAGGTGTACCTGACACATTAAAGGAAGAAATCTTCAAACCTTTCACGACCTTCAGTGATTCTAAAACGAAAATCGGAACTGGTCTCGGTTTAACAATAGTACAAGAAATTATTGAATCATTCAACGGTAAAGTTTGGGTGCAGGACAACCAACCTGTTGGTTCTATTTTCATTTGCGAAATACCCGGGATCCCAAATATTAAAGAATGATGTGATCCATCAAGTATCCGTCTATTTTGCACAGATTCATTGTAATGTGAATGTCGAAAGTTATGGCATCTCTGAAGTTTTACTTACCTAATGCTGCGCCTGCAGTATTTAATCAAGCAAGATGCTTGCGGTATTTTGGAGATATCCTCAGTAATGATCCATTTTCATCATAGATCGATCGGAGTTCTTGAAAAACACGCATGGATACCCTAGGAGACTGATCTGAGTGTATGAATTCACGTTGGCAGTTATTCCTTATATTCTATCTGCAATCGTCGTAAGTTTATTGACACTCTATGTCTTTGCTTTTTACCCCGGCACCAGAACCAATTATATGTTCGTCTTAATGACCGGTGCCGCCTCGTGGTGGGGAATTGGTTATATTTTCGAGATTTTGGCTGTAGATTATTCGACTATGGTTTTCTGGTTGTATGTTCAATATTTCAGTATCATGTACCTCCCCGTTTTCTTTTTCTTGTTCAGTTTATCCTTTACTCATTATGCCGAGTATTTTTTTGTCAATAGTAAACGGCTTGTTCCGTTGTTCTTCCCAGGAACATTTATTTACATTCTGGTTCTGACAAATTCATCACATGAATTGATTTTTGACCATATTGAGCTTTTCGACGCGGCTGCATTTCCTTCACTGACATACAGCCCTGGTCCGTTCCTTTGGGCGCACATAATAATATCTGCGTCATTTGTATTAGTTGCGGTGTTTATGGTTGCACGGTCCTACTTCTTAAACCCGCATCCTCTCTATAAAAAGCAAGTTATTACTTTTCTAGCTTCTGTGTCAGCTATATTGACCGGTCTAATGATTGATATAATCGAATTATTCCCTTTCTCCATTTACCTAAATATAACACCATTAACATTCATGGTTTTTGCTTCGATCTTCCTAATCGGTATGTACAATTTCGATTTATTGGGAATTCTGCCCGCAGCACACAATCTGATATTTAGAACAACAAATCTGGGTATAATAATCACTACCCTAGATCATCGGATAATCGATGTAAATCCGCAAGGTTGGACCTATATCGCTGATCCGTTTTTTACTGGATCTCGCGAGACTTCCATAGGAATGAATTTTTTCTCGTTTCTTAGTAAACAGAGAACCCTAACTCCCTATCTTGACCAAATTCAGGACATTGAAAAGCGTTTGGTAGCCCTTTCTAGGGATCCGGAGAAAAAAATCAGTTTAGAAATCGAGGGAACCCTGCCGGATCAATCTCGTAGGAGTTCTTTTCGGATACTCATAGAAGCGCTTCACGAGGGTGACAATCACATTGGTTTCATATATCTCATTCAGGACATCACATCAGAACGAGAGGTTACTAACCTCCTAAAAACAAGCAATGAATTCAGGCAAAGCCTTTTGAACATCATTTCTCATGATTTAAAAAATTCAATACATGTAATCCGAGGTTTCACCGATTTATTGAGTTCTAACCTTGCAGATGCGAATACTTCATTTGAATCTGAACGTTATCTTGAATCTATAGCATTTCGAGCCCGAGAAATGGAAGAAATCATTGATCATACCCTGGAATATGTTATTACCCTTGACACACATGATTATAGCGAGCTAGAATTAAAACCCATGAACCTCCAAAAGGAATTTGGCGTCATAAAAAGAACCTATAATGTAGAGTTGCAGAAAAAGGAGCTCCAACTTGAAGAAAAATGGCCGTCAGATCAAGGGGAATTCTTAGTTCTAGCAGATTATAGAATTAATAGTGTCCTTCGAAACCTATTGGACAATGCGATTAAATTCAGCCCGAATGGGGGAACTATAGAGGTAGAGATAAGAAAACAAGAGAACCCACGAGAGTGGTTATTTAGGATTAGCGATTCTGGCCCCGGGATACCACAAAACGGTCAAGACGAAATCTTCAAACCGTTTGCAGCCATTGGACCACCTGAAAAACGAGGGAGTGGATTTGGCTTGTCAATATCATATAATATCGTCCGTGCATATCAAGGTAAACTCTGGTATGAAGAGAATTTACCAAAGGGGACAACTTTTTACCTGTCTCTTCCAATATATGATACTCAGGAATGATATCTCCTGATCTTTCCCCTCAAATAGGGAAGGCCCGAGTTAAATTGAAGAGTTAACCAGAGACAGTTAAACCCTCAATAATCAAGGTGGGGATCTTGATATTCCAAGGTGTTAGTGTAGCGTCTTTACAAATGGTCTGGAAATTTAGTAATGCTGTATAAAAATTGCCCGCAACTGTGACCGGCTCCAATGCACCAGCAATTTCGCCATTCTTGATTAAGAAGCTTTGTGGAGATACTGCAGAAAAATCCCCGCTGATCGGGTCAGAATGTGAGAGTCCCATAATATAATCTTGAATATAGATCCCTTCATCAATGTCAGAGATTGCATCAGCTACACTAGAGGTGCCTGGAGGGACGTTTAGTGTGGAAATCCCGACATTCGGAGTATTAGAAAATGGTTCTTGCCCTGAACGCTTTGCATTTCCTGTGGATTCGGTTCCATAGATTCGGGCGTAATAGGAATCGAATAAAAAGCTTCGAAGAGTACCCTTTTCTACAAGTACGGTTTCCTGTCTGGGAACGCCTTCGGCATCAAATGCACTCGTATTTAGGCCTTCAGGAAGTTGACCATCATCCACCAATCCAAAATTCGGCCGAGCAATTTCCTCTCCGATCCTATCTGCAAAGCGTGATCTTCCCTCGACAACCTGTCTGCCATTCAATGCACTACCCAAACTATTAAGGATAAATGTGGAACCTACACGTGGTTCCCACACCGTAGAAAGCACTTCCGATTTTGAAAGTTTCCTCGTATCCAAAAGATCGAGTGCATGTTTTCCAGCGCGTTCAGCCAAATCATCCCATTCTAGCTCTCTGGATCGTGAAACATCAAATTCAAATCCCAGCTTCCTTTTTTCTTGTTCCTGAGCGATACACTGAATTACTATGTAACTAGCTGCCATCGTACTGGCTACATTTACATCACGAGAATTTGCGACTGAAAAACCACCATAAGATACTCCAGATTCACCTGAAATTGATACTATCCGGTTATCAATTCCTTGCGCTTCCGCAGTAATTGCATTCACTCGTTCGATAAGATCAGCGGAAGTAATATCAAGAATCGGTTTAAAAATTATGCCATCTTTAGAATTTTTTTGTATTGGGTCTGTAAAACCCTCAAATTTATTATCAGGAGCGGAAATGGCTCGCATTGTAGCGTATGATTCATCTACCGTCGATTTAATTACATCTCTGCTGAGTCCTGATGCCGCTGCAAAGCCTAAGTTTTTATCTTGTGCGATTCGCACCCCAACTCCACCTGAAGCTCCATCTTTGGCTTTGGGAATTCCATGTTCAATTGCAACTTCTGCTTCATAACCGTAGGCAAGATAGACCTCGATCTCAATTTCAGGGTATGAATCTAGCCCATTTTTCACCCCTTCTTCTGCTAATCCCTGTAAATAGTCCTTTAGGTCTTCAAACTGTATTTTTGGCATAATCACTACCTCAAAGAGGTCTTAAGCTTCCCCTCCAACTTGAATTCCCGAAAAAAGCATATGAGGGGCACCCATTCCAACTGAAAGCGGGTATTGACCTGCTTTTCCACAACCTCCAAAATATCCAGATAGAAGAACGGAATCCTGCCCGACTCCTTCAACTTTTTGAAGGGCCTTGAGAATATTCCCAGTTAGCAGGTGATCTCTTAGGGGATATTTCTTTTCTCCATTTTCAACCCAATATCCCCGGGTTGCGAAAAACTGGAATTCTCCCAAAGCGACTGATCCTCCCGTAGTATCAATTGAGTAAATACCCGTATCAAGAAGTTCAAGCATTTCTTCCTCAGTTCTGACTGAACCAGGCAAAAAAATGGTATTTTTCATGCGTGGAATCGGAGCGAAACGATAAGTGATGGCACGAGCGTTACCGCTCAAACCTCCCGTTTCAGGGAGGTAATTTTCCGTTCCACGATTATGTAGGTAAGACTTAAGTATTCCTTTTTCAACTAAAACTGTCCGAGCGGTCGGAACACCTTGATCATCGAATGGTAGATATAGTCCGCCAGCAGTTCCGTCCATAGTACCTACATCTATAGCCGAAACTTCTTCTGTCGCTATCTTTTCCCCGATTTTACCGGAAAGCGGACTAGTATTTTCTACAACACCATCTGCCTCGCACAGATGGCCAAAACTCTCATGTACAAGCACTGCAGTTAATTTAGGATCGGTGAGGACTCGATGCTCACCTGCGGGTGGTTTTTTTGCATTAGATTTTTCAACAGCCCAATTATAGGCATTTTCTCCCAGTTTCTCTGGAGTGTTGTCGCTTTTTTCCCAATGATCCAAACCCCAAGCCCCACCACTACCGTCACCAGCACGTAGCAATTCCCCACGATCATCTTTAATGATTGCTCCTATTCGTAGATCCGTAATAAGGGGCTTCCAAACTACCATCCGATCTTCAGAGGTGTACAGCATTTTGATGCCAGTTAATTCTCCGTATCTCCCAATAACTGAATTCGGTTTCGGCTTCTTAAACGATAATACGGTATCAACGGCACGATCTACCATTTCTTTCTTGAACTCTAAATCGAAGCCATGTGGATGCTTTTTGATATGTTTAGGAGATAATGGGGTCCGTACATCAGGCAGATTAGCATCAGGGTCAAAAGGTAGTCTCAAACGAGCAGTAGGTTCAGTAACTTTGGCGATTTTTATTGCTCTAGTAACTGTTTCACTTATATCGCTTTTTTCTACCGACGCCGTAAACGAAAAACCTTGAACTCCTTGGTAATATGCTGTGATTGCTATTCCCAAACGCCTGTTACTAATTACTTCTTTCAGAGTTTCTTTTTCTCTAACTAGAGTTCTTAGGGTTAAATCCTCATATCGCGCTTCAATGAAAGCTCCATTTCGCTCAGCTTCTCTTACTGCGAAAATAAGTAAATCTTCGATAATAATCACGACCAGGAATCATATTATAATCTTTCAATTAACCTTAAACTCCACCTTGCCCCCAATTTAAAATGCGTTGGCTCAAGGCAACACTACAGAGTGGAACGTTCGATGGAGAGGAGAATCCAAGAAACTCCCCTTGAATCGATTACTGGAACTTTGATTAAAGCTTCATTCGCTTTTGCCTAATCCTCCGCACGAGTAGTTAGACAGAGATAAAAGCGATCGCCAAAGCGAGAACAAAGGCGAAAATGAATAAAAAAACGAAAAAAGCGAACAATGGTTCATCGCCAATAAATTCTCGGGAAAAGAGGCGGGCAATTTCCTTACCTACGGAGAGCTGACGTCGAAGTGAAAGCTTACGTCTGTCAAATATTGTATAGCCAAAGATCTTGACGGTTGGAATCATATGAACCAGGCACCACCCTGTAATGAACGGAAAAGCCAAGAGTGATAACAAACCGAGATAAAAGAAGCGGGAATTTGTTAATCCCATGAAGAAGAGGAATAAACAACCTATTGTGGCGAATATAAGGGCCCAAAACCAGGCCCAGGTAGAAAAATACAGCTCTTCTGGCGTTGTGGTTTGCGTTTTTCGCTCAGCAATTGCAGATCGTACCTTTGTACTTTGCTGTGATTTGAATCCCTGGGCTTTTTCCTCAATAGTTGATGTGCCCGTATTAATTTCCTCTTTAACCCCCTCAACAAATTCTTTACCTCCTTTTTTAATTTTATCAAATAATCCCTCTCCTTTGGATATTTTCTCGCCTCTTTCATTTGGAGACAGCAGGATCACCAGAATAAAGAAATCTACTCTAAAAGTTAGAATCTGGTTTTATGGGAGGATATTTTTAGCTTCACTGTTACTCCCTTTCCTTTTATTACTTCATGCTTTGTTCCTGATCCATAAACCAAGTTGATGTCCGTTTTTATTACCGTATCATCTTTGGACGCATCCGCTTCTCTGAGCTTAATAGGGATAGCTTTTGTCTTCGCTTTACTCGTTTCATCGAATTCTAGCCATAAGGTGAAGTCTTGTTTCGACGTATAAGTCATATTTTCCTTAACATTTATTGTACCCTCATAGGGTACCCGAACATCTTGTTTGACGATTCCTTTGCCGCCAATTTGAAAGTAGAACTCACCTGTTCTGTCTATAGGATTTGTTTCATGAACGTCTTCGACACGAATACTACTAAGACTAATAATGTTCTGATAGCGGTTGCTTTTTGATAAATCTGGCGCCTGACCCTTGGCGTATGTTTTCTTGCCTTTCACATATACTCTACGACCCATTAAGGTTCACCTTTGCTGATCTAACAGGAAAATCATTAAAATCATTCAGTTATCTCCCAATAATTGCAACACCTTTTAAAAATCTGCGGGTCTTTTACTAGCTGTTACGAAGTTTATTGTCATCTCTCTCCATATTTGTCGAATATAGCCCTTTAAAGGCCTATGATCTCGTTATCGCCATAAACGCTGGCGGATGAACCATGCAAAGGCAAGTTTTTATACCAAATGAAACAGTACTACGGAATATACTTTCCAATCTCGAGAAGGAATATAATCTAGCCGATCGACTCGCTAAATATCCTACATATTCACCCGAATGGATATCTTTTGCAACCGAGAAGGGACTTAGTGCAGAAACTGCATCAAAAGCCTTATTTGTCGCTGATTTCATCATCACTTCATCTGTATTACCTAGTGGATGTACAGACGAAGACCGTTATCGTACGGTTGTCAATATTTTTATTCTGGGACAAAAGAGGTGCGAATCTCCAGATAAACTGCTAAAAATCATCTATCTAGCATATAAAACGGCTGTTGAAATCCGCTCGCAGGATGCTTTTATGGGAGATCGCGGAATCATACGCGAAATTTCGCTACTAAGGTTAAAGGATGCCTACATAACCCCCTACCTTTGGGTTGCAGCAGAAATCCTAGGAGAGGGACCTGCGGGCTGGGAACTGGGTGTTATCTCTGCAGCTCTTCAACGTGAATATCCAGATGCCGAGATCGGTGCTTTTGGCCAAGCATCGTCCCATAAATCAGCTAAGGATTTAACCAGATATATCTGGGATCTTCTTAAAAGGTATCAAATGCACCATACTATTCAAAAGAAAGAAATCGTTAGCGTTCCGAATTTTAACGAGAGTCAAGGCATTGTCATCTTTGACTCAAACAGGCCTGGATACCTAGCCGCGTGGAGTCGGAAATCTCAAATAAATCTGGAAACAATACAGGATGAACTCAAGAACCTTATAAAAGCTCTGGACAAGCAAATAGGGGAGTATAGTTTCGTTTCCTTGAGAGGTAGAATCGGAAATAGTTCTAACGACTTTTTCATTGTTAGAAATCCATTTATCTCCTCTAAGTCCGTATTTGTGCTAGTAACTCCTGCGGATGACCTTAACCTCACGAAAATATTGACAATATTACAGTTTAGAGGAGAGGAAAGAGAAGGATGGCAGGATACGCTAGGAAAATCTGGTAAACCGATCATTGCTAAAATGGATGTTACACAGCCTATTTCCAAGGAAATGACCCCTTCTAAGTCATTATCTGATTCTGGAAGCTCCAAGCAGAAACCTGGATTATTTGGGCGTATTTTTGGTTTTCTGTTTGGAAAAAAAGGATCTACAGGGACAGATAGAGATAAATCCCTGGAAAAATCTGTGAAGAAAAAGATCACCCGTAAGGCACGAAATTTTTCTTCCATTATAGCTCCGTATACCTTCATAGCTCAAAGCTTGACTATTGATGCTGTAGGTGATCTACATATGTTTGAACTCTTCGATACTGTACGAGAAACAAACTATTACATCCAGGGAGCTTTTGATTCTGATAAAAGAACAAGTAAGATGGAATTCAAAGTTAATCCGCGATTCAAGATGATAAATGAGATTGTTCAAGTATTAGGTGAACTAGAGGCAGCTGTTGACCGTTTTCATACGGTAACCTTCTCTAATCCGCAATCTATTAATATTGAAGAACTATTTATGATGAATGGAGACCAAACGAGACTCATCTTTAGTCTAAACAGGAGTGAAGACAGAGCGGTCGGTACAATTGCATTAGATAAAACCATTGGGGTAGTAGATCTGGGTCAGAAAGAACCTGTTCAACGACCATCACTTCATCGAAGAACCAGTCAGTTTCTAAATGCACGGAGGCATTCTTCGTTTATCGACGCAATCGAACGAATATACGGGCAAAACCTCGATATTGATACGGCAAAAACCGAAATTATTGAAGGTGTACTCTTTCCGGAAAAGCAGACGTATGGATGATTGGAGAAATACCTACCAACGAAAAAAGAAAAAAGAAAAAAGAGAAAAAAGCAATTTGATTAGCTAAGCAATGTTACTGTAAAGCTTCTCTTCCTTAACAAGGACTTCCATATCGCTGAGACCATCAAATTCAGATAAAGCCTCCAGGAAGTGATCCAGGCCCTGTTTAGACTTGCTTTGAATCTCTAGAATGAATGTACTTTCTCCGTTGGATCGATAGAGTGATAGAAGCTGGCAATCAGAAGAGCTGCATACAAAGGGAAGATTCGAGAGCTGGGTATAGACTTCATATTTTGGCGTAAGTTGGAACCTGACGATAGCTTGTCTCTCATATCCAAGGTTCACTGGATCTGTGATAACTTTAAATCCTTGTATAATGCCTTTTTCCTTCAGGCGACGAACTCGATTACGAACCGTTCCCTCCGTTCGATTAATTTTCTTCGCTATGGTAGTAAACTTCGTTCGGCCATCCTGACTAAGAATTTCTAAGATTTCTCTATCTATTTCGTCAAATATGTCGTGACTCATATTTATTCACCGTTTTAATGTTGTTAACAATAGTTAATAGTTATATAAGTTTCTAAGATTTAAACTTCGAAAAGTGTTTATTAAGTTTTTCGTAGGGGTTTCGAGTTTCGTTGGCCGAATCTAAACGTAAAGATGCGAAAATCGCAAACTAATTTTGGTTCAATGGGCGCGGATTTATTTGGTACCAATGCCAAAATTGGTTATAAATTTGGGAATCGTATGTCATCTCAATTATTTGTTACATGAAAACCAGTTTAATGCAATATTGAGTTCTCTTATGGATTTTTTTCTGCATAAACCTCGGAAAATCTAATTGATTCAATCTTACTCTGCATCAATGGACATTCAAGTTATATAATTCGTGATCGAGCGCGAACTCCAATATAGGGAAAAAAGCATAAGGTTAAATCGAAAGGGTTGCTAGATTCCTTTAATCAAGTATCGATATGAGGAAAACAGTTCATAAAAAAGTAAAATCAGTCACTTACCTTTGTTTGTTTTGATCTCTTAGCTAATTTTCTTAGCCCAATTATAAGAGGTGCTCAGCTTGAAGGAAATTCAAGTTACAATTCCTACAGACAAAAAGAGTCTTATGGACGAGTTTTTACTAGATTTTAAACTTCAATCAAATACGTACGATTTCCTAGAACTAGTTGTGTTTGAACTGTCCGTTGAAGACTACCAAACCAATGTCATGATTGAGGAGCTAAAAGCCCGGGGAATAGGTGTTGCATACGGGGATATTATTGTACGACCAGTTTCTTTGATAATTTCAAGCCAGAAAGAGGAGAATACGCTCCCTACAGCGGCGGGTGTCAATCGAGAAGAAATTTTAGCGAATCTAGGAGACATTTCAGGCTTTTCCGGGATATATTTACTGATGAACATACTTGCAGCGACATTAGCAAGTATTGGATTAATAAACAGTGATTCTGTTGTAATCATTGCAAGTATGATAGTGGCTCCGCTACTTGGACCTATAGTTTTAACTTCTTTGGGGCTTTTAAGCCTAGATACTACTTCTCTTGTTAAGCGAGGAACTTGGGCCGAGTTTACCGGACTTTCGGTCACTGTGTTGACAGGGGCGGTCTGGGGAATTATATTCCACACTATTTCAGGAATCGAAATTACTGAAAAAGATCCTATAACTAATCAGTTTGTATACCCTGAAATTCTAAATCGTGCAATTTTGGGCCCACCCGCAATTGCTCTAGCCTTTTT
>JBHLSH010000044.1:0-32158 GCA_048881705.1 Candidatus Heimdallarchaeota archaeon | reverse complement strand
AGAGCCTTCACGTATTTCACCGCATACAGGGAGGCCTGGCCTACACGAAGCAACCCTTGGCTCTGGACAAGAGCGGTTGCTGTAGCAGTGCTCTCCCCGCCCCGCCGCTCGACATCACGGGGGTCGAGTACTACTTCGTAGCGAAGGACAAGTTGGGGAATGAAGGTAATACGGTTTTTGTTTTCATTACAGAGGAACCCTCGACTACAACAACAACACCTACAAAGCCAACAACCACTACAACGATAACAACTGCAGAAATAACGGGTCACCGGCTAGGATTAATCGATATTCTGGTTATTAGCACACTATTGCTATTCTCGAAGTATTTTTCCCGTAGACGGAAGAAATCATAAGAACATCGGATTCAGTCCAACTATAGGATGGTTTGTCTAAGTGTCAGTCAGGACTAACTATAAAGAATTGGTACGTTAGTTAAACATCGAGATTACGATCTAGAGTCATTCTAATCAGTCTAAAACTGGACTCTAGATGTTTACAGAGCTGTTTGCCTGACCGAAAGGTCAGGCCTTTTTTTTTATTCCTTTCCTGAGACCTTCAGGATAAGTGTTCGAAAAACTGAGTTTTTTCTACGGAACGCAAGGATGAGGAGCATCACCCCAAAGATGGATACGCTTGGGAAAGGTGTTGCTTTACCGATGTTCCCATAGTAAATGGGTGATCCTGAATAGTCTGGTTCGGCATCAGTAAATAAAAACGTCAGCATTTCGCTTAGCGTGGCTCGCCATTGACCAGGATCATGGGCCTGGTGAAAAGCTCGAAATTTCCCTACATATTCTTTTGCTGCTAGTGTATTGGCGATCTTATGGGCTTCTTTCAGAATTCCTTCTTCATATGTTCCACCATTGAGATAAAATCGTGTATCCTCAATTTTGGGAGAGTGTCTGAAGTATTCTTCTAAAGTAGGATAGGTTGTTCCCGAAATCATCCCTGTGGAATACTCATAAACACTCACTGATTGTGCTCCCGCCAGTTTAAAGAATTGGGGATACTCTGCTACGATGTACAGGGAAAAAACACCACCCCCCGATGAACCTATATGAGCTCTAGATTTAGAATCATTTATTGTACGATATTTCGAATCGATATATGGCATTAATTCTTCTACAATAAAATCAGCATAATTTTTCCGGCCGAATAAAAAATCACGATTACGATTGGCTGAATACTCAATAGGGGTAATAAATACACCAATCAATGGCTCTGTTTTGTTATGAAAGTCTAGGTAATCAAGGATCTGTTGACCATTCCACGCATATGCGTAATACACTCCATCACCCACATAAACCGATGCATAGCGTTGTGTTTGTGATTTGTTGTATCCTGCGGGAAGATAAATCTGAAGCGTGTAGTTACTCTCTGTATTAGCAGAAAAAAATGTGTCATTTACCATTACCGAACCGATTGTTTCAGAAAACAGATAAGCTCCATCATCAGCATATTCAGGCATTTGGAAATCGGAAATTACCAGTAACTGTTGGCCAACGGAGAATGTATCGGGAATGACATCAAGCGAGCCAAGGGCAATTTTAATGGGATTTAACGGATCCTTTAACCCAGGGCCCCCATCTTCTCGAAATCCATAACTTCCACGGGCATCATTAGGAAATGTGAATTGCCGATAGAATAAATCGGTTCCTTCAATGTGATGGAGTTCTACGCGAACACGATCTGGAGTACCTTCAATCTCGACCACTGAGGCGTTGTTTGTCCGATAAATGAAAATTATTGCATCATCATGAGTCACAGGAAAACCATACGGTTGTTGTTCCGTCATAAACTCGTTAATTTTGCTCATCTTCGTGGTATTATCCGAAATACCCGCCAGTTCAAGAAGTAAAGTATTAAATGCTTCAACGCGGTTTTCCTGAACGATTCTAGGTTTTAAATAAAATTCTGCTTTACTTCCATCAACGTTCAAAACTAAGACTGGAGTACATAAAACGAAAAGCAAGACTATACTAAAACTTCCAAGTGCCTTCTTTTTCATACTCATTCACATCTGTTCTGAAGTTTAAACTCATAATAGAGAGAACCCCATTAATGCTTTGGGTCTCGTCTTTTTTCATGTTAAAAATATAGTCTTTTTCATTTTATAATTCCTTTTTCTATAAATCATCATGATCAATAATCGCTACAAAGACTTGGTACGCAAGTTAACCATTGAGAAAAATTTTATTAGAGGACTCTGATCTTATAGTAGAGGTTCTCTAGGAGTACGAGGAACTAAGCCAATATGACATCATATAGCGTTATTCACTTTGACTGTTCCTGTGGGAATCCCGTTGAAGCTTTCTTACCGCAAAGCATTTGCACCTGGTTGGATCCCGGTCTGGTAGAACAGTTACTCGATGGCAGCCTCTTCTCTGTGGTCTGTAAATCCTGTAAAAAGGTCATCAAAATTAGCACGGTGGTTTTGATGAATACTCCGCGAGGAATGTGGTATTTACGCACCGATCACGACATTGATGAGATTAAAACATTCCTTTTCAGATCAGATGTGTCTGATGAAGAAGGTAATGTTTATTCACCTCAAGAAATGGTGGAAAAGTTGGAATCCCACAAAAAGGACAAGACATATCAAAAAAGCTAAATTCCTTTAAGGTAATTTATCAAGTAAAAATGGCCTAACTAAATACACTACGGGGCAGATCCCAAGATGAGGGCACGAGGCCGATCCCGATCCTGCGGGCGAACGCTGATCCTTTTTCTGTTGTTCTTGCCCCTGCTGGTTCAACGGCTGGATGTCCATTCCCGGGTATCTGAGGGCTTTTCGATCGCCTATGTACCCCATTCCAGAATTCGTATCTGGGGAAACCAAGATTTTGCGCAACTGGCAATGCAATGGAATTGGACGGGGAACGGAACCGCTGCTTCTCCGTATCTCATTTTAGGCCTGAACGTTACTGGGAGTTCAGATATCCAGGCGGATGGGCGTCCATTGATTCATATTAGCTATACAACTGTTTTCTTTCACCTCATCAATTGCTGGGTAGAGGGGCGAGGTCTGAGTGAGGGTATTCTCTTGGACACCGTAAGAAATGCGTGGATTTCAGAGAACGTAATCACCACCACCGATGGAGCTGGCATTCGTCTCGAGAATTCAAACCGAAATATATTGCTCAACAATACTGTACGCGATAACGGGGGGACAGGCATTGAGCTGGATAGGTCTGAAAATAGCACTATTATCAACAATACTATCCGTAATAACGGGGGGGCAGGTATAGAATTGGGGGAATCGAAAAACAGCACCATTTTGGGAATATGGTCATAAATAACAGGGGGAACGGGATTCGTATGTGGGATTCAGGGAACAGCACCATCAGAGACAACACTGTTACGACTAACAGTGGGAAAGGGATTGATCTGTCGAGTTCGGATTTTAGCACTATTTCGGGGAATAGGATTGGCATTATCGATGGGTACGGGATTCTGTCGAGTTCGGACTTTAGTACTATCTCAGGGAATACAATCAACAATACTAATGGGAACGGGATTGGTCTCTTTTACGCAGGTTATTGCACCATTACCAGCAATCTCATAAGCAGTCACGGGGAAACGGGCATTTCCCTACATAGTTCGGGAAATAATTGGATCTTGCACAATATTCTTTTGAACAATGGTTTGGATGTTGAGGGTGAGGTGATGGAAGACTTTGTGCAAGCGGAAATGGAGAATAATTCCCTCAATGGTAAACCTGTCGTGTATTGGCAGCATAAGAGCGGGGGCTCCATTCCTACGGGAGCGGCTCAGGTTGTGCTGGTCAATTGCACTCAAGTAACGGTGTCGAACCAAAGCATTTCTCATGTCTCCACTGGAGTCCTCGCAGCTTACAGTTCTGGCCTGATAATCGCAAACACAAGGATTATCAACAGTACTAAGGGCGGTATTCGCTTGATCAACTCAAGCGACAGTAGTTTGATCAACAATAGTATCCTCAATAACCGCGGGGGAGGTATAGAATTGGGGGAGTCGGAGAAATGCACCATATCGGGAAACATAATCAATAATAACAGTGGGAACGGGATTATTCTGGGAGGTTCAGGATATAGCACCATTGCCAGTAATATCATAGGCAACAACAGGGAAACGGGCATTTCCCTATATAGTTCGGGAAATAGTTGGATCCTGCACAATATTTTGTTGAACAATAGTTTGGACGTTGAGGGTGAGGCGATGGAAGACTTCTTGCAGGCGGAAGTGGAGAATAATTCCCTCAATGGGAAACCTGTCGTGTATTGGCAGCATAAGATGGGGGGATCTATTCCCGCAGGAGCGGCTCAGGTGGTGCTGGTCAATTGCACTCAGGTAACGGTGTCAGACCAAAGCATTTCTCATGTCTCCACTGGTATCTTCGCAGTCTACAGTTTTGCTTTGAAGATCACAAACAACAATGTCATCAATAATAGTGGGGATGGCATTCGGCTGGAAAATTCAGAGCACTGCACCATTTTACGGAACACGGTCACTCATAATGGGGAAGGAGGTTGGGGGTGGGATTCCGGGAAAGGTATTCGACTGGAATTCTCAGAAAGCTGCGTCATTTTTGGGAATACGGTCAATAATACTGGTGGGGACGGGATTGGCCTACGGGATTCAGGTTTTTGCACTGTTTTAGAGAACATGGTCATCAATACCGTAGGGGACGGAGACTGGGGAATATATTCTGGGATAGGCATTCTCCTAGAAAATTCGGAGAACTGTGCCATTTTGGGGAATACGGTCATTAAAAATAGAGCGGACGGGATTCATGTGATCGATTCAGAAGAAAGCAATATTACTGCCAATACCATCCACGACAACGGTGGACACGGCATCCAGCTTCTCCGGTCAGCGCACAGCACTATTTCTGGGGGCACGGTCAGTAATAACGGTGAGAACGGAATTGAACTATGGGGTACCGACGATAGCACTATTTTTGGGAACATGGTCAGTAATAACAGGGGGAACGGGATTGACCTAGAGGATTCGGATAGTATCACTATTTCTGGGAACACAGCCAGCAAAAATAGGGGGAACGGGATTGACCTAGAGGATTCGGATAGTAGCACTATTTCTGGGAATACAGCCAGCAAAAATAGTGGGAACGGGATTGACCTAGAGGATTCGGATAGTAGCACTATTTCTGGGAATACAGCCAGCAAAAATAGTGGGAACGGGATTAATCTCGAACCTTCAGATAATAGCGCCATTACGAACAACACAATCACCAGTAATGAAGGGGATGGAATTTTTCTGGTAGACTCGAGGAACAACTCTATTTCCAGGAATACCATTAGTTATAACGAGTATTCCGGGATTTCGTTGGATAATTCACGCGTTAGCATGCTCTCCGAGAACACGGTCAGCCTTCAGCACGGCGTCGGCATTAGGCTGTGGGCATCATACAACATTATCGTTTCCCTGAATTTACTTGCGGATAATCGCGACTATGGGGTCGAACTAAGAATAAGCGACAACTGTTTGATCATCTGGAATGATTTTAGCGCCAATAAGCCCTTGGGCTCTTGCCAGGCATTTGATGACGGGTGGAATAATACGTTCCGGTACAACTACTGGAGTGAATGGACGGGCCCAGACGACGACCTAGATGGGGTAGTCGATCACCCCTACCATATAGAGGGTTCGGCAGATAATCACGATGGGTTCCCCCGGGTATCGCCCCTAGGTAATCCTGTAGACGGATTTCCTATAGTCCAGCTCAACGCGCTAATGCTGGCGCTAATTATCCTGGGTGCGTTAGGTGTGTCAATCCTGATACAAAGACGCAGGTGAGAGTGTTATCCTTCCCTCTTTTCCTTTCTTTTCCCAGTTATCCGAAATATGGAGTTTTTTCTCTGTAATACTAGTATTAGGATCATCAACCCGAAAAACGGGACAGTTAGACCAAAGGAAGTGGTTTCTGGATTAGTTGTAGTTGTGGTTGTTGTTGATGGAATTTCGATGTTCCCAAACATAATTGGTGACCCTGAGTAGTCTGACGCCTCATCAGTAAACAGGAAGGTCAACAATTCGCCTAGCGTGGCTCGCCATTGGCCCGCAGCGTGGGCTTGGTGAAAGGCGCGGAATTTTCCCGCGTATCCTTTTTCTGCCAGAATTTCGGAAATAGAATACGCGTGATTCAGAATTCCCTGCTCATAAGTTCCTCCATTCAAATAAAATCGCATCCCGTCAACCTTCGAAGAATCTGTGAACAGTTGTTTAAGATATTGGCTCGCATATTGGCTAGGTGAGTGTGCTCCTATGAGTTTAAAGAAATCGGAATACTCTGCTCCTAGGTAAAGGGAAAAAAACCCTCCATGAGATGATCCTAGATGAGCCCGTGCTGTAGAATCATTGAATGTACGATAATTCGAATCGATATACGGCATTAATTCTTCGACAATAAAATCGGCATGATCTTTCCGGTTATCGGTTAAATCATTATTCCGATACAATGAAAAATCAACGGGTGTAATGAATACACCAATCAATGGATCTATTTTGTTATAAAAGTCCAAGTAATCTAGGGTATTGCGCGCCTTCCACGCATAGGCATATAACTCCCCATCAGCCACATAAACCGATTTATAGCGTTGGGTTTGTGAGTCATTATATCCTGCGGGGAGGTAAATGTTAATTGTATAATTATGATTAGTTTTCGTCGAGAAAATTGTCTCATTCAGCATAACGGACCCTGTAGTGTCGGAAAATAGATAGGCTCCATCATCAGTATATTCAGGCATTTGAAAATTGGATACTACGATAAATTGTGGCGGGATGCCAACGAGGAGTGTATCTGGATTTAAAGGATCCTTTAACATAGAACCTCCATCTTCTCGGAAACCATAACCCCCCTGTGAATCATTATAAAATGTAAATTGTTTATGGAAGAAATCTGTTCCTTCGATATGCTCGAGTGGTACCTGTCCTGTCATCCTTCCGTCAATTTCCACCTGTAATGTATTATTTGTCCGATAAATAAAGACAATTTTGTCATTATGGGTTACGGGAAACCCATACGGCTGCTGTTCAGCCATAAATTCATTAATTTTGATCATCTTAGTGGCATTATCCGTAAAGCCAGCGAGGTCAAAAAGTAAGGTATTAAACGCTTCAACGCGGTTTTCTTGAACCACTTTGGGGTTTAAATAGAATTCTGCTTCACCATCATCAACCTTCAAAGCTAAGACTGGAGTAAATACAACGAATAACAAGACTATACTAAAACTTCCAAGTGCCTTTTTTTTCATAGTCATTCACATCTGTTCGAAGTTAAACCAATAATAAAGAGAAATCCATCAATGCCTTGGTTCGTGTCTTTTTTCATGTAATGAATATAGTTTTTTTCATTTTATAATTCCTTTTTCTATGAATCATCATATCAGAAATCGCTACAAGGAGTTAGTACGCAAGTTAAACATCGAGATTACTATCTAGAATCGTTTTATTTCTTTTATTCTAGTTGAAATCCGTGATAAAAAAAAGTACTGACGGATCTTAATAGTTCAGAAGCGGCTGATTGGTCGAAAGGCCTTGCGTTTCTTTCCTATCCCTTTGGGAAGAAAAGCCCTTAATCTTTCCGAACATCCCGAGGCTCTTTAGAACTTCCAATTTTGTTTCCTCAAACTGTAGCTTAATCACTGCTGTTTTCGAGGGCATAAGCCTTATAGATTACTTCAGTGTCACTCGGAAGGTCGTA
The DNA here is from genome assembly GCA_048881705.1 of Candidatus Heimdallarchaeota archaeon. Classification (GTDB taxonomy): domain Archaea; phylum Asgardarchaeota; class Heimdallarchaeia; order Hodarchaeales; family Hodarchaeaceae; genus Hodarchaeum. The sequence continues at coordinate 24,453 of JBHLSH010000044.1, read as the reverse complement.
ACGGAGTACGGATGAGTCTTACGATAGTAACAAATTAGTGGTTTACAATGGGCATACCAGAAAAAACGAGTGACAAGAACATTACTGTACTAGAAATTTCAGCTGCTGGCTCTAGGGTATTTAAATATACCAAATTCACTATTAGAGACGTCAATGGGACGATTTCTCTGATTGGACGGAAATCAACCTTAAAATATCTCTTGATCTGGGTGATGGGAGTGATTTCAGTGCCTGTAGCGGCGGCTGGATTTGGCAGTATTCAATCTCCCAATATCTTATCCTCTGAATACCAAAGACAAGGAATGTACATTCTCATAATCCTTCTAGCCTCATTTTGGATAAGTGCATTTATTCTGTTCTACTATAAAGTTTTGAGAAAAGCCGTTCTGCCTGATATTAAATTTTGGAATATGGAAAAACAGTATATGGGCAAAATCCGGGAATTACCACACAAAGGAAACTACCAGATTTACGATGATAAAGGTATTCTTCTTTCTTCCTTGAAGTTCAACTCTTTTGGTCAAAAACGTTTTCTCAGTATGGATACAGCGGATAATCGCCGATTTACTTCGGACTATAAGTATCTTAATAGGCCTGAGAGAATCTATCATGAAATTGCGTACAGGGGTCTACATTCTGAACTAAGAATCGTCGATTCAGCTGAAAGGCTCGCTTTTTACGTGAAAACTGGGGTAACCACGAAGCAATCCGAAAAATACCGCATTCAAAATGATTTGGTTAAGATTTACGATCCACGAAGTGTGTTTAACTCTGCTCTAGCAGCATTTTGTTGTCTTTTTCACCTTGAAAGACAGGATTTTAGAAATTTTATTATTTCTCCAGAGGATTCAGAGGCGATAAAGGTAAAGTCAACGCGAGAACGATATCTCGCTCTTTCTTTCCCCGTCCAGATTCTTTTTCTGCCCCTAATTCTCATAAACATTCCAATTTACTTTTTCTTTGAAATCAGCAAACTTATTCATAAGTCCATTATCAGGGGAATTTATTATGGAGTCAAAAGTCAAACGTGGCCCACTATCCAAGGAGAAGTTGTAGCCACAACCTTTTCCAATGGGACGGGGGCGTCCGCATTTAATGTGTACTATGAATATGATATCCATCTACAAAGGTACCATTCCCAAAGGAGGGTTTTTGGCTATCAGGATGCCAAGAAAAGTGATCCGCTGCCCTTGACTGAAAAATATGCGGTTGAAAAACCAGTTCAAGTATACTATCACCCAAACAACCCTAGAATTGCAGTCCTTGAACCTGGACTAGTGTCTCCTGGTATTCTAACGCTGATTTTCGATTCACTCATCTATGGGGCACCTGGTATCGCAATATTGATGTCGTTATTGCTGTTACAAATTGGGATTTGGGTGAATTTAATCAATATGTTATTACTACTTAATAACTCGCCTCCAATTGAACCTGAGTTTGGTTTCAGTTTTTCAATAAACGCCGCGATTGATCCAAGCTGGCTATTTATATTAGTTGTAGTAGTGGTTCTGTTCATCATCTTTAGAAGGCTAAGAGGAAAAGCAAACGGAAGTAAACAGGGATAGATAAGGAAAGCTACGGAACGGGCAAAATTTTTTGGTGGTTCGTTTGAGCTGGCCAATCCAGAAAGTAGACAAAGTGGAATGACCCGATTACGGGTCTCTTTTAGAAACTGCCAACAGAAATATTTCCATTTTGAGGATCTATAATCAAACTAGAAAGAGTTTCTAAGTATGTTATGAATCTACTAGCTGATGGAAAAATCCTATCATTTTTTTTTCCTTTTTGTTGGCAAGGGATTGACTTGGCTTGTTGGAGATGTTTTTCCTTTACGGGCCGCTAGTAACAAGTCTTGGCAGCTCAGGATATCTGATGGTAATGAGAAGTAGACAAAAGGGGCGAATTCCTTCAGTGGCAGCAAATGCGTTTATGGGGATTGGCTGGGGCTATCTGCTATTGATACCAGTCTGGTATGATGCTACGAAATTATGGCTATTGCCAGAGATCCCGATTATTGGGCTTTTAGCTACCAATGAAATTTTTCCAATCTTGATGCTCCTAGGATTCGTATTTCCGTTGATATACGCGGTGTGGCTTCTTTTTGTATATTTTAATGTAAGAAAATACTCATCTGGCTAGGGGATCAGAGTAGCAACGATTTCTAATTTGATCCCTCACGGACTTCTTTGATTTCTTTTGCCCAATCAGTTCTTTTGATAACTAGGTTTCCCAATACAACCACGCCTGCTCTTACGGTTGCCTGGGCACCTACGCCTGTTCTTCTAGCCCTAAACACGGTCAACTGCGAAAGAATAAGAAAAGGCCCTGATTAGAGTGCATATTAAACATCGAGATTACCATTTGAAGTATTGGGAGGAAAGTTGTAATTAGAAATTCATGAAACTTCAAGTTGGATTCCGCAGTTTCCACAATTAGCAATGCCTGCTTTTAGTTGATTTCCGCAATTTAAACAAACACTAAGTGATACTGGTTTAACAGCTATTCTGTGTAAAACTACTGCTAGGATCAAACAGATAATAAGAATTCCAGCAGCCAAAAGCCATTGCAAAGTTTCTTGTATTTCAAATAACCCAGCACCCACAATGGGCCCGAAAATTCGCATTAAAGAACCCGAACCTTGATTTACACCCAACACCGCCCCTGATATATCTGAAGGAGCATTTTTTGATAATGAAGCCCCCAAGGCTGGATTGGCAATCGAGGATCCAAATGCCAGAGGAATAACCCATATCATCATTCCCAGTAAATCAGTTACGGAACTTAAACCCACGAACCCAATAACCAAGGCTAAGATGCCCGAGGCAATGAGGAGAGTATCCGCATAACGTGATGATAAAGGTCGTAAAATCCCTCCCTGAGTGATAATTGCCACAATTCCGACAATCAAGAAAACAAATCCTGTAAGCGATTCATCAAGCCCAAATCGTGCTTCTCCAAACAGAGCAAGAGTTGCTTCCAAGCTGGAAAAAACAAAGGAAATACTTGCAAATAGAAGAATAATCAGCATAATCGTGGGATTGCTAAGAATAATCTTGAAAATGTTTGGACTAGCTTCCTTTCTCGTAATTTTGAGAGACATCAATTCTTCTCTTTTCTTTTCGTCCAATGATTCCGGAAGCCGAATAATCCCCCCTATCAGATTGATGAAAGCCAAAACCGCTGAAAATAGCGCAGGAGCAGCATAACCCCAAATTGAAAGAAAACCGCCGAGAGCGGGGCCAATGGCAAACCCGAGTCCAAAAGCAGCTCCAATCAGTCCAAAACCTTTTGCTCGTTCATCACCAGTTGTAGTATCTGTAATATAAGCTTGACTCGTGGGTAGTGTGGCCGCTGTGAAAATTCCTCCAAGAATACGAGACAGGAAAAGCATAAGTAAGGATTCAGAGAACAATAACGCGGTAATCGATAATAAGATGAATGAAATTAAAGTACCAGTTAATCCAACAAGGATAATTGGCCGACGCCCTCTTCTGTCACTAAGCCTTCCCCAAAATGGAGAAAAGATGAACTGCATCAGGCTATAGGATGAAACCAGTAAACCATAAATAATGGCACTCCCTCCAATGCTCGACACCCAGAAAGGAAGAAGGGGAAGTACTATTCCAAATCCTAACAAGTCAATGAAGACTGCTAAGAACAGGACGCCAAGTGCACTGGTACTAAATGAGGTTTTATCTTCAGTTACCTTCTCATCCATCCTCTACACCGTAAATATTCATGGATGAATGTTTTTCAAGCCGCTTTTTTCCCTATAGTTATAGTGCACTTCGGGGTTGTCTTTCGATGCTATTGTTGGAGGTTCCCACTTCCCGTCCTGATCATCAGATCTCGGCTAAATGAGCTTCAAACTTGTCAAATGCTTGATTCCAACCAAAAAGAGCATTGTTTCTCCATTCTTTAGCAGGAAAACCAGTATGTCGAAAAACCATCTGCGTTTTGCCATTTTTCTCTTCAAGCGTGATGGTAATTATTGTTTCTGGACCCATATTCCCATCGGGCCTGACCGCGGTTTGTGTATAAACGACTTTATCAGGGGGATTAATTTCACGGTACTCACCGGTCAATACTATCTCTGGGCCCTCGCGAGATTCCGATTGCATCGCGTATTTGTAGGTATTACCAACTTTAAGTTCACCTTCGCTAAAGGTAACTACAAAGTTTTTTGGACAGTTCCATTTCTTGATGTGCTCGTGTTGTGTTAAAACGGCAAATACTAGTTTTTTTGGAGCTGCAAATTCTCTAATCACAACTAATTGGTCCGTTGTTGATTCATTCAGTTCAAGAAGTTTCTGAGTCATTATTTTCTCCTCCTTTTTGGAGACCGGTCAAATACTCATCCAATTTATTGAAGGCTTCATCCCAGTATTTTCTGTAAAAATCAATCCATTCATCAACTTGCTTCAATGGCTTGACATTTGTACGAAGAATATACCATCTTCCTTCTCTTCTTCTTCCCAACAAACCCGCCATTTCGAGGGTTTTTAGATGTTTTGAAACCATGGCAAGACTTATGTCATATGAAGCAGCAATCTCGGATATGGAGAGTTCTTTTTTCACAAGACGTTTTAATATATCTCTACGAGTCCTATCTGAGAGGGAACGGAAGATACGGTCTAATTGGACGCTCATTCAACCACATGGTTGAATATTATATTAACCTTAAAAGAGTTGTTCTTCGGCCAATGATAGGTTAAACGGCATTGAATGAACTGAAATTGGCAACTATAATCAAGAGTGAAGTGAACTCTCCTTATACGTTTCAGCGCATACTAGTTTTCTCTTTCGGATCTACAGATATAAACTTATGGTTATCCAAATGTTTATCAGGGAATACTTAGCGAAATTTACGAAGTAGGTCTAATCTTTTCTTCACAATTATACATGGGCTGATCTTTGCCCGAATCCTCGGTCGAAATGGATTAGATCCTTTATAATTCCGATTATCGTAAACTTCGTTGCACCTATAACCACCTTTTATTGACTCCCTAAATCGGGATGGATTGTTTGGTAGGTATATTATCCAGAACTCCTAAAAACATTCGGAAAGGATGATTATTGGTACGAATGACCATAAAAACCTTTTTTCTCTTTTTTCTTGTGCTTTTTTCCATGAATTTGATGTTAGCTAATCACAACTCAAGTAAATCGAACTTTCATGCAAAAACAAGCTCGAATTTGAAGATTAGTGAGAAACATCAGGTTTTTGATTTTTATTCTCCCATCGTGATTAATGGAAATCAAGAAATGGAGGATCTGGCGACATCAGAAGGATGGTCAGGAACTGGTTCAGCCGATAATCCCTTTATCTTGGAAAATTTGGAATTTTCAAGTATGTCAGTCAATTACCAACTGGAAATCAATAATACTAACCATCATTTCATTATAAGAAACTCTAAGTTTAGTGATGGGGGAAAAGGGGGTATCAAGCTGGACGCTGTTTCCAATGCACTAATTACAGATAATATTTTCATCAATAATAGTGGAGATGCCCTCTTTTTAGTCTCCTCCTCAAATGCCATCATTTCACACAATGTGATAAATGGGACAAAGGGCATTCCCACCTATTCTGACGTGGATGGTTTCACGAATTACCCCTTTTCTATAGATGTACGCAGATCAACGGATATCATTGTTGAGCATAACTTACTTTACAATAACCATGACGGAATATGGCTCTGGTTGAATGTATCTAATTCCATAGTACGGGGTAATGAGGTTTATAATACCATCGTTTATGAGGGCCTTGGCGCGGGCGGCAGTACACAATCATTCAACAATATAATTAGGGATAATATCATCGATACGATCGGCCGCTATGGACTTTGGGTCTTATCCGATACTGGAGGGAGTATCTTTGAAAATAATACGATTAGAAAGACTACCTCCAAAGCGATTTTCTTAAGCAATGTCCAAAACAGCACAATCACCAATAATACGGTTGATCACGCAGGTACAGAGGGAGTTCACATAGCGGGCCCTACCTCCGTCTTTAATTCAATGAGACATAACCTAATAATCAATTCCCAGCTACACGGGCTTAGGCTTGAAGGCGGGAACAATTTAGTGCAGGAAAACACGTTTATTGATAACAATAAAGGGAATGGCAAGCAGGCGATCCAGTTTTCACAGGGTCCTAATCAGATTACTCATAATTATTGGAATGATTGGACATCCCCCGATACTGATAATGATGGCATCGTTGATAATCCCTACGTATTGGACGGTATTGATGGGCAAGACAATTTCCCACTAGTATTGTCTCCAAGGGAAAGAACCAACACTAGCTCAACAACGCCTTCTACCACTAGTTTTGGGGTCATTACAAATACAGTGCTAGCGTTTGGTATAACTATAATCTTAAAAAAGATAAAAAATCGTCCTAGGATATAGAATATCTCGCTTTTGCTTCATATTCAGTGATCTTACCATTCGGTAACAAATTGCTTTTTAAGATAGAAAAAATGAGAGCCTTGGTGTTTATAACATGTCAAATACAGTTAATCATGTAGAAATCCCCGTTCTTGATTTGAAAAAGGCCAAAGAGTTCTACGAATCGATTTTTGATTGGAATGTAGATCTAGAGGCAATGCCCAACTATGGATTGGTCTCGGCGCCGAGTGCGGGCGCCTCAAGCATCGGAATCTTCGTCGTAGAAAAAATCCCTGAACACGGTGTTAATGTAGTGTTTGAGGTTTCCGATATCAATCAGACCCTTGATGAGGTAAAAAAGGCTGGTGGAGTCGTGAAACGCGAGAAGTACGAAATTGCACCCGAAATCGGACACTCTGCGCAGTTTCAAGACTGCTTCGGGAATGAGTTTGGATTGTTTACACCCCCGTCATCTTAGTTGCATTTTCAGTGCATGAGAGTTAGTAGTTCCTTCTCCTACTCTCTCGCTAAATGAAAATCAATCAGTTCCTATTTTTCTTTTTTTATCCCCAAACCCATGGCACTGCTGCATAGAAAGCAGCAAATCAACAGACGAGAATAATCGGGTTCGAATTATCGTAATTGCGCCCGTACGTTCTTTAACCTAGACTTCCACGCTATCTAGTTTGAAGATGGCCTCAGTTCTTGCAACCATTTCTGGTCTCGTGGGAGGTGTTCCTTCAAAGATTTCTTGGGGATAATAATCATAGCTAAACATAGCAAGATCATACATAATCCTGTTTAGAGCTCTCCCTTTTTCCGTTAATTGGTATATTGCGCGTAGGGGCGTTTTGCTAATTATAATTTTCTCGACTATGTTGTATTGTTCCAATTCTCGCAATCTCTGCGACAAGACTTTCGTACTGAGACCAGGATTAGCTTTTAAGATGTCTGAAAACCGTTCCTTCCCAAACCAGATGTCCCTTACAATTTCAATACTCCATTTCTTGAACAATTTCAGGGCAAATTTCGTAGGACAGGTTTTCGGATCTCTTATCATGCTACTCGTTTGTTCCTGTCTATTTAGATCTAATTTCAAGCGATAACCTCTTGTGGACTGATTTAGCGGTTATTTATCATCCGAAGACTTGTTTTTACCCATATAGAATTTGATGTAAATACCGTTGGAAATGAGAATCTCTCTGGGCTGTCTGGTAACAGATTAACTAAAAAACATTCTATTACTAATTAGTAATAATTTTACCTTTGGGTTGCAGAGATATTATATTCGTGCGAAATTTATGCTTTCATATCAGTGAAACTGGGTTCAAATCGCAGGCATAACCCAATCTTACAAATCAGAAGTAAAAACGCCAAAATGAGTAAATAACGTGTGTGATGAGTTTCAATATACATTCATAGAGATATTAAAACTTGAAGAATCTCAGGAATTGATTAAAATGATGGATTCAATCGTTGTATTAGAAAAACAACTGTCTTATGTTAGAAACGTCCTAAGGAGCCGAAAAGAACATTTCCAAGAATCTTTTGAGAATAGGCTCTTTACTAACGAGAAATCTGCAGCGGAGGTATACATTCACGGGATTACACCTTTGTTTCAGTCATGTCAAAAGCTTTTAGAAAGCGGAAACGATCACCCTACACCAGACCCCTCATTAAATGCTAGTTTCGGACCTCTTGAACAATACCTGGATCTCTATGCTAGAACGATTTCTCTCCTTAAGAAAGTCGAACAGCAATTGCAAGAGAATGATCTGAATAAGTATATTGATGTATTTAACGGCCAAACTCAAATGAAGTTACGGGAGTGGTTAAATTTGAATGTTATGCATACGGTAACTCATATAGGTCAGTCTCTAAGGCTACAGTCTCTATACCTACGCAACAAGCTGGTAACAGCATGTTAAGAGGATGAGAAAGGTTGGATAACCATAACGCTTATTTTGTTACAATTCGAGGCCTACGGGAGTCGTTTCCCAAGGATATTACCCAGGAGGAACAAAATATCATGGAAGACCATTTCCGATATCTTCAGGAGTTATTTGTAAAGGGAAAGCTGGCAGTTGCTGGTAGAAATCTTGATGACGGGACGGGATATATTATATTGAAAACGAGGTCTTTAAACGAGGCCCAAATGATCATGAGCCAGGATCCTTCAGTTCAACAGAAAGTAGTGTTTCCATCTTTCAAACGTTTCCTGCTCGCGGTCGGAAACCGTGATTAGATCCTCCAAGCCCTTTCATTCAATCATTTCCGAGAGTCGACCCTTCTCAAAACTTCAACGTCCGATTAAATCCTTGATGGTTTGAAATACTGCTTCATACTCTACTTTGCTGAAATCCGACGTGTCAACGCGAACAATTGACCCCCCGATGTCCAATTCTCCATAACGGTCAAAGATATCCAACCTATCGTATTCAGTTTTAGCTACTGCAATGTCTCCATGGCCAGGATGTCTATTATTGATCAGAACTCTTTCTAAGAATCTCTTACGCAAAACCTCCGCTGTGGCAAAGCAGTATATCTGAATAGATTTTATGGAGTAAGTACGCTTTATTTTTCGTAACTTTTCGGACTCTTCCTCTCGATAAAATGCGGTTTCAATTATCAGAGGTTTCTTTACCTGAAGATTCATTTCTAGGACATGATAGAGTATATTAAGACTTGCTCTCCCTAATTCTTTTGACCAATTGCGATCTTTCCAACCCAAAGCATCAAACAATAATTCCTTGATGTTATCTTTTGAAATAAATGGTAATTGAAGTTCTTCAGCTAATTTCAAACCCAGAGTTGATTTCCCTGAGGCAGGGGGGCCAGTAATTACAAGAAGGTAATTGGGTTTTGATAAGGTGACATCCATATTAATGCCTCCAAATTGGTTTTTACCTCAAATAGGCGTAATAGGCTTTCATCCCTTTTTTCATTGTCGATTTTTGGCTCCATAAGATAATTCAATAACTCATAAGCCTGCGGTATATATGGCAAATGATGATGATGAAAGGTTTCCCACCGCAACCTACGAAGAAAAGGTCAAGATGATGGCCGTTATGTCTGAAACGGATCGGGAGAGTGCTGCGGAGAACGTGCTGCACATTTGTGAGGATTACTGTGGAAAGTGTCCGACCTATCAAGGAACAGGGGAAGTTTGGCTTGCTTTTTGTGCCTTGGGAAAAAGCAGCATCATTAAGGAACATAAGGGCTGTTTATGTGGGCAATGTCTGATTAGCAAAACCATGTCCATGCGTTGGGAGTACTATTGCACTCAAGGGAAAGCCATGGAGCTCTCTGAAGCTGAACAGCGCTGATCTATTCTTTTGCATCCAGCTCATCAAAGAAGTAAAGGTAATCTGCTTCAATCCTAGGGGAATCTAGGAGTTTCAAGCAATAGTTAAGTTGTCCCCTATGGTATACCGTGTGTAAAATGTATTGGACGAGAAAATCTCCTCCACTCATCACGAAATAATCATTCTGGGACGTCCTCTGGATTCTTACTTTCTCAACCGCCCTTTTTTCCAGCTGTTCTGCTAAAAACCTATCCTTTACTTCCCAATATTCCAATAATTCAGCTTTGGTCATAGATTTCACTCTTTCTCGTCTTTTTTCTATGTCATCCCATCTGCTGTAGTAGAAAGAATAACACGTCTCGTATGCTAAGAGGATATGTTCGACCTTTTTTCTTAATGAACCGATAGGCTCTTCAAAGATTTTGTCGAACTTATCCAAGGCCAATTTTTGCAGAATTTTGCGTGATTCGTTACCAGCCCAAAGATTATATTTTCCCAAGTTAGATAGAATCATATGGATAAAATCTAGTACCCAGTATATCTGTGTTATTCCAAAATCAGGGTTACGACCAGTCTTTCATGCTCCCTGAAACCTCGCAACCACCTGGGCGAAAAAAAGAGAGAAGCCATTAGACTTAACGCTTTCGGAATAGTTATTCCGAATCTTCCCAGAACTCCATTTCCGAAGTTTTTTCATTCACATTGACATCTATGTTGACGCTACTTACTGTTAAAACGAATTTACCCCTGTTATTACGCGAATAGTTTAAAGTCCCATAACCGCTGAGTCCAGTAGTGGGTGTTTTCCGTAAAAAGTCTTCCGTGGTGAAGGTCAAACCCGACTGACTTAGTTCATGGAATTTCGGAAAATCTATCCAGGTGTACCACTCGGATCCTCTTTTATAGTTCTTTTTGGCCAGCATCACAACTCTAGAGGGGATGTGCTCAGAAACTATATCGTACTCTGGTAAATATGACAATAAGGATTTAGCAAACTCTATTATTTCCTCGTGCAGCGGCATATTTTCCCGTTTAAGGCGTTTCATTGAAGCACCTACATGCATATAGGCCTTGACCTCGATAAAATCAGGATCCCCTTTGTGGATTAAATGAGCGTAATTCTGGGGTTCAATCATATTGAGATCTTTGATCATTGTTAAACGAATACATGTTCTATATGGTTTTGATGCCAAATAGTCTAAACTCTGATTTAGGCGCTCCCAATAATCTTTAAAGAGAGGAACATCCACGATCTTCAATAATTCTTTGTTAGGGGCGTCTAAGCTTATATATAGTTGCGTAACAGGGCGTAGATCTCTGATCTGGTCAGGATATGTGGCATTCGTCACGAGAAACGTACTGATTTGATGCTGATGGTATAAATCAATCAATTCATTAATCCGAGGATAAGTAATTGGTTCGCCCGTCAATGATAAGGCTACGTGCTTGACGGTTTTCGATTTCAGGTATGCATTCATGTTAACATTCGGCGATCCCTTATACCCTGCTAACAATCGGTGATGCTCTTCTTGACTGTCTTCGAATATCTCACGTGGATCATCAATTTCCCACTTCCAGTCTTTAGATACAGGTGCTTTTTCGCTACGCCAACAAAAAGTACATCTATTTGCACAACTCATACTCGTTGTCATTTGCATACATTGATTACTCATAATTCCATAGAATTTTAATTTATAGCATCCTCCTTCCCCTTTTATCATTTTTTTTGTCCAACCGCAGATTTTAACGGCGGAATGGTCCCCTATAAACCTGTATTGTTGTTTCTCGAGTTTAGATTTAACTTGCAGCTTGATTTGCACAAATGTATCGACTTAGAACCGCGTTAATAAGAATGGTTTTTCGAGGGAGTAGAACAGCGATTTCTCTCAAACCTTCGTGAGATCGTATTTTCTTACTTAAAAAAAGTATACCAACTTACCAAGAATCGAATGCATTTAAACTTTACACAAAAATGTAGCATATGGATCTATCATCCATTTTCTTTGATGACGGGGGAGTCTTGAATGATAATTCTATGCGACATGACCAATGGATGGAACTCTGTGCCCAATACTTTCAACCTCGGTATGGTGGCATGCATCAAACATGGCGAGAAGCTAATCATCAGGCAATTGCGATCCTTATCGATGAATTGGACGCTCGGATTCACGATTCCCAGAACCTGGAATTCCAAAAGCACCAAAAATTACTAGATGAAATATGGATAAATCATATGTTTGACACTGTAGGAGTACAAAGGCCCCCAAAGAAAGATTATTATCGAATATGCCGGAATGTGGAGGAATGGATAACTCCCCAAATTCAAGCGGCTATCGATGGCATAATCCCAGTAATTAAGGTAATACATTCATTAGGATATCACCTTTATACTGCCTCTGGAGAGACATCCTGGACATTACATGGCTATTTATCAGGTATGGATCTTCTCGATTGCTTTACCACCCTCTACGGTCCTGATCTAATTGGTGTGATGAAGGGAGGGAACGAATTTTACAAACATATGTTCTCCCATGCTGAAGTAAATCCGTCTCAATCTCTAGTGATTGATGATAATCCTAAGATGTTAAGGCTAGCGGATCAACTCGGTGCCTTTACCATTCAATCTTGTGTCCTAAGGGATTTAGAACCAGGTTGGAAGTATTATTATAGAACTCCTTTGGAGCTACTAGAATTGATCAATCGTATCATTTCTTAGACAATTGAGATTGAATGATCATCCCCATTAAAAACGTTAAATAACAGAATAATGATCTTTAAGTACCTTTTTTGAAGGGATTTAAACTTGAATAATCCAATTCTGGTGAAAAGAATCGTAGAAGCAGATAAATGCATCCGGGATTATATCCGCGAGACTCCCGTCGAGTTTTCACTCCCTCTTAGTAAGATTGGGAGGTGCCAAGTACACCTTAAGTTAGAAAATCTTCAGATCACAGGATCCTTTAAATTTCGAGGAGCAATCAATAAAATTCTCTCCCTAACGAAGAAGGAAGTGGTCACCGCTTCCTCGGGAAACCATGGGCTCGCCGTTGCAAAGGCATTGAGTCTGGTAGACGGAACTGGGTTAATTTTTTTACCACAAAATACTGTTCAAGCAAAGATTGATGCTTTACAAGAGTTCGATGTCGAGGTTAAGATTTACGGAGAAGATAGTTCGGATACCGAGCTTCATGCACGTCAGATTGCCAATCAAGAGGAAAAGACGTATATCTCCCCATATAACGATTGGGATATAATTGCAGGTCAAGGTACAATTGGAATAGAGTTGGAGAAGCAGCTTCCGCACATTGATTCCGTTTTGGTAGCCATTGGTGGAGGCGGATTGATTTCTGGTGTTGGTACGTATTTAAAAGATGTCAATCCAAAGGTTGAGGTTATAGGTTGTACCCCGCTAAATTCTCCCCCCCTTTACGAGTCCATAAAGGCAGGCAGGATTGTAAATGTTCCCATTCATCCAACACTTTCTGATGGAACCGCAGGCGGAATTGAACCCAATACTATAACCCTGGATTTATGTCAAAAGTTGATTGATCATTTTATTGTCGTTACAGAGGAAGATATCAAGCATGCAATCATTTTCATGCTGAAACAACACCACATGATCATTGAGGGGGCCGCTGGAGTCACTGTTGCGGCCTACTTAAAAGAAAAAGAACGTTTTCATGATAAAAATGTAGTTCTGATCATATGTGGCAGAAATATTGGATTGGGTACCTTGAAACAAATCATCTGCGAGCAAGAACATCCAAAATTGAATCGAGCGTGATTAGTGAATATTGTAGATAACCTTATGGCTTTGTATATACCTTTATTTCAATAATTCCCGAAATAGATCTCTATTAATGTCATTACTGTTGCCTGTTAAGTCCAACTTAAGGTTTAGAATAATTAAGAAACGAATCCTGTACAAATTTCACTGTATCTTTACTTAAGGTACCAAATTCGAGTGATTGTGCGTTCCGGTGATATCCCAAAACCTATCGCTATTGGTGAATTTGGACTGCAGAGAATGGTGAATCGAATACCAGTTCCAAATTTGAGAGAATATTGTTTAAATGCTCTTTGATACGCACCTCGGGCATTCCATAAGGACACCATGCGAGATAGAGAGGATTACGTGTATTCGGATTAATCGAGGTTTTCATTGCGGGTCCATACAAGACGCTCGCTAGGATATCGTTATTATCCCTCAGGATAACGTCATCTGCTTTCAGAGTTTGTTCTTTCCCGTTGATTTTCACATATCCTTCTCCCCCATCTGACACATCAAACAGTAAGTCTCCCTGGATAGCATCTGTATCATGTCCTGAAGTAAGTATCCTGCTTTTAAGTTCGGCCAAAAACATACTATCAACTAGGACCGAAACTTGGGGAAACTGTCCCCCCTCCCGGATAGTTTTCAATTGAAATTCAATAGGGTATGTTTTTCCCCACCTTTTGAAATAGGAAGCATAATTTTGCAGTATTTCATCCTTATCGCTCTCCAAATCCGCCTCCCTTATCATCTTTTCCAAATTTTTTTTTCCTTGTTCCAACATTTCATGTTTTTTTATATTTGGTACCTCTCTTACAAAAAGGCTTCCAAAATTGGGATTAGAATATGACCTTTTCAACTTAGGCGAGAGTTCGATACTGATTTTCCGCATTTTTTCCATGAAAGGAACTACTCGTTTCCTTTTTTATTATATTTCTCTTGACTCCAAGAAAGGAGTTTCTTTTTCAAAAATGACATGAATGATTCAAAGTGCAGATAAAGATTCGAATTATGCGTGATTTAGTGGGTTAAAATATGAAAGAAGATTGGAAGCATAATTTTATCGATATTGGGGAGATTAGGTTGCACTATGTGGAACAAGGTACTGGAGATCTTATAATTTTGCTCCATGGATTTCCTGATTTTTGGTATACATGGAGAAAACAAATCCCGTCTCTATCCGAGCATTATCGGGTTGTTGCTCCCGATTTACGAGGCTATAATAAGAGTAGTAAACCTGAGGGAGTGGATCAATATACTACCCATTTTCTGGTTCAGGATATCGTGGGCCTTATTGAATCATTGGGAGAAGAAAAAGCAGTGGTGGTTGGCCATGATTGGGGAGGAGCAATTGCATGGAACTTAGCTATGATGACCAAAAAGGTATCTAAACTGGCTATCCTTAATTGTCCGCATCCTGTGTCTCTTTTAGAAGCCTTTTGGTCAATAAGATTTCAACAGCTCCAGAAAAGTTGGTATGTCTTCTTTTTCCAAATCCCCAAAATTCCTGAAGCGGTTTTACTTCATAATAATTGTGAAGTTCTTCAACGAATGGTACGCGGATCTCTCAGCAATAAACAGGCCTTTACAGAAGCGGATATGCAGCGATATATTCGGGCCTGGTTACAACCCGGGGCATTAACAGCTAGTATCAATTACTATCGAGCAAATTGGAATATTGCTCAGATTTTTTCGGTAATGAAGGAAAATCAAGAAAACTTCCTTAGAAGGTTTCCGATGATTAAATGCCCTACCCTGGTAATTTGGGGAGAACAAGACATAGCATTAGATAAATCCTTAACCTATGGATTGGAAGAGCGGATTGAAGGTTCATTCAAGCTTATTTATCATCCGAACAGCGGACATTGGGTACATCTAGAAGTCCCTAACCGGGTTAATGAATCTATGATCACCTTTCTTAATTCCTAAATAAACGACCCCTTTTTACCAGCCAAAATTCAATTGAAGGTAATAATATTGAATATAAAAGACTTATCTGATACGGAATCTCATAAGCCGGCAGTTCCTCCTCTTATTCCACCTCTTTTCCGATTTCTGATCGAATTAACAACCTGGTTATGGTTCATTATCGCCGCCATAACCGTACATGTGATTTTTTTTGTCGGATTTATCCTAAGCGCGGTCTTATTAGGCGCATTTAATGCCCCTGGGGATAAGACACGTGAAGGGCCTATTAATGTTACAGGCTACCATAGAGTGACCATTGAAATATTCTCCGGATTCTTGGGAGTAATTGGAGCGTGGGTATTATTCAAGGAACCAGGACTTATTCTTCAATCGGTGGTAACTCTGGTGGCCTTCACTTTAGATTTTGAACGATGGGCCTGGCTTTTGGGATTAAGAACCACCCCACCCGAATCTATCACAAGAATCCATTCGATGAAGAAAAAATAATTGATTAAACTGGACTGCGTGGTATAAATGAAGTTTGAAGAATTGAATTATGATGAAGCTCCCCAAATAAGGACCGAACTGCCTGGACCGAAAGCAATCGCCCTTTTATCTAAGCAAAAAAAGATCGAGGGGGATGCGATCTCCTATCCGAGGGGAATCCCTCTAGTATTGGAGGAAGGGCGAGGGGCCACCGTTCAAGACATAGATGGTAACATTTTCATTGACTTTTTTGCGGGGGCGGGCGTTTTAGCGCTAGGTCACTGTAACCCCCAGATTATGGACGCGGTAAAAACACAACAGCAAAAACTCACCCATACACTGGATTTTCCGACAAAAATCCGATTGAAGTTAATCGAGTTACTTCGTTCTCTTATGCCCGGTCAACTAAAGGATACTGTACGAATTCAATTTGGAGGGCCAACAGGGTCCGATGCGGTAGAAATGGCTATCAAGTTGGCCAAATATTATACTCAAAGACATGGGCTGATTTCGTTTGAGGGGGCCTACCATGGAATGACAGCCGGGGCCAGTTCACTTACCTCGGGAAAATATTGGAAAGAGAAGTATATTCCGATGTTGCCAGAGGTACACTTTGTTCCATATGCCTATTGTTACCGTTGCGCCTTCGACAGGACTCCGAATGATTGTGGCCTTGAATGTGCATCATATTACGAACATGTACTGGAAGATCCCCATTCAGGGGTCGTTCTTCCCGCGGGTACCATAGTGGAACCGATTCAAGGAGAGGGAGGTTCGATTATACCGCCTGATAGTTTTATCCCGAGCATACGGAATACAAGTGAAGACTATCATGTTCCAATTATTTTTGATGAGATTCAGGCAGGATTTTACAGAACAGGGGAACTGTTTTCGTTTCAGCACTATGATGCCATCCCCGATATTATCACTATGTCGAAAGCCCTAGGGGGTGGTTTTCCCCTTTCGGCCATTGCTTTCAAGGAAGAGCTAAATATTTGGCGTAAGGGCGCTCATATTGGAACTTTTCGTGGCAATGTAACGGCTATGGCAGCCGGTGTGGCATCTATTGAATTTATGCTGGAGAACAATATAGGAAATTATGCGAAAAGCATTGGGGCACTTATTAAGAAAAGATTGTCGAAATTAGAAGAAACTAGCTCAATTGTGGGAGATGTACGAGGCAAGGGTCTTATGCTTGGCCTGGAAATGGTAGAAGATAAAGAAACAAAAAAACCTTCATCCAAACTAGCCAGAACATTACGTACCGAATGTTTTAGGCGGGGTTTGCTCATCGAAATCGGAGGACATTATGATAACGTTGCTCGATTTTTACCTCCCCTTATCCTAACAGATGAACTAGCTAGGATCGCCACAGACATCATCATTGAATCAGTCGAATCTATAGAAAAGGTGAAAAAACAATGAATCAAGCTGAATTCTCATGGATAGTACGTTCTCCATTCTTCCATGACATTGTGAATGCAGAATAATATTCAACAGCCCTAAGCAGGTGGTCGACTGGAACTTGATCATCAGTTGTATGTGCATACTTCGGGTTACCAGGTCCAAAACCTATGGTCGGAATATCAAACAATCCTTTCGTTGCAGCACCATTAGTTGAAAACGGCCAATACCCCAACCTTGGTTCCTTGCTAAACTGATTTTTATATGCTTTGATTGCTGATTGAACGAGGGGGTGATCCGCTTCAAGTTTCCAAGTTGGATAGTATGCCCTGATAGGATAAGATAATCCATTCGGACTTGTGTATTCATATTCTGGGATGAAGACTTCAGCATCACTTAGTTTTACACTGGGAAGTGCCCGAATTTCAGTAAGTACAGTCTTATCTGTTTCATCGCGATTTAACCTTCGATCTAGATGAATTGTGGCTCCGTCTGCTACCGCATTAATCGCAGGCGCCGTTGAATCGATCTTGGTCACGGTAATGCTTGCCTTCCCAAATATGGGATCTGATACTAGTTTCTCGTGAAGTTCCTTTATCTCTAGAATAATAGGCGCAATCTTGTAGATGGCGTTAACTCCGTTGTCAGGAGTGGCACCATGGCTGGAAATACCGAATGTACGCACTTTTACATCAGCCCGACCACGTTGTCCGATAATAATATCCAAGTTTGATGGCTCGCTGAGGATAACAGCATCGGGCGCTATCCGTTCTTCTTTCACCAGGAATTGCCAATTTAATCCTTCGTAGATCTCTTCCTTAACCGAAACAACGACCATATACGTCAAATTTTCGGGAATACCCAGATCTAGCAATACCTTACCAGTATATAGCGCTGCGGCGAGGCCCCCCTTTTGATCACATGCACCTCGGCCATAAATAATTCCTTGTTCTAGTTTACCCACAAAAGGGTCATGTTTCCATCCTGACTCATTACCAACTTCTACTGTATCAGCATGAGCGTCTATCACCAGAAGCCCTGGCCCAGAACCTAAAGAACCTCGTAGATTGCCCATATTATCGTACGTGATTCCCTGAAATCCAATTTCCTTCATTTCTTCTTTAATTCTATTAATCACCAAGATTTCATCTGAAAATGAAGGAATTGCTATTATATCACGAGTGAATACGGTAAGTTCCGATTGGATTGCATTTGTTGCTTTGGAAATCTTCTCATTCAAAAAAATCATCACAAATTGCCTTATGTTGTGTTCTCCTCTCGTAATCTATGTCACTATAATCATATTTATGTAAGAAGGTGGCCAGGGCTTAAGTGCAAAATCGCATATTCTTTTATTGCTGTGCTCTAGCTCCGCTACATTATACGGTGTCGATGATACGATGCGAAAAATCCCTCGGTTAAAGTTTCATGACGGAAGGATAGATGCGATTGAAAAAGATCGTCTAATCCAATTTGAAATTCGTTCCGTCCTCGATCGGTTTTATTCCAATCGAACACTCACCGCTGCCAAGGTGTTAAATGATATTGGTTCTGTCCACGTCGACTATACCAACATCCAGGATTTTCACGCGGAAATCCCTGATATTGACCCCCGTAGTGCCCGCTTGTTTACCCTATGGGCTGAAGAAATAGATAGCAAAGATATTGCTTTGATTCTTCGTGGCTTTTTCATCTTGGTTCCTTTCGATTATTCCAAAGAAGCCCTCACCTATTATTACCACCACGAAGCCCCTTCATATCCAATGGCATTGATTACAGCTTTTCGGACAATTTACGATGAAGTCGACACCCTTGTTAACGTAATTGATCAGGTTAAAGATACGCTTCTGTCCCATTGGCAGAGCTTACGCACTTCATTGATCAATACGCTCAGAAAAACCAAACTCTGGGAAAGATACGTCCTATCGCTAGATCAGCTCATTTATTACTCATTCTTAATTCCCTCCGTGGATCGGGAATTGATTTCTGCCTTAAAACGAAAGAATCATAGAACCACGGGGATTATGCAGATCTTGGCCTCCCAAACTCCGTCGTACGACCAAATCCAAATAGAAAATCATTTGGAAGAGGCCAAAAAGATAATAGACAAACATCGTTCCAGCTGAATCTGGATAATCAGGTTGAAATGACGTTGTCGAATCGCTTGGGGATCTTTATTACCGCCTGCCTATCCCTGGGCTTGGCTGGATATGTTTTTGTCTTCGGAGCTCTAATGCTTAGTGGAGTAGTTGACATCTATTACGTATACTCCCTTTCGGCGATTTTTCGCCCGGTTAATCTAGAGCCAATCCCTATTATTTTATCCCTTCTGCAAACAGCACTGGTTGCAGCGATATTCCTGATTATTACATATTACCTCCTGAAACCCGTATGGAACGAAATTCTACTCAAATTTCTTATTACTTTGAGAATAAGAGCATCTCCCTCTTCCTCTCCTCCATCTCCCGATATTAGTGGGTTTGAGTCAACTGAGAAGATGGAAAAACCCCGTCCTCAAACTTCTTCGTCTACTTCATCGTTATTGTCTTTTAGTGAAAATTGGCAAGAAATTCTCGGTGGATTGGTTACTTTATCGATAGCTGTTTTCCTGGGGATTAGGATCTATAATGTTTACTTCACTGATGCTCCAAGTGATCTGGGATATCTTATTACTGCCTATCCACTTCCCCTAAGATTACCAATTCTAGTTATAATCATGCTTGGTGCCGTACTTTGGCTGAGCGCCATCTATCTTTTGAAAGAAGCTCTTAAAGACATTCGTTGGCTCGAAAAAACTCAGCTGGCGCACCAATTTAATCATAACAAAGAAAACGAGAATTGAAAGAAAAGATCTTTTCCCTGGTTTAAATCATGACAAAACCGTTCAGAGTAATTCACGTGGGTCTTGGACCGATGGGGCGTTTAATAGCTAAACTTATCATAGAACGGCCAAATCTCATCTTGGTAGGTGCAGTTGACATTGCACCTGGGTTGGTTGGCAGATCTTTACAAGATATTCTTGCCGTTTCTGCTGACCCAGAAGTAATTGTACGCTCATCTCTCTCAGAAGCGCTCGAGATAGGTGAAATAGACATCGTCGTAATAACAACAGCATCCGCACTCCCCCAGGTCGCTCCTCTTATCCAAGAATCTGTCTTGGCTCAATGCAATGTGATTTCAATCTGTGAAGAACTCGCTTTCCCTTACAGAAGATATCCTGACCTTTCAAGACAATTAAGTGAGTTAGCTGTTACCAAAGGAGTAACAATTACAGGAACGGGGATTAATCCGGGCTATCTTATGGATGTTCTTCCAATAGTTCTAGCTGCTCCGTGTCAGAGGGTGGACAAAATATCCGTAACTCGGATGATGAATTCAGGACGAAGACGAACCCCCTTCCAACGGAAGATTGGTACTGGCCTCAGCACTACCGAATTTGATAAAAAAATCAGAGATCATATCATAACGGGACACGTTGGGCTCGAAGAATCTATCAGACTGATCGCTTCCGCGATGGGAATAGAATGCGACGATGTTCTTGAATATCCTCCAGAAGCCATTACGGCAACCTCCGAATTTACTACTTCCTATGGTGAGCTAGTCCCCGAAGGCTATGTCTGTGGTTTACGTAGTCGAGCAACTGCAAAGTATAATGGTCGGGAATTCATCAATCTCGAATTTGTCGCATACGCAGGCGATCATGAAGAATATGATGCTGTTGTGATTGAAGGTCTCCCTCGTATTGATCAAAAAATCATGGGAGGTGTGCATGGTGACCTTGGCACCGCTGCCATGGTTGCAAACCTAATTCCGAGGGTCGTAAATGCTGCGCCAGGGATACACACAATGAAAGATCTCCCAATCCCCTCGTACACAGCCAATATTTGGCGTTAAACAAAGGTACTGGGCATTTTATCCCGATCAACTGGTACTAGTAGATTAGATTCCTAATGGATAGAAAGGGTCTCCATTGCCGAGTCTTCGTCTTCGATTAGCATTCTGTGCAGCTTGTTCACATATTCTTGGCTCTTGACATCCAAGGCCTTGATTTCTATCTTCTCAGGTTCACTTACTCCAATTCCCAACTCTACCGCCCGCGCTATCTGCTCTTGCCTGAAGATTGGACCGTTTGAAACCTCTTTCGTTGTGCCACAATCACGTAGAATTGCTACTCCTACCGCATCAATAGCAATTCGATCTGGACTAGCTAACATCACATTGGGCGACATTAAGGTGCCCCTCTCCGGTCCGCCGTCAACAAATGCCTTGATACCGTCCATAATGACCAACGTTGGATTAAATACCTGATTTATTTCGGCGATCATCCTCCGTTGGTGCGGAGAAGAGTGTAATTCTTTCATATACGAATATCCCTGACGCGGAACCAAACCGACTGCCAATTTAAGCGATAACGTGAAATGCCCTCCAAAACGATGCGTCTTCAAACAGGGAAGGGCTATAAACGCATCAGCTCTGTTTATGAGTTTCGGGAACAAAAATCCATCCCGCCAGTGTGACCCCTCTGGGCGGATATGAATCCACTCGTGTTCGGGCAAGGAGGACAGGTCTACAATGTTAAATCCGCCAATATCCTCTTGCAGCTGATAAAGCCCCTTAATCCTCATTGTTTCGTAGGTGTTTGCGGGGCCTGCGCGTTCCGCAACTATGATCTTTTTGGGATCTTTCCCCTTTATATGCTCTATGACTTGCCTTAATAACTGAATATCAGTAGATGCTGGCGGTGGATCCGCAGTATTGAAATTTGGTTTTATTACGACGATTTTTTGACGTAACGAGGTGAATAAGTCACTATAATGGACGAAAATAGCCTTAAGTCCCTCCTTAGGGCTATCGGTTTGGATTAGGGCCACTTCAGACAGTTTATAACCTCCATTTTGCATTCAGGTTAATTGGTAACGGGTTCTCATTAACCCTTCTATTTGTATATAGGTAATGAAAGAAACCAAGTTATTTACAATTTTGAATCCCATAACTTAGGGATATTGCAAGGAGGGGGAGAATCTTTTTAACATAAACTTCCTTTTTTTTCTCGACTTTTGAAGCCCAGTCCCAGATTCAATTGATCTTAACATCTTGGAGCGTGTTCTTGTGGCGAAGATTGACCTTAAAAAAGAATTGAAAGGGATTTACTCCAATATTTCATCTTCAAAGTTTTCTATTGTGGATGTTCCCCCCCTCAATTTTCTGATGATTGATGGTCAAGGTGATCCCAATACATCGGCCGATTATCAAGCTGCTATGGAGGCCCTGTACCCGATATCATACACCCTGAAGTTCATGATGAAGGACAAAGGAAATGATTATGTGGTTATGCCCTTGGAAGGACTTTGGTGGGTGCCAAACATGGAAGGATTTAGTGAGGAGAACAAAGACGCCTGGTACTGGACATCCATGATCATGCAACCAGATTTTATAACCCCTGCGTTGTTTGATCAAGCAGTGGCCGAAGTTAAGAAAAAAAAAGCCCCTGCTGCACTGGACAAGGTTCGGTTCGAAGTTTATGAAGAAGGTAAATCCGTACAGATCTTGTATTTTGGGCCCTACTCGGATGAAGGTCCGACTATCGCGAATCTCCACAAATTTATTGAAAAGCAAGGTTATTCTCGCCGTGGCAAACACCACGAGATATATTTGTCCGATCCAAGACGAACGAAACCTGATCGGTTAAAAACGATCATTAGGCAGCCGGTGAGCTAGAACTGATCATAATCGGGGTTTTTTCGTGAAGTTAAAGGCCTCCAATTATTCTACAGATCTGTTTTATGAAACCTGAATTCAACAAGAGGAACAACAGTGTTCATTGGACATTATGGTATATCTTTCGCTCTAAAAAGGTATGATCCGACTTTATCCTTGGGCATCCTATTCATCGCTGCGCAACTAATCGATATTGTTTTTACTACTTTCATTATTTTGGGAATTGAAAATGCTCGAATTGTTCCAAACTTTGCTGAAGCCTCCTTTTTCGAGCTCTATAATTTCCCCTTTTCTCATAGTCTATTGGGAACACTTATCATGGCATTTGCTGCCTATCTCGTATTCCGGTATGGTATTTTTAGATTCAAGCAAAAAACAAAGGAGGAAAAGAACCAAACTTCTCTTTTGGTGGGAGTAGCAGTATCTTCACATTATTTTTTGGATTTTTTGGTCCATACTCCCGATTTACTCATAATTCCTGGTATTAACTTAAAAATTGGGTTAGGATTATGGAACTTTTACCCAATAACGTTAATTCTAGAGTTAACGATCTTATTGGGAGGATATATGATCTATTTCAGGGTTACGCGTTCTGGAGAAGGCGTCATAGGAAAATACGCGATGGGGGTGTTTATGGTGGTTCTTCTATCGACATCTATCATCCTTATTACCCCTGTTCCTCCGCCAGGTCTTGAAATAGCTAGCGCTTCGTTTTTTCTTATATTACTCCTTTTAACCTTTGCTGGTGTGGCTCATTGGTTGGATAGGACACGAACTCCGATTAGCGGTTGAAAGCAAGGCATTTTGAACGATTCAAATAGCAGAATTCTTAATTATGGCTCCATAGGTGATAACAAATATTTTTTACTTTTTGGCAAGCTTTAAAAGTTATCCTTCTCAAAAAGTATCAGAAAATATAGGTGCAGTTTTTCAACTAACTGTGTCAGTAGAGACGTGAAAATGTCTGCTAGCATTGATAACGGTTGGAAAACAGTATTTTCGCATTAAAACTTAGATTTCAAAAACAGTTGGAAAAGAGATGAACTAATAGATGAGCTTTCAGGAGTTAATATCAAACTTGGGTGGGATATACAACTTTGGTGAGGCCTTGTCGCATGATCAATTCACGGTATTTCCAATCTTGTCCAGAGGAAATACCAATTCGGGCGTACTAGGCATTATGGAAACCGAGGCGAAGGAACAGGCTTGGATACAAGAAACGGAAGGATCTGAAAGAGTGGACAAATTGTTAGCGGTCAATAAGACCGAATTTCCTGTTTTAATTCCTTATCTCCATCAGGTTGAAGGAGGTAAACAAGATAGGACAATCTTTGAGCCAATCCTTGTTCCTTCTGGATACACTGAATCACAGCCTTTAGATATCCCTGCCAAGTGTATTGAACAATCTCGTTGGTCTTATCGCAACTCGCGAGGCGCGGCGACATCCCACAAATTTAGATCAGCCAAAAC
>JBHLSH010000043.1:20994-32415 GCA_048881705.1 Candidatus Heimdallarchaeota archaeon | reverse complement strand
AGGAGAAGTCCCAGAGCCTTCTTCTTATTGCTGATAGTCTTTTTTGTCATTATTGCGACGGTTCCACATCTTTTCCCTTTCCTAAGTCTTAAGATCGGAACGAATCAAACCGTTCAGAACCAGAACCAGCAGAATTTCGCATCCGAGTTGGTTGTAACCAATTGGGAGCCAACTGGAACGAAACAAGGTCAATTTGATGCGTCTCTGGATATTGCGATAAATTTGCCAGGATTCGTACATGTCAGTGAGACAAATGGAAATCTGCTCCAAGTTGTTAGATCCTCGAGCAATAACATTTCGGATTGGTTTGAAGATTGTTCAGATATATCAGACTGGATCAATGCGGACGGAACCAGTTACGATTATTCGGAATTAGCCATTCCTGGACTAACAGATAGTTTAACGGCTTCTGGCGGCGTTTTCACCCCTGATAGTAATTGGTGGAATCCTCCCGCATCTACCATTACGCCACGAGATATCGTGTTTTACCGCCAACTTCCTACCAATCGGGATGATCTGTTAATCGAATCAACCGTGAATTTTAATCCAACCTCAGTATCTAACCCGTATTCATTTATGGGAACCATGAATTTACTCATATTGGGGGAAAATCTGGAAAACTTATTCCTATTGGAGTTACTTGATTCATCTGGTTCCGCAAATGATCACAAAACAGGGCATCGGGCCTTTTATTTTGATGTGACTGGAGGTACCTATCAAATCCTTCCAATGGCATTTAGATCGGATCCAGTGGTGACACAGGGCAAATTGTCGATAATTATTACAAACACTTCAATCAGAGTGTTCACCCCAGTCTCGGAGACTTGGACAGATCTAAATATTGATCCATCAATTGTTTTTCAAAGGAGTAATCCCACCTTTCTTGCACTGTACATTCATCGATCCCGCCAGGACTTGGAACCGGCTCCTGCCGCATTAAACTGGGATTCAATCGAAGCCAAGAGTTTTCAGGACAGTACCACAACCACTATACAGGGAAGTTCTCTTTTTGATATTCCTTTGGAGTGGATAGCGGTTCTCCTGATATTCGGCAGTATGGGGCTAGTTGTATTGGGCATTCAGGCCGGAAGAGGGAGATCGAGAAAGATCGAAGAGTTTGCGTCTCCTATCGCACCCAAAGCTTTCTTCTGTCAGTTGGACAATGAACAGCATCCTGCCACAGATTCAGCTTATGAGTGTAGTACTTGTTCTCGAATGATCTGCGAAGATTGTTACACTAGTGCTGGCAAAGTAGGTATAGTGGTGTGCCCCTACTGCCAAGGAAATCTCAAAAGAACTCAATAGGGGGGTTTTCAGATCTTTTTGCAGATTATAAGTTCGTAACATCTGATAGAATGAGTGAAACAAGGAGTTAATGGCTAGCCTTAATGTGTCTATTTATAGGGCAGAAGCAACAATGGTGGCATTCGCTGGGGGTTCGAGGATTTTAACTGGTTAGGTTGGAGTTTCGAGAGGATAGGGAAACAACTCAGGCTGACATAGAAGGAAAAGCCTGATTGAACGCTCATGACTGGGAAAAGCTCATTTGGAAAAGTTTTATAATTGAAAAATTGTAGAAATTACAAATCGCTATTGTTACATTCTAACAATAAACAACGAAATGGAAGGTAGTAAGTGAATCAAAAAGCACGATGGGAACTTCTACTTATTGTTTTGATGATTTCGACGATGGGATTCGCGTATTTCAATGGTTTGAATAATGCCACCAGGGATGCGAACACAGAGTCCACCTGGGATCTGACTGATACGAATGGAGCGCCAATATGGGGAACCAATATACGAGTAGCAGTTATAGATTCGGGAATAGACTGGCAACATCCCAGTTTTTATTTCCCTTCATCTACGTATGATAAATCCCTGTACACCGTGAAGATATCGCCGCCAAATGATCCGTACATTGATTTAGATAAAGATAATATCATGGACAGCAATGAAGGCCTGAATTTCACCCGGGAAGAATTGGCGTTTCCAAATGGTACGGTTTTTGCGTATCCTGATGTCTTCGAGGAGGGGCTCGATTTCTTGTATATTGATAGCAATGCCAATGGGCAGGTAGATTCGGGGGAAACGATGCTTTTATTCAATGATACCGACCAATCTAATACAATAACTGCTAGCGATAAATTGCTCCCTCTAACAGAACCAAAAATTGAGAAAATCTGGGATAGGGGTAACCTATTCATTCGAGGTATAAACCTAACCAGCCCAGTTATCAATACCGAAAACGATACAATTGGGCATGGTACACATGTAGCCGGAATCCTGGCAGGGGGGTATCCCAATTTAACGCGGTTTACCGGAGTGGCCCCGAACGCCACACTTCTCGTAGCCAAAGTGGTAAATGACACAACTGGAGGCTATATTGAAAGCGAGGTCCTGAGTGCAATCGATTGGGCGGTGAAAGAGGGGGCCGATATTATCTCGCTCTCTTTTTCATTCTTAGATAACGCGACCCTTGATGGGTTGTATCGGGATGGAAGTGATCTCTTGGATCAAAAAATCGATTGGGCGAAACAACAAGGGGCCATAGTGGTGGTTGCCGCAGGAAATTATGCGGATAAAGATACTCACGCGCAGGACACATTTACGGCTAACACGCTAAATAATGTTGATTGGGAGTTTGATTGGACCACTGATGATCCTCCCATTGATGAAATCCGATTTACGGTTCTGTGGCGGTACCCGCATCATGATGCGACTTTCTCTCTGCTGATGCATGACAATACTGTCATCGCCTCTGTTCCAAAAGATGGTTCGACATTCCAATTTACTGACGCAAATTTCGTAGCAGACTCGTACCTAGTCACTGGACGTCAAATAAATGGGACAAGGGGGACTATGAAGCAACAGATTCGAATTCAAAAGCTGTCAGGTCAATTTCAAGATCATGACACAAAAACTTTTGCTGGTAATAATCCATTAGCCATTTTGGGTATGAATGATAGTGGACATTCGGTTGTTTTCAGAAATGCAACTGCTCAAGAGTACCATTTTTACCTCTCCAACAGCATGATTGACAATGACTGGGCGTTCACACGTTTTAACAATCCACTTCAAATCTCTCCCAATTATACGATTACGGTTCCTGCCACATCCGACTCGGCCATAGCCGTGGGGGCCCACATTTCGGCTCAAGATCCTAACCTGCCCTTTATCCAAATCCTCGGGAACATTACTCGCTTTAGTAGTCGAGGGCCGAGAATAGATGGTGACCTACGGCCGTACCTGTCCGCGCCGGGCGAATATCTGTTTTCGACTAAAAGCCAAGATGAACAACTACCTATCTTCCCTCTGTATTACTACTTTGAACATAAATCGGGAACAAGTATGGCCACGCCCATGGTCGCAGGTGCCATTGCCTTACTGTTGCAAATGAATCCTAAACTTACTTACGACCAAATCCTTGCGCTGTTACGCACGACAACCGATCAAGATGGGTTCGTTTTGAGCCTGGGAAATGTACCGAATCAGGTGTTTGGGTATGGAAAGCTCGATGTTGCCAATCTGGTGCTGAACGGGATGCCACCCCGAGTGGTATGGACCTCGATTCCGACTACGTTCACAAGTGGCTCGTCGATTCTCCTGATGGCCAATGTATCGGACATCTCAGGTGTTTCAACTGTCCTCTATAATTATTCAACAGATCTGGGAGTGACGTGGATGACGCTAAAAGCCAGTCGAAGTGGGCCAGTCACCAAGGGAATTTGGGATGCCACAATTCCCACGGTAAGCGCCTCGACGATTTACGTGAAAATTTGGGCGAATGATTCGTATGACATCGTGATGGATGACCCCACCATTTATGTGATAACATCTACAACCACCACCACAACCACCACCACCACTGCACCCAGTTCAACATCTGCCACGACGACTCCCCCCACAACAACACCCCCTCCCACATCTACGACCACATCCCCTTCTACTTCTACGACGACGACTACGACAACGACAACTCCTACAAGCACGCTTACTCCTGGGTTTACCTTTGCGATTATTACGGGGATTTTAGTGATTAGTGCAATAGTAATCGGCCGAGATCGGCGAAGGAAATGACTCAAACAGTAATGTAAGGTTTCTGTTTCGTTTTAATTAGTTCCGTGTTCATTTCAGCCAGCTTTGCAGCAGTTTTTGCATCGGCTGCTAAAGTTTGGATATTATCCTTGTTGATTACGGGATTGAGTCCACCTAGAAAAAGTACGAAGATTGGATAGTTAAATTTGAATAGCAAGCGAATACATAGTACTAGAGTATCTTCTCTGGGATAATCTACTCAGTAGAGAAAAACCGATTATGAACACATTGGTTCGGTAGAACTAGGAACAACACGGATAATGAAAGCAGCTGTAATTGAAAGATATGGGCCCCCTGATGTTATTGAAATAAAAGAAATTAATCTACCAATATTGGCCGACGATGAGATGCTGGCCAAGGTATATGCATCCTCGGTGAACACTCCGGATACCGCAGGGAGAAGTGGAATAAAGGCGCTGTTTGGGCTCGCGCGCTTGGAAAGCGGAATTAGACGACCGAAAAAAAAGATCATGGGAAGTGATGTGGCAGGCGAAATCGTAAAAATTGGGAAGGATATCACGAAGTTCAAGGTTGGGGATCAGGTTTATGGATTTGCAAGAACTGGAACCTGTGCGGAATATGCAAAGGTATCTGAACGAGGAGTTGTGATTAAGCCGACTACCATGAGCTATGCCGAAGCGGCCGCGGTGCCTTTGGCGGCGTTAACTGCATTGCAGTTTTTGCGAGACCGCGGAAATATTCAGGATGGCCAAGACGTTCTGATTTACGGTGCATCGGGTGGTGTTGGCACCTATGCTCTTCAATATGCAAAAACCTTCGATGTGACAGTAACAGCGGTTTGCAGCGGGAAAAATAGAGGCCTAGTGGAAAATCTTGGGGCAGATAGAGTAATAGATTACACAAAAGAAGATTTCACCAAAATGCCAGAGAAATATGATCTGATTTTTGATACTGTAGGAAAATCTCCTCAATGGAGATGGAAAAACGCGTTAAAAGAAGAAGGAATTTTCCTCCAAGCCGGCAGTCCGAGAATGAGAATGGTACGGTTCTTTTTGCAGATTTTAGGGAATCGGTTTCGCAAGAAGAAAATGGGATTTCTGATAACCAAAACGAGCACTGAGGATCTTGAGTTTCTGGCCAAGCTCATCGATGAAGGGAAAATCAAATCAGTGATCGATAAATCGTTCTCGCTAGATGAAACTGCGGATGCACATAGATATTATGAATTGGGCCATACCGCAGGGAAAGTAGTCATCAATGTAATTGAAGAAACAGCTGAATAAAATCCTGCCGTTTGGAACGAGAACAAATCACGCACAATTGAAGGCGTGTGGGGGAAACAAGCCAGTCTGATGTCTGTTGATTAAGTTCTCGAACATTCAATGTAGTACAAGAAAGTCGACAATTACGTGATGGTCGATGGGTATGGGTAAGAATTGCGATGCCTAACGATGTAAATGATATTAAGAAGATATTATCAGTAAAAAAAAAGCCACAAAGTAAGTAGGCCTAGGAAAAATGAGAAACGGAGATTTTTGAGTCGCGAAACGATCAGGACATTCTTAAATATCTAATGGATCACCCCAAGTAATTAGCCTATTATATCAGAACCAAAAAATGGCAGAGAGGCCGCTTTAAGATTATGCTTGATGAAAATTGGGCGATATTTGTTGAGGAAAACTCCATTAAATGGTCTTATGGAGTTTCTGACGTAGAAAAGTTTCAGGAGCAGGTGTTCAGTTTTTTCATTGGTTTAGGAAAGTTGGGAAACGATTTATTTGGGGAAGGCGGTATTGCAAATATAACCTTTGATTTAGAAAAGCATTCAGGATTTAAAGCCGGAGAAATTTTTATTGTCTCGTTATACGACAAGTTTTTCTTTATTATCAGTGATCCGATCCTGACCCTTCGGCTTATAATGACTGAAGCCGAAATTCCAAACGATATTAAAGAAATTATGAATGCTGTCTTGGTAGGACAAGCTTCAATCCTATATGGGGCCGGTATTGATACAGAGAATGTCACTTTGGAAGAAAAAGAACAAGCCATTCAATTGTTTAGGGATATCATCCTAGACCTGAACCAGGAATATGGCACTGATGGGTCAATTAATACGATTGCAGGCAGGTCGGGGTGCAATTTTTCGGCTTTAACGTTTGAAGAATGTTTGTTATTACACGTATATCTGAGAAAACAAGCAGATATCCAAAGCTATTATGCCCCATCAAGTTGGTGTTTGATCTCGCATTTAGATGGGGGGGATATCCCCTTTTCTTACAATATGCAAGATGAAGTGCTATTCGGGGGATATTTCTCGGCCATAATCAGCCTGATCGAGGTTCTCTTTAAATCAAAACCAAAAAACATCACATTCGGATCGATTAGGATTCGGAGATTACGGTTTATTTATGGAGAAACGTATTTCATGGCCATCGATCGAGCTTTCATGATTGATCTCCTGTTAAAACGCCATTTTCAGCAACAATTCTTCGATGCCCGATATGAAGTCATGAAAGACCTGGCTGCTGGGATTAAGGAGTTGATTATAGAAGAAATTCTTCAGTATAATGAGGACCAGCTGAACCAGTTATCGGGAGAAATACTGTTGGATACGTATTTTAAGCAAGGCAGTGAAAATCTGGAGTTATTCGTGGATAAAGATCTGGAAAATCTCAATCTGCTGCGGGAGGAACATAAAAATCAGGTATTGCGAGTGTGGGGACGCTATCTGAGTAATTTATAGGTTATAATGTATTGAATGAGATAATAGGAATAATCACAAGCAATGGGGGAGAGAGAGAAGAGAAAGGGATATCTAGTGCCTGCTAATGACTTTTAAGATTTAAACTGGTGGTTTTCTAGGACTGATTGAGCGAGGGAGGTTCGGAAGTCGCTCGCTCTAAAATTTTATATAGTTCGATGGCATTGAGAAAGACCCGTGAGATCCACAAATGATCCCAAAACCCAATAAAAAGAGAATTTTTGTTGTAATAGTGATTTTCTTGGGTTTTCTGACTGCAGGTAATGTAAGAGGCGTGCAAGGGACATCGATTATCATTGACGGAAATCTGGATGACTGGGCGGGTCTAGACCCGATTATTAGGGAACCTATGGTGAACGAAACTTACTTCCTAGACATTAATTCCGTCTTTATTACCGCGAATGGATCGCATCTCTTCGTTCGAGTCGATTATGAAGCTCCACTGGATTATTGGAATTCACTCTTGGCAAATATGACCATTCGCACCCCAGATGGTGCCATCTACATCTTAATGGCCCAAATCATTTACGATACGCTGCCACATTGGGGATTCACAGCCATTGTTAATGGCCTCGATCTTCTTTCCCCTTACAACAACATCGAGGTACCAGAATCTGTGGCTGAATACCAGGATTCAATTGCCATCGATCTGACAACAAAGCGCATCATCGAATATTATTACCTATTGGCGGACCTCGGCCTCACCATAAATGATTCAATTGATATAACGGTCTGGCATTATGATAGCATTAAGGCAGGGGGAACAACCTATCAAGGAAATCCCATTCTTGCCTTGACGAAATATAATGTTAAAATAGCCAATCCTTCAATGGGGCCGGAACTTTCGACCACTTCGACTACTTCAATGTCTATGACAGATAGTACCAAAACATCGGAGATCACAGAGGGCTTCCATCTTCTGTTTATTATCTCTATCATGATGATAGTAATCGTGTATTCCAAGAGACAAGATTTGTGAATCCGCAGCGGTACGAACCTAACGCAGAATGAAAACTGGGTTTGAAAATTTGATATGGAGGGGATATGGCTCGGTTTTTACACTTAGGAAGTCTCTTTATCAGCTTGCGACCAGTTTGGCTCGTTCCTTCCACCATAAACCCAAGCTACTAATCCCTTGATATTTCTGAGTAATGCCGGAACAAAATCGGGATGAAATCCTCTACTATAAGACCTCTGAATCCATTTTTCGAGATCTGAATAAGGAAATTCCTGTGATTGATATCTTGTCTCCCCTTCCGGTTTGCTTAATCCGATCCCAGCGTATATTGCGTTCTGCCATTCTTCCCTATTCTGTGGATAGTTGGGTACATCTTTCTTGGAAAACAAACTAATTTCATCTACATTCTGACTTATTTAATGTTTACAAATTCGTAGGCATTAGATCCAAACAAAAGGCGCTGTGATCGAAATCCTTATGAATAGAGAAGTGATGGTTGAAAAGCTTTTTAAGGAAATGCGCCCTTACATTCCCGTTTTCAATAAACTCGAAAGTATCGCTTAAATAGGTCCCGATTTACTTACTTTCTTGCTCACGTGAATAATTTGCAGGATGTTAGTTTTCTAGAAGAACTAAAAAGTGTTAATAGAATAAAAACCATCCTTTATACCAAGCAGGAAAACATCCTGACAATTGACAAGCTGCTTCAGCAAGCGGCAGACTCTAAACCATCAAATTTCCATGTCTGGTATGCATGGGGGGTTGTTAAGAAATTACAGGATGACCTTCCAGCTGCGGAAAAATACCTTAGAAACGCACTAGAAATTGAACCGCGCAATACTCCGGTTCTCCAAGAACTTGGAAGAGTCATGACCTTTCGGAAAAAGTATCCCGAAGCAGAAGAAATATTCAGAGGGATTGTCGAGTCAGAATCAGACATTGCAGGAATCCGAAAGATGGATATTCTTTTCTATATTACAGACAACTATATCGATTGGGCATCTGATGAGTACCATAAGAAACACTATAGATCATGGAGAGCAAACGTGAATAAAGCCTTTAATTCTGTGTTACTAGCCGTAGATCTAGGTGTTTATGATAAACGAATTCACCGACTCCATAAAAAACTTTGTTTAGACATTGGACTCAGGATGTTTCAAAGGGGGGATAAGAGGATTGGAGCCCGTTATTTGCGGCGTGTCATCGCAGATATCAGAATTCATGGACAACACTTCTCAACCAATAATGAAGCTCTAACGATTGCGTATTATAATTTGGCAGAATATGAAAATTCAAAGGAACGTCCAAATTGGACGTTAATGGACATTTATGTCAGAAAAGGCTTAGCAGTTTCCAATGATGAGAAAATAACCGAATCACTGCTGAACCTTAGAAAGATCGTGAGAAATGAAAAGAAGAGGAAGATTGGCAAAATCAAGAAGTTTGATGCCAAAAGAAAGTTCGGGATCATTACAAGCAACGGGTTAAGTTGTATTTTCTTCCCCGAATGCCTCACATGGTATTGTAAGGACATTTCTGCATTAATTAATAAGAGAGTTTCTTTCATTCCTGTTTCCTATTCTACTGTCAGCAGGCCAAATAATTTTAAGGCGACTCAAATTAAATTTCTGACCTACTAATCTCAGATGGTTAGAAATAGAGGGGTTCCTTACCATTCACTATGGTTTATATCAGAGCACGCTTTTTACAGGATGAAACAAACGGTAAAAGACATATATGTGATGGAATTAAAATAAGTGGCAATGGTCAAAATAAATGGAGTTGGCTCATCTTGAGTCCAGTATGTAAGAAATGTCGGAACTATGTTATGAATTTCCCTTGTCCCCATTGTGGGAGTGAACAGGCACTCACAGATCGTGAAGAGGATGAAATAAAACCGATTATTCCTTTAGATCTCCAGGAATCGTTTGGAGAACCCCCGCCACCATCAGATGGGTCAGAACAATCCTATTCTCCTCCTTATCGACCACCCGAGGCTCCAACCAAAACTCCGCCAGTCTCACCTCCTCCAACTAGACCAGTTTATACCCCCCCATCCACTCCGATTCCAGAACCAGTACCTGCGAAACCTGCCCCTCTAGAACGACCACCACCGACTCCTGCTCCGCCTCGTGTCGAACAGAAAAGAACATACGCTCCTCCGCCCACTCCTTCGCCTCCCCGAGTAGAGCAGAAGATACAGCCCACCCCTCCGCTGACTCCAGCAGCTCGTCCTGAACCTATGATAGAACAATTTCCTGCTCCTGTCCCGCCCAAACTATCTATTAAAGGTGTACAGCATAATTCTGAAACACTGGTGCCTCTAGAGGAAATCAAGGATCAATTCAAACAAGTAGAGTCGCATTTCAATAAGATTAACGCTCATCAAAAGAAATCTGATTCTGATATAAAGAAACTGGAATCGAGCATAGATGAAATCAATAAAAAACTTGATAAAATAGAAAAAAGCTTCAAGGTACTCCATAGCGCCAATAAAAAGCTGGAATCACTTCATAAAGACACTGCAAAAGATCTTAAGAAGTTCAAACCATAAGACTCTGTCTTGAACCTTGATATTTTGAATATTCAATGTCATCCCTCGAAACCCTCCTATAATCGGCTCAAATCAATCAAAAGTGACTTATCGAGTAATCTAGCTCCCAATATGGGTAAAAAAACGATTTACGAAGAATTTACTGAACATCTTTTGATAATCTGGTTATTTTACTGATGCTGATTGCTTGATCGAATTAAGGATGGAATCAGAACCATGCAGGATGATAGATTGGGGACGGACCTTCTTCATCTGGTGGCGTTAGCCTCCAGTCTGGAAAGTAAAGGTCAGCTCAACGTAGCAAAGGTATTACGTGCCAGCGTTACTGCAATTACAGGTCAGGCGGTATTTCAACGTGGACTGACCAAAAGCAATAATGAGCTGTATGAAGAACTTGAAAGGGCGAAAGAAATCCTAGGCAAACACAAGGTTAACCCCCATTTTATTGATGCCTTGGAAACTGGAAAAAATGCAATGAAAGAAAACCGATTACCTTTTATCACCGAAATCCCTGACCCGTACGTCTGTCGTCGATGTGGGCAAAGTAATCTTGGCATGCCATCCGCTAAATGCCCAGGCTGTGGGGCCTGGCCGCACACCTTTCAACATTTTTTGCCCATATATTATCTCAACGAGTTTGAAACCCTAGAGGCCATGAAAAACCTTCGTGAAACCCCAAAAAAGGTGAGCATGCTCATGGCAGGTCTAGATGAGGAAATTCTTACGAAAACGCCTACAGAAGGGAGCTGGTCTATCCAGCAAGTGGTAACGCACCTTCGGGATGCCCAGGGTGTGCTGAGTCATCGTTTAACTCTCTTGTTAGAACAGGACAATCCGATCCTGACTGCCGAGGCGGTTTTTGATTGGGCCACTCGAGAGGAAGGCAAACAAACCACAACAGCCGACATCTTTCAACAATATCAAAACTCAAGAGATGAAACCATTACCATGTTGGAAGGAATTTCAAGGAAGGACTGGATGCGCAGTGGGGAACATGAGGAGTTTGGCCGGGTAACACTAAAACAGCAGGTTAGCTACTTTGCTGCGCATGAGTTGACTCATCTCCGCCAGCTGGACAGCCTGCGGCCTTAG
>JBHLSH010000043.1:0-20894 GCA_048881705.1 Candidatus Heimdallarchaeota archaeon | reverse complement strand
GATGCAAAATGATACCACCTATTCGGCTAAATATGGAACATCCTTGCTGGGATATGTTGGTGCGGCCCAAATATCTAGGAGTCGCCTAGGTAATATCCACTTTTTCTAAGAGCCCAAGATGCTGCGTGTCTTTTGCTCTGTCTGCATCCAAAGTTGAAAAAAAAAAGAGAAAATGGGAGTCTCTGGTTAATTTATCTGGCAGCTTTCAACGCTGCATCTGCCTGGAGGAAGCCCGAACCGTAATCACTCCCAGACCAGGTGAAGTACCACGTATAGATGGCAACGTCGATTGCAAATGCACCATCACTAGCCAAAGGTAATCCAGAGGCCGCAATTTTTAATGTGTGTTCCATTTTAGATTGAGTATACCCGGGATAACTTTGGAGAACTAGGGATGCAATCGCTGAAACGTGGGGCGTAGCCATACTGGTACCCCAGAGATAATAATAAGATGCACCGCCAAGTACCCATTCTTCGCCATTCCAACTCACAATAGGTTGATAAGGCCCGACTATGGACGCTCCAGGAGTCGTGACATCGAGATGGAAAGATTTTTGGCCAAGGGCTTTGTTTGGACGCGAACTATAGTAATCGAGAAAAATCTGATGATTGTTACCCCACGCGTCTCTTGATTTAAGATTCTCATCCACATCAAAAAGCCACCAGCGATAACCTTCATCCCAACCGATCCATTGCTCGGTCCAGCCGCCCATGGCAGCTGATATCACTTGGGGATAGGCACCTGGCCAATCCATACCTGCATCTCCTGAATTACCAGCCGCAACGACAACAATTACACCCTGATTGATAGCATAATCGATGGCCTCTTCAATCATTGGGGATGGAGTCGGTCCACCTAGACTCATACTTATGATGACTGGACCATCTAAGTCTGCAGCTAAATCTGCGATATAATTGATGCCCGCGGAGACCATTTCATCAGTGCCGCCTCTGAAAAGAACTTTGCCATCGTAGCAGCCTGGGTAGTTGGGATCAGGACAGTCAAGCCACCAATAATCGAGAACGAGGACAGGAATAATTGATGCTTTAGGAGCTACGCCACGAATCCAAGCCAACCCACCATAGTTGTAACCAACAATCGTACTGGTTACATGAGTTCCATGACCAGAACCCCAGGGAGTCGTATAGATCCCACGATCCTCTCTAAGAGGACCCCAATCAAAGTCACCGGCAATGTCGTTCCATACGACATCATGACTGAAACCCCTTCCGAGGTCATCACGGATGGTAGCTTCAGAGAACAACCAAGGCCATACAGGCAGCAATCCCGAATCTAAGACTGCAATGTAAACCCCTTCACCATCATTTGGGACGATATCTGCATCCACCATATCTACCCAAAAGGGGACAGCCTCAGGTAAGATAGTCTCGGCCTTAAGACTATTTTCGTCGAGAGTTATATCGCTGGCAATCGCTCTTGCTGCCTCGGATGTATTCACAGATAATCGAGGAAGCATATTTACTCCACTAATAGGGACTGTTAATACCCCAATGATAGGTATTAGTAGCCCAGAAAGGAGTATCAAGACAAATAATTTTCGTTTCATCATGATCAACCATTGGCTATACTTTACGTAATCGTCTCATGGCTCCATACTCAGAGCGCAGCTCGAGAAAAACATCCCGCTTTTAAAGGTTGCCCCAGAATTCATACAAAATAAAGGTAACGGGCGCATAGAGGGATGATTTTTCTGGTTTACGGAAGGGAACTCAACAAAGAGATATCAGAAGGATTATTCTTCACGATCAAAGAAGCTATGATTGGCGCGTAAACTGCATTCATAGGGAAGATTAAGTAAGACAGGTCCGTGCTGGTGTTTCGGAGAAAGTACCTAAACCAGCAGCAGGTCAATTGACAGTTATTTCTGCAATTACATCTCATTTTATATCCTAAACATTGTACTATGTCCTAAAAGCTTATAAACGAGTAAAGTACATTACGTTGGAAATCAAATTGGGGTGATAGAAAATTGACTGCTTCCGTAACCGGGACTAACTTAGGAACCAGAATACGAAATACATTGCCGTCAGGCCGTCTCGTTCCAATCGACTTTGTTAGAGGCATAATTATGATCCTGATGGCACTTGATCATGCATCTATAATAAATCCATATCACGCTGCGGGTGAAGGATTTCTAGGGGGTCGACCAGAGTACCCCGATCCCATTACTTTTCTGACTAGGTTTCTGACGCATTACTGTGCTCCAGGTTTTCTATTCTTGGCTGGAACCGCTATTACACTGAGTACGTTCAAACGCAAAGAAAAAGGTGATACGCAGAATGCCATAAGCCAACACCTGATCATTCGCGGACTCATCCTCCTGTTAATTGAATGGACATTAATATCGACATTATTCAGCAGTTTTGGTGCTGTTCAATTCTACTTTGGTATTCTTGCTTGCATAGGGATAGGAATGATTACGTTTGCATTTGCTCATAGGTTACCTAGTTCTGTTATTACAATCACCTCAATAGGTATTATCCTGTTGTCACCAATTATGTTATTATCTCCAATCATTACATTTGAAACTGAAACCAATGAAATCGTGAGATTTCTTGCTGTTGCCCTTTTTTATCCCATGACATATGAAGGGAGATTGTATGGAATCTATCCTTTGGTACCATGGATAGGGGTGATGGGATTAGGAGTAGTTTTTGGTCGCTGGTTATTACGACAACAAGAAATCTCTAGTTCAAATCGGAAAATTGCAGAACGTTTAGGGATCGCTGGGGGATTATGCCTAGTAGTTTTCTTTGTATCAAGAGTTGCTGCTCTATTAGGTATTCAAACCTGGCCAGCGAATTATCTCGACCCAGAAAGCCTAGCAATTGAACATTTTTTTCTCATAGCAAAATACCCTCCAAGTATTGCCTTTCTCTTATGGACTATAGGGGGTATTTTATTATTGTTGGCAATAGGATTTTACTTCCAAGAAAATTCACGATTTAGATCCATGATGACACCAGTACTGCTATTTGGAGCAACAGCGCTGTTCTTCTATTGTGTCCACATAACATTGTATATGAGCGGTGCAATATTCGTTTGGACTCAAATTTCATATGAACCGGGAGTTTTCGATGCATTGATCGTCTCCTTAATATGGTGGATAATGGTCTTACTAGTTTTAATCCCCCTCTGCTTCTGGTTTCGGGATATTAAAAATAAACACCCTACATCCGTCCTAAAATATATCTGAAATCCTATAATAACAGATCTGATGCAGAGGCCGTCTTCCTTTTTCCACCTATAAATCAAAAGATGCGATTCCTCTGCAGCGATTTCTGACCGAAGGTTGTAGTAAGTCGGCCCCTATAACTCCCTAATAGGCTATAACTTCGCCTTGAATCCCAGGTACAAATAGAATGTTCGCTTGAATATGATATCCGAATGATTTCTCTAGAATGAAATCAAAAAGATGTACTTGAATTTCATTCGCGGAGAACCAACGATTCACCTAAAGTTGGTCACTGCTGCATTGGTTTTTAATGCATTAATTTGGGTATATGATGCAATTGGGCACCCGAATTCTATAATAACTATCCCAATGCTTTGATAATTTCATCTGCGGAGAGGACCCGTGCAAATCCAGCCCTCAACACTTTTAGCTCTGCTTCATGCAGGTCTGGGTCATTAGTGGAAGTTACATCACTTCCCACAACAACTTTGAAACCTCTCTCGTACCCCTGCCGCGCTGTCATGCCACAGCAATAATTGCTTAAGGTTCCGCAAATGATGATAGTATCTTTGCCCTGATTTCGAAGAATGGTTTCCAATGGAGTGTCATAAAACGCCCCGTAAGAGGGTTTGTGGATGATGATATCCTCGGGCAATGGAGTCAGATCCGCCCAAATACGACCATCTCTGAAGATGACGGGATCCTCAATTCCAAGCTCGGGATACCGATTCGGCATCAAGTCGCCAGTACTTGGGCGATCCTTGCGGAAATACGTATATGCGGCCGCAGTATAAATGATCGGAAGCCCTTTTTCTCTACAAAATGCGATCAGCGTTTTAATTCTGTCGACCTGACGTGTTGCTTCTGGAATCCAAAACGGTGTCCAGTGAGGTTTGACAAACTCCTCCTGCATATCCACAACAATAAGAGCAGATTTATTCGAGATAATTGGAAACTGCGCATTCCCTTCCTCGTAAGCTTTGTTGGCTAAGGTTAGAATTTGAGATTCCGTGAATTCACCGAGTTTCGTTGGCTACACCTCAGATATCACTGTTCTATCAACGATAAGATTTCATTTTACAAAACTTGACCTAAGTTTATCGATGGTTGCTCTGGCCTTTCCTAGATTATCGACACCTAACACTAATCGATTACCTGTAGCTAGGTAAACTAAGTTTATATTGACTCCTGCTGTAGCTATATCCCGAGTGATTCTTCCTAGTTCCCCTGGTTGATCCTTAATATCTATCACAAGAACTTCTCGTTCCTCTATTACTTCTATATTTACTTCTTCTAATACACGCTGCGCTACAGCTGTACCTTCGAGTAAAAGGTGGATTTCGCGTCTTCCCTCGCAACGACATCCAGTAATCCCCTCTATATTGATGTTAGCGGCGCCTAGTGCGTCTCCTGCATCAGCTAGCGTACCGGGTCGATCTTTACCTCTTATGGTTAAGTCTCTCATCATGATATGCCTCTTTTACATAGCCAAACAATGATTTCTCGAACCTACATTGGGTTTCTCCCTGAGGAAAAGTTTGGTGGAACAATGATGAAGATCAATGGAAAGACCCCTTTGGCTATATTCAACCGATCAATCACGCCTTGCGTAACTGTTAGGTTACGATGACGTTAATTGCGATCGAATGAGGTCTAATAACTGAGGCCTTTCCTCGGGAATATTGTCAACTAAGCGAGCCGCAGCAACAGGAAGTTGCCAATGCTTCAGTTGCTCTTGATTCTGATCTGAGATTTGGAAGTAATGCCGTTGATAGTACTTTTGAAATCTTGACTGAAAAACGCGAATAAGGAATCGTACCATCCATCCAGTGGGAGGAACCGCAATTTTGAGTAAGAGATTGGTGCGAGCAATGTCGGCCAATGGGTTCCCTCGTGTCGCATCAAGCCAATCGATGATAAATGGACCGTTGGTTGTTAGAATGATATTATCGGGATGAAAATCACCATGACACAATCGATTGTCGTCCGGGAGGTCTTGGAGGATCCTCACAATCTCTTGTTTTTCCCCTAATGTCAAACGACCTTGACTTAGTATTTTGCTCTCCAATTTCTCCTTTAGGGAAGGTAATTCTGAAATTCTTACATCGTGAATAGAAATGTGGAGTTCCGCGAGCTGTCGAGCATAGGATTTGAGTTTCCAAAGATTTGATTGCATGGTCCGAAGCATAGAGCTGCCTTTAATATGTTCGTAAACAATACCATGCCGCCCGTTCACTTCTACTCTTTTAAAAACCTTAGGGACTTGTAATCCAACGGTTTCTACAAGTTTGGAGACATTAAGTTCATATTCTACCCAGTCAGACGACATCCCTTCCAGAAATAACTTTAGAATTTGGTTTTCTTCCCACGGAAAGACTTCCGCAGTGCGGCCAACAGCTAATGGTTTATTCAAGGGCAAACTGAATTCTCCTAAATAGCCATGTCATAACGAAACTTGACGAAGATCGGACCCTGATTAGACGTCTCGCGTCCAAGTTAAGACTATGGTTGTAGGTTCCAGGCCCAAGTGGTTTTTTTGAATCGTGCTTGTTTCTCGGTAGGTTCGATGTTGGTTATGGAAATCACTGAATCTATGAGTTGTTTGACCTGCCTCAAATGGATTCGCATGAAGCTTATAGAGTCTGTTTGGGCGCCGCTAGTAAGTTTGATCTTTGCTCCACCAAGAGGATCTGAAGGTAGTGCCTCTATGAGTGCATCTACCAGACTATCTACCACCATTATCTTTCCAGTAAAAACCACTTCAAGAAAAGTTACGATATCCCAGGTGAAGTTTCGAGGTGACCCCATGAAAGTCGTTATTTCGAGCTGGTGCTCATCAATGGTCAGTTTTTGTTTCATCTTCAGGAAAACCCACCCACTGATGAGCAAGCCAATAACGATGAATATCGCTCCGGCCAAGGCGGGAATGAGGGGAGAGGGAAGCGTGGGGTCATTTGCGAAGTTAAGATAGGTAAAAACTCCCATCAGGGGTATCAGGATTAAGGGTAACGGAAGTAAAATGTATTCGAATCTACCGGTTTGAAAAATGAGAGGTAACTGGGGTTTTGACATTTCAATCAACTGTGAAAAAAATTATCCTTATTGAGCTCAGCAGAGGGGATAAGGCTAGAACTCAGATGATTACCTCAATGAGAAATCAGGATGTAAAAACCCTTTGATAGGAGAACATTGCAACGGTATTGAACGGGCATCACTTGGAGAGAGGTCTAACGTCCGCCAGGAGTAGAGAGGGGAGAGATAATTTATTTGAAAGGCAAACGGGCTTACGATTATGCCTAGGACACACGTGGGGATAATAGCAACATGCTTTCCAGTTGACCCAGAATTTGGGTAAATCGATTGAGAATTTGATCAACTTTCCCAGTGATTTGTCCTATTTCACTAGCTTTTGGTAATTCTTGAGGGGAGTCAGGATCTTGGAGTATATCAATATCCTGAAGAAGATTTCTCACCTGCATCCCGATGGTCTGGTTATCTGGGATGGATTTCATTATATTTTCTGATTGTAACCAATTCAAAACGTTTGTGAGAATAGTCATTATCTTGATTGCCAAGGTAGAGGTGTGATCCTTCGATGTAATATCAGGAAGTTGTTGAATTGTGATCAATAGCGTTTCAAGTTCCGATTTGAGATCGTTTGGCAGGCCAAGCTGTAGATATAGGCGGAACAACGTGAGATAATGTGCGAATTGTTGATCAGGGTTTTCTTTGATTAGCACAAAAGGAGTAATTTCGCGGACGTCTCCGTCTTTACATGCCCCCGTTTTCGCCGTCTCTCCTATTAGTGTCTTCCATCTGGACTTTACCGAAATTGGTGCGCCTCGTGTATACTCGGAATCCACAGGTTCTAGAATTTTTTCTGATAAACACTCCCAGTATCTAAATTGACTTTTTTCTTCGTCTTTGACCAGTAACTCTTCTCCAGAATGGCAGGATATGCAGGTGGAGGCCGAATCGCCTTCTACCCGATTGGTGGTTCCACACGCGAAACAATAGAAGTAATTAAACTCCGTTAAGAACTTTCCAAATGTTCCTGTCCCAGAGACGCCCGAATCATCTGCAACCCTACGCATTCGCGCAAAGAGAGATCCCGAATCTGCTAACATTTCTGATAAGGATGCCCCAAGTCCCTCCGTAGCCTCTACTCTTTCCCGTTCTTCCTGTTTTTTTAGGAGATATGCCGTCCTCTCCTCCAAGCTCATTATACTTAACATTCTGAGTTCTTTCACCCGTTCTTGGAGCCGATTCCGTTCACTAGTATTTAATGTCTCTAGAAAACTCTGTGGAAGAGCGGCGATTTCCTCCAGGGTCATCTCCTCAAAATCATTGCGGAGTTCGTGATCAGGTAGAATTGCTGATGGTAAAGCAGAGGTAGAAGGCGGGGGGGGAGGAACAGTTCGCCTCGGGGAAGGGATGGGGGGCGTGGGCCGAATTGAACTCGCAGGAATTTGTACTCCTGATGAGGCCATGATGTTTTGTTGGATCGCCTGGATCACTCGTTGCTCCAGCTGGTCTAGGAATCCTGCCGTTGTAGTAAACTTCTGATTCTGTTCCTTAGAAATCTGTTCAATCTCGATCAACAAGTGCTGAGTTATGGCATCAAGGCGTGGGAACAGTGCGGTAATAATGTCATATATAGTCCATTGTTCAACCTCAGTAAATCGCGAATACGGTTCGGTTGGAAACTTGTCCATTTTTGGGTAGAGGTCGTGGGTCTCCATGTTTCGCCGCGCCCAACTCCAGATTGTAGATTTGTTTTTCGAACTGCCAATCAAGGATTCCGCGATCATGGCAAAAGTTTCGCCATTTGATCTGCGTTCTCGAACAACTTCTATTCGCTCTTCAAACGTCATTGATTTCCACACAGACGATGCCACTATTTTTCACCATATGAGAATGTAAACTTTAGAGAAAGTTCATATGAACTTAGGTTCATGTTCGTACAGATGACGTTCATA
The DNA here is from genome assembly GCA_048881705.1 of Candidatus Heimdallarchaeota archaeon. Classification (GTDB taxonomy): domain Archaea; phylum Asgardarchaeota; class Heimdallarchaeia; order Hodarchaeales; family Hodarchaeaceae; genus Hodarchaeum. Next base: position 12,718 of record JBHLSH010000043.1, on the reverse strand, counting down.
TTTAATGGTTATCAAATGCTCTGGGGGGGGAAAACCGCAGTGGATCACCCCGCGCGGCGACGTAGCATGTCTCAATGACGTTTTTTCATAGTGAGGCCTCTAAGACCGCCATTTTTTCAAAGAAAAGCTTGAGAGAAAACTTGTTAACGAAACAAATATACCTGGGAAGGGGGCATTGTAAACAACAGGAAAGACTCACATTCCCAGATCGGTATCAATGTCATACGCGCGGGAGATGGTAGCTAAAATGGTGATCATGGGATTGACGCCCAAGGCGGTGGGCAATACACTGCCATCAGTAACATACACTCCAGGATAATCATGCATTTGTAGGGTGGAGTCCACCACGCTCGTTTGGGGACTCATGCCCATTCGCGCGGTCCCTAAGGGGTGCGCACTAAACAAGGAAATCTGGTTAGGCCCAGATTTTAGATTCCGAATTTTGGCAATGTCCTGAGGTGATTTTAATGAAATGGATTGGGAATGAGTAGTAAATGTTTCCACGGCGCCCGCGGCGAACAAAATCTCGAGTGCATTTTCTAAGCCTTTAAGTAAATGCGACTTATCCTCCTTACATAGTTTGTACGTAATCGACAACCGGTTTTTCCTCCACCGAACTTCGCCATTCGATTTTTTATTGGCGCCGTCCCGTGTCAGGACGATAATAGTTCCTTTGTTTCGCATTTTGCTGACTAACTCACGTCGTTTCGGACCTAATCCTGGAAAATACATACCCGCCAAGATAGGTTGCACGGGTGGAACTTCTAGCCAGAAACCATACCCGTTTCCATCGGAATTAATGTACTCATTACTGTAAGTGGTTTGAGGAATACCATACGATGGATCGATAATCCGGTCAAATAACCCCAATGCTAGCGTTACGGGATGAATCGTTAGGTATTTACCCAGGTTTTGATTTTTAGTCAAATTGGACTTTTGGAGGACAATTGGGGTCCAAATAGCACTTCCCGCAATGATAAGCCGCTTGGATTTGATTTTCAAGATCCGACTTTGGGGCTGGCCATATTCTTTACCCAATGTGATCCCAGTAGTTACTTGTTCGTTCTTGGAAACATATTCGATTTGTTCGGCATTGGTACCCGTATAGATTGTAATATTGTTGGTCGCCATGGCATCTTTTAAATACGTTAGACGCATATCCTGTTTGGCATCATAATGACATCCTACTCCGCAATATCCACAACCAATGCAATTAATGGAATTATTCCAAGTTCCAGTGCCTTTTATGCCTAATTTTTTAGTCCCATCTAGAATGATTCGGTTTTGGGGGTTGTGGTGGTCATCGGGAATTTTATGGACACTCAATCGGTTCTCTACAGCCTTGAAATGGGTGTCCATCTTTTCAGGGGTATAATCCTCCAACCCAAATTCGTCCGCCCACTGATTTAGAACAAAAAAGGGAGTACGTAAACAGGTCATCCAATTGACTGTCGTCGAGCCCCCCAGACATCGCCCTTGAAAGATTCGGACTGAGCCATCATCAGTGCTCTGGCCCGCTTGAATTTGATATAATTTTCTTAGAGACTCTCGCTCATTTTGGGTAAAATCCTCTCGAGTTACATTGGGCCCTCTTTCGAGCATTATGATGGAGTACTTATCGGCAAGTTTGGCTGCAGAGATAGCTCCGCCTGCGCCAGACCCAATGATGCATATATCAGCTTCTAGAGACGATTCATCGTTCTGAATGGTGGTAGGATCATAAATCATGTCGGTATTTCCTTTTAAATTGTAACAGTTACCTGGGCTTCCACGCTTCTTTCCCATAGAGGAGGGTGGGGGTTTCGTGTTCGCGTCCAATAGTTTTTCCTGGAAAATCCGCAAATGCACTCTCATGCGAATAATATCCCCAGGCACAAATACTTTTTAACCCAGTAAAGGCAGATCTGATCATAGGAAGCCGACTGCATGCAAAATTAATGACATACTTCGTCTTTTGGTCGATCTCCATGTTTGTAAAGTTTTTCAGCCGTCCAATGAAGACGAGTCCCATGATTTTCATATTAAAAATTCTAAAAATTAATTTATACTCGTTTCTCAACCATTCAGGTGAATTGTATAAGTAATCATCAATTTCTGGAAGAAATTCGCTCCCCAATTGGTCAATCGGAACCCCGAGAATTGTTTCCGCGGCCTGTTCCAAAATGATACCTTCATGGTCTGAAAGATATTGAAAATCACTGCGTTCCCGTGTATTTTCCATGTTCAAGCCTCGTAGGACTGAATAACATGCCATTCCTTATATCTATTTCTGACCTTCAGAGTCAAGCGTGTTCTTAGCTCGGCCGATACCTTTGACAACCCGCCATTCATCGTATGTGGACTTTCATCAGACTGGATGAGGAGTCTGGGCCACGGAAGGATATATGAAGGAGCGAGGGGAGAGCCGCTCCATTTAATATCTGTGTACTACATTTCTCGTCGACCATATCGATATAAGGAAGTCATCAAAACGAGTAGAGGAAAGATTAATCTCCTGTGGGAAGCTTTTTATCTTTCAAGAATATGGTAGAACCAAACTAATATGAGAATGACGATACTTGTCATGAGCCAAAGGTCACTGAAGCCCAAGGAAGGTGAATTTTTCGCTTTCCGGAGGCCTGAAGTGGCATCCCACATTATTAACATGAGGTTGCGGACATTACCATATACAGCCAGTTAATGGAACTCGGTTACAGTAATCATCTTTTTTTGTGGGGGGACGAGAAACCGACACCCATCCTTTGTGATCACCACATTCTCTTCCAACGAAACGGTTCCATAACGTTCAGTTTTCACATTGAGTTCGAGGGTAAACACGTTTCCTTCCTCGACCATACCTTTCGGAACATCTCCATATCTTTCCCATAGGGGACCCAGAATCAGTCCGCCATCATGGGCGTGTCGTCCAACCTGATGTCCGAGCGCATGTGCGTATTCTTCATATCCTCGGGACTTGACAAATTCACGAGCGATTTGATCGATGGCATAACCCGTTACCCCCGGTTTAATGGTGTCCGCGGCTTTAACGATGGCTTGCCTCACGGTTTCAAAAGCATGCAGTAATTCCTCAGGAATCTCAGCTTCAGGACCAAAAAACCACATTCTCTGGATATCCGAGCAATATCCTTGGTATTTCACGCCAAAATCATTGTGTAAGGCTTGTCCGTCTTTGGTATATGAATCCGCAACAGGGCCGATATGTCCAAATTCCTTATCGGGTCCAGCATCAATCGCTGGACAGCTTTCTTTTTGCCAGGCTTCCTTGACACCAAATTTTTGCATTCCTTGACGGAACAACTGCTGAATATCAATCTCTGACATGCCGGCGCGCAGCTGAGACGAGACCTGTCGATTGATTTCTTCGGTGATTTCGCAAGCTCTGGTGATAAGGTTCAGTTCAGTTGGGGTTTTTCGACCTTGGATCGCCCGAATAATGGGTTCTGCGGAAGTAAAGCAATCGGTTCTCTCTGCCAAGATCTCGGATAGTTTTAGGTAAAGTCCGTGGGATAATCCATCTGCTGAAATTTCATCAACTGCATAATTGAGAGCGATTTTCTTGGGACTGATTGCCGCAATAAGCTCAGTAAGAGGGCCGGAAATACCCTCTTTATAAGGGATAACTTTGTCCCAGATACCTTTTTGCCGTTCATGAGGAGCGTCAAAATTGCCAACAATCGCTGTTTTTGATAAGGTATCGCCCTTGGTATAAAAAACGAAGGCAGATATCCAAACCACATCATTACCCACGACAAGATCCATGACAGGATCAGGGTTGACAGAGGTTTCACGTACAAAGACCAGCCAACAATCTATGGCGGTCTCCTTCAGGATAGTTGGTAATAGAGCATGTTTTTCCCGGACAATCCGCATACGGATTTCGATTGGTATTTCAGCGTTCGACATAGGGATGCCTCGTCAGTTGGAGTTGGAATGGATAAAGTGATTGAAAAAGTCTCTCCCCTGGTGAAGTTTTAAAAACTTGATATCATCCCATGGAACGAACTTTTTCCCTGCTTCAGCTCGGATGATTGGAATAACTATGAAAACGTATGATGCTATCGTATTTGATAAAGACATGGAGTTCGCGGATGATCTCTTTTTTTCAGGTGAAACCACGGTAAACGGCAGTTTGAAGGGATTTTCATTCAACTTCGAGAAGGACTTAGAGGTAAAGTCGTCTCTTGAGGCTACAAGGGGTGCCATAATATCTGCTTCTGCGGTGAAAATCGGGAAGGATATGATTTCGGTGAGCGATATAACAATCAAGGGTAAATGTGAGGTGGCTGGAAAGATTACAGGAGGTAATATTACATTCACAGGTAATCTTGTAACTGCGAATGCCATCATAGGGGAAACTGTTCAAATTAGGGGAAAAATTACAGTAAAGAATGGAATCTTTGCTTCCAAGGCTATACAGATAGATTTAAATCCACGAAGGTATCCTGTTAACATTAATAATACGATCCAGGCCCCGAAAATTGTTTTATTTTTCCGAGGATTCTATACCAAATGGTATAAAGTACCAACTGCAATGTTAGGGCTGTTAAGGAGAAAAAGACGTATGAAAAAAGTCATAAAAATAGAAGATCTATCCATTTCAACGGAGAAATTGGTTATTCAAACCTTCTATTCACCTGAGAGCGTGGAAGTTCAATATATCAATTCTGCCATTGACGCAAAAGAAACGGAATTAGTTGCCGTGTCATTATAGGAAAAAATGTCCTTGGAATCAGATTTAAAAAAGGGGAATGATCAGAGTGAAGATAAATCAGTGAATGTTTATCTAAGCAAGAATGTTCAAGCACTCTGAGGGTGTCCTCCAGAAAAACTCGAGGAGTTCAAATATTATCCAATGCAGAAATAATCTAAGAACCCCGGGTACATACTTTTTACATTTTATCCAATGTTTAATGTGTTATTGACTGCAGGAAGAAATTCGTTTATTAGGCGGTGAGAACCTTCATTTCCGCATGAGTTTTGTTCAAAAAAATCTGAAAGTTATTGCGATAATTGGAACGATTGTCGTGGCCTCGGGAGTGGTGATCACGGCCATAGTCCTCAATCCCCCTAACGTCCCAACGGATAGAATCACAGTCACCTTATTGTATAATGCGGGGGTAATGATAGAAGTAGAAGACACCAGGATCTATATTGATCCTTGTGATTTACCCAGCAATTATTCAAATTATCCAGCGGATTATATTTTCATTACACACGACCATGGGGATCATTATGATCCTTCTTCGATTGATATCATTAAAAGCGAGACCACAAGATTGTTTGTGCCCGCCATTATGAGCCAACAGGCAGCCCAATATGTTCCAGAGTCAGTTCAACCCGAAGATGCTGTTGTTTGCGACGATTTTAATGTGAGCTGTTTCTATATGTACACTATGCCAGGATCTAACGAATCGAGTCATCCTCAAGAGAGTAATTATGTGAGTTATATCATTGAGCTGGATGGCTTTACCATGTTCCACGCTGGGGATTCCTGGAATATTAACGAATATTCGCAATTGAATGGGAAGATAGACTTGGTTTTCCTACCGCTTGGGCCGGGATGTCAAACTATGACCGAAATCGATGTAGTGAGAGTGGTTGAAACGATTGAACCCAGGTACTTCATCCCCATCCATTTCACTGCGGATACGAAGCAGCTCTTCGTGGATCTTTATACGGCAAATGTGGAGGCCTGTGGGTGCCAATTGATTAACCTCGATTATTACGAAGCCTATGGGGTTAATTGATGGACAAAAATTAGGACGAGGATCATAAGTAAACCTACGACTGCAGCAGAGGCCAGGGACTACTGTTGGGATCGTTGCATACCCATGAGAAGAAAAGTAATAAAACCAAGTATAGGGAGTACAACGATCTTGATTAAAAGTGTTAAATGAATGGTCAAATAATTATGAGTAAGACGACCCAACAAGTTCAATTCCTGATAGTAAAGGGATATAAGGAAGAAAACCGTGAATAAGTTCAGCAGAGTATACCATTTGAATAGCCTGAGGCCTTTGTTCTTGTGGGTAAATTGAAGGTAGTGGGCGCCTAGAAATAGGAGAATGGCGGCTAGAAGAAACGATAGAATAAGGATAAGGGGAGGAAAGTCAATGGTGTTTCGGAATAAGCCTGACCAGGTGCCTCCAGATTCGGGGTAGGAGGGCCTGTAATACATTTCATAAATGGCTCTGTAGACCAGGTAAAAGGCAAAGGTTTGGTAATCTAATGGTTGTTGATATTCGTGAAGACCTAAACCAAAAGGAATCACATATTGCGTAATTACACGGGTGACTGCCCATCCAATTAATGCCAAGCCCCCATAAAGATGCCATGAGTTTCCCTCTGTTTTTAGGGTTGATTGGCCCACATAACCGATGCCAACTAATGACAGCCCCAGAAGATCCAAGTGAAAAACGAGGAAGGAAATGAGACCGAGTTCTTGGAAAGTTGGCATGCCATGAAAAGAGAGGGCGAAAGCCACGACAAGTGTGTTTTGGATGACCAAAAAGAATAAGCCTATTCTTATGAGGGGTACGTATAAATCTTTCAAAGCTTCCTTGGTGGTAACCGCTTGGGGTAGAGTAACCAAGAGAATTGTCACACTTAATGCACCTACACAGAGGAGGAAGAAGAAAAGCAAGAAAAATTCAAACAAATGTATGGGAGGGGAAACGTAATGATGCGGGGGGGTAGTTAAGGGAAATTGGTCAATGATGGTGACCCCCTCGGACTGCCATATGGTATAATTGCCTGTACCCCTATAGTCTGACCAATAATTGGCAAGGAAGGATTTTGTTGTATATTCGATGTACCCCGTAGAACTACCAAACCAAATATCATAGTAGAATTGGACATGCTGCTTGTTATTGATAAAGGAATTAGCCGCGATGTGCAAACGTTGGCTACGCTCGAAATATAATCCCCACTCGGCATTATCTGCAATCAGGTTCTGGCTGATCGAACTGTTTATTACAAATTTGACAGAGATTCCAATATGAAAATTTTGGCTTACTATGTTATTAGCAATGAGACAATAATCAGGAGCTGCATAGGTTCCATTCCAAAGAAATGCACCTTCGACTGCGATCCCAGAAGCTCCATTGAATTGGACAGTATTATAGAGGATCTTAGTGAAGTTTGCTGCGACAACAACAATACCCGCCCAACAATGTTGAACTGTGTTATTTGTGATAGTGACAGTCCCTGGAGAGGCGGCGTATATGAAAATACCATAGGCTTCTGTGGAACTACCGCCTTCTATCCAGTTGTTACGAATCAGAAAGAATTTTGTAGTGTCGTGAACATGGATCCCATGAATCTTCCCTTGGGTAGTAATGTGCCATCCTTCCAAAATAAACGGATCATCAATCGTGCCTGAGCCTCGATTCGAGATAGTTGCCAGTTCCGCGTCATTGGATACGACAATGGGTTCATGAGGAGTATAATCACTGGTCTTCAATGAAGTCATGTCTGTTGAAGAAACAGCAGTTCTCTTGGGATCAACATGGTTTGTTATACGCGGGATCATACGTTTTATTTCAAACTGGGTAACAGAGAACACAGGTACAACTAGTAAAAGGCTAAAAAGGACGATTCCCAACTTCCTCGTACTCAATACCTTCGCCCATCCTTTCAAACTGCTATGAACAGAAAAACAAACGAGTATTTAAAATGATGGAAAAATGTAGGATCCCTAATTGCCATATGGATGATGTATAAACTACCATTAGATAACTGACTGCGGCTAATTCCTTTCAAGTTGAATGGGATATGACTTATACGACCAAGAAATAACTTTCACCCCTCGTTTTCTTTCGAAAAATTTCTTTGTGTTTTCCTGTCCATGATTGCTGCCAGGTCTTTATTCAATTGAAGAATTGACCGTTTTGCAAGTAACAGGTCTTGATGAACATCCCTCAGGCTCCCGTACAGCTTGAAAATAGTGACCAAGGAAAAAACTTCGAAAAGAACTACTGAAAAATCACCCGCAAAAAGGGAAGAGTATCGCGGTAATCCAGGGAACCATTGAGGTAATATTGCTAAAATAATATAAAAAGCTAATCCCAACAGCACCCCATCTATCAAGCTAAGGTTAAATGATGACGAATTAGCCGGTTCCATCTGATTATTTTCGATTTCTGAAGTCATTAGTAAAACCTCCAATGGTATTCAGAGTCCAAAAAATAGCTAAATATCTGATGTCTTAAGGTTATTTATCTAACCTTAAACACCAGGTGAAAGTGTGTTTTCGATTCACCTGCCAACTGGAATCCTAGTGCAGCGTAGAGCTTCTGAGCTCGGTGGTTTACTTTGAGCACCTGAAGTTCAACATTTTTCCCAGAGCCTCTTCCACGCAAAATCAGATCTTGAATGAGTCGCCTGCCTATCCCTTGATTCTGATATTCGGGAGCAATTTCAATAACTTCCAAAAAGATCCTTTGAGAATCTTCGAAAATGAAAAGACAACCTATATCGTTATCATCATCTTGAATAATCGAGATTTTGGAGGGATCAAAATTCCGTTGATGATAAGCATATTGGAATTCTTCATCCCAACCCCAGGTGGCTTCAATATATTTTTTTAAGGTTTTTTTCTTGAGAAGATAAAGAAAATCGAAATCTGTGGGTAATGCGGGGCGTAATTTTATCATAAATTCCAACTTACCTTTTCTATGCCGAGAATACACAAAATGAGGATAGAACTGGGGAGGATTCAAATATCATTTTTTATAACAGATGATCAAAACACCCCCATACAAAGAGATTCTAGCAGGTGATGTTATGGGAGAGTATCAGGATAAAATCAAAAAGCATTTCTGGATGATGGTATGCGAAAAGATTGGTGAGGTCGGTGATGTGGAGACTTATAGGGAAATATATGAACCAATATTTCAGCTAAGACCAGAAAAGGCAATGAAACTAGTTGAGGCTCAGTTTTGGTCGAAATTCTATAATTCAATAAAGGAAATACAAGACCCCGATGAATTGAGATCCCTGTTGGAACCTGCAGTCCAAATTGAAGGGCGACGGGTCAAAGATCATATATGGAGGTTATTGAGTTTCTCTCTAAGCAAAAAAGAAGATAAAGATACCTTCAGAGAAGTTTTAGACCCATTGATTAAAATAAATTATAAAGAAGCGGTCAATTTGGTTGAAGACCACCTATGGAAAACACTTTACAGTGTAACAAAGAAATTAAAGGATCCAAAGGAACTAGGGGAGCAATTAGAACCCATACTTAAAATTGATATTAAACGTGCTGCAAACGCGATAAAGGAAGAAAATCCAGAAAAATATAAGTTTCTACAGATCTACAAGTAGGACAAGGAGGCAGTAGGAAGGGAAACCAGGGCGGACCTTCTGTTAGTTTGAATGGGAAGCAGGAATGTACAAAATAGAGGGAATTACAGGATGCAATCTATGGCATGTAATCGGAAAACTGTCTCATTCTAGATCTTCATACAGTATAAAATGCCTGTAATCCTGTTAAGACATGTCCTGTATTAACTTTCAAGTCAGAAGAACGGGAATTGTTCCGTATTGAGAAAATTTAATAAAAACAAACAGTGGGATTTTAAATAGATGAGACTCCCTGTGTCTCAGCTCACCACTTTTCCTCAGATTTGGAAGAAATTGGGAAAAATCGAACGATCCAGTTTCGTTCTTACATTCATTTTCCTCTTCAATGGAATCCTATGGTTTGTGATAATGATTAACACGGGATCTCCGATCCTTCAACACGAAATCAATACGGATGAAACAATAACTTACTCTGTAAGATTAGAAAAAGGACATTATTATCGATTTTTTCTGAAAACAAACTCAAAAAGAGACATACGTGTATGGTGTACGGTGTTCACCGAAGATAACCTTGAAATTATCTCGGAATACCTCAGTAACTATCCCTCGCTGTCCTCCCCATTCACTACTCGCCGCCACGATAAAAATGTGTCATTTTTTATTCCTCAATCAGGCAATTTTGGCTTGAGAATACACATTGCCAGTAATACAAACAACCCTGCCTGGATTATTTTTGAAGAGGCCCCTGTTGTTCTCTTGGGTTTTCCAGATGATCATGTATCCATGTTAAGTTTTGTAGGGGCATTCGTCATGTTCCTCCTCTTCATCCTAGGGATTCTATATAATAGGAAGAAGTTGAATCAGGTTTAGTGGTTATACAGGGAAATGATATCTAAAGGTGAAGGGGTTTTCCTAGCACCTTTGGTTGAAAAGAAGAACCCAATCATGAAACAAGATTAGGAGGAGGAAGATTTTACAAGTATTCTCACGTGAAAAGCCCTATTCACTCTATACTGATCACAATGCGTCCTTTTGCATGCCCAGTCTCGTAATGTCTATGGGCCTCCGCAGTTTGGCTAAGCGGATACACCGTATCTATAACGGGCATAACTTTGCCAGCCTCAATCCAGTCTCTTAGTAACTCCAAAGCCTCCGCACTCTCATCAGCCATGCATGATTTCAATTTCTTTTTCCGAAACGGGTTGGTCATCAAATTTAAAAGCGTTCTTGGGCTAGTCATCGGATTATTAGTAACGTAGACTCCCTCATCCGCGAGAATATTCTTACACTTCGAGAGGGTATTCGCCCCGATGGCATCGAAAATGATATCATATTGCTGGTCATTCTTGGAATAATCCTCCTGGGTATAATCTATTGCAAAATCGGCGCCAATTGACCTTACCATGCCGAGATTTGTTGGCCCGCATACCCCGGTGACTTCAGCGCCATAGACATGCTTGGCGATTTGGACTCCAAAGGTACCGATGCCGCCCGAAGCGCCAATTATCAGGACTTTTTGGCCTTTCTTAGGTCGAGCTACATCTCGAAATGCTGCAAGGGCAGGCGAGGCTCCACCAGGTACCGCAGCGGCCTCGTGAAAACTCAAATTTGCAGGTTTTTGTGCCAACTTATCCGCAGGGACAGTCAAATATTCCGCACAAGCGGCCTCATAATATCCATAGACCGTGTCGCCCACTTGCCAATCTTCGACGTTTCTCCCGAACTTTTCGATTTTACCGGCAAACCCACTCCCTAAAATTCTCTGTTTGGGCCTTCTGAGACCTCCGTAAGAAAATCGTAACAGTACGCCTATCAACTGCCTAGCCCCGCCGAAGATAGCTTGGGGCGCCTTTCCCCCACGAGTACTGACATCTATCGTGTTGATTGATGATCCATAATTTCGGATTAAAACCTCGTTATCATTGGGTTGGGGTGTTTCTAATTCGGCCAGTTCCAGAACCTCGGGCGGGCCATATTTGGGACATATAGCTGCTTTCATTTTACCTGCATCTTCCATTTGTCTCACTATTTCACCGTAAGTAAGGCACGTTAGCGTTGGAGTGAGATTAGCATTTTCATATATCAACATGCGTGTCTCAAAAGTTTGGGATATCAACTTTAGGAGCCGTTTTTGAGAAGATATAAGAGGCACGGGTGATAACGACGAAAGATCGCTAGCAGCGTTAGGAAAAAGGAGGGAACGAATGCAATCCAGTTGGGGGGAAGAATTCCAGATCAGAGTCGATCCATTTGCATACAGCCTTGGCTGTATAGGTTTTTTTGCTCCAGCGGCGATAGAAAGAAGCTCCCCATTTATTCCTGAAGTGCAGTAGATCACGGAAAAATGGACTGTCCTTGGATTAGATCTCTCATCATGCGATTCCAAATGTTCTTGCGAAAATCCTATGGTTTGTTACCAGGTACTCCGTTTTTGGGGGCTGTTCTAATAAGGTTAGATATAAAAAGTTAGGGACGGGAATGGTTTCCTCGACAGGTTATCTAAAACTGTAGCCAGCGACTTTAAACGAATTTTATGTTGAATAGGTGAAAAGAAGGGACTTTTTCTGATCAAAAAAATTCCAGCTCCAGTGATCATCCTCTTAATTGGATCATCCTTTTTTATCAATATAATTCTGCTTAATAATCCGTTCGGTGAAAATAATCTTGCATCTACGGGCACTGAAGGTGGAATGACGACTCCCCTTCTAGCTCCCATACCCCCTGACAATAATCCGAGTTCCGGATTGAATCCGTTTGATTCATCTTTTCCATATGAATCAGGAAGTCGATTTGATAATAAACCACTCCAACCTGCAAAAAGCCCAACAAAAACAGTATTGGAGGACGGGAGCATTATTCAATCCTTAAAGTCCATTTCCGAGGATTCGGGGCTTTCCATTTCGACACAAGACGGAGAAAAATTGATTAAAGTCACGGATGGCAAGCTGCGGGTGACAGTTGGATTCCATCTGTTTTATGAATTCAGTCAAAGCAGTTATGACTCCCATTTAGCCAATACGAACGCAGAGTTCATACGAGAATTAAAAGAGCTGAATGCAATCGTAGTAGAAGTTCCGATTTCGTCTTTAACCATGTTTCAAGAGTATTGGCAAAACTTAGCTCCCGTTAGGTATACTGAGATCGATCAAATAACCTCGGTCTCTGCCATTAGCACAGATCCCGATTGGAATCTCCAGTATGGGCCCCAGATTATCCAAGCAGATTTGGCCTGGGACATTCAGATCGGAGATCCCTCTTCGATTTTGGTCGCAGTCATTGACACGGGTATTGATTATAATCATCCCGACCTAGTAGATCAGTACGTCACTGGGGGATATGACTATGTGAATGATGATACCGACCCTATGGATGATCATTCACATGGAACCCATTGTGCTGGCATTATTACAGCAAC
>JBHLSH010000042.1:0-32609 GCA_048881705.1 Candidatus Heimdallarchaeota archaeon | reverse complement strand
CAAAGATATTCCGAACAGGATAAAGGCTGAAGACATGGCTCCGATAAGGAACATTTTAAGGGCACTTTCACTAGTTTCCGCTTTTGCTTTTTGAAAAGCAACCAGAGTATACACTGGAAGACTCCCCAATTCCCAGGCCACAAATATGGCTAGAATATCGTTTGCGGCGGCGACCAACATCATCCCGAGAGTCGCGAAGACTAACAGGATGTAATAGATTCCTAAGTTTCTTTCGCCATTCATGTACTCTATGCTAGAGGCAATGACAAACAATAGTACAATGAGAAACGTTATAGCAAAGAATCTGTAAAAGTTGTCAATGACAAAAATTCCACCGCCAGAAGTGCTCAATGCCAATAAATCAGTAGGATTCCCAAATAAATAGGTTTTTTCCTGTTGAGTGATTCCCAAAACCACTGTAGCCAATGCCACTAGTGTACCAATGATGGCAATAGGAGACACTATACGTCGGTCAATATCAAAGGCTTCGATGCCTAGACACAAGATGATTGTGCCCAAGAGTGTTAGAAAGGGGAAAAACACTGTGATTGGATCACTCATGGATTGATCTCACCTTTTATGACTAATATGCACTACCATCCAGCTATCCAGCCGCCGCCATAGGCCAGCTGGCCGCTCCCATCAAATCTAAGAGAAGAAATGGAGCTATACCCAAAAGGAGAGTAAAGAAACACAGGGCCGCAAGAACGACAAATTGGGACCAATGATTCACATCATGAACATCTGCTAGGTCTGGGTTGACATCGCCAAACACTGTACGTTGAAGCATCCACAAATAGTACGCTGCCGTGAAGATTATTCCGAGAACACCAATAAATGCCAAAATTCGTCCAAATTCGCCCCAAGCGAAGAGAGAGACGAAAACCAACAGTTCCGCCCAGAATCCGGCGAGTCCAGGCAGCCCAGCGCTGGCAAATGCCCCAAATACCATTACTGCCGCCAATACTGGCATGGCTTTCGCAATACCCTTCAGATTTGGAATGTCACGAGTGTGGGCCGCGTGGCCAATTGTACCTGCTACGAAGAACATGAGGGGAGAAATGATACCATGCGCGATTTGCATATACATGGCAGCTGCAAATCCTTCAGGTGATTGAGTTGCAGCGCCTAATAGGATGACACCCATATGGCCCACTGAGGAATAGGCAACCAGGGATTTCATGTCAATTTGCCGCAAGGCTACCCATGATCCATATAATAGTGAAACGAGCCCGATAGTGGCCACGAGCCAAGCAAATTCTGCCAATGCATTGGGGAGGAACCATCCACCCATACGCAAAAGTCCATAACCTCCCATTTTCAACAAAAGGCCCGCCAGAATCATGGATCCTGGAGTCGGGGCTTCAACGTGTGCCAATGGTAACCACGTATGGAATGGGACGGACGGAACCTTTACTATAAAACCGAAGAGCAGAGCTAAGAAAACCAGAAGCACGAATGGACCTGTAAACTTATCCATATTGCTCGCAAGCACACTAAATGAGAACGTTCCAATGCTAGTGCCTGTATAGTTTGCCGATTCGAGCCATAATCCTACTATTCCCAATAACATGAATAAGGACGCTACGTGAGTATAGATGAAGAAGTATATAGCTGCGTATTCTTTTTTCGGACCACCCCAAATTCCGATCAAAAAGAACATGGGGACAAGGACAAGTTCCCAAGCAACATAAAAAATGATGAAATCAGTAGCGACGAACGTACCTACAACGCCTGTTTCCAAGAGCAGAATCATTGCGTAATATGCGGGTTCTCGATCATGGATATCCTTAAAGGAGGCCAGTACTGCAACCAGGAAGATAAATCCACTTAGAATGACCAGTGGAAGACTTAATCCGTCAACTCCTAGAGAATAACTCATTCCGAGCGATTCTTCAAGTCCAATATCCAATTTTTCAGTCAAGGCAAACCACGCATTTCCAGTAGGCTCAGTGTAGGTAAGCCAAGCAACCACAGTAAGTACTAAAACCACCCCGCTCGCCAAAAGGGCCACGTACTTTGCCAGTTCATTTCGAAGCTTTCCTACAAGATAGGTAGGTACCGAGGCAATGATTGGGAGGAGGAAGATTAAACTTAGCAGTGGAATTCCATTTAATCCAAGTTGTTCTATCATATGTCTTCAACCTTTGTTTTTGTATTAACTTGTTAAATTAAGAGTAACTTAAAGGGGAATAACCCCTGTGACAATAATAGCTGTGATGACCAAGATAATTGCACCTAGTAAGGAGTAAAGGGCATAGTTTTCGACAACACCCGTTTGTATTCGTCTTAGATATCCACCCGCCTTGATTACCCCACGTGCGCCCCCACGAATTATACCATGGTCAATTACACGTTCATCTGTTTGTTTTGCTACGGTACAGACGGCTAAACCAGCTTTTGCTGTCATCCGAACCGCTCCGTCGACAATGTTGTCATCAGTCCATTTAGAGATTCCACAGAGTGTATATCCGACCCATCCTGTGAACCGAACCGCCCGATCGAAAACATTCTTTTCGATCCAATTCATAGCTTCACAATAATATTCGTATATCACATAAACCAGCCCAAGATACAAATCATCTAGATAGTATCCCTTTTCTAGCACACGTTGAATCCCCCGGCCGATTGGGGAACCTTTCACACCTCTTACTAGTGAACGAGCGCTGCTTTGGATAGCTGTGATCCCGTCAGCCTCAGAAACATCAAATGCAAAGGATGGAGAATCTTTGGGGAAACTGGCTTTTGCGTTACCGCGCGGGTAATAAATTAGGTAAGCCAGGCCGATTCCAAGCAAAGCTAGGATGATCGATGAGACTTGGGTCGAAAATACCATGGCTTCAGGTATGTGGGGAACTTCTACCAACCAAAATTCTAGCCATTCTATCAGTTTATGCTCAATGTTAAGCAAGGGAATTGGTTGGATATTAAGCACGGGTATATTACCTATTATATAAATGCCAGCGAGTATTAATGACAAAATCGCTAGGGCCCACAAGGGACCAGTCATCCATCGGTCAGACTCATGTGCATGGTGCTCAGGTTTTCGGGTCGTTCCTGAAAACACAAGGAACCACATTCTGAAGATGTAAAACGCGGTAAGAAAGGCTGTAATGACAGCAGAGAGCCAAACCAACGTGATCAATTGATCATGGAATCCTCCGATTCCCGAACTTTGAGCACGATAAGCAGCATGCAAGATGATAGCATCTTTGCTAAAGAATCCATTTCCGATTCCTGCTAAGGATAAGCTCCCGATAGCCATAACTTTCGAGGTATGGGGCATATGCTTGGATAATCCACCCATTTCTCTTATGTCCTGTGTTCCAGAACCATGAATTACCGATCCAGCCGATAAGAAGAGGAGGGCTTTGAAAATACCGTGATTTATCACATGAAAAACCGCAACAGCCATCCCACCAACGCCTAATCCAATTGTCATATATCCTAACTGGCTTATCGTTGAGTAAGCTAAAATTCCTTTTATATCAGTTTTAACGAGAGCAATTGTTCCCGCCAAGATTGCCGTGATTCCCCCTATCGCGGCAATGATGAGTAAAGCTGTCCCTCCCGCTTCATTTGCATACTCAAAAACAAGATAATTCCGAGCAATCAGAAAAATCCCCGCTTTCACCATGGTAGCAGAATGGATTAAACAACTTACAGTGGTAGGCCCCGCCATGGCATCAGGAAGCCAGACATGAAGAGGAAACTGAGCAGATTTTCCCACAGCGCCACCAAAGATTAATACTGAGATTAGTACAAACCACATGGGATCGACATGGAGTGCTCCGGTCTCAAGAAGCTCGTTGACCTCTAGGAAATCGAATGTAGGATGTCCTGCACGCAGAGTTTCCAGGTAAAGAAGAATCAGACCCACAAAAAGAAAGATATCACCCACTTTTGTAGTCAAAAATGCTTTCTTTGAAGCCGAGGCAGGGTGCGGTTGTCCTTCTGGAACTGATTCTTTATCATAATAATATCCGATTAGTAAGTAACTACAGACTCCCATAACTTCCCAAAAAAGGAAAAGTTGAATCATATTCGGAGAAAAAACTAATCCCAACATTGCAGCAGAGAAAAGTAGAATCTCCCCATAATAACGAGGCGATCCATCATGCGCCATATAACTTCGGCTGTAGATAACTACCAATAGCGCTACAAAAGATACCATTAAACCCACAATGGCTGCCAGGGGGTCAACCAATGCACCGACTTCTAGCGAAATGGACCCGATATCAAACCATCTAAATACCGTTTTCTGAACTAGCTCCTCCGCGTGCACCCCTGAGAAAAGCTGGAGTAGCACCTCCCCAGAAACCAAGATAGTTAAGATCAGGCTTAACGCCATGGCACCAAGAGCAATTGCATTGCCAAACGCCTTTTTATCAACCCTGTTTCCAGAAAACAGAACGATAAACGAGGCCACAATAGGAATAGCTGGTATAAGTACTGCCAGTGGAGCGAAAATTAATGACACTTAGATCACCCATATTTAACCTTTGAATTCCACGAAATCTGTTGCGTCGATGGTTTGATGTTGTCGGTAAACCGCGAGAATGATGCCCAGTCCGACGGCAGCTTCCGCAGCAGCCAGAGCGATGCTTATAATTACTGCAATCTGACCTGTAATGAATGACGCGTCATTATAAAGGGCGAAGATTGCAAAATTAATGTTGGCCGAGTTTAGCATAATTTCTATCGATATAAGCATACGAACAGCCGATTGTGACTTGATAAACCCTGCAAAGCCTATAAGAAACAATAACACTGAAATGCCAACGAATACGGAAGCATCTGGAGTATATAGGGCCGAGATCATAGATCATTAACCTCCTTGGTTTGGGACAATTCCTTCTTGACCAAATAGACACTTCCGAGCATGGCTGCTAGTAAAAGTAGCCCTAGCACAATAATAATTCCACCATAAGTCGTGAAGAGGTTTACAGCCAAATTTTCTATCAATACAGCTTCTTCAGGCTTGTTAGTCAGATCTTGAAGACCCCAAAAAGTACTACTAACCTGAGTTAGTATATAATAGGCGACCACAAACAGGATGAACGCACCAGCGAAGGATAACCGTCGATCCAATAGCTTCCAGTCTTTGGGTTGTTCAAACATCGCCAACTTCCCTGAAAGCGAAATAGCAAAGAGCATCAATACTGTAATCCCACCTGCATAAACTACTAACTGAACAACAAGTAGAAGCGCACTTTCTGCGTAAAGAAGAAAAATCATGGCAATACCCAACAAGGTAAAAATAAGCCAAAGAACTGCGTGGTAAAGACTCTTTACCGATACGGCCAGGAACGAAGCTCCCACCGTATAGATAATCAGTATGAATAAAACCAGAAACTCCAACGTTTCAAAAAACCCTACCGGTAACAGTGCCATTATTATCCTTCCTGAGCTTCTGCAACGGGGGCCTCTTCAGAGACGATATCTCCGGGTTTCGCTACATTTTCTTCAACAGGTTTTCCCCATTTCTCAATGTATTCCTTGAGTTCTTTTTCGTACCTCTCTGGAAAAGCATCCTTATAGAGCTGATAAAGAACATGTTCGTCATGGTACAAATCCTCGTTTTTAGAGGAGGCAGCATCGAAGAAAGGTGTATGGAAGAGGCAATCATAAGGACATGCTTGAGAACAAAGATTACAATACATGCAGCGGCCTGTATACATCATAGGAAATTGTAAGGGCCGTTTTTTTTCCCAATGAAGCGGCTGAGGATCTACGGTTTTCATTTCAATGCACTTATTGGGACATACACGCTCACAAGCACTACATCCCGTACACTTCATGATATCCAGACAGAGGAGTCCCCGGAAATTAGGGGAGATATGCGGAGTATGTTTGAAAATGGGAAGCGATAAATCTCGATCGACAAGTGCTTCGCCTTTCTTTGCTATTTCTTTTGGATAATAAATGGAGTCCTTATTACGTCGATCGCCATCGGGCTGTGTAATCGGTTTTCTAAGAAACATACGGCCTACATAGGCTAAAGGTCGTGTTACAAAAATACTGGGGATTCTTCTAAAGTTTACCATTAGGTAGATCCTCCTACTATCTTAAATCTCATAGCCCACAAAACGAATAGAGTAGCAAACCCTACAATTGCCATCATCGTGACATCCAAATCAAAGGCAATCTGGGAGAAGACAATCACTCCTATGTTTATTATTGCAATAGGAATAAGTCTTTTCCAACCAATATCCAACAGTTGGTCAATGCGAACTCTTGGGAGGGCCGCTCGTACCCAGATATAAAGAAAAATGAAGAGCCACAACTTGATGACCAGAATGATTGTGGGTAAGAAAGGAAATTGAACAATGGTTTCAGCAGGAATGAACGGGAGATACCATCCCCCCCAAAACAGAAACACACCAACATAGGCCCCGATAAAAAGAATGAAGTATTCACTGGCCATACTCATCATATATCGGAAACCAGTCAGCTCAGTTCGCCACCCCATCACAAGTTCAGCTTCTGCTTCTGGTATATCGAATGGTATCCGCTCTGTTTCCGCTGCAAGTGCGACTAGAAAAACAATGAAACCTATGGGCATAAATACCATGAAAGGAAGCCCCAATGGATTGTTTGTTTGCAATTCAGCGATTCCAAGAAGCGAAAACGATTGGCTTACCATGACAACTGAGCCGATTGCCAACATCATGGGGATCTCATAACTAATTACTTGCGCAGCGGATCTAAATGCTCCTAAAAGGGAGAATTTGTTATTGCTCGACCATCCCGTCACCAAGACCCCGACGGGATAAAGCGCAAAAAGAGCGGAAATCAGAAGAAATCCTACTGCTGGATCAGCAACAACTCCACTCGCGTCGGGGCCGAATATTCCAAGTGGAAGAAGTGCGGGAAGAATAAAAGGTGGTGCTACGACAAAAGCAAAAAATCCTACATTGAAAGGAAACTTATCGGCCTTGTCGGGGACTATATCTTCTTTGCTGAAGAATTTTAAGAACTCGGCAATGTTCTGTAACAAGCCAAATTTCCATGTTCGTCCAAAAGGAGCCCCATAGTTGAAATCAATGAAGGTTGGGCCTCGGCGGTTCATCATCCGTGCGACAACTTTTCGCTCAAACCAAATCAAAAAAATGGTGTTTACTGTTACGAATAGCAAAATAGACGTCATTTCAAGACTATCGATCACTATTGGCCGTATTGCGTCCGCATCAGGGACCAGGTCCCCTAGCAACGGCATCAATAACCAGTCAACCAATCCATCGTAAATTCCATAAGCCATTTGATCCACCTACCGATCCATTTCTCCGACACACAGGTCGACACTAGCGACGATGGGTGCGATATCCGCAACCTTAACTCCACGGAGTAAATGTTCACAAATCGCAAGATTAGTGTAAGCGGGAGATTTTATTTTGACCCGATACGGAATTTTGTTTTCGTTTCCTATAATGTAGTATCCACATTCTCCTCTAGGGTCTGCTGTCCGGAAGTAAACATCGCCTTTTGGCAGTCTTCTGGGCGGTCTTTCGAAGATTTCACCTTCCGCGGGTATTTGATTTAGCGCTTGTCGGATGATCTTGATCGATTCATACATTTCATCCATCCGAACCTGAAATCGGGCGTAGCAGTCACCTTCTGTATACGAAGGAATATTGAAATCTAGCTCTTCATACACCAGATAAGGTTCTATTCGTCGGAGATCCGCTTTCACTCCAGAAGCTCGTAACATTGGCCCTGTTGCGCCGAGATTCAAGGCATCTTTCTTGGATAAAACCCCTATTCCTTTACTTCGTAACATAAACACACTAGAATCTTTGAACATTGCATCATATTCTCCTAAACGCTCTTCTAAATAGTCACAAAGACTATAGGTATCTTCAGCAAAGCCTTTAGGAAGATCATACCATAATCCCCCTGGACGGAAATAATTATACATCATACGAGCGCCTGTTGCATGTTCTAAAAGGTCTAGTACGTATTCTCGATCCCGGAAAGCGATAAAAATCATGGTGAGGACGCCTAAATCCGCAGCATATGCTGATAGCCACATCAAGTGTGAGGCAAGCCTTTGTAGCTCAAGCATGAGGACCCGAATGTATTGAATCCGTTTATTTAGTTCCATTCCCATTAATTTCTCTACGGTCATAACATAGGTTCCAGACCAAGACATGCTCGCCGCATAACAAAGTCTATCGTTGATGGGAACAAATTCATTATACGGGCGTGATTCTCCGATCTTTTCGATCATCCGGAAAATATAGCCAATAAGCGCTTCAGCACCAACACAGTACTCCCCTTCGGCCTCGACCTTCAATGTCCAAAGACCGTGGTTAACAGGATGTTGAGGGCCCATATGAATAAACATACGGTCGGTTTGTGTCTGCAATTCACCCATGATTACGAACTCTCCTCTGTGGGGGGCCGTGGTTTGTATTGGAACGGTTTTTCTGGAAGTTTATAGTCCCGACGGAAGGGATAAAGCGCAGTCATATCGACATGATCGTATTCATCCCATTCTTCAGGCAATAACAGCCTTCTAAGGTTTGGATGCCCATCGACATTAATACCGAAGAGATCAAATACTTCTCGCTCGTGCCAATCTGCTGAGCGCCATATCGAAGTTACAGAGGGAAATAAAGGATTTTCTCGGTCTTCGATATGAATACTAACTTGGATGACCGTTGGGTCTCCATCCCAACGATCAATATGATATACAATTTCGAAATAAGTTTCCCAATCAACGCCTGAGATAGATTCCAGTGATGTAAAACCCATTTCTGCCTCAATGAAGCGCATGATTTCAAGTAAGTCGGCTGATTGGACACGAAGACGAAGGCGAGTAGGTTCAGAAACCTCTACCTCTAGAAGTTTCTCTCCGAATTGGTTTTTTAAGGTTGATAAGTGAGCTTCCGCGTCTGTCATCCTTATTCTGTCTCCTTTAGCTGTTTTTGTCTTAAACGGAGATCAATGAGGGGAGATTCTCTCTCGTAGAATTCCCGCGGGATATCTCTAAGGGGTTCAGGAACATAAACACCATCGGCTCGAATCTTTTCTTGAAGCCTAAATAGCCCCGCCCACATCGCTTCTGGTCGTGGGGGACACCCAGGTACATAAACATCAACTGGTATTACCAGTTCGGTACCTTCTAAAATGGTTGGAGCTTGCCAGAACGGACCACCAGATATTGCACACTCTCCAGTTGCAAATACCCATTTTGGTGCTGGCATCTGATCATAAATATCCCTTAACCGAGGAGCGAATTTGACAGTGACTGGTCCATTAATCCATAAGAGATCACAGTGTCGCGGACTAAAACGAGGCAAAATACCTATTCTTTCCGTATCATAACGCGAGGCCACCGCTGCTCCCATTTCTAGGGCACAACACTTCATTCCCAAAAAGACAGGGTATATACTCGCCCTTTGAGCCCAATTACGGAGAGGGTGGATCACTATTCCGACGAAATTCCGGATATTCGTGAGCACTACATTGGGCATTGGTTCAAAATGGGTACGTTTTTCTCCCAATTCGGTTGCATTTTTTGCACCACCGAACGTTTGACTGACTAGAGTTTTGAATCGACCAAGCTTTGACATTTTATCACGCCCAGGTCAAAACACCCTTTTTCAACCAAAAAAAGAGTCCTATGAGTAAAAGTCCAGCGAATGACCCGATTGCTATCAACGCAGTAATAAATTCTAATCCCGAAAAGATACGAAAGGCGTATGCCCACAGAAGGAATAGAATCGACAAAATGTCAAACACTACAAAGACAATAGCGAAGGTAAAAAATTGAGTATTGTAACGAACAGTGGCGTCACCGATTGGCTTTTCGCCACATTCATATGTAGTTTTGCTTGCATGTAAACGAGGAATGTTAGGCGCTAATAAATACTGAATAAGCTTGATCAACACGGGCGTGAGTAGACCCGCGATCAAGAAAAGACCCATATGTGTGATTTGAGGATCGACTGCAGATATCATAGTGGTTACCGCAGGTAAACGTCCAAAAAAATACTTTATATTTATTTTTCTCTGAAAATAGGTTAGATTCTATCAAAAAGTATTTATATTGCCATTAGAGAGGCTGAAAGACCGAAAAAGACGCTTGAGGCGGTTTAGAGGAAATATTTCACCCATATGATGGTAGTACTTATTAACTGCCACCAACACTGATGCTTCTGGGTAAAATCTAGTGAAAGTGTTACTTCTTGTACCTCCTTCCGAGAACGGCGTTACAACCAAATATCAACTCGCCTTTCTGGACTTCACAGCACCTCCACTCGGACTAGCTTACATGGCCGGGGTATTAGAAGAGCATGGATATACAGGACACACAAATGTTCGAATTTTGGATTCCCACGCTTTAAACTACACCCCTAATGATTATCGTCGATACTTGAAACGATTTCATCCAGATATATTAGGAATCCAAACTTTAACACCAAATTTTGGCGCCGCCATGACTGGTGCCCAGATTGCACGAGAAGAAGGGGTTCCTCATATAATTTTGGGTGGGTATCATCCTTCTGCTTTGCCAGATGAATGTTTAAAACAGAGTAACGGTAATATAACCGCGGTAATTC
Source organism: Candidatus Heimdallarchaeota archaeon (assembly GCA_048881705.1). GTDB lineage: Archaea > Asgardarchaeota > Heimdallarchaeia > Hodarchaeales > Hodarchaeaceae > Hodarchaeum. Next base: position 22,041 of record JBHLSH010000042.1, on the reverse strand, counting down.
GTGGAGAAGCAGAGTACACGTTTTTAGAATTCGTCCAATGTGTTGAAGAGGGAATGGAATGGAGAAACATCAAAGGAATTTCGTATATTGGAAGGAACGGTGAAAAACCTAGGAAAAAGGAAATCATCCATAATCCCCCCGCTCCAGTTATTAAGGACCTAGATAGTTTACCCTTACCCTCTCGTCACCTATTGCCAATGGAAAAGTACAAAATTTTCGGATCCGCTTTTCCTGCAACCTCCGTCATAACTAGTAGAGGATGCCCTTATCACTGTGACTTCTGCAGTGTTTCCGCCTTCCATGAGGCCAGGTATCGTGCCCGATCCCCAGAAAAAATCGCTGATGAATTGAGATACCTTCGTGAAGTTATGGATATCAAGGCCGCTGCCTTTGTCGACGATCTCTTCTTTCTCTCGAAAAAAAGAGTCAAGAACTTAACCCAAGAGCTATCAAAAGTAAAGGACATTTATTGGGGAGCCACAACGAGAGCCGACTCAGGAAAGTACGAACTTCTGAACTTGATGAGAAAAGCTGGTTGTCGACTGGTTTTTGTAGGAGTAGAATCAGGGAGTCAAACCATTTTAGACAAAATTCATAAAAAAACTACCATAAACCAGATAGAACGATATTTTGATAATACAAAGAAAGCTCGTATGGATTCTTTGGCGTCGGTCTCCTTTGGATTTCCGGGAGAGACTCGTAGCTCCATTATCAACACGGTCGAATGGATCATCCAACGATTGGATCCTTCACTGGCTCTCTTTACTCTAGCAACCCCTTATCCTGGCACCGATTTTTATCAACAAATGCTCAAACAAGGTCGGATCAAAGAACATGACTACAGTAAATACAACCTCTTTCACCCCATAACAGAAATAACTGGATTAGATCGCCAGGAACTGAAAGCACTAACAAAGTGGGCCTATAAACGGTTCTATTTACGGCCACGAAAAATACTTCAAAACACTAAGCGGGAATTTCGTTATTCCTTGGAGAGCTATGGGCTCAAGCAATTCCTCCAGAATACTCAGGTCTTTGCGAAGGGGATTGTCAATATGAAGATCTTGACCTCGATGTGATTCAGCCCGTCCCCATTACTTTAATCTATTAGAGCTCGCCCTTTTTCAGTAACCACAGCTGTTTCCATGGAAGAGTTAGGGTATTTTCGCTTTTCAATCAATCCCAACTTTTCGAGGCGGAGAAGACTCCCTCGGAAGAGGGCTTTGTCAAAAGGCTGCCCTGTAGCGGTGAACATGCTTTGTACTTGGCCCATTATAACGGGGATATGAATATCCCGTTGTTGGGTGATGATTTCTAAGATTGTCAGTTCCATATTAGATAAATTTTCATCGTCTTCCATTGGGTCATCTCACAATCGGCGTTCACGAATCTCTCCTTTTATGAGTATCTGTATCATAGCTCGAGTCTAAGGAGGAAAATTGAAAGAAAGAAGAATGAGATGTTGTTATTCCAAATTTATTGAGCCTTGATCGAAGTTTTACTGGTTTGGCTAAGTTTCAAATTTATCGATAATTATTCTTGCGACTATTCTGTATTTATTTTGAAATAAAACAGAAGAGGTTTTCTTTAATGCTTTTTCCCGCTTTCAAGTTGTTCCATCTTCATAATTCTGGCAAGATGGCCTCGTTCAGTAGATTCAATGATGAATTAAGGCAAGTGACCAGCGATATTTCATTGTCCTCTCTGAACACATATCCTATTAGATTAAGCTCCTTTGTGAGTAAAAATATCCCGACATAATCCCTTTGAGGATAAAATGGGAAAACATAAATAGCCGGTTTATATTTTCATTTTTGATAATGTCCGAATTTTAGATCCGTGATGTCCTTCTAAATATCCAAATAACTAACCAAAGGATGATTGGAGGAAATTCCAATAGAGGAAATAAAAACGCTTCTATTAAAGGCTAAGGCTCAAAAACAGCGGAACAATATTACTGAGGCCATCGAACTCTTGAATCAGGCCCATGAGATAGGAATCCAAAACAATGCGGTAGAGGATCTCGTGGATATTCATAACCAGCTGATCCTCCTGCATTATTTGAACAACGACAGTGAGCGCTTTAGAAAATCCTATAATTTCTCTCGTACCTTGGCCCTTCGTATAAATTATAATCGAGGTCTCGTTGAGGCATTTATGAATATTGCCTGGATTGAAACAGACAACAAAAATTTTGTAGAAGCGATTACTCATGCATCTGAGGCACTAGCGCTTGATGATATTCTCGATAATGCTCCTGCATTTACAACAGCCCTTTATATTGTTTCAGAAGCGAATTATCATGTCGGAGATATTGCAAAGGCCGAGAAATACAAAAGGCTTTATCAAAGACAGTTGATGCAACTTACTGAGCAAGAAGAACAGATGATACGGAGTATTGAAGGATTAGCAACAGGGATCTCTACAGAAGACGATCTAGATGCAAGGGTTCGTCAGGCTTTGGACGAATTGGACTCCTTTTAGCATCTCTAAAGCTATTCCTCATTGATGGTATTCAGGAGGACCAAACATTTCGTTTCATTATTCGAAAATCCCGTTATCTGAAATTCAATCTAGAATAACTAGGTTGCAACAACGACTGCAAAAAGAACAGCTAGACGGTGCTCTCATATTTTCTGTTCCTAGTCTCTATTACTTTACTGGGATTGGGGTAGATGGAGTTCTTTATGTTCCATCTGAAGCGAGTCCCACGCATTTGGTCAGACGAAACATTATTTTGGCAAGGGAATACTCACAAATAGACTCGATCATTGATTTAGTTAAATTTTCGGATTTTTTTGATCATCTAGAAATCCAAAGGCAAGCAAAGCTTATTATTGAAAAAGACGTCATACCAGTATCCCGATACGAGTATTTAACCAAATTATCCCAGAATCAATATGAGTTTCAAGACGGTAGCGTCTTGTTGCGTCAACTTCGTTCCATTAAGACTGAATTCGAAATCGCACAGATAAAAATAGCCGCCCAATTAATAGATCAGATGTTTACCTATTGTGTAGAATACACGACTCCAGAAATGACGGAAATCGAATTGGCAAGCAGTCTTAACACTTGGCTTTTTAAAAACGGACACGCTGGTCATGTCACCACAAGAGCATTCAACGCCTTGAATCTCCAATACCCCTATGTTATCTCTAGCGCGTCAGCTACTTCGAATATCATATTCACACCGATTTCTGGACACGGACTTTCCGCAAAATATCCTTTTGGAGGGTCAACCAGAAAATTGGGAAAGAATACCCCTTTCTTTATCGATGCATGTGGAAACCATAACGGGTATATTTCAGATACAACAAGAACTTTTATTTGCGGCCATTTCAATGAAGAAACAAGGGGGTATTTAGAGGCACTTCAGACCATTAAGAATTTTATCACCAACAATCTAAGGCCAGATATGTCCTTAGGACGACTATTCGGAGATGTCATGGAACTCAGTAAGGAACTAGGAATTTATGAGAATTTCATGGGATATCAGGCTGATAAATCACCCTTTCTTGGTCACGGTGTAGGTTTGGAACTAGATGAACTTCCAATATTTTATAAGAAGGGCCCTTCCTTGGAAATTGGACACGTTTTGGCTAGTGAACCAAAATTTATTGATCCAAATCTCATGGCGCTCGGGATAGAAGATACTTATGTCATTAACACCTCAGGAAATCGAGTTTTAACTCAGGCCGCAGATTATTTTGAGATTTAAAAAGGAAAGGCGGTGATCTCCAACGCAGAAACAACGAGATCGATATTCTTCTCTCATAATGGAATTGTACCTTAAGCCATCCTTGCTGCTCATCGCATTATATCAGTTAATAGTCACTGTCACGTTCACTGCGCAGCAATTCCTGTTAGCTGCCTATCTGGATGAATTGGGCTTTTTATTAATAAGCGGAATTATTTTAGCGGTTTACTTTGTCTTTTGGTTTACCATGGGGCCTTTTTGTGGCGCTTTAAGTGACGAATACGGACTTAGGCGCCAATTTCTAATCCTAAGCAATCTAATTTCTAGCATCGGGTTTATTGGAATGACTATCATCCCTGATCCATCGTTTTTGTTTTTAATGAACATGATTATTGGCATTGGGTCATCGCTGCGTTTGGGATCGATTGTAGCCCTCTGGGTTCAAAACAGTCCTCCCCATCGGACTGGAGAATCCATGGCGTATGTCAATGTGATTCTTGTAATTAGTGGAATTTTGGGAATCATTGTCGGGGCCTATCTTTGGATTGCTGTAAAAGAATTATCTTTCGTCTTATTTGGGATTTTTCTGATCTTGTCAGCTATCCCAATTCTATTTATTCATGATGATGGATCATATTCTCCGTTTTCGATTCAAGCGGTTTTACTCACGATAAAGGGTTCATTACAAAGGAGGCCCAGAAATCGTTTCTTTTTTTCTAAACCCATCATCCAATTAACAACACACTGGTTAGCTTTTTCAGCTATTATCAGCTTTGGCACTTTTATTATCCCTATCATGTCACGTTTAGAGGAGAGAATACCTCCTGGAACAGAAATCCCCATGATATCGATTATTACAATACTCATTGGTTGCTCAATTGCTTCTATTTGTGGGTTATTGGTTTGGGGGGCAATTTCTGATAGATGGGCAAGACGCCGAGTTCTAGGTGTTGGTTTCTTTAGTACCTGCTTAATACTGGGCTTGATGTTGGCCTTAATCCAGTTAGATTACCTAGTACCACTTGTTATCGGCCTATCGAACAATGAAATTTGGATCTGGGTAATAATCGGAATCTTCCTCTCACTGATTTTCCTGGCAGTATCTTTAGTTCCAACACCAATGGCATGGGCTATCGATCGAATCGGCGAACAACATGTTGCAAAAGCGATGTCTCTTCGCCAGGCAATGATAGGGGGGGGAACAATAATCGGCACTATATTCGGTGGCATTATCTTAGGTATTTTTGATGTTCCAGGCCTTCTGCTTGCTATTCTTGTTTTTCTTTGTATTTCAATGATTATCCTTATTTGAAGAAGGCAACATCATGCAAATCCTAGTTACAGGCGGCACTGGTTTTTTGGGCTCATATGTGGTTCAGCTCTTAGTTGAGCAAAATCATGACGTGGTCTGCCTGGTACGAGGTTCAAGTGACACCTCCTTTCTGGATAGATTAGGGGTTGACACCCAAATTGGAGACCTTGGTGACCCTAGTTCTCTCCACTCGATTCCTAGGGGCACGGAAATAGTGCACCACATCGGAGCCTATTATACCTTCCTTGGAAAGAAAAAATTATATCAGAAATATAATGTTGAAGGAACAAGGGCTTTATTAGATGCCTGCGAGGCAGCAGGGGTCACTCAATTCATTTATTGCTCATCTGCAGAGGTAACTGTGGATACATTGGCCGCTCAAACTCGTAATGATTACATAACTGAGGAAACGCCGTATAATCCGCAGTTTGAGTATGGTCATTCAAAAATGAAAGCTGAGAAGATCGTTAAACAACATGAGGGGGAAATGAGGTGGACAATTCTCCGGCCTTCGGGGATGTACGGCCCACACAATATCGATGACATCTCCTTCTGGTTTATTGAGGCAGTAGCGAAACATAAATTGTCTGTATGGTTTAGAGTACGTAATACAGGGACAATACACTTCACTCATGTCAGGGATGTTGCCCAAGGATTCATATTGGCACAAAAAGAGGCAGCTTATCAGCAAATCTTTTACCTTGCTTCAGATGAATGTAAACGCGTTGATGAAATACTAGAGCTGGTGGGCGAGCTCTTAGAAAAGAAAACTCCTCGATTAACGGTTCCTAAGATTCTTGCAAAAATGCTGGTTTTTCCTGTTCAGCTCTTCAACAAAGCAAGGGGAAAGCCAGATTTCTTTCTGCAGCTTGCTGCAATTGATGCAATAACTCGGGGACGAAACTACTCAAATCAAAAAGCCAAAAACCTCCTAGGGTTTCAACCACAATACGATTATGTTACTGGAATTACCGAGACTATCAACTGGTATAAAGAAGAGGGAATTCTATGACTCCAAAGTCTATCGGGATTATTACCAATCCTATCGCTGGAATGGGAGGAAGAGTGGGACTGAAAGGTACGGATTCCCTCGATATTCTACAGGAAGCAAGACGTCGGGGGGCCGAGCCGCAAGCACATACGCGTACAGCGGCGCTCTTAATTGGAATAATGAATTCTTCTGAGTGCTTAGGCTGCCAATTTATTGTTCCTCCAGGCAAGATGGGTGCAGATATCATTTCCATGGATAAAAACTTGTCTAGGCGATTGAAATGGCACGTACTATCGGAAATGCAAATTGCAGCAATAACTACAAGAAAAGATACGATAACAGCCGCTAATAACATGCTAAATAAGAAGATTGACCTATTAATATTTGTAGGAGGAGACGGTACAGCTCGAGATGTATTAGAGGTAGTTGGAAAGGAAATTCCTATTTTAGGAATTCCTGCAGGTGTAAAGATCCATTCTGGAGTCTTTACTCAGGGTATTGCTGCTGGTGTGGAGCTTATCTGCGGCTTTATAAACGACAGAACCCAGCTTGTTGAAGCGGAGGTAATCGATCTTGATGAGCAGGCCTACCGGGAAAACCGTCTGAGTACAAGACTGTTCGGGATTGCAAAGGTTCCCCACATTCCAACTCTTTTACAACCTACAAAGCTAACTAGCGGAATGATTAACCTAGAAAGAGACAATATACAGGGTATTATTGATTCCTTTCGTGAAACGGTTCAACCAAACGTAATGTACCTACTAGGGCCTGGATCGACCTTAAAAGAGCTTGCACATGCATTCGGTCAAGGGATTCATGAAGAAAAAACCCTTTTGGGTATAGATGCTGTTCTTAACGGTCAAATCATAGACCGAGATTTGTCGGAAGGCAAAATCCTGAATTTATTGGAGGTTCAATCCTTTAAGGGAGTACGAATTATTGTAACTCCTATAGGGGGACAGGGATTTGTTTTTGGCCGCGGAAACCAGCCATTCAGCCCGCAGGTTATCCAGAAGGTGGGTATATCCCAGATTGAGGTTGTTGCAACTCGAACCAAGCTTGCTCTTCTCCCTCAGAAGCTTTTGCGTGTAGATACTGGAGACCCTCTCTTGGATGCCCAATTTCCCAAGCATATCAAGGTTTTGACTGATTATAATTTTTATGAAATGATCAGACTCGAAACATGTTAATGATGATATAGTGCGTTCATACTTCCAAATGGGATAGTAGATCCTCTTCCCTAAGAGGAAGAGAGAATGTTTCAACTGCATTGACCTCTTTATCCATTACAGTTTGAAATTGCGTTTCAAAACGGCTGTAAATCGGATTTACTATTTCGAGTCGACCTTTTGTCTCAGGATATCTGGGATTAATACTGCAACATCCTCCAGGGCGGATGGAGATGTCATATAAACCCCATTTCTTGGAAAGTCGAATAACTTCTTCTTTGTTATACCCCAACAAAGGACGCAGGGCCAAGATGTCTACCTTCGACGCTACGACCGGAAGATTATCTAATGTCTGGCTAGCCTGTTCTCCCAAGATCTCCCCTGTCACGATAACATCTGCTCCAATCCTCTGGGCGTAGGCCTGGGCTTTTCGAAACATTTGCATACGACAAAAAAGGCATGTTTGTCTGATATCGCCTTCTTCAAGGATGCTCAGAACCGTTTCCTGAGTCGTACCGTGTCTCATGATTGCAAGGGTCATCGGAATATCGGAATTTCTAACAGCTAGCGCATTAGCTAAGGCCAGAACCTTTTCCAGGGTTCCGAAGCTTTCGAAGGGAGTATTATGGTAATGGAGTATGGCGGGCTGGAAACCATTTAAAATGGCGATCTGAATTGCCACTGGACTATCTATGCCACCTGAGAGAAGACAGACAGCTTTCATTTGACAGCATTACCTTTAATGGCTCCAAAATGGGAGAGTTTAATGAGTTTATGTTTCGACATCAAACTTCGCAGTAACAAAAAGACCATAGTTTTAGAAGGAGGCTCGAATTGCCATCACCTTGAGAAAGATGCAAAAACAACGGGGTAAAATCGAGATTCCATTCCGAGTGAAACCCTGTTCGAACAATCCCTCACGATGGTATGTTTATTTTGAACGTTCAACTCCCTGGAATATGGAAAAGATCAGAAAACGGCTAGAAAAACTTGATTACAGAATTTTAACGACAAACTCGAGAATTACGGTTTTTCATTCCCCTCAAGTCCGCCTGACATGTCACTCCTATGGTTTTATTCAGGTGGATGTATATGGTAATCTGGAAGAATCGAATCTGGACACAAAAGGAAAAATAATTACATTTATTAGTGCAACCTTCAGAAATCTCTTCCATTCAGTGAAATCACAGAACCAGTCGTAGATGATGCCGGTTGAAGTGTGGGTGACATCCATTGGGCGCAGAACGACTAGAGATCGCTTCAGAAAGAACTAAATATACGTTTCTTTTAGATCGTTACTATTACACTGGTGATCCGGGCCATGTCTGGTTTAAACCCAAAAATTCGACTTTTGAGGTCGGATTTGATGATTTTGGCCAGGCCCAAGCAGGAAATATTCTTCATATCCGTACCCGCCCGATGGGAAAGGAATTAGACCAGCATACCGCTTTTGGTACAATTGAAAGCGAAAAATGGATCGGTCCACTACGTTTACCGTTGACAGGTATCCTTCTGAAAACCAACTCTGATGTTTTGGAAAATCCTGCGTTGGTGAATAAGACTCCCTATGAAGCGTGGATCATAGAAATCGAGCCTACAAATCTGAGGGCTGAAATAGAAAATACCGAACGTATTATTCCCATAGGGGATGGTGAAAGACTTAGGGACTATATTTTGGCCGAAACCGAAAAATATGAAGAATAAAACGGTTCAGAGCTTGCCAAAAACGGCTACGAACGGGAATGAATCCCGACAAAACAAATGATGAACAATACCAATCTTCATTTTCGGAGTAGATTTCATAATCAGAACATTCTTTCCAGAAAAACCTTAATATACCGAAAAGGCCTGTTTTAAATACGGGTTTGTCTTTTCAATACGTACTAGCTAGGAAGTCGGTCAAAATGGATATAATTTCGATTATTCTAACTCTCCTCGCTCTCGGCCTTCTTCTACTTCTTGGAGGGGGATTAATCATTGGACTCCTTGTGCTAGGTTATCTCATTCTCACTGGGAGACGTTGGGATTGAGCTTATCGTGCGGATAAGCCTAAACAGAATAAATTGCTTGATTTCCTAAATTTTCTTCAACCTTTACTCTGATGTCTGCTATTTTTCGGGGAAAATGCTGTTCGAACCAGTTTGTCAGCCTGAGATAGATGTATTGGGCCAAATTCTCTGCAGTTGTCAAGTCGATTCCCTCTAAAATGACCACATCTTGCTTAGGAAAGGAATACATCTTCTCATTCACCAATACATCCCAATTTTTTCCATTATGTGTTGAGGAAACTTGAATAGCTGACGATTCCTCAGGTAGAAGGATTTTTTGGTTGAGTTGCTGTAGCTCTGTACGGATTCTGCCGTTGATTATTCGAAAATCTATAGGATCAGATACAATGGTGTTGTGATATTGAAGCTGCACCTGAACAGCATAATTGTGACCATGCAGCCGATCACACTTGCCATAACCGATTAAGAAATGGCTAGCGGTGAAGCTATTCCGTGGATGGGAGAAATTTTGCGTTAGCACCAACAGTAATCCAATCCATACACACGTTTCATGCGTGTATCAGGCTCATATTATAGGTTCTTTAATTGTGTTTCAGTTTTATCGAACATGCGAAAACTGCTGAGGAACATCAAATGACCATGAACGATATAGCAGCCAAGATCTGTATTCTTGGAGACGGCGCCGTTGGTAAAACGTCCCTTTGCTCAAATTTAAAGACTCAAAGAATTCCAGGTACATATGAATTGACTGTAGGCCTGAATATTGAAGTCCATACAACCCAGCTGAAGAATACCCTTGTGAAGCTCGTTCTTTGGGATCTTGCTGGTCAGGAACGGTGGGGATGTGTGCGGCCCGCGTTTTATTATGGTGCCCGGGTGGCATTGATTGTATTCGATCTACAAAACAGGGGATCGTTCTTTGATGTGCGATATTGGGTGCGTGAGTTACAAAGACATTCACCTGGCACACCATTTATTCTCTGTGGTAATAAAAGGGATGTCAACAAGCGAGAGGTATCAATCGAAGAAGGGACGGCCTTGGCGAAGGAATATTCGGCTCCCTATATAGAGACAAGTGCACTGAAGGGGGAAAACGTCCATGAACTATTCCAGAAAGCTACACTGATGGCTTTACAAGGATCTGCGGTAGCCTACTAGGCCTTAAAAGGTAAAAAAGGCTCCTTTGTAGAGCAGTGCCGAGTTTTGCCAACACAGGCTTTTTCCAACGACATAAGACGACGATTCGTCTATTATTGAGTTATTTAACCAGAAATCCCATGCAGTCCTCTCAATTTTGTTGGATCGTGCGGCCAGGAAGTGGAAAAACTCTTCAGAAGGAGGGTCAAAGAAGCTCCTAAGATTATATTAGGGCGTATAAATCACAGCGTTCGTGCAACGATTCAGCGAATAGTTAACTGAGAGTCACATCCTGAACAGATTCAGGCAATTGCTTAGGTTACGGTGAGAATACAATGGGTGATGGTTCAGAATGGAAACGAAATCGTGTTCCAGTCATTGTTTTTTTGATATGTACCATCCTTGGATCAGCTATTGCTTTTAATGAATCATCTGGAAGAGTTATGGTGGATCCGCTTCAGGTATACCAGGTTGCCCACCCGCTCAGTGTGTACCAAGGTGAACAGTTTAACTTAAGCGTATCAATTACCAATACTTACGTTCAGGACGTCCTAGATGTTAACATGACCGCTATAATCCCATCTGAGTTCGAATTTCTTTATAGTACTATACCTGATCTAGTACCAGACGATGGTTCAACCGACGAAGACCAAATTCTCGAATATCAGTTTGGAACAGTTCCAACTCAGCAATATGAAAGATTCTCGATGACGCTTAATGTGACTAGTGATAGAACGGCTACGGTTGCAATTGCAGCTGTAAACGTATCGTATCGACTGATAAACGGGATTCAATCGTTTATTCTAGCGGAACCCTTGGTTCCTATCGAGATTCTTTTGAAGGGAAAAACTGGGGTTACCCAAGAGCCTACTCGTCTGCCTCTTCCTAGTGGCACAATCGCCGCTGATCCTTTTTTTTCTGTGATTGGATATTTACTACCTTTCCTCGCTTTTGCCATCAGTGTATACATTATGAGGAGATTGTTGAGAAAAAAAACGGGATCCGTCGTTTGAAGCCCCTGAAGTGAATACAGATCAAGGGGATCGTCTAATCCGCAGTGTGGCACCATCTTTACACTTTTTCTTGACGAATATTTTAAAATGAGAGGGGGACTTCCGATGTCCCGTGGTGTTCTATTTAATGTCGCCTTCCACACAGTTTTCCCATCCATATTTACCACAAACTTCAAATCAAATCAAGTATATGCTTGACACCATTGGTGTAACAGCGATCGAAGACTTATTTTCCTCTATCCCCTCCAACTTACGGTGTTCAACCGAATTAGATCTCCCTGAACCACATTCAGAGCTAGAAACTTTATTACGGGTGAAAGCCATCCTAGCGAAAAACGAAACGATGGATAAGGTAAACCCTTACCTAGGTGCTGGTCTATACAATCACTTCATTCCAACAACTGTCCCTACTATCACCAATCGCTCTGAATTCTATACTTCTTACACTCCATATCAACCCGAGATGTCACAGGGAATGCTGCAAGCGTTATGGGAGTACCAATCCATGATTGCTGAATTAATGCAACTGAACATCGTAAATTCGTCAATGTATGATATGGCAACAGCCTTGGGAGAAGCTGCGCTGATGTGCACTCGGGTGACTCATAATGAGGTATTTATTGTTCCAGAATGTCTTCAACCTGAAAGGTTCCAGACTTTGGAAACCTATACACGGGGACCTCAGATTAAAGTTGTCACCTACCCCTATGACAGAATATCTGGCTCCACTGACCTTAATGCGCTTAGAGAAATTGTGAGTACATACGCTGGAAAAATTTCAGGTATTTATCTGGAAAATCCTAACTTTTGGGGGATTATAGAAGCAGATGTCGAGCAGATCGGTGAGCTGGCCCATAATCACAAAGCACTCTTTGTCATAGGATGTGATCCCATTTCTCTAGGATTATTAAAATCACCTGGAGAGTGCGGGGCTGACATCGCCATTGCAAGTGGCCAATCTTTGGGGCTTTCAATGAATTTTGGAGGCCCTCTTTTGGGATTATTTGCTGTTAGAAACGAGAGGAGAATCTTTCGATCTATGCCAGGAAGAATAATCGGATTAACTACAGAACAAGAATCTCCGAAACGAGCTTTTACTATGACCCTTCAGACACGAGAACAGCATATTAGACGGGAAAAAGCAACTAGTAATATTTGTACCAACAATGCATTAAATGCACTTGCGGCTACTGTTTTTCTCGGTACATTAGGCCCCCAAGGTTTAAAACAACTAGCAGAAACTTGCATGGCTCGAACTGCTTATTTGATGGGTCGTCTCTCGGAAATTCAGGGAATAAAATCTCCCTACTTTTCGGGCCCTGTGTTTAGAGAATTCGTATACGAATTAGATCCTAAAATGAATCTCGATTACCAGAAAACAATAATTTTCGATAAGTCGATCGGATTTCCGCTTGATAAAGCATTTCCTAATTTAACCAACTGCTTTCTAGCAACAGCTACTGAGATGTCTACCACTCAGTCTATCGATGAAGATGTTACAGCGTTTTCTGAAGCATTAAGAATCCAGGGAGGACATTAATTTGTTTAAACAGATGAAATGGGACAAGGAGTTCATTTTTGAAAAATCGACTCCCGGGAGGACAGGCTATCAACTTCCAATGCTATCTGATCAAGAAAACGACTTACTTCAAGAGGCAATTCAAAAGATTCCTTCTAAACTCTTACGTTCCACGCCTCCAGATCTTCCTGAAGTAAGTGAACTCGACGTTGTCAGACATTTCACAAGACTCTCACAGATGAACTATGGTATAGATTCGGGATTTTATCCTCTGGGTAGCTGTACGATGAAATATAACCCGAAAATCTGTGATGTGGTTGCATCCCTACCAGAGGCCCAGCTTATCCACCCCTATCAAAACTCTACTACTGTTCAAGGTGCCCTACAAATCATGTATGAACTTGCTGGTTGGTTAGCGGAACTTTCTGGGATGCATAGTGTCACTCTTCAACCAGCCGCCGGGGCTCATGGTGAATATACAGGTCTGATGATTATTAAGCGATATCATGAGATGAAGAACCAACTACGTCAAAAACAAGAGATTATTGTCCCAGATAGTGCCCATGGTACAAATCCTGCTACAGCAACTATGTGCGGATTCAGAGCCGTCGTTGTCCCGTCTGATGAAAATGGCTGCGTAGATCTTGAGGTTTTGAGAAGCGCCACAACTGGACAAACCGCAGGAATCATGTTAACCAATCCATCTACCTTGGGCCTATTCGAGAAGGATGTAGAGGAGATCTTAAACATCATTCACGCGGTAGATGGCCTTGCCTATTACGATGGAGCTAATTTCAATGCGATCATGGGTAAAACACGCCCAGGAGATATGGGGTTTGATATAGTGCATTTCAATTTACATAAGACGTTCGCAACCCCCCATGGTGGAGGAGGGCCTGGATCGGGCCCCGTTGGAGTCGTCGAACACCTAGATCCATTCCTGCCCATCCCAACAATCGATTATGACAAAGAAGCAGATAACTATTTTCTCAATTTTAATCATCCGCAGAGCATTGGCAAAGTTCGCAGTTATTTTGGCAATTTTAGCACAATCTTACGAGCGTACGCATACATTTTACGTTTAGGTAGACAAGGGTTAACCCGAGTCTCGGAGATGGCAGTATTAAATGCTAATTATATGAAATCCCGTCTACAGGTAATAAAAGGATTTTCCGTACCTATTGGAAAGAATTCATTCTGTATGCATGAGTTTGTGCTTTCTGCACGAGAACTCGTAAAGGATACGAATATATCCGCTCTTGATGTCTCTAAATATCTACTAGATGCGGGCTTTCATCCTCCTACCGTCTATTTTCCCCTGATTGTAAAGGAGGCAATGATGATTGAGCCAACAGAATCGGAGGCATGTGAAACATTGGATGGTTTCATCAATGTGATCAAGGAAGTTTCTGATCTCGCATATGAAGACAAAATTGACAGGATTCTCGATGCGCCTCGTAATACCTCGGTTAAAAGAATTGATGATGTTAAAGCTGCAAGGAATCCAATCGTAAGTTATCGTATGTTGTCTCAAAAGTAGGAAGAGGATGACGACTCCAACATTTATCCTCAATTTTTAATGGTCTGGATGATTTGCCAGGTTAACCCTAGCTAGAAAGGATCGACTTCCAACCCCAGGATCCGATACTACGATAAATAATCAGAAGCCATCATTTTCATGATCCGGAAGATTCTGCCTTGACATCAATACGCCCAAAGTAAGATCCCCTCGGGTTCTCTCGATCAAGCCTCGAGTTCGATCCGATTTTCGTCGGAGATTATGGGTTAATCCATCTGGGAAATCAAGGGTGGTTAAAAGAACATGAATATCTTCCATGACGTCCAAAATGTGGATAGCTCTCTCTAATTCATCCTTATGATTTTTTTTACGGAGTAAATCCAAAACCACCCTTCTCAGCTCGCCGAGGAAATCGGCTAGGCCGTGTAGATAAGAGATATATGGAATTTTAAGGTCATCCGGGGAGGGAATTGGTTTACTTTGCATAAAATGCATCAACATCACGGCTTCAGCGAACTCTTGGTTGTATGAAATAATTTGACCCGGAGGTACAAATGCCATCTCGGCCGCGATTTTATTTAAACGGGAAATGATCATTTCGTTTTCTCGGATGAGAACCTCCGCTTCTGGGTACTCTCCCCGATGGATATATCGGATTGTCATTGAGGATTTTTGAATTGACTGCCGCCCTAGAGTTATCAACTCTTCTCGAATATTATTATCTCTTTCCAATTGGCTACGAAGGTTCTTGAAAATTTCCTCAAAATCAGTCATAATAATCTCATCCTTAATTTACTTCAAAAGAAGAAAATCTACTTGTCCGTTAAGATTATAAGGATGCGGGGGGAGAGATTTGAACTCTCGAACGCCTACGCGACCAGGACCTAAACCTGGCTCCTTTGACCTGGCTGGGAGACCCCCGCTATTCAGGGGAATAGATAATGGTGGGTCGGAGCAGATTTGAACTGCCGACTTCTTGGGTGTAAGCCAAGTGTCATACCGGGCTAGACCACCGACCCATCAAATGTTAAATGGTATCGATATAGTTAAAGTGATTTTTCACCCATCTACTTGGGATTTTGACACGTTTATGAGCCTTTGAAACATCATTTTATAACCTGCTGCGAAAATCCTTTTCATTGCGGGATACCAATGGGTACAAAAATCGGGCCATTAATTGTCAAAAGCCGAAATGAAATTAACCTTACGGATTTATCTGGTAAGATAATAGGAGTAGATGCTTTTATCACGATCTATGCCTTTCTGGCACGGATTAGAAGCAGAGAAACAGGGGGAGGGTATTTTACAGATCAGGAAGGAAATGTTACCTCGCATCTTATCGGGTTGTTTAATCGAATGACCAGCTTGCTTGCGCACAATATTAAGCCGATTTTTATTTTTGATGGCGAGCCGCCTCAATTCAAAGCTGAAGAGATTAAAAGCCGACAGGAAAAGAAAGAACAAGCAGAAGAGAATAGGCAAGCAGCTTTGGCCAAAGGTGATCTGGAGTCAGCTATGAAATATGCTCAGGCGACTTCTAGGGTCACATCAGACATAATTGATGACGCCAAACGACTTCTGCAGTACTTGGGGATTCCATCAATACAGGCAGCTTCCGAGGCTGAAGCACAGGGGGTCATTATGATTCAACAGAACAAAATCTACGCCATGGCCACCCAAGATTATGATTCCTTTCTCTTTGGCGGACCGCGAATTCTGCGAAATCTCTCGGTCACTCAGAGAAGAAAACAACCCAGCCAAGATAGATGGAGCGAATCGCCGCCTGAACAAGTTCTTTTAAAGGATATTCTTCAGGAACTAGGATTAAATTCCCGAGACCAGCTCATTATGCTCGGACTTCTGATTGGAACAGATTATAATCCTGATGGTATTAAAGGGATTGGCCCAAAGACTGGACTGAAACTTGTCAGGCAATACAACACATTGCCAAGCCTTTTGAATCATCTTGAACACAAATTCGATTTGAGGGAAGTTTTTCCGTATTCTCCCCACACATTATTCGAGTATTTCAAGTCACCAGAGGTTGATCTTACAGCTCAAGTAAATTTCCCTAAATTTGACAGATCTAAGGTCACTGAGTTCTTAGTTGAAGAACGAGATTTCAATCAGAATCGTGTCGCACGTCAACTAGATACAATGGTCAGGAAACGGCAGAAGCTGAAGCTCGAGTCCGCCCGGCAATCTTTAGATCAGTTTTTTTAACAAATCGATCTTCATCATTTTTCAGATGATGTTAAATCTATTGATTAAACCCCATGCTTACCTCTAAGTGGAACAAATGCAACGGAGGATAGCGTCTGTTCTGTGGTTTCTGTATCCGAAACCTTAAGAAAGCTCTTCATCTGTTGCCATAATCCAGGGATTCCAAGGGGCATAACCAACAAGCCACCAATACGTAGCTGAGATAACAACGGAGGGGGTACTCGTGGCCCAGCCGCTGTTAAAATAATTCGGTCATAGGGCGCTTTTTCAGGATAACCTAGGGTCCCATCCCCTTCTATTACTGTGACAAGGTTACCAAAACCAGCTTCTTTAAGATTATTCCTGGCAAAGGCAACTAAATCGGAAACAATTTCAATTGAATATACATGTCCAGGATGAGGAAATTTAGGGGGAGCAACAACTGCTGCAATAAGCGCAGCTTGATATCCAGAGCCCGCCCCCACCTCTAATATTTTCAATCCTGGTTTTAAGTCAAGATATTCTAAAATCATTACTGTCATATGAGGAGCCGATATGGTCTGCCCCGTGGACATCAAGGGAAGTGGCCTATCACTGTAAGCCCAAGGAATCTGGGATTCAGGAAGAAAAAGTTCTCGAGGAACCTTCAAAAATGCTGCCGCAGCTAATTCGCTTTGAACATACTTCGCTCTTTTATATCTGTCAAGTAACCGCTTTTTTTCCTCCTCGAAGCGGTTCTTTGTCAGGTGTGACATATCACACTACCTTTTTCAATTGATCAGGACGTCAACATTGACTTGGACGCGAGAAGGAGAAATATCTCGCGCTCCAATCTTTGAGTAGATTACTTTATAAGAGTTAATATGGGTTAATTTCTCCTTAAACAGTATTTTGATGCTTTCTTGGATGCCAGTCGTCCTAGGAAAAAACTGGTAAAAGGTTAGAATACCTCCCTTTCGTATTAAGCTTGCACCTTGTTCGAGATATTCTCCAGAAGACTCTGGTAGATTTATAATCACACGATCAAATTTTGGATTCCCCTTTAGGACGTGACCAGAGTCTCCTAGGATAGGATCAATGGATCCCTGAAGTTGATTGCGAGCGATACTCCTTTTTAGAGCGTCAATCGCCGAGGGATTGATATCAATAGCAACAACCTGGCATTGGGATTTTTTGGCACAGTGCAAGGCAAACGGTCCGACACCGGTAAACATATCTAGGATTCTGTTATTTGGTTTGATATTACACGCAATTCTATGATGTTCCTCGGCCAGGCGAGGATTAAAATACGCTTTATCCAGATCAAAGTATATCCAAAGTCCATATTCACGATGCCACCCTTGGGTCTCTTTAACACCTGCAAGATGCTCAATAGGATACTTTCTTCTAATCCCTCTAATAATATCTACTTTGTTGACCACCGAAGTGATCTTGGGATACATTTTCAAAATTTCAATTCCCACCTGTCGTCGAAAGGATGCCGATGTCCTTTTAGGATCGATCTTCAGTACGGCAATGTGTCCTATCTGATCGAACTTGAGCGATATTGAGTCCCAGGGAAGATCAGGGAAATTTCCCTCCAGTCGACCTAATAGGGGCCTATGGTCGGCTCTCGTGGAAAAAGCATGATAACCAATCACGAACTGTATTGAGGAAGGACGTTTAGATAACCCTTCATCTGTAACAATAGGAAAAACCACTTTATTGCTTGTTTTTATGGGTTTTTTGCTTGTATCCAAAATGCCCAACGTTTTAATGATGTAATGAATCTCCGCTGCGTCCTTGGGACGAACTTCAACCCCTAATTGTCTAACCATGGGGTTTTTCATTAAAACCACGATTTGAAATACTGATTTTGAGCTGCGTTTGTCAGTGGAATGCGTGAAAAAAGGTAAACGGGCGCAGAGGGACTTGAACCCCCATTTGGATTGTCAAAGGATTTCTTGACAATTGACCAACGGGTTAAGAGCCCGCCGCTCTACCTTGCTGAGCTATGCGCCCGTCATACCGTACACTCCAAAATTGAGGAATACTGTGTCCTAAAATGACACGGTACCGAATTAGACTGTGATTGGCTTGTTCCTAGTCATATATATTAAGATTAAGCAAAAATCTTAATTTGTCTAAAATGTCTCTGGAGAAGAATAAAAACAGTAGGCAGTTTATCTCCGAGTATTTACCTATCCTCCTTCACTTGGGGAAATTGGGCGGCCTTCGTAGATCCGTGGTTATTACGACACAATCGCTAGGGGAAGCAATCGGACTATCCCAACAAAGTACCTCTCGCAGGTTGACCTCAATGGAAAACGGAAATCTAATTGTCCGAACTTATACGAGAAAGGGGAATTCAATTCGAATTACTCCTGAAGGGGCCGCCCTCCTTGATCAAATCTTTTCTGATTTATGGGTGGTTTTAGCAAGCAAAGGCCGTGAGGCACCAGAAGAAATTCGCATTAAGGGCAAGGTTATAACAGGCATGGGTGACGGTGCCTACTACATGAGCCGGAAGGGTTACCAAAGACAATTTGAAGCTATCCTGGGGTTTAAACCTTACGCTGGAACTTTAAACCTTCAGCTGTTATCTGACCCTCATTTAGAGAATTTCAAGCGATTGTTAACTGCTCCATCTGAACTGGTCTCGGAATTCAGCGAAAATGGGCGGGTTTTTGGAAAAGCATTTGTTTGGCCTGCCTACTTAATAGTACCAAATCAAGATAAATTAATTCCCGCTGCCATTGTCTATCCTGATAGAACCCATCACATAGATCAGCTGGAATTAATCTGTGAGGAGCATATTAAAAGTACATATGAAGTACAAGATGGTGACGAGCTAGAAGTCGCGGTTCGTCCTCGATTCGATCTTTAGATTAATCAAATGAGTGATCATCGATAGATTGCATTTTTAGTGATGTTTTCTCATCGGGAACGTTTGCCTCCAGTCGAATAATTTCGATATTCGTCTCCCCTTTATCATGAAGCATTTTCAGAAGACGTTCTTCCGAAAGCGATTGATCGTAGCCAAGTGCTATTACATCGGGCTGTATCAGCCCGACAGTTTCAATGAATTTTTCAGGATCGGAGGCACCGGCAACCACTTTATCAATAATGTCAATGTGAGAAAGGAGAGCCATTCTGTTATTCTGGCTATTCATTGGTGGTCTTCCCTTGTTTCGTTCGACAGTTTGGTCCGATGCTACAACCACAAATAAGAGATCACCATGGGTTTTTGCAGCCTGTAATGTTTTTAGATGCCCAAGATGCAAAATATCGAAAGCGCCCCCCGTCATTACTATTCTAAGGTTATTTCGACCTCCAATCGTTATCTGATAATTGCCACTAGCTTTACCAACAAGTTTGACCATATTAAGGCTAATTAGAACAGATAAAAGCGCTTTTGCTTCTTCTATGGTTCTGCTCAGCTTCCCTGCGAAATCTTCCAGGTTAAAACTCTGCTGAGACTGGGTCAGTAGAAAGGCTACTTTCAAAAAGTCCTTTAATAGTAAATGGAAGTGTTCTGTGGTGTTAGACGTGCTTTTCATTATCTATCCCGTTTAAATCATCTTGAATCTTCCAAACGGTTTTCAAGGTTTGTTTTTCAGCAAAATGAAGCTCATTATCTATGATTATTATGCACTGAGGGGGGCCGACCGCGTTCCAGTCCCGATCAATCAGCTGCTGTATGGTACCCGCTGCGAGCGTTACATCTTTATAACCAAGACGAGCTAGGCCGATTGCTAAACTCGTTTCCCTTATCAAACCTTCCTGATTTTTATGTTCCATGTCCAATAACATGGATAATGCTTGATCTATAGAGACAAATTCGCCTGAAACCGGATTAATATCTAACAAAAGTAATGTGTGAGCCCTTATCTGTTGATTGTTTTTGATAATGTTATAGGGATGTTCACTAGGGTTCTGTGGAAACGGACATGTTACTGTCCTGCCAAAACGATACGGTGAGAGTCCAGATGCGGAAATAGCGGCTGAAAGTATTGACGTATTGTGAATGATTCGATAATTTATTCCTTTTTCTTCTGCTGAAATTCTTAAAGAAATATGAGTGGTAGCGATGAAAGGATCTCCTGGTATAAGTAGGACGACTTTTAACCCCCTTATTCTCTTAAAGAATTTCTCATCATCTTCTTCCAGCTCTTTCCTTGTGATGGTGACTGTTTTCTTTAGAATATCCTGGAATGGAGGAGGGATTTCTCTCAAAATGAAGTTGGTGTAATCCTCAAGGAAAATAATATCTGAGGTCTGCAGAACCTCAAGAGTCTCGAGTGAGCAGCTCTTAAAGCCCACTAAGCCAAGACCAACAAACACTAGCTCAGTGTCTTTATGATGTGAATCTTGGGCATAATTAATTCCCGACATTTTCGGTGCTATAGGAACGAGGCTTATTCATCATCATTAATCTTCTAGTTCTTCGATATACTTTTTGTATTCCTCTGCATTCATTAAATTACTCCAATCTTCGTCTAGAGAGGACGGTTTAATCTTTACCAGCCAAGTGCCATATGGATCTTCATTTACTTTCTCAGGATTATCGTTTACTGCCTCATTAACTGAGACGATTTCGCCTCCAATTGGCAAAAACAACTCAGAGGCCGCTTTAACGCTCTCGATGGCCCCGAAAACCTCTTTAAATCCATAGGAATTACCTATTGAAGGTAGTTCAACATATACAACGTCCTTTAAACTTTTTTGTGCGTAATCGGTCACGCCAACAAGGACATGCTCACCATCCAGTTTTGCCCAATCATGTTCGGGAAGATACTTGTAATCACTCATAACCTTGTAAGACATAGTTATCTAATCCTTAAATAGAGCAGGTGCCTAATCTTAGGAACGTTATTTTAATTTTTTTTCCAAAAATGATGTATTCGGGAGCTAGACCTCATTTACCAGCCCATATTCGGTCGTTTAGATAGTGAATGTTTTTAATGCCTTTTCCCTTCTCACTTGAAAATTTCTGGGAGTTTATCAACGCTTCTCCAAGGGCTAGAACAGCATCTTGTGGATTAAAAACTAGGATGATTGTGCCGGCATCAAAATCATGATTTATCTTTTCTACACCTTGGCAGAACACATCTGCTCCGTTTAAAATATGGGGAACTGCTCCGTGATCAACCCTGACAGAGGGTAGGTTTATCTGCGGATTCGCCCGAATAAATCTTAATGAGGGTAGGAATCGATCTTTATACTTAAAAAAGGTGATCTCATGATTTTTATTGTACAGGAGCGTCAAGTTGCTGGTCTCGTCCTCTGATCCGAACCGTATGTTCTCTGTCACACGACTCAATGGAACAGAGGGTACTGAGATCTGTTTAAGGATCGATTTTCGGATTTTAGACCCAATTTCCCTTTTATTAACCACAAAACTCCTTCCATTGATGTATTACACAAGACGGAGTGTTTCCAGGTTATATGGTACATCCACTCTTACTTTATAGCGCTTAGTGAGCGCTTGGGC
>JBHLSH010000041.1:0-33825 GCA_048881705.1 Candidatus Heimdallarchaeota archaeon | reverse complement strand
ATCTCGCCTTCACCCCTGTCACAGCCGATTTTAAAGCAGCGCATTTTGATGCTCGACGTTCGATCTACGCGTATTGTTTTTTCGTAAATATTGCTGAATATGGAAGCTCTCTAATCTACACACCAGAAAAGGAACGTATTGAAAGGGTACTTCCTGCAAGGGAAGAAGGTATTATATATAAAGATGTAAATCTGTTTCAACTACGTTCCGAAAGGAAAAAGTGGGAGAAAAAACGAGAGTCCGAAAGTCCTTTCATTCAAAGCACTCGGTAAAATATTACGATCCCTTAGGCCAATCAGACATTCTACGAAGCATATGTACAAGGTTCTCTGTGATGAACATCAGAACCTTTCCCGATACACTCAAGTGTGCGGATTTTTCTCGCTCATTAGGTTAACAGTGATGAATGTTATAATAGAAGGCACGAGAATCGCAATTTGAACAAGCAATGCAAGAAACTTAAGAGTAGCAAAGGAACTTATTATGATAGGAAGGAAATCTGAATAATTCAATGGAGATGAGAGTACCTGTAAAGAAAACAGATTCTCGATTGCATCAAAAATACCCGCGAGGCCTACAAACCAGATCATACTCCCTGCGACCCTCCCCATTCTTCTCTCACGAATTTTTCGTGAAACGAGCAACCAAAAACTCGTGAATAGGAGAATATACCCTCCAATAAACACGTAATCCAAGTATGTCTGATAGAGTACTGTGGGGAGAATGTTCATCCACGCTTCTAATATCATATCCATTTTCGCTTTCGTCCAGGCCAACTGAAAATCAAAGATAGTGAATCCGGTTGAAGCCATGGTAGTTTCTGTTGGCATGAAAACAAGCAAAATGACACCAACTACAAATAAACTTCCAAAAACCAGACTCAATACCAGATATTTTGGTTGAACACCCAAAAATCTATTTTGAATACGATTAAGCATCATGGGAAGTAAATTCCTTCACTAGATAACCTATAGTAGCGCCTATTTTTGAAAAAGGGGTCGTAGATGATTCTGATTTGCTTTCTGAATGAAGCTTGATTATTCTTCGCTATCGAATCGTCTAGGATTTTTGGGTGTATTAGGTACTTTTGGCCATAATCCAACGTCGCGCGACAGCGAGCAAGCTTTTTCGCCTTCTTGGGATAAGGAAATGACGCTGCTTCCTTTTTTACCGCGGGAGTAATTTTGGCTCCGAAATTTATGGGAGTGCCTCGGGGAAATTTAGACATTTTAAACATAAAAAAAAGGGTTAAATTAATAAAACACTATGAAGAATGAGGATAGGAATCCCCATTTGAAATCTGAAACCAAACGAGTAAAACGGGTCGTCAAGTATCATAATATTAGAGGTGAGTTCCTTGTACGGGACGTGTAGTCCAATTCTAGTAATCATGATTTGGGAGGTAATAAGAGCGTTTTTCCCGTCATGAGGGGGCATAGTTACGTTAGAGAGTTGAGTTCGGCAAAGGACTTACCTAAAGAACAAAGAAATCCTGGATCAACGTGAAGAAAAATGGTGCCCTCAAAAACCCTTGACTTATTTAAAAACGGGCTTTTTGATGAGGCCCTTAATCAGATAAACCAAAAAGATCAACCCTCACTTCATGATACAGCCCTGAAGGCCTTAATTCTCTATTACAAAGCACTCTATAAGAAAGCGTCAGATCTGGCCGATTCCATACTTGAGGAAATTTCGTCTTATGATGACCCGATTGTTGAATTTAAAGCTCGCATTGTAAAGGGTCTTTCATTAAGAGTATTTCTTAAATGGAACAAGGCATTTACAGAAATCAATAAGGCAGAAAACTTGGTTGATACCTTGGACCAAGGTATTTTGGAAACGGAGAAACTTTGGATCGCTGAGTTAAAAATTGAAAAAGGGATGTACACTGAGGTAGTATTTGGGGAACTTGATCTCGCGGTACAATTCGAACAGGAAGGTTATGAGATCTTTTCTGAGATTGGGGACCACCGTGGTGCCACTCAGGCATTGAACAACATGAGTATGATATACTTCTTTGAAGGACTCCTGGAGGAATCCATGAATTCTGCACAAAGAGGTTTGGCTCTCTCTGAGAAAAATGATGTTCAACCAGGGATAGCTTTTTCGCTTTATAGAATAGGGGAATGTTACTACTCTGTAGGCAAGCTTAGGACTGCCCAATCGGTGTTGGAGAGAGGTATCCAGGTAGCTGGTAAAATTCAGAATAAATGGCTGGAGGGTGAATTACGATTAAGTCTCGCAAAGGTTTTCAGACGTCAAGGGGAATTCGTGTTGAGTCACCTCGAACTCCAGCAAAGTCTTCAATTGGCCAAAGAAGTAGAAGATCGACACCTGTATGCAAAGGGGATGCTCAATTCAGGAGAACTTCTACTTGTTAGAGGGGATGTCCACGGAGCCGTTGAAAACTTTCACGACTCGTTTTTCATTTTTAGAAGTTTAAACGACAAATACTGCTCTATTGAAACCAATTTGAAGCTTGGAAGGGCTTATTTGAGTTTAGGAGAAATAGATCTCGCGTACCAGCATTTTAACAGTAGTTTCATTCACCGATTATGGAATAGGGCCGATAATAAACCAACAGATGAAATTCCTTTAAACATGTTTGGTTACCCTGAAACGCTCTATTATCTTGTATTGGTCTCTTTGGAATTGGAGGCACAAGATCAGGCCCAAAAGTACCTAGAAAGGTTGGAGAAGTTTTATGCCCGGGAACCCAGCGCCATTGTCCATTACCAGTTAAGATTGGCAAAGGCACTAATTTTGAAACGAAGTACCAGAATTACCATGAAGGTTAATGCCCAGAGTATCCTGAGAGAACTAGTTACTGAAAAAACCGTAGATATTTGCTTAACACTTTTCGCAACCCTAAACTACTGTGATATGTTGATTTCTGAATTCAAATCCTACGGTGAACCAGAAGTATTAGATGAAATACATGGTCTTTTTCAAAAATTGGCTGAATTGGGAGAAGAAAATAACGTTCCCATGATATTAATTGAATCATGTTTACTCACTGCACAGGTGGATCTAATTGAAAGAGATATGGATAAAGCAATCACATGTTTAAATAGGGCTAGGCATGCCGCAGAAACTAAAGGACTCTCCCATTATTTACCAAAGATTATTCAGCAACAAGAATCGGTCAATAATGAAATAAGAAAAGGAGTAGACAACGGGGGCAGAATTGAAAATCTCACACATCGACTGGAAGAAATTCCGTTACATTCTAATTTGCTTGAGGGTCTGAAAGCTAGTTTGATTCAAGATTTGGGAAATGAATTTTTTCCCATATCGAGAAAACTCCAAGGCCCCGTTTATAAGCTAGAATATCGCGATTTCCTGCGAGATTATGGGGGAATCCAGAAGGATACGTGTCGTGTTGCTGTTGCTCAAATTGGTCTCTCAACTGCAGGTGATGTTCTTGAAGAGTTCTATGAAGAGTTTGAACCGGGCTTATTTTCCATTAAGCAGGATAAAGTTGGGAAGATTGCAACCAAGGTAAAGGAATTGATCGAAAATGCCCATTCGCAAGGAGTCAACATCCTACTATTTCCTGAGCTCTCTATTGACCTAAATCACGGTACTCTGTTCGAGGAAATTTCATTCTTTTCCAAGAAATACCAAATGTACATCGTAGCTGGCTCCTATCACAAAAAAAGCACCAGACGAAATGTTAGTAATGTTATCAGTCCACATGGTATCCTCTGGGAGCAAGGTAAACACATTGCGGCCACAATAACCTACGAAGGGAAACGTTTCAAAGAAGGAATTGAAACGGGAATCGCAGCACGGAAGATCATTATTGGAGAAACAGAATATGGAAGAATGGCTATTGTGATTTGCCGAGATTTTTTGGATATGGATTTGCGTGTCGAATTGAAAAACGCAGAACCGCCGATAGATCTACTTTTCAACCTTGCATTCACCCCAGTCACGGCGGAATTTAAGGCCGCACACTTTGATGCTCGTCGTTCAATCTATGCATATTGTTTTTTCGCAAATATTGCGGAATTTGGAAATTCTCTTATTTACACTCCAGAAAAAGAACGAATCGAACGCACACTCCCTGCAGGCGAAGAAGGTTTTATATATAAGGATGTGGACCTTTTTAGATTACGTTCCGAAAGAAAAAGATGGGAGAAAAATCGAGAAGCAGAGAAACCCTTTATCCAAAGTACTAGGCAATAATGAAAAATGGCCTATCACATTTAATTCTTCGATTTTTAACTAAGGGGCTGTACATGAAAGGCATCACGACCTTAGGTGCTTTTAAAAAGTCTGAATAAGAGGCCCCCAATAAATA
The DNA here is from genome assembly GCA_048881705.1 of Candidatus Heimdallarchaeota archaeon. GTDB lineage: Archaea > Asgardarchaeota > Heimdallarchaeia > Hodarchaeales > Hodarchaeaceae > Hodarchaeum. Next base: position 29,519 of record JBHLSH010000041.1, on the reverse strand, counting down.
TCGCTGATCCTGTTCCGTTCCATCCTTATCATGATCTGAATATTCCTGGCGGTTTAATAAATTCCAGGGATTGGCAGCTGAGGCTCATGTTGGAGAAGAGTAGATGGTACCTCAACGGCTTCAGACTTATACATTCGTGTCCCAGAATCTCCTTGACTTGGCATTAGAGTCGTGGAGAACCAATGCAACTGCATCATCATTTGACGTTTAAGAATATATTAAAGGCAATCCTTTTCAAGTTTTCGAATCGTTTCCTGTTAATGGATGAAAAATAAGGTCTCTAGATGGCACGATATTCCTCCCTGTTACTGAATCAACTCTGGCTCCAGTTGACATAAAACGAGTCGGATTGCGGTATTTAAAACTACAGTTCCAACCAGGACGGATGTAACAAGATTCTAGATGATTCTTCCTCTGGGGTATCTTGAGTCCGTAATAATGGCATCAAGATAAGAGATCAAGCGATATATGATGGCATCAAATCGGAAATAGAGGTCGAACGTAATGTTGTTCGGCCCGTTTAATAAATTGAGCTTGCTCGTCTCTATCGAGCTTCCTCACTGTTTGAACTGCATCAATTACCATCGGCCACAATCTAAGGTCGCAGGGCAATGAATAAGTAGTCACGCCATCTTGGGATAATGTAAAAGCGACCGCTTCTCTAATCCAATCAGAGTCATCCATAGGTTGATACCATGTTCCATATTTCTTTGCAAAAGTCCACCTTCGCTTTGCAATGGCTTTGATGGCAATGACTCCAATATCTTGATTAATAGCCATTTTTAGTATTGATTCGTAATTATTGATTGGATTAGGACGAGTCTTCGCAGCAACATAAACAGGTAGTAGAACCGTACTAAAATCTCCGCAACGATTCAAGGCTTCCTGTAAAACGCGCATATCTGAATGGCCCGTAATACCTATATGTTTGATCACGCCTGTTTCACGAGCCTCCAAGGCGGCTTCCAATGCTCCGTTTTTGCCAAGGATAAGATTACAATCTTCCATGGTGGAAACGGCATGAAATTGATATAAATCCAATGTTGACGTCCCTAATCTTTTCAATGAAGCCCTCAACTTCTCCCAGGTCCCTTGCTTTGACCGTTCCATGGTTTTACACGCTAAGAAAACCTTTTTCCGATTTTTTTCAAGCCAGGGTTTTAAACGAAGTTCAGCCTCTCCATAGGTTGGAGCTACGTCAATAATATTGATGCCTTGGCTTATTGCAGTGTCTATCGCTTCATTGGCCTTTCGTTGAGGATCCTCAACCTCATCAGACTTATGTAACCAACCTAAAGCACAGCCTCCCAAAGCAAGAACAGACGCTTTGAATCCAGTTCTTCCGAGACGTCTTGTTTCCATAACTTCACAAACCGTAACATTTGATTATTAAGAACATTGTTTATCCTTGAAGGTTAGGTTATTGCTTTGGAATTCTTTGACTCGGACACGAGAACATATATCCAACCAGAAGTAAGTTATTACCAGGCAGCTCAACCTCTTCCAAGTCGATTGATTTTTTCTCCTTTCATTCTTTCCAATTTTCCGAATACATTACGAAAGCTGAAAGTAAAGGAATTGCCTAGGATATTTCAGGGAACTCGCCTCTACCGTATGGGAGATAATGTAGTATATTTCCAAGGGACAATGGGAGCACCGGCAACTGTTATGTTCTTAGAAACATTGATCGCACTTGGAATAAGGGAGGTTATCTTTCTAGGATTTGCGGGCGGAATAGAACACACTTCAATTGGCGATAGACTTCTCGTTACCGAAGCGATTCGATTAGAAGGTACAAGTTACCATTATTTGCCATCAACTTCTCTAAGTAAGCCGTCAAAGCCCCTTCATGACCAAATTCGAGTCTTCTTCTCAAAACGGCATTGTGCCATAAGTGAAGGGAAGATATGTTCAACCGATGCGCCATTTAGAGAGACATTCACTCTGATTGATGAATTACGACCAAAAGGAGTTCTAGCTATCGATATGGAAGTAGCTGCTGTTTTTGCTGTTGCACAGTTTAGAACGATCAATTCGGCTTCCTTGGTTATAATTAGTGACGAGTTAAGAGAAGGAAAATGGTCACGGATCAATTCCGATGCATTCACAAGATCTTATATTTCCAGTTTTGAATTGCTACTAGAATTCTTCTCCGACCGCGTCTAAATCGATCCATTGTTACTCTGATCTCTGATTTTGATTGCCAGTTGATCAAATTGCTTAATCAGTAACATAATCTAATTATTCGCTACAAAAAATCAGGGTTCCATAAATAATTTCGGGATGATTTAGAGATATGCATAGAGAATTTCAATTCGGCTTGTTTCACTGGCGAAAAGTCTGTTTTCAAATCAAATCCATTTAGGACGGTTCTGAACTGACAGGTAGATCAACTGATGCGCAAATCGCCGCCAAAATATCGAGTAATGTAACCCATCTTTCGCCTAATATAACGCTGGTTCAACCTGATAAGCATAGGACGTTAACTTCAAATTCAATACTAATAAATGATGAAATCAAAATTTTAATAGATACTGGATTTCAATTTCAGGATGGAAGACTCGTGAAGTTGAAAGAAACTTACTTATCAGAGTTAGACTTAATCTTGTTTTCACATTACCACGTAGATCATACCTTTGGAGGTTGGGTGTTTGAGGATCGTCCAAAGCTTATTCATTCAGTCGAAGAGAAGGCCTTGGGTTCCTTAAAGGATTTTATTGGTTATTGTTATGCCACGGATCAATTAGACGAGACAAGCTATTCATTGTGGGTTAAGAGATTTTTAGCGCTTATTGGTTTGGATGGAATCTCATCCTGGGATAAGCTTGGATTTGATTACATAGAATCCACGAATTACACAAATCCCCTCGATTTAGGGGCAACCACACTAGAATTCATCCATCTACCAGGTCATTCGCCAGGCCACACTGGGTTCTACTCTCCGAATGATCAAATACTCTTCATTGGTGATATAGTTCTTACCGCGAGATTTGGTCCGTGGTATGGATGGAAAAATGCAAGTCTCCCTGCATTTCGTGAATCCGTTGGCAAAGTAAGGACATTCGTTAGCGAACATGATGAGATACGCTGGGTTTTGACTAGCCATTCTCGTCCCTTGACAAGGGAAAAGGCCTTGGAATATATTGAACGATTTGAAAGTCATTTCGGTCTCCGACAGAGAAAAATCAGAGAGTTTATTGCGAAGAATCCTCATGGTGTCAGAGAGTCGGAAATCGCCAATGAAGCTTTCATTTATGGAGGAAGTCCTTTTGTATCATCGTCTCCCAAAGATATGTGGATGATTTTCGAGAAACATCACGTTGAACATCATTTAAGTGAATTAGAGGCTCTAGGTTTAATCTATAACCAGGATGGCAAATATTATGATCTGACTTCTCCATAGTTAACGACTCCTGCTTCCTTGAGTTTTAAATTGATGGGATCGCATCTTTCAGGGCATGAACTTGTTGTATCTTTTCCGAGATCAATTCAGAAGCGGGGGGAGCTCATGCCAAAAATTCAAAAAAAAATTCAAAAAAAGAAAAAAATCACGGAAAAGCGCTCATCTTTTAAAGAAACAGGGAAATGAAATTTTTCTCCGCGAGAACTTAGATCGATTTAACCGAATGATGTGATTATAATGGAAGAATACATCTGGCACAAGCACAAATGGCCTGAAACTGTTAAAAAGACATTAGACTATCCTAACGAACCTTTGTTCAAGATTTTGGAGAATACAGCAGCCAAAAGCCCCGAACTAGCCTTTACTAAGTTTCATGTGAAAGGCGGGAAGACGACAACTTATCTGGAAATAAACGAACTTAGTGATAAAGTAGCTAATTTCCTTGCTTCTAAAGGGATCAAGAAGGGAGATAAGGTAGCATTGTTTCTACCTAACACCCCGCACTATCCAGCAGTATTTTTTGGGATTTTAAAGGCTGGTGCAACAGCGGTAACGTGTAACCCAAGTTATACACAAGATGAATTATCCTATCAGTTAAAAGATTCCGAGGCAGTAATGGTATTCTGTCTAGACCATGAGAACTTTACTCCGAAGACATACGAAGCTATTAAGGGAACCAAAGTAAATCATGTTGTAGTTTGTAGCGTAAAAGAGTTTCAATCAAAATTGATTGGATTTATCGGTGGTCTTACGGGACAGATTCCCAAATCTCCATTTTATGAGGAAGATAAAACCATATTTTTCAAGGATATTGTTTCCTCATACGCCCCCAAAAAACCTAACGTTACTATCAATCCTAAAGAAGACCTGGCCATGTTGATCTACACTGGTGGGACAACAGGTGTTCCCAAGGGAGTAATGATTACCCATCATAACATGTACAGCAATGTCCTTCAGATCAACGAATGGGTTCAACTGGTTCCTGACGATGGCGGCCCTCCAGAACCATTCCGTTACGCAAAAGAGGTCTTTATTGGGGCTTTGCCCTGGTACCATTCTTACGGATTAACATTGACTCTAGTGACAGGTGCTTTGATTGGAGCAACCATCATCCCTATTCCAGATCCCCGTGCAGGAGATCCTCCCCTGACCGTGGTGTTGGAAGCAATTGATAAATATAACGGAACTGTTCTACATGCGGTTCCAACAATCTACTCTGCAATCGTGAATCATCCTAAAGTTGATGAATATGACTTAACAACTCTTCGTGGAGCTGGTTCTGGTGCTGCTCCGCTAGCTCCCGAATTAGCCAAAGAATGGGAGAGAGTGACTGGAGGAGTTATATTTGAAGGTTATGGCCTATCGGAAACCTCCCCTGCAGCAGTTATAAGTCCCACGAACAAAAAGACACGAAAATTCGGTGCAATCGGGTTTCCAATATCGGACACTGTTATCAAAATTGTGGATTTAGAGACTGGAAGGAAAGAATTACCTCATGGTGAGGATGGTGAAGTCGCCATAGCTGGCCCACAGGTAATGAAAGGATATTGGAAGAGACTCGATGCGACAAATGAAGTGATGCGAGAATTAGATGGTCTGAGATTCTTTTTATCAGGGGATATTGGGCATCTAGATGAAGAGGGCTATCTTGTGATTACTGATCGGAAAAAAGATATGATTAATGTATCAGGTTTGAAAGCGTACCCCCGAGAGATAGAGGATATCTTCTATGAACATCCTAAGGTTCAATTGGCGGCCGTGATAGGTTTACCGCGTGAAGATGACCCGACCAATGAATATGTAGCGGCTTATCTGGTATTAAAAGAAGGTGAGGAAGCTACTGAGGCTGAAATTCTCGAGTGGTGTAAAGATAAAATGGCCGGATACAAACGTCCAAGGACAGTAGAATTCAGAGAATCGCTACCCACCAGCCTCGTTGGCAAAGTTCTGAGACGTGTAATTAAGGAAGAAGTGCTGGAGTAATAACACCCCATTTGTTAAGTACTGCCGTGGATCCTTTGCTTGATGGTTGGAAATAGAAACGATTAGGATTCTGGGATCGAACGAGGGAGTTTAAGTATAAAACGCGCTCCTTTGGTGTAATCTCCATAAAATCTATCTTCTACCCGAATAGATCCTCCATGTGTTTCCAAGATCCTTCGTACCAAATATAGGCCAAGCCCTGAACCTTTGGAGCGAGTGCGAGATCTAAAATATCGGTCAAAAATCTTAGGTTTTACTGAATCGGGAATCCCTTCGCCGTGATCGGCGATTTCTATTTTCCAATTCTCTTCATTTTCCGTGTCAAGTGATATTTTGATATTGATATTCTTCACAGGTTTAGGATCCGCTAAAACGGCGTTCTGAAACAGATTAATTAAACAGTTATCCACCAGTTCGGAGCCGCGCGCCCAACAATCGATCTCAGACTTATTAAAAGCAATACGTATATCCTCTCTTGGATACAAACTGGTTATTGCAACGATTGCTCTCTTAATTGACTGGATCAAGTCAAACGGCTTTATTTCCTCTGGAATGAGAAGTCTTACTCGGTTCAAAAGTTTCACCTGATCTATAACATGCTGCACGTGCAAAATGCTCTGTCGAGAAGCTTCCATGAAGAACTTGAGATCAGGTTCGCTTTCAAATAAACTGTTTGTTTCAAAAAATCTCTGTAATTCTTCGAGACAAGAATGTGTAATCATCGCCTGCGAAGAAATGTCATGAGAAATTAGATCGATGAAAAAATCTAGATCTTTTCTTAATTCTGTTGTCTCCCTTCGAGTTTCTTTTTCTGCGAATACTATGGCCAGTTCCTGGGCAAAGGATTCAATCAAATCGATCTCCTGGGAAGAAAAGGGTTTGTTAACAATTCGAGCAAGTTGTATAACCCCAAATTCCTTATTTTTTGAAAAAATCGGTGTGGAGAGTATATCGGTAATTCCCAAGCTACGAACCACTTCGCCAGCATATTCTGACCACTTTTTTTCTTCCATAAAGGAGGAGATGGCGTCATGACCAAGAATAATTGTTTTCTTGTACACAATTGTTTGCGCAGCCAAACCAGTCGGCCGCTTTGATGATATGGTCTGAGACTCAGGTAATTTCTGGTGCTTGACCGTTCTGATGAGATCTTCTGATGCACCGATTTCTACGGCAAGAGTGACGATTTGGTTTTCAAGGAGGTAAATGGCTCCATATTTTGCGGAAACCATATCACAGATCGCTGTTAAAACTTTTTGTAGCATAGTGTCGAAATCATGCCTTATAAACGCCCTTGTGACCGCAACGACTGCTTCAAGCTGGCGCTTGATTTGTCTGTCTTCCATCACGTCATCTCGATCTTTCATGGGCCTTGCCAGCCATGTTTACAGTACCTAGATCTGATTAACTAGAATAAAACAATTGTCAATGATATTGAATATAGTTTAATCACGAATTGAGGTCTAATACTAGCTCATTTTCTGTATTAATTCCGGAATTAAGTAGGGATTCCAGAAGGGGCATAATACCTTCACCTGTGAGAGTTTCAGTTGCGAAAACCCTATTAGTGGGAACTTGGAATCTACGGGCAATAAACCTTTTTAAGTCCTTCACCGTACTCAAATCCTTTTTGTTTGCTGCTATACAATATGGTTTGTCCCAAAAAGTACGTAAATCCAGAAAACACTCTTGAGCTTTTTGCATTTGATCGCGCTTTGAACAATCAACAAAGAAAATGAAAGCATCAGAAATCTGATTAAACAAATACCAAAAAGGTTGGAAGCTGCTGCTGAGGTCAATGAACCGCAAGCCAAAAGGAATTTCTTTAATCTCTGCTACTTCTACCATTTCTAATAATCTGGTTGGTCTATATGTAGCGAATTCTCTTAATGGTTGTCCATTTGTGAAAAACCGTGTAAAAGTTGTTTTTCCTGACTGAGCTAGACCAGTCAATGCAATAGTCACCCGTGGTATGGCATCTACCACGGCAAGAACAGTTCTACAAAGGAATTCGAAATCGCCAATCCGCCTATATTCCTCATATGATGATATGTTTGAAACAGTTCTCGAAAGTACGGCTAAAAATTTTCGAATTTTATTTATGGCCATTGTAGAGGTAGCGGTAGCCACCAGTAGTTTGGATCCAACAGATTGAAAAGCAATTAGTTTGTCTTGATTGATTATAATCTGATTGGAAGATTTTTTCGCTTGTAAGGAACGAATAAAAGGTAAAATTTCTGATATACTTGATTCTAGAGTAAATCCCATGGTAGATAGAACTACTGAATTGTCTGAATCCAATAATCTAACTGCAAGCAATGTCACTCTTTCCACATTCGTACAATCAGTTTGTTAATCTATTGGTTTCTTTGATAAGAATATGACTCTGTTCAAGTGAACTAATGGTCAACCCCCTTAAAAAAAACCACCTGAAGAATTCATCCGAGGAATTCGTTAGGATCGTAATTTGTTACATTTTGATTAAAGACGATATAAATCGTTACCCGACATATTCAAAAAGAACCTATCCCCAGAAGACCAGTTGGAAAATAAGAAAAAAAAAGGTATATCTAAGATGAATAACCTTAGATTATGCCATTTTTACCATTGTATTTATTGTACGTGAACCGATCAATAACTGGACGTTCCTCGTACCTCCTACGACCTCGGAAATTTCCGATAACCCTTGATACATAGGCATCCTTGTTTGATCAGTCACCCCGGTACCGCCCATGGCGTGCATTAGTTCGTAGCACAATTCATGATTTAGATATGCACAATACTCCTTCATGTGGGAGGCAGTAGCAACGAAAGGATTCATTGTTACTGGAATTCCAACCAACTCATGTGCTTTTGCATCGTAGGTTTCCGCAAGTTTGAGGAGTGCCATAGTAGCCATTGAAAGACGAGCATGGTATTTAGCCATAACGCTCATGCCTATGGCCTGGTGTCTCAATATCTTTTCGCCGAATTGTTTTCTAATTGTGGTATAAATTGATGCAAGTGTGAAAGCACCCCACATATTTCCTACGCATTCTGCCGCAATTCCGATTCTTTCCGGTACTAATCCTTCAAAAAGGATTTCGTAACCCTTCCCATCATCTCCAGTGACGTAATCAAAGGGAATAAGAGCATCTTCGAATATAGTCTTTCCAATGTGAACCTTAGAAACAGCAGGGATGCCCAATCTTTCTGCTCTAAATCCACGATTCCATTCCTTATGTGAAATCCCTTGAACCATTGTATTACGGGTATCCTCTTCGTTATACACGGCATAAACCGCACACATATCAGCTTTCGGAGAATTCGTGGTATAGCACTTCGTACCATTGATTACAATACCATTATCTGCTTTTTCGGCCTTGACTGTCATGTTGACGGCATCAGATCCCCGATTAATCTCTGTAATCCCGATACATCCGATTTTGGTTCCGTCAAATAATCCTTCGAGATCTTTACGGAGAGGTTCGGGATTGTCTTTTTCCTTATAGTGATGAGCGATTGGATTTATGTTAAGGACTGATGCGCCGAGAGCCATGGAAAACTGTGGATTAAAAATATCCATGGTCCACTGTCTGAGAATTTCTGGTTTCAAGCCGATCTTGAGATCATCACGGTGGGGGTACTCAGTTGACCTATTTATCAGGCCATGCTTCCCTGCCCATGGAAACCAATCATAAACATCAGCATTGTTATGGCCAGGAACGCCGCCAATCTTTTCATCCTGTTCTAAACATAGATGTTGAATTTCTTGGACGAATTGTTTATCCTCCTCCTCAAGCAACATCATGAAATTAGCATTGAAGACAGAGTACTGTCGTTCCAGACTCATTGCATTCAAGATGTCATCTTCAAGTAATTGAGTTTTCATTTTTAGATCCCAACTAGTTCTAAGTCTCTTTTTTGTGTGTTGGAGAGAATGATGTCCTCAGTTCTATTTAAGGCTTTTTAGGATGTGAATTAACTACATAATAACCTGCGTACTCCCAATTCGATCAGATTCTTACACCCCTTCTATTTTCCGTATATAATTCTTTTAACGGAACGAAAACGGAAGCCTATCACAGCCATTATCGGAGTTTAGTTCGCATGACAACTAAATGGGATTTAGGTTTTTTATATCAAGGTACGAATGACCCCCAGATCAGAACAGATTTGAAGAGGGCTGAAGAAATCGCCCAGCATTTAACGGAAAAACACCGCGGAAAAATACAGAATGGCGAAATATCATCAAAAGATCTATTGGACTTTTTTCAACAAGTGGAGGAGATTTACGCCATTTTATCTCGAGCTGGTGGATTTGCGTCTCTTCTTTTTGCGCAAGAAACCTCTAATGATGATTTTAAATCGCTCGACACTGAAATTCAAGGTTTGTCAGTGGAAATCCGTAACCAGCTTGTTTGGGGTGAGTTGGAATTAGGAAAAATGGACGATAGGATTGTAGAGAAATATCTCTTGGACCCCTCGCTAGCAAACTATCACCATTTTATAATGGTTCTTCGCCTTTCTAAGCCGTATATGCTAGAAGAAAAAGTTGAACAAGCTCTTTCATGGAAGCGATTGGTGGGAGTATCTGCCTGGTACAAATTCTATAGCGAATATACCTCCTCCTTCCGATTTGAAATGAAGATCAATGGTGTGATAAAAAATCTGTCACCAGGTGAGATACGTCCCCTGTTTCAGCATCCAGATCCACTAGTTCGTGAGCGAGCGTTCCGAACTTATTACCAGAAGTATGCCGACGAGTCTATCGCGATCACTCACGCTTTCAATAATATCTGGAGAGACCATTTCCAAAACAAATCTCTTAGAAATTGGCCAGCAACAATGACAGTAGCGCACCTTCGAAATCAGACCGATGAGGAGATCGTGATGAGGATGATTGAGGTTGTACGCAGGAATTCTCAGCTAGTCCAGAAATATTACAAAGTAAAGGCAAAGCTTCTTGGAAGTGGAGACAAAATCAAGGGATCTGATCTTTATGCACCAATCGGAAAAGAGGTCAAATATACGTGGGATGAGGCCAAAAGAAAGGTTCTAGAATCGTATTCTGATTTTGATATTGAGATGGGGGAGATGGCCAAGGGTATTTTTGACAGAAATCGAATAGATTCTGAAGTAAGGAAAGATAAGATGACTGGTGCGTTTTGCGCTGGGATTAATCCCGAATTGGATCCCGTCATTCTCATGTCATTTGATGAAACCCCTGAATCAGTAATGACATTAGGACATGAAATGGGACATGCTCTACATGATTTGTTTGCTGGGCAAAAGCAGACTAAACTGAATTATTCTCCTCCACTCGTTACAGCTGAAACCGCCAGTGTTTTTGGAGAACAGCTGGTTATTCAAGAGTTGTTAAAGGAGTTTACTGATAGGGACGGGAAATTAAAACTTTTAGGACGGATTTTAGAAGACGCCATTGTAACTATCTCTAGGCAGATAATGTATATCGGATTTGAGAAAGAATGCCATGAGACGGGGGGAACCAGAAGCCTCTCTGGCAAAGAAATGTGTGATATTTGGGATAAACATGTAATACAAACCTACGGAGAGGTCGTTGATTTCTTACCAGAGCAGAGCTGGAACTGGGCAACGATTCCCCATTTTATTACAACACGATTCTACTGCTACGCCTATAGCTTTGGTATGTTGTTTGTGCTAGGTCTATTCCAGAAGTATCTGGAAGAAGGCGAGGTGTTTATCCCCAGTTACAAGGCAGTTCTCAAAGCTGGCGGCTCACAATTTCCCCTTGATCTCGCCGCTTCAGTTGGGATTGACTTATCAGATGAGAAGTTCTGGCAGGCTGGATTCGACTATCTTGAAAAGCTTCTCCTCGAATTTCAAACCCTTGTAGACGAGTCCATCTAAAACAAGGAATTTTATGGAGGATCACTACCAAAATATCAGTGTACTTTACCTGGCATCTCTAATCGCTACTTCAGAAGGTCATGATTCTAAAATTCGTATTTAGGTCGCGCTTTTGGCAGCCTTGGCAAATAGGCACCTATCCATATAACTTCTATCAGGTTGAGGCGATTTAAACCAAGAATTTGATACAATTAGATTCTTAGTTCTTTCTTTTTAGACTGGATTTGAAATAGTTTAATACAAAATAAAGAGTAATGGACGCAATAATCAGGGATTCAAGAAGGCAATTCTCAGGGTTTATCAAATAAGTAGAATCTTTGATATAAAACAGATCAAACTCGTCTGTGTGGCATTCTCGGGAAAAATAAGGGTAGAATATACAATGGATTAGTCTGTTTTCCTCATCTAGAAGCTGAACCTGTTCGATACCAAGGATAAACAGGCTTGGGAGACTGCTAAAGATATAAAACGATGAAGGGATGTCAACAGGAATGGCATGGCTTCCTTCTTCCCAAAATCCCTGGACGGTCAAATTAAAAACCTCGGGGGACGAAAAATATTCACTCTGGTAATTTACTTGGAAGTCAAAAAACGGCGAATAATATCCCGCTACGGTTACATTTACACCTACATAGATCCTTATAAGCTCGTAATTCTCATCCGAATCAATATTTATTGGCGTATCCGTGAAACTTCCAGTTAAGTAAGCACCAGGTGCATCTAATTCATCATTACCGAAAATTCGGCCATGAAAGCTGGCTGGGAGTAAATCTAGTAGGTTACCCGCACCATCATAGATGAATAGCTTTTCAATTACATAATTTGTATCCGTAGGTTCCAAGAAAAGTTGAGTGGAACTAAGAGAAATTGACAAATTGTTGATTCCAGCTCCCCATAATTCATCAGTTTGAATATCCTGGTGAAAACTCCCCCAATTACTACTATAACTGATATAGATAAAGTACCTGTCGGTTTCCGATATCTCTTGATCAAACACAATCCGATCGAATTTTCCATCAAAATCAGTGTCAACCCCGTAATCCCAGATTTGTCCGGTCAAAACGGCATCGGGAGGATCAAATTCACTGTAATTGTAGAAATTACTCACATATGGCTCTCGAAGCCAGTCAATTTGATATCCTTCAAAATATATGCTGGATTTAAGTTTAAAGGCTGTATTTAACCGAAGTGAATAGGGGATGGTTACATATTCGATGATTGTGATATTATAAACCCCGATGTTTAGTTGATAGTAAGTTCTCCAGGCGTAAGGAGGGATCCAAAACTCGATGAAAGGTGAAATCTCGGAATCAATTAGGTAGTGTCCGCTTTGAGTGACATTGACTTCCACAATGAAGAGAAGTTGGTTGATCAAGCCATCTAGGTCAGTATCGAGCCTGCTCTCCCAGATTCTTCCAGTAAGGTATGCTACAGGTGGTTCAAATTCTAGGTAATGATAGTTTCTTGTAAAATAAGGACCTTCATAATAATCAACTTCATTTCAAATATTAAATTCATCAAGATGTAAGAACCTGAGGTTCCTGAGTTCTACTGGTGCATTCAAACGCCAAGGAAAGATCGATTCCGCTGATAAAGTCGAAGTAATATTATAAACTCCTGGAGCCCCATCGCTTTCCATATCAAACCATTCAAGATAGATTACATTTCCATGATATGGATTGAACCACTATATGGAAACCTCGTCATTTAAGATCTTGGCTACCTTAAGTGAAAAATCATTCCCAAAAAATAATAAGAATCCCAAAAACATTCTTAATTATGGTCTAACTTATTCTAGTGAAATTTCCGACACCGAATTTGATTGCTTGAGTTAGATTTCCTTTTACCGTTAGATTAAGTAAAAGAATTTCACCAAGTCCTGATTCGATCAAGTTTTTGATCTCTGATAGCTTCCCTTTCATTTGACCTGAGGCATCATCGTCCTGAAATTTCTTCGAAACTAGCTCATCGATAGTTTCTTTGGAAATCTCGGGCAGTAGCCTTGCATTGGGGTCAAGTTTGGGATCAGCCGTAAAAACACCATCAACATCTGATCCGAAAATTACCGTCTTCGGTCGGAAATGCTTTGTCAAATCGTATAATATTTGATCTCCTGAAAGAACACTGTAACCTAGCGATTGGTCTGGAACCATATCCCCTGAGATCACTGGGATCATACCTACATCGAGAAAACAACTCAGATTTTCGACATTCCCTTTAAGGATTCGCCTATTGTTCGATTGATACATGCTTGAAGCATATAGTTGAATGGCGGGGACTCCGTGTCTTAGCAATGATTCCAAGAACTCCTGACGTAAACGATTAACAGCAATCTGCGCTTCTAAAAATCCAACACGTTGCTTCAGAGTCCCATCGTGGCCCTTATGTAGATTGTACTTCAGAACAGTAAAGTGGCCTGGTGAACCCACACCCGTGAGAATAATCATTTTCGGGGTTTCTTGAAGAATATTACTAATTTCAGCACCGATCTGATCGATTACATCCAGGTTTAGCTGCAATGCATATTTGATATCCTCAGGGTCTTGAGTTTTCATTGCCTTGTAGAGTAAAGCTTTATTTGAGAGACAGGATCCTCCAATCTTAATTATCAAATCAATTTCCATTAAAATCACACGGTTTTGGTTCTTTTTTTACCATATCCGATAATCCATAATAGTTGGCCCACTAATCAGCCAAATACGTCTGAATATAGGAACAATGAAATGAGAATTTCCTATGGGCATGGAATGGCTATTCTTTGAAAGACCATAAGGAAAACATCAACGGGAATTTTACACCTAATAGCCATAAATAGTCTCCAACAAATTTATAAACATAATTAATTTTGTTTTCTGCTCACTCCTTATTAGGTTAAGAAAAGAAACTGAAACAATATTCTGGTGAAAATTATGGGTTATATTACACTTCTTCCAGACCAACCGCTAATTTGGAATCTCCTTATGGGTGCGGTTGTGATGATGATCTATATACAAGGGACAATATTCTTGATGTCACGTCTTGTAGATGCGGGAACGTTATCGTCTGATCTCTCAAGGAAAGTAATCCATATCGCTGCGGGTAGCTACATATGGATATGGTTATTCATCGACACGTCAGATATTCTCTCTGCCATGTTCAATATCATTGTTCCGCTCCTATTCTTCGCTACATTCCTCTACAAAGGATACAATGCGACTTCTGAAGACAAGGATGTCAAAACCATGACCCGTACTGGGGATCCCAAGGAATTACTAAAAGGTCCGCTCTATTTCACCATAGTCATGATGGTCGCGGGCACTTTATTTCTCGATACATGGGTAGGTGTCTTTATGATGGCTGTTGTCGGTTGGGGAGATGGTATCGCCCCGTATATAGGAAAGAAATATGGCGGAAGAACATATAAAACCTTAGGTCCGGAAAAAACCTTTACGGGCTCTCTAAGTGTCTTTATCTTTAGCGTTGCAGGGTGCCTGGTATTTTACGTGCTTTTGGGATTAATCGGCGGATTAACTAGCCCATTAATCCCTGATCCAGGAATTGACGTAGTTCAGATGCTGATGGTGATCATTGTCCTAGGTCTGGTGGCCATGATCGTAGAAGCATTTTCGCCCGCTGATGTAGATAATTTGCTCCTACCAGCTTCGACAATAATCCTTATGTTTTTATTGAATATTTTATTAGAAGGTACTTTCTTCAGCATCTTCTTTCTGTAAGCCCAATTTGGAGTAACACTCCCTCCTTTCCTTTTTTTTGTCCTCCTTCCGTCTGGAAACATAGCATATACGAGATTTTTAGGAAAATCCCTTCCTTTGTCATTTCTTTATATCAAGAATGTTACACTCCCTAGATTATTAAATAATATGAAAAACGTAATTAAACAGGCTGAAATATGATAATAATGGTGTAGCCATGTTTTCTCTTGGAATTTTCATTCTCTTTTTCTCACTAGCGATAATAAGCGTCTGGCTGTCACTTTTGAGTCACAAACTCAAAAAATTAACCTTGGACAAGGCTGCTGGCTTGGAAAATTCGCTAAGAACAAGAGAAAACGGGAGAGAAACACATTCAATGACATCCACTTCTCGAGGATGGGTGGAAAAACAGGTTTACGGTGCCATTATACGAGGATCCAGATCGAAAACGCGCGATTTTTTAAACATCTTAGGAGGTTCTTTAATCCCTTTCTTTGCCTGGATTGCTGGGCTTGTTGCTCTTCTTATCGCTCTGGGATTTTTATTCTTCAATTTTTACTCTCCATTTAAGGTTACACTTATAGCTTTGATCTTAGCGACTACATTTGTGATATTAGTTGGAATAACCAACATTTTGCCAACGATCAAGTTCAGTGGCGAAATAAGTGCTGTTGCCCTAGAAAACCTTACCAAGGATGACTTGGAAGTACTTCTGAGGACTTCTTACATTCTAATGATCCGAAGAAGACAATTTTTTGTCATCGCGGGCCTGTTGGTCATATATGGTACCTTAGATGTTATTATCGATTCTGTCCTAATTCAGTTTATGGCATTCTTTGATTTCTTATACCTCGCTGGACTTACGGGAATAGCCAGGTGGATGAATCTAGATCAATCAAATCCTCTATTGGTTATTTCACTCATTCTCTTGGTCGGTTTCTTTGGACTTCTATTAACTACAGTTTTCGGAAGACTATATTTAGGGTTCTGCAAGGCGCTGATTGCACTAGAAGTACCTGAAGATCTTCAAGTTGATAGTTTTGATGTTATAGGACCTGTCGATGCAAGTGACACCGGCGTAAAACTAAAACTTCCAAAGCGTGTTTTTCAAACTCTAAAAAGATAGTGCCATCTCTCAAAATCTAAAAATGGACAAAACTAATTTGCAAGGAAGTAAAAATCAATGAATTTAGAACCAAGTGATGCTGAAGAGGCAGTCTTTGCCGCCTTAAAAAGTTGCAAGACAGTCATTTGGCCGATTATTGAAGAATTTATTAGCCCAAAGCCCGTTCCCTCCTTATCACCACTAGTTATGCCGGGAATTGAGAAGTTCTTTTGGGAACAGATCTCAGATTATCCGAAACGGGGAGGGAAGTATGTAAGATCTTCATTGATTATCCTTACATGCGAAGCCCTTGGAGGTTCACGGGACGATACGCAATATACAGCCGCAGCTATGGAACTATGTCAAAATTGGGCACTCATACACGATGACATAGAGGATGACTCAAAAAAGCGACGAGGTAAACCAGCCCTTCATAGGATTTATTCGGTGGACCATGCTATCAATGCCGGGGATGGGTTGCATGTGATGATGTGGGGTATTCTAGCTCGGAATCTAGAAATTTTGACGCCCGAAACATGCAGATTGGTGTGGCAAGAGTTTTATGATATGATGTTGCGAACTGTCGTAGGGCAAACTGCTGATTTAACACTGCGAGACTCAAAAGATTTAACGATAGACGACATTTATTATATAATGGATGGAAAAACAGGATATTATACCATTGGCGGACCGATGCGACTTGGTGCTATAATTGCGGGATATAACCCAAATGATTCAGACGATAAGGAATTGTTTGACAATATAAACTTGTTTGCTGTAAATTTAGGTCGTGCCTTTCAAATAATTGACGATTTACTTGATCTAACTACCGATTTTGATGGATTAAAAGTGAAAGGTAATGATATACAAGAGGGGAAGCGATCTATTTTGCTTGCAAAGCTGTTTCAAAAGGCTAAGGACAAGGACTCGGAACTGGTGCATAAAATAATGGATAAACCTCCAGGGTCAAGAAACGAAAATGAAATAGAAAAGATCTTGACACTAATGAATAAATATGCGATATTCGAAGAGGCACGATCCCTTGCAAATGATTTAGCTGAACAAACTCGGAATATACTCTCTAGGCTTCCATTTCGCGAAGACTCACGTGAATTAATGGATCAACTAGTGCAGTTTCTAGTATCGAGAACCTTTTAGTGCTCCAATATACCTGCACTTTATAATTTAAAGATTCAATGAATTGAGAAGAGAGGAGGAGATTAATTTCGGTGTTTTAATCTCCTACTTTGGATTATGACGGCGG
The DNA here is from genome assembly GCA_048881705.1 of Candidatus Heimdallarchaeota archaeon. GTDB lineage: Archaea > Asgardarchaeota > Heimdallarchaeia > Hodarchaeales > Hodarchaeaceae > Hodarchaeum. Next base: position 12,201 of record JBHLSH010000041.1, on the reverse strand, counting down.
TAAATGCAACAAGGGCTCCCATTGATAACAGGAGTTCGAAACCAGGAGTTCCCCTTGCAATCATTTCACTGGCGATTATTTGGGCGGCGAGTAATTGGGTATGAAGAATTTCTGTGGATAGCGGCATTGAACCATACTGATAGGGTGGGATGTTGAAATACAGATAATTGTTGGATACAAGTTCAATACGGACTTCCAACACGGCGTTCCGATACCTAGATCCATCCCATGTACGGCTGACATCAACATACAAGTAGGACGTACTTGAGACTGTTTGGATCAACATTGTACTCCAGTACCTAGTTGAATCCCAACCAGAAGACTCTGTGTTAAATATCTCCAAACTTGCAAGATTACCCCCCAGAATATTAAAAGCGTCGATTGTTGCATTCCATGAGGAGGGCCCACTTGTATAATTGCCATGTAAAATTGCAGTAATGTTGTAAATTCGATATTCTGCCAGGCTGAGTGGAATGCCGTAAATGTGGTCTGTATTAGCAACCGTATCATTATTCACTGGAAAACTAGTGGTAGAGTATATGGCATTTTGCGGAATAAAATAACCGCCGCCAATGTAATTCCAACCGTAATAAGAATCATGCTGAATGAGTGCAACATTTGTCGTAACGGTCAATTCTGCAGAAAAAGGATCTGGAAAGTCATTTGTGCTGTTCTGAGCGTCGTATGGACGTATAATCAAGATTGGTTGTTCATTGTCTCGGGCAGGTAGGAAAGATTCAATGGCGGTGTTATTAGAATTCCATCCGATCCACTGACTAGATATATTCCTATTGCCAATCCAAGTACTGGACGGATTGTAAACGTATCTTATCATTTCGTTAAACTTGCCGACCCATCCATATTCATATTGAACCTGCTGATTTGGAATCGTTTGATCATTCGTTGAAATATTTACGAAGTTGATTCGGTTCTTTGTTAACGGAATTTCGAATGCATAAATACTGTCTCTTGTCACAGAAACGGTAGAGGGGGTCATCACTGGGATTTTCGTAAACCTGAACATGTGAGAAGACAAATAGTATGAGAATCTTATAGCATATGTCCCAGCGGGGAAATAACGCCAATTGTTTCCAATATCACCGGCAAAATCTCCATAAAGGTTTCCTGCTTCGGGATCGAAGAAATATCTATCACTAACTATTTCCCACTCATTGGGTTCAGAACCCGGAACATATAGATAAAAATAGAACCAGTTCGAATTTGAATAATTTAGCGCTATCATATGGGGTGAATCCAGAGTAAAAGTATAATAGACATTGTATCCCGGGTTACTAAACGATTTATCGAATTCCAGCTCAGCTCCATCTATAAATTCATCAGCTTCCGTTGCTATGTTTTGATAAAAGATTGTGTATTCGCCGACAGACCATCCTTGAGCGAAGAAAACAAGAATCACGCTCTCATTCCTAGGAGAGTAAACTTCGTATCCATTTTGATCCAAACCTCCTCCCAATATTTCGGCATAATCGCTAATCAAGAAGGGATATGGTTGTCCGCTAGTGAAGCCTGAAGACTCCAGCATGCTAAAATCTACAAATATTCGATAGCTATGGTTCGCTATTAGGGAAAGATTAAACATGCGAATGCTGAATATTTCATTTTCAGGATAAATGATTTCGTTGGAGACGACTCTCTGCCGAGTCCCTTGATCTATATTACCTGAATATGTAGTGTTGACCGCTACTTGTGGTATATAGGTCGGAAATTCCCAGGGATGGGGAGTCAATGTCACTAATGAGCCCGTATCAAGCCATAACGTGAAATTTAGGGGCATGGTCAGGTTATTCTTAGGTATAAATGCATATGTCATTCGTTTCTCGATGTACCCTATCGAATACCCCGATCTAGGGTGAGCATCAGGAAAGATGATTACTCCCTCCGCGCTTCCGTCGAAAATCTCTATATCCAAAAAGAATGATTGGCTTGTATTCAGAAAACCAAAATAATTAGTGTATCCATCCGCCATGAAAGAATAAGAATGATCCATATGGAGGCTTATAGCCTCATGAGTACTTGATGTCTCAAAAACAGGACTAAAGGTGGAGGGTATCCTCACCGCCCTAGGATAAGATTCTGGTTCGAAGAGAGGGTGTCCACTGGATCGTAAATTCTCTCTGAGCAAATTATTGGATATCGTACTTCCCCGTGTCAAATCAACTGCAGTATAAGCAAATTGATCATAACTGGAAAAATAGGTATATTCTCCGTTTTGATATCCACTAATACCGTTATAGACAATGCCAAGGTTGGAATAATCTTCACCCGGATAATTCATGTAATAAAGCCAATCATCATAAATATCTTCAGGTACAAAAGTATTAGGTTCAATCATTTCAGGAAAGTTTACTGGTATCTGACCAGACGTTGGTGAAATAATGAAGGATGTCAGTAAAATTGTGAAATACACGGAAAAAGTTAACATCTTCTTTTTTGAGAATTTCATAAAAGCCTCATCGCCGATGATTATATTTTTCTTAGGAACAGTCAGTGGGATTTTAAATAGATAATCAAATTACATCTGAGATTTCTGTTTAAATGCAAAGAAACCATATCATGGATCACGCAATAGAACGTCTTTACGACAATACGGCTATTGGACTCCGTAAATACAAGCTGAATATCTAGATAATATATAGGGCATATTTAGATTATAGGTAATGTTAAAACTGGCAGAGATTAAAATTTTTCTAATAAAAGCAACAGAAAATACGAGTACAACTCTGATCTAGCAGGGGTATGGTCAACTATATAGTTCCTGATTCATAATTATTTTGAATGCAGATCTGTCAAAAGAGAATAGAAAAAAGGAAAACTGGAACCATCATATAAAAATTTCATATTACGACATTGTAAACAAAATATATTAAAGATACCTCGTTTATAAAAAAACCAGAAAATGGAGTTCTCAAGGTTTAACGTAAAAATTGTCAATAATAATAGCATTAAAAGATTCGTTGATAATTTTAACTGTATATACCTATTCTGGTCTATTTTTTCACCAAATCCCTCGTCTCAAATCATAGTTTAGATTTTCTCGTGAAATCGTAAAATGATACTTTTAGTTTTATAATTTTCTTTGAAAGAAACATAAATAATTATTCAATTTAATTATAATATAAATACTATAATAAACCTTAAATACTAGTAGAAAATGTGTTTATTTGACCAACGTTTATGGAGAACAATAATGTTCAATCCGATCAAAACACAGAAACGAGAAACAGAGAGTTGGACTGGTAAATCTACGTTTTACAATTGTAACTTTTGTAAACTTTGTAAAACAAATCGGATTTGCCAAAGTCGCAGCCACCTGATTGGATTCACATATAGTTCCTCGCAATTGGTTCACGTTTCAACATCTCCTAACACACCTGTACGCCAATTTAGCTTAGATGTTGGTCACATTATACTCCAAAACATAAAATGAGGATACAACAATGGCTGTTGAAAATTCTAACAAGCTTTCTGAATACTTTATAGGCTTAACCCGAATTGCTATGGGAATTCTATTTCTATGGCCTTTCCTGGACAAATTGGTCGGACTAGGTTTTACTACCGCTCCCGAAAACTCTTTCCTGGCGGGCACTTCGCCTACCAATGGATTTCTAAACTTTGCAACAAATGAGGCTGGTCCATTCGCATTCTTCTTCAAAGACATATTGGGTAATATGTATCAAATCATTGACTTGGTCTATATGGCCATGCTCCTGGTAGTTGGCGTTGGATTAATCCTTGGGATTCTAACCCGCGTCGGCGGCCTTTCCGGTGCTATTTTCATGGCAGCGATAATCTTGGCTGAATGGCCCATACTTCAAGCTGGTGCTCACAACCCACTCATTGAAGAACACTGGATCTACATGTTCATTTTGCTTTTCTTGGCAGCTATTCCTTCCGGGAATTACTTGGGTTTGGGCAAAAGATGGAGCGAACTCTCCTTTGTGGAGAAGTTCCCAATCTTGAAATAAGCCTAAGAAAATTTTCCATCTTTTTCTCTTTTTCTTTTTTCAAATCTTTTCGGGGAAGATTCACGGTCAAAATAGTTTTTTTTCTTACCGTTTCGTGGCAATACGAGGATTTTAACACTCAAAGAATTCCGCGTTTCGGATTCTACGTTGTTTTACCTCTTAAAAAAGAATAATATCCATGTTGGGACCTTTAGCAGGTCTCCTGTTGAACGATTTGAACTCGAAAAAAAAAGCGAAATAAGACGACGTTTGATCTTAAAAACTGATGTATAAGCAGAGGCGAACCTATTGCAGAAACAGAACACGACATGTAGATCGCTATCTGTTCTACGTTGAATAATCAGATTTCATTCCGCGGACAAATCGAGTATACTACGATTCCTCTGGTAGCGTATCCTTGTAAATCCTATAAAGACAATAGTTATCGCCATCACGAAGACATTTTTCCTTTTTTGTCTTGAAACCAGCTATCTCGTTGATCAAGGTTTGATCTACCTGACAAACCATAGGATTCTCAACTACAACGTCATATACCAGACAATTATAACTTTTGATACCGTAAGATTTCTCGTCCTCTATGAGTTCTGGGAATTTTCCATACTCTGTAAATGCGGATATTATCTGGTTTAACTTCGATCGAACTGTCTCGGGTTCGTCAGGGGGAGGAAAGGCATGTTTAATTTCATCCGCAACACGCTTCCCTATTGAATCTAGAATCTCCATGGTTTCTTTTTTTCCGTGACGCTTCTCCAGTTCATCCAGTAAATATAGGGCGAAGTCCGCATAGATTTTCGGAAAAATGCCTAAAGCACGTCCAGTCAACCGATACACCATGGCTGGTCGGCCAGTGGACTTCTTTTTCAGTTCTGACCTGATAACATAGCTTTCCTTTTCTAAAAGGTGGAGGTATTGCCTCACCGCGTTAATACTGAGATTCATGGCATCGCAAATTTCGCGGATCGTACTTGGCTGATTTTTTAGCAAATATCTGATTATTTTCTCTCGGGTGGTAATGTAGGGTTCTTGCATTGGACTATTTGGTTGCGCATCTTCAACATTCATAAGGGTGCACTCGGAGGAAAGTTGATTTAGGGAGAACCAACTTTCCGTGAAAGGTTCTGGCCCTTAAGTATTTGAATTTTGTCCGTTTACAATATAAACATATTTTGAAAGGATAGTGATGATTTTAACGAAATCAATTAATCTAAAGTTTAAATATTATAAATTTACAAAATCGCGAATAGGCGAAAGGAAGTTAAATAGGAGCGCTAAGTTTACAAACATGCGTACCAGCGAACGATTCACAAAACCGCCAGCTAATCGATGGCTTTAGCTTGCGAGGTTCTTGTTGGTTTACTCAATCGAAAACGATAGAAAACACTTAATCCTTAGTTATTCCCCTGACGAACCGAGCAATAGGGTGAAAGCGATCTTGTGACGATAGCTTTTTGAGAAGTAAAGGAAAGGAGGGAATTAAGAGATGGAATGCAGCGAGAGACAACGCCAAATATCCGCGTGGAAGGAGAAGGGAAGAAATTAACAGAGCGGATCCCATTTGTTTGGAAACGGTCAATAAATAAGTTAATCAAGAAGGATCCAAACTCCGCGATCAAATCCTTCATTGAAACTTACCAATCAGGTGAAGATCTCTCTCGAATGAAATATGGATTAGTACAGACCCTCCCTAATAGTTTAATCTCAATTCTTTCCTTCCTTGTAGAACTAGAGCCGGGAGAAGAGAAATCTCGCTTATTAAGTCTTTTAATTGAGAAGGAATTCCTCCCCTTTGTCGAAAAAATTTCTATTGATCAACAAAAGGTGCTTCTAATTCAGGTGTTTGATAATTGGGGGGAACCAAGTCTTGATAGATCAGGCTTTAGCCCACTTTTGAATTCGTTGGATTCTGAATTATTAGGAGATCTAATTCCGAAGTTGGCGAAAGATACTAGTGATACTGGACCCTCCCTACTTCGCATTTGGGGACCGAAAATTGCATCTCTGGTGTTATCGCGATATATTACAAATCCTCAAGACGTATTAACCGATTATCTGCTAGACCTTTCAACACAAGATCGTGTAAAAACGCTGAGGGAGGATTTACCGCTAAGGTTATCTCCTAAGAAAACCGAATTGGTACTCAATATCCTTGAAACTTCAGATCTTGAGTTACGGTGGATAATCGGGGATTTTTTAAAACACTTAACACCAAAAAGTAGGAAAACAAGTCAACAATGGCTTATCGATAAAAACATCCCAATTCGAAAATTGGTACAGGTAGGTAAATTACTTGAGTCCAAAGAATCTAGGACATTTCTTGCAGAATTACTGGGAATGATATCCAAACATGATCAGCATACAGCTCCAGACGTCCTTGCTATTACAACGAACCTCAGGGAATATGAGCTTGCTAAAGAATTTCTTTCATTTTTAGACAAAGAAATAGATTTCAATGCTTGTGAAAACATGCTGGAAGCGTTAAATCAACTAGATGAGAGCTTAAAGGATCACATGGAATTCTTACAGAGGATTTTCATTGATTATGGGCACCAGAACATCCCATTGGTAATTGATACGTATTTTCAATCTGATTCGGAAGAGTATCAGGCAGTACTACTACCAGTACTACAGGATCAAGCTTCTCGACAGGGAGAGAAGGTTCTGGAATTCCTCATGGATCGAAGTTCAATACCAGACCAATCGTTGCTGAAAATCTTTGATAAATGCCCCCCCAATATGAAATTTGAGCTCGCTGCTCACATAATTGAGAATAACTGGTTAAAAAGGTTCCATCCACTGTTTACTGATTTTAATTTCTTCCAGGCTATATTGTTGTCTTCAAAACCACTACCAACGGTTGATCAAGCTTACATGGACAAATACTTGGAAGAACACATTTCTTCGGCATCACTTGGTCAAATTCTAGACCTATCAACAAAAATCACGTATCCTCTGGTGGCCTTCGCCACTATTTTTGAAAATAATCCCCCTCTACTGAAAAATGTGATAGAAACATTAGCCAGAGATAATGAAAGTGTGGAATTTTGGGCCAAGGTCTTGATCGCCAACATAGAGGACGCTCTACCCTATGCAATGAATGTTTTCCTCTCGCGAAAACAAAAGAAGGGTTTTTCAAAACTCCTGGAACTATTGATCAATGAAGAGCCAATGTTGTTTTGGGTAGAAGTCAGTCATCTATCGAGTTCAAAAGTGGGGTTACTACGGAAATTTTATGCTAAAGCTTTGCTAAAGTCCGTTCCGAATTTTGGTTTAATTATGAATATCCTTCCTCCACGTCTTTTTTCACAGATATGGCGTGATAATATACAGCAAATTGCAACCGAAAAAGGATCTTCCGCACTATACTCATTATTCGGGGGAATACGATCTCAACCAATCCCAGCTCGTCTCTTACAGGAGGCAATAGTCGAGCTTGTCAAGCATGATCTCCAAGGACTTCTAGGAGATGCTTTATTACGATGCTCTAAACTCCAAGCTGAATTCGATGAGTTTTCTTCATCCATCGTTAAAGAATTGATAACCAGTTTTCCTGAAGACGCTATCAAGTCCATAGATAATCTCAAACTGAATTCGCTTACACCTCGAGTTGAAAATTTTATCTTAGGGGTTAATACTGAACACGGCACGAATCTTCTTTACCAGATAATCCCTGCTTTAACCACTGAAATGTTTTATCCATTGGTTATAGGTCATTTTCTCAACCAAGTAAATAGGAATTCGGCCTATATCGCGGGTCTGATTACTGTCTATGAAGAGAACTATTCCAGGTTTACACCAACTGGGGTGAATTTAATTCAGATCATTCTGAAAGGAGTGAAAGGGACATATCACACCCACAATGTTCTTCTTAAACTCTTTATAGGACGTCCCCAAGCCCAAGGAGATTTACTGCCAGGTTATCTTGTCGAGTTATCCCTAGAAACTTTAGAACAGCTTTTACTGGATCCCGAAATAGGATCCTTTGAAAATAGTCTTTATCCTCATCTCTTTGATCAATTCAAAACGCGACCGCCACCTGACGCAGCTTCCTACTTTATCAACCTATACCAGCGGCTCAATCAAGACCATCTCAAGACAGGATTCTTACCTGTACTCGCAGAATATCTTACATGGCAACATCTGCCAGTTTTAATGAAGCTTCCTGAAGATCAAAGAGAAACTCATGAATACCAAGAGGCGCTCTCGCGTTTCGCTGCTCGCTTTGAAATTTCATCGGCAAATGCACTTCGTGAAATATGGCAGGCTGGATTAAATGAGATCTATGAAAAAACAACTCCTGGAACTTCTACGGGACTAACAACGAGCCGATGTCCAAGTTGTGGTCAACCAGTTCTTGAAGGTCAGAAAAATTGTGGATTCTGCCCGCAAAGGCTCACATGCTTAATTTGTCGGAAGTCTGTTGTAGTCTTGTCCCGCGTTGACATAATCCAATGTCCTCGGTGTAACAGTTTTTTTCATAGAGATCATCTGTTGGAGAGCGTCAAACTAAGAGAGCAATGTCCAAACTGCAATGCGTCATTGACCTCAAAAAAGGTGAATTCGTTGCCCAAACATCAGTTCTCTTTCATATAAAAGGAATCGGGGGATTGAACTTTTCGGAGTCTTCATCATTACGTTGTACGGTTTTGATCTAGGAATGCAGGAGAAAGAATCCTCAAAACAGAATGTCCTTGTCATTGGGGAAAAACCATCGCAAGTCAAGGCAATAACGAGCGCATTATGCGGCTCTGTTACTACTGAAAAAGCGGCCGAAAGAATTTTTCTTCGTAAAGGAATGTGGAAAGGTTACAATTTGATTTTTCTACCCTTAACTGGTCACATTACAACGCTGGATACCGCACCAGGTTTTGGATGGAAGGAATGTTCACCAATTGACATTGTTGAAGATGATAAGTCACTGCTTTTCACGTGGAATAAATCATTCAAGGCAGTTATTAGTCAACAGGCAAAGCAAGTCAATCAATTGTGGTTAGCGACTGATCCCGATTCCGAGGGGGATAATATCGCTTGGGAAGCATTTCAGATCGCAATTGCAGCGAATTCTAGGTTAAAACGAGCTACCAAACGAGTATGGAACTCCTCCCTCACTTCATATGAAATAGAACGGGCTTTTGAGAATTTAACTTCATGGAATGATTCCCTAGCACTCGCTGTACAAGGCCGACGAATCGTAGATGCTTGGGTTGGATTTGCTGGGACTCGAGAAGTAACAATAGCGGCCAGACGGGTAGTACGACAAAGCGGAGTGGTGTATTCCGTAGGTCGTGTTCAATTACCAACATTGAAGCTAATTGTTGATCGTGACAGGGAACGGGAGCAGTTCCAAACTCAAGATAAATACAATTTACTTGCAGATATCCGAGATGCACCTGATTCCCAGACGGTTCTTATTACGGTAAAACATACAAAATCACCATTTGACAACCAAAAAGAAGTTCAGGAACTATTAAAGAAACTGGCCAATGTAGAGAGGGGGACAGTCAGTGATTTTGAATCAAAAACCGTAAAGGTACCTCCTCCTTCCCCTTGGAATACAACAGACGCACTCGCAATACTGACAAAGGAGTTGGGGATTTCTGCGGATGAGGCCTTATCTCTGCTTGTTACATTATACGAAGAGGGATTTGTTTCATATCCAAGAACAGATAACAGACGTTTTAAAGATGGGTTCCCACATTCTCTTATTCTGGAGAAATTAAACAATCACCAATTATTTTTACCGTTTTTGAGGCGGATTTTAGACCCTGATAGGGTTAAGACCCCTGGGAAAAAACAAGGAATTGAAGATCATGACCCAATTCACCCTACGGGAGAAATTCCTAAATTAAAGAATAACATTACAGAATTACACCTCAAAGCTTGGGAATACGTCAGTTTACATTACATTGGCATGTTCATGCCCGATTTAGAACAGGGTCGCGGTTCGGTAACCATCCTCATCCGAGGAGAACCTTTCAACCAAAGATATCAGCAAACGCTGGAGGCAGGTTGGACTGCTGCTATCCACTGGAAACGACCTAAATCAGGTTCACCATTCATTTTTAAAAAGGATCTGGTCGTCCCAGTGGGGAATATTAGAGCGCAAGCCTACAAAACAAAACCCCCAAAGCTATGGAGTGATAGTACGATTATACGTCACTTGGAACAATTGGGGATCGGCACTAAATCAAGTAGACCAGAGATTTTGAATAAATTAAGACTTAGAAGATATGTGAGTAAGAAAGGACGGTCAAACTATCTGAGTACAGCTACTGGACAGTCTATCATCGAAGTATTTGAACAAATCTGGCCCGAGCTTGTAGTTCCGGAATTTACCCGAAAGGTAGAGGCCTACATGGACGGTGTGGCTGACCAGACCTCCCCCTATGATAATATGCTTAGTGAGCTAAAGCAATACTACATTGAACTCCATAGAAAATTAATTAGTCAACTACCCAAGCTACAGGGATTACTTCAACAGTCAAAAAGCTCCATCGATATGGCAACTTCAGCCCACAGCGCGGTTAAGTCACCGCAGGCGGATAAAATCTTGTGTCCAGTTTGTAGAGAGGGACAACTTCTACAACGATACAATCCTAAGACCAAAAAGCCTTTCTTTGGTTGTTCACGATATCCAACCTGTCAATGGACGAGTCCAGGAAAAAAAAACCGACAAGGAGTTTTAGTACCAGTAGAGACCGAAAAAGACCTTGTTGGGCCTTGCCCGAAGTGCGATGGCACTCTCTTGTTAAAGAGAAGAAAAACCTTTAGATTAGTTGGATGCTCCAATTATCCTCGTTGTTCCTACAGTCATTTTCTTCCCAAGAAAGGACGACTTTACTTATTGAAAGAAAAGTGTCACAATTGTGGGAGAGGTATGATTTCATTAACTAACAGGGAGGGGAAACCTCCAAAGGTCGTCAAACACACATTTTGCGTCATCTGTAACCAAAAATGATGAATTATGATAGTGGTCTTTTCAAGCCTACATGAAAGCTACTTCTTTCAATCTCAATTCGAAGGACCTTTCCTTCTCCGAACTATAAATAGAAGAAGCAGAGAAGATAGTAAAATCAATATCGACGTTTTCTGGATTTTCTCAGCTTGTGTCTCTTGCGTTGTCGTTTGAGAGAATGGAACACTATTTGGAATTTATTGGTTCTTATCCTTAGTTAATCTTTATCTAGATTCAGCTACGGATTCAGATTGGCCTGTTGATTTTTGGGTACTTATGGATAAGAGATCCACCTACATAAAATTACTATATGGTGATTCTGTAGACAAAAGCTTTTTATAAAACCATCTACGAATATCGGAGTCATTTGGATCTTGCGATATTACTTCTGAAGGGGTCTTGTAAAGTGTCGCGACAATTGTCGTTGGTTTTATTAGCATTCAATCTTACAGAGAAAGGTAGAAAAAAAGGAATTGTGAAAACCTCCATTATTTTCCTGATTTTAATAATACTTCCGCTGTCCAGTATTTTCTCAATTGCTCTTGCTAAAGAAGACATTTCTCATGAAACACTCGACCTTCAGTTAGTACAATCATTCCTTGGGGTTGATTCTAGGGTGGTAGGGCATCTGCAAACTGGGTATTTCGCTCCTCAATATCAAGGATATTTAGGCATGGTTGCTCCTGGGGAAACTATTGTAACTTTACCAGGAATTGCAGAAAATTGGACACATAATGATGATCGAACTGAATGGACCTTCACATTGCGAGAGGGAGTGACTTTCCATGATGGAACAGGGATTGATGCAAAAACGGTAAAATACAGTGTTGAAGCGAATTATATGGCGGATAAGGCGTATGGAAAAACTTATATTAACATCAGTCACGCTGCACGACTTCTTATAGAAAATGAGGGCATGAGCATAACTTTTCCGTCGGATGATCCAAATGGGAATGGACGGATAGTCACATTCAGTGGATCATGGTTTCCTGACCCGATGTTCGAATGGGATGTTTGTGGAATGTGGCATCGGTTCATGCTAGTTCCGTATGAATCACATGGCAGTTATACTGATGATAACACGACGTGTAAGGCTAAGCTGGAAAGTTTCTCTCAAGAACCTATTTCTGCAGGCCCTTATAAATTTGCTAAATGGCTCAAGGATGAATATGTATTATTGGAACGATTTGATGACTGGTTTGGATGGGGAAAATCATTTAGTGCAAGTAACGGAGAAGTTTACTCCTTCCCTTCAATGGACAA
>JBHLSH010000040.1:0-34288 GCA_048881705.1 Candidatus Heimdallarchaeota archaeon | reverse complement strand
AAACTCAATCTTTCCATCAGGAAGTTCTGGGTTCTTTTTCAGATGTGCTGTTCGCTTAGGATCCTTTCCTTTGTACAGCCGAATACGACTGGTAACTGTATGACCTACGACATTACCTCCAATCGGTTCATTTGGATCGCCGAAGGGTAACCCGTCAGGTTTAGCTGAAACTTGATTCGTTATCACTGCCACGCAGTTAATCATATCAGACTGCTTTGCAATAAATGAAAGGTGTTTACCAATGAGTTGTTGTCGTTCTGCCAGCGAGCTGCGTCCTGCAAATTCCGAACGAAAATGAGACATCAGACCGTCGACAATGATGAGGCCAATATTGGGAACGGTTGTGAGAGCTTCCTCTGTCAAAGCCATCTGATGTTCTGAGTTATAAGCGCGGCCGACAGTGATTCTGTCCAACACCTTCATCGAATCTAGGCCCAGCGCTTCAGCCATCTGCGAGATCCTACGGTGACGAAATGTACCCTCTGTATCAATCCAGATTACATCTTTATCCAGGTATTTGATACTGTTTACCGCTAATTGATGACACAGTTGGGTTTTGCCACAGCCGTTTTCGCCTGCAAGTTCAGCGATGCTACCACTCTCTAATCCGCCTCCAATCATCTCATCAAAGGCGCTCGCCCCAGTTGTAAGGTGGAATCGGGTTTCACTTGCCTCTGCAAATACCGTGCCTTTCTTCAATCCCAAGTCAAATTGGGCTCGAGCCTCTTTGATAAGACGTTCTGCGGTCTTATCTGCGATCCCTGAGATTTGATTGAGCTGGGAACGGGTCGCGAGGGCAATACTTTCTTTTGTACCGTACCCAGCGCCTTGGAGACGCTCTTTGGTCGTAGGGCCGATCCCCTTAATTGTATCCAGAAACTCGGCTTCTTCTTTCGAGGGAGATTTTTTTCTGGTTGGAGGTTCAGGCTTTTCTTCGCCCTCTAAATTTTCGATGATGCCTTGTGTGGTCAGTTCCTTATCTTCTGATGTTTTTGCCATGATTGGTTTACCTCGGTTGAGTTACAGCTGACTCCTTTTTTCGAAGTCAGACCATTCCGCTATCCATCCTTTGCGTTGTTTAAATAGTAGAAAACTAGAATCACCCCTTCTACACTTTCGCCTATTTAAAGGACTCATCCATTGGAAGGGGGAAAACTCAGACAGAGGTATTATGAGAAATGTTCAATGGCTCTGCTAACATGAAGCATGAAAATAAACTACAAAGAGGATTTTTACTCTGGGTTATTGTAAGTGTAATTGTTGTTCTTTCAAGCTCCACATCTATCCTTGCGGCTCCTTTAAGTACCACTACCACTCTTTTGAGCGACACTGGGGTTGTTGGAACAAGCGAACCTCCAGTTTTTACCGTCATTGTTTATGCAGGGGTGGATCCGGTTCCAACGGGTTCAGTTCTTATTACTCATCTCAATTCTACTCAAACGGATGTCATTAGCTTAGTGAGTGGAAGCATCACTAGCACTTGGCCATGGAGCCTTTCCACTCCTGGTACCCATATCTTTCGGGCTGATTTTCAGGGATTTCCTGGCTATCAAACGAGTTCGGGAACCTGTAAGGTCTTTGTAGAGGACATAACACCTGGAACCCAACAATCTCCATTCTTGGACCTAGATGCTAATTCGACTGTGGCTCATAAGAATGGCACCGTAAGTTTTACGCTGACGCTCTCCATCCTCGAAAACTGGTATTTTGAAGGGGGTTATCTTTCTGTGACCAACCAGAATTTATCAGGAACCCCCACTATCTACACATACGGTCCCCTCCCGTTCTACTATCCTGACAGTAATCCCACAGTGTTAACGCATAGTTTTAGTTACCCCATCCCAGAATTCTCCCCTGTTGGTCTGAACTATTTCATTGCAAATTATACGGGGTCCGGATTAAGCGGGACGGCCCCAGCGTTTTCCTCATGGTTCGGCGTCCAAATCGAAGGGGATGGATTCTCTCTGGTTCAACGAGTGAACCAAACCACAATTCAACGAAATGCGGAAACATCCGAATTTAATATCACGGTGGTAGGAGATTATCCCGTGGGTCTTCCTTTAGAGTCGTATTATTTCCGCGGGGGAAAGAGGATAACCATAAACCAGATTATTTTAACTTCAAGGGACGTTATGTTTACCTTTTCTCCCAATAGCTCCGTTACGTTAGGTTTGTTGACTATTTTCACGGTTTTGACCGATGCAAGTGGATCCAATATATACGACAACATCAGTCAAGGATTAGTTATCGTAGATAACGCCCGTATAGATCCGACAACCAATTCGAGCATATATAGACACAATGAGACGATAAAGTTTTCAGTTTACGTCACAGAGGAAGATGTTTGGACTAGACCTGTTTTTGGGGACGTAGAACTGATAGATGTGACAGATGGGTATCGTTCATTGGAGAACCGAACATTGGATATTAACGGGTTTGTGATATTTACATCCCAAATCCCGAGCAATGCCACCGTAGGGTTCCATAAGTATGGATTAAGGACATTCAACACACCATCTGATATCCTAGATCAGCAAGTGGAGGTCATGGTCACGATCAAAGGTATCACCACAATTGATCTAGACTATGGAACAGGGATAGTTGATCGTGCGACAACTACCACTATCACCGCAACTGTACTTTCCGGTGGGGTAGCATTAATTGAGGGTCAAATCGTACTTGAATTCTCCAATGGTACCGCTATCGAAACTAAGAATGCAGCCCCGGGATTGGACTTTTACTTCTATATAGAACCCAATCATGTTTTGGGGGTTAGTAAATACCAGATTCACTATCTTGGATCTCTTAACTATGATGCGCATGTAGAAATCTTCAACCTTAGCATAATCTCTAATCCGACCTTCAATGCGACTGGTCAGAATGCCTCAGAGGTGGTGAAAGGACACACACTTCGAATATGGGGAGAACTATTGGATGAAATTGGGAATCCGGTTTATTTTGAGGAGGTTAGTTTGACAGATACCACTTCAGGGGTCTTTTTAGGAACAGCACAAACAGACGCCAACGGTATCTTTATCTCTGACTACTTCATCTCCCGATCAACCCAAATTGGCCTCCACTTCGTCGAAGTTTCCTACACGGGAAATATCCCCCGATTCTATCGTGGAGCAACCAACACGCCTATTCTCAGCTTCACCGTACGGCCTCCTCTCTCCGTGATGATCGCTACCGAGGTGGTGGCAAATAATTGGACCATAATCACCCTCGAGGGCGGTCTTAATGATTTGATCGACTTGAGTTGGCAGAAAAATGGCGAACCTAGCTGGTTTGTAATTGGAACAACTCAACTCAATGGCTTTGGGCAGGGCACATTTAATTGGTCCACGCCCTATTATAAGGGTGGATTTACAATCCGCGCGCAAGGCCCCAGCGATACCAAGTACGATTCTAGTACCATGTGGGTCATATCCGACCTTACAGTTATCGGATCAGGTATTGGAAGTGTTAATGATCCCTACTACTTTACCGTGAACAGCTCGGAACGTTATCAAATTTGGATAGAAGGGATCCTTTGGCAGAATTGGGTTGGAGGAGGTGGAGGTCCGACTCCGTACAGTCATACTTTCACTAGTCGCGGGTCCAAGAATATCATGGTTCGTTGTAATGACACCTACGTTTACTTACGAGAGACTCAAAATCTCATTGCAGTTTATGAAGAAGTGGCTGTCTCCTTAACTTCTCCTGCCACGACTACAATAAATGTGACCGTTCATCTAGATGGACTAGTCCTTGGGGAGATCACGGGCCCTCTGACTGCTCATGATGCTGTATTATATGTCAATGGCACTTCGAGTGTGGTAGACGTAACAAATGGCGCGGGTCGTTATGACTTCTACATCCAATTCAATCAACCTGGAATGTATGCCCTCCAAGTACAAGCTCCCTCATCAGGGTATTTCCAAGAGGCTTTGAGTCCTATGATGTATCTAGAGGTGAAACCAGAACCTCCAGTTGTAAATATTCTCAGTCCTGCGCACACCACCACAGTAGGAGGGATCTTTCCTGTTTTTTTGGACGGAAATGCCCAGAATTATTTGTATTTCATCGATACTGTAGATTCTGACAACGTTACATGGGATAAAACTGTGTATCGCTCATTGGTTGAAGGTAGTTATACCCTACATGCGTATGGGGTGAACCAATGGGGTTTAATGACCCACGTATTTGCAGATTTCACCGTTGACACAACTGCTCCCTCCTTGGGAATCATTAGTCCCATAAATACGTCATATGTTTCCTCAGACGTTCAATTTTCCTTTCTTACGGATGGTACCCAGGTTTCAGTCTGGTTGGATGGTAACACAGTTCCCTCTCCATACCCCTCTATATTCCAAAGTCTGTCCGAGGGGAGTCACCTTCTCAAAATAACCGTAGAAGATATGGTATCTAACAATATAACCCAACAGGTCAGTTTTTCCATTGATACTATTCCACCTATTCTACAAATTGATACCCCGTTTAACCAAAGCTACATTGGAGACTTTAACTTATCTATCTCCTCTGATGGAGCTACAATTCTCTATTTCATCTCAGGGCTCCATACGACAAATCAGACCTATACTCTCCCAATGGCTTATAATTTGACAGTTGGTCAATATCAACTCACAGCGTATGCTTTTGACGAGGCAGGGAATAATGTTCACCAAACAGTAGACTTTTCCATTGTCCCCTCCGCTGATCTATTGATTGACCCTCGTTTGGTGGAAGTAGATGGTGCTGGTAGCTACAACGTTCAAACCCTTTTACAAAACAACCCTGATTTCGAGAGTGTAGGGGTTTGGCGAAATGGATCTTATGTTGGCGACTTACAATGGGATTTTTTCACCCAGAATTATACCCTAGATTTTCAGCTTCCATTTCCTGGGATCTGGGGAATCACTTTATACGCCCGTACCACTTTGGGCGAGTATGACATGCGTCATTTCACCGTAACGTGGTATCCTCCTGCGCCTACCGTCGCTTCATTTGATTTTACGTGGCAGTCCGTGTATTATGAAGCGCAAGTAGAGGTGGATACCATCGGACTCCCAATAGATCAGGTGACAATTGAGATAAATGGACAGAACTACCCTCTTACCTACCAGGCAATCTGGAACAGGTATGAGGGCCAAATTCACATAATGCCTCAGAATCTCTCAATAATCCTCATGGTATGGTATCCTTGGGACCTAGGTAGTCCCTCTCATTCAAGTACCTATTACACTTCATGGTTTGCTCCCAATATCTTCATTGATAATTATGCGAAAGCAAGGCAAAACTTTACTCTCACGATACTTGTCAATAAGGAAAATGCATCAATAGACACCTCAGCAGTCTACCTTGAACTCATAAATGATGAAAGCGCCCTAAATGTGACAGGTGTCCTGATCTATGAATCCATTGGAAGCACGACACAGAGATGGATTTTCCGTTCACCCCTGCTCGCACGAACATTATGGAATTATTCACTTGTAATTTCTGATATTCATGGTGCCCAAAGGATTATACTGGGGACATTTAATGCAACAGACTCCCCACCTGTGATCGGGAATAGTACTATTCAGCAAGCGAATTTTCAAGAGGATGGAGGTAATGTTCAAGTCACAGTAGACGTAACTGATGATTATCAGGTTACTGCGGTTTTTTTGGAGGTTAATGGAGATCAATATCCTTCGCACAGGTCTGGCCAAACTTATACGTTTACGGTTTGGTTGGATATAGGAACATATTCCTTTCGAATTGTCGCAACAGACGATATTGGGCAAGAACAGGTGCGCGTTATAGGACCTTTTACTGTTGAAGGGGAGTCAGAGGTAAATTCTACCAATGCGAATCCTTCTTCTGGTAGTAACCAATCGTCTGTTCCTTTCAACGACGAACTTTTTCCCCAAATAGTAATTGGTGCTATTGTTTTAGTTGTGATGATTTCTACAGGCAACCTAGTGATCAACCGTCGTAAGGAAGGGAGTCTGTGAAAAGTCTCACACATTACCTCTTTGCTCTTGGGTTGATCCACTTATTAATATTCTATTTCGTTGTGCGGGCTGAGCAAATGCAATTAGCCTGGGGATTTTCCCTATTAGCGTTCGCGGTGGCTTGCTTGAGTTTATTGCCAAACTGGTTGGATCGTCGAGTAGGTGCCCGATGGGATCATAACGGGGTTCTCCTACGTCGATATCGACATCCTCTAACCCATTCCCCGTGGACTGGCATCTATTTTTTTCCTCTGTGGTATATTGACCAAATTATTGAATCTCCCCTTGTGAATTTCCTTTTCGTTGGCAGTTTGGTGGGTTGGTACTCGCACCTTCTACTTGACGCCTTTAACAAGGAAGGTATTCCCCTTGGCACTAAATCCACCATTACAAATCATCCAATTAGGCATTATAGGTGGGTAGAGATTCGTACAGTCCGAAAGCTCCGACTAGGGTACACATCATTCAATGATCTTGCACAGAATGAAAAAATATCTCGTATTGGGATAGGGGGAGCAATTTTCAATCTAACACTACTTGTCCTCACAACTTTCTTATCAGGGGGGCCGTAGCGTTATGTCTAATGGATTTACTTTGGTTACGCTACTCTTAATCATGAGTACGTCCGGTTTTGGTCTATTTGTGGCAAACCCAGTTAAGGCCACCCCGTCTGATGTCGAAGCGTTGAGAAGCGAAATAGTGGATCTGGGTTGGTCTGTCCAAATAACTGAAGGCCACTATAAGTTCTATACAACCGTAAGTTTTTCAGAGGTGTGGGAACGTGTTTTACTCAACATTACCCTTCAAAACATCGGTGATGAGTTAGATCAGATTCTCGTGACTGTGAATCTTAATGGTGATATTTCAGAAGGTGTCTTCAAGCAATATGAAGAGATTCGGGATAGCATCGGAGTTCGAGCGCTAGCATATCAGTTTGAATTGCCCCAATCCTTGCTACTCCCCCTTAATCATACTCCTCAGACCTACTACGAGCTAGAAATCGTTTTGAACTTTGATGGAGGGTTTTCTTGGAATAATCCAGGTATAAACGTGCGGATCCTAGAAGCCGCGATATTGGGGTTTCAACCTAGTTCAGCGACGGAATGGAAAGTCCTACCAATACTGGGGGCTGAACGAAATTTCCAGATTCAGCCAAATGTCTTGAAATACCAATGGTCGCGTACAAAACTGCTCGGTACTGGCCTCCTTACGGTCCTCATTGAAGATCCCGCCTCCCAAATGCTCGAAACACAGGTAAATCTGTCCGTTGAAGGGATTGGTATCGATTCCGTTACTATTGAAGGCCAAACTACCCATTTTGACGGTAATCACCAGATAGGAATTGCTCAGAATCTTGTGTTTAATCGTCAAGTACCCATTTATTCCATAGCCATCATGATTTCACCCGAAATCATAGAGACAACAGAACCTATCCTGGTTAGAATGTCAATTCAAATCTCAGGTCAGGTTGGCCCCAGATCAGATATTTTCCCATTTATGGAGCTACCCCCCCACCCAATTCCTGCCCCATTAATGTGGTTAGTGCTTATTATTGGTCTATTTGGTATTCCTTATTGGTATGTATTTCAGGAGAATTTAGCAGACACACCTGAGGCCCTTCTTGAGATAAGAACAGAAAAGAAAGTCTAGCGGTGGAGAAGGTGCAAAGAACTTCCTCGATTTCTCCCCCAAAGTTATTGCAAGGTAATTATTTGAGCTTAGTGAAACTGTTACTTAGTCCTGAGTGGTTGCCATTATTAAGAGCACAAATATTGTGGGTAGACTATCGCACTATCCCACTTCCCATTTTTCTGCAGGCTTTGCATGTAGCAAAAAAGGCTCAATTGGTAAACTCTCTCTTTTTTCTTCAGATTCCTCGTTTTGAGACCTACCACATCCTTTTTGCCACAAAAAGACTCCATGCCGCCGCAAACCTGGGATTCAAAACCATGATAATACATCTGCCGAAATATATCCGTAATTTTTCAAATGAAGCGTTTATGGGTTTAAACTACCTCTGTACGAGAATGCAAGTATTTTTTTTGGCAGAGAGCGATCTCAGAGGGAGTAGAATCCACTCTGACATAACCGTCGTGGAAGTGAAAAGTGATGTTGAAGATCACGAGTTTGCGTGATATAATCTCCCAATGGAATCAGCTAGGAAAATTTCCTTTTGGCATCCCGAGCCTAGATCGCGTAACAGGTGGTCTCCGTCCAGGTTATTTATATTCGATATTTGGTGATAGTGGGGCAGGAAAAACCTGGTTCTGCCTTCAGATCATAAAGGAACTTTGGACGCAGAATTCAGACGCTCAAGTATTATACAGCGACTTTTGCGGGCATTTACGTATAGGAAACTTAAAAAAAATCATACAGAAACCTCAGCACCTAGATCAGATTTCTATCGTAAAACCAGAGTCGCTCGTGGAACAGATTATTTTCTTTCGAAAATTCTTAGATGAATCGGGAAACTCAAAATACGATCTAGTCGTTCTGGACACTTTGGTTGGTAGTCCCTTAGATGCAGCCTGTTTTATGGGGAAAGAGAAACCAAAATGGATTGCTCTCCTAGCGGATCACCTACTAGACATGAAAATTCTCGCTTCACAGCTACAAGTACCAATTGTCTTTACAAATCATCTAATTGTTCAATCTTCCGATCAGAACGCTCCTCATTCACACTTTGGAAAACAGTATGCCCAAGGAGTCATTGGCGAATTTACGTGTATTAATTGTTATATCGTAAAAGATAATGGTTCATTTGAAGTTTTTTTTTCTCGATTTGGTGAGTATCCGTTTTCTTCCAAGTGGAATCTAGCTGCGCTTTCAGATATCCAATAAATCCTGCCAACTAGTGAATCGATAGGATAAATAATTGGGTCTTTACCTCTTTATAAATCCAAATCCTCTAATGCCATTAATGTAAGATCTGCTCCCTCTTCTTGCATGTTCTTCCAATCACGCAACCGATCAAAGGGGAAGAAAAAAATCTCTGATGGACTTGCTTTACGCCCTAGAGCAAAAATCGCAACACTAAAGAGACCGAGGATGTAAAGGTGAAATGCGATAGTTGCAACAAAAAGGGATATGAAAAAATCCTCTGTACGCCAAAGAATCTCTAAAATCACAAGCACATATACTCCCAAGGACCAATATAGCCATATGGGACGAACGTTGAGATTGATAAGCGCCGCATGATAATAATAGAACATATCGTTACGGGAGGGAAATAGAACTCCAAAAATACCAATGTAAAAATAAAAGTGTGAAACCAGGACAGGCACTTCAAACATTTTCTTTAATGGATCGATCGGGACATACAAGTAGACAAAAGTGACCAATACAAAGACTGCTGCGGTTGCTAATGCAAATCTCAAAGGAGCAAAGGCAATCATACGGGCATGGTGTAATCTATTGATACCTAAAACTAATCCTGGATTTTCATCTGCGGTATCGAGGCCAGAGACCAGCGTTGCCCGAAGGTTACTGGTATCAAGCAGTTTGTCATAGCTCTCGTCAGATTCCTTCCGTAATTTCTCTACTTCCTCGGTTACCTGTTTAGCTGCGCGGACATGTAAGAAAACATGGAGCCAGCGAAAGGGGAAGCACAATTGGTAAACAATTTTCTCCAGCCAAGGTACCAGACCCAATAAGAACTGAAGAAACCAATAAAAGAGAAACAGACGTATGAAGTACTCGAGAGGTTGGATGGGTGTTAACAGCCACTGTTCATAAACCTTGAGAAGACCATAGATAGCTATGACGAATATTTGTATAACATCCAATGCCAATTAGTAGATCACCTTCTGTCGAGTTTCGCATAGTAAAAAATACTCACAGGATCCGCAAGGTGGAGCCGCTGATCGTGGAAATTCTCCCTCAAAGTACTGTTCCTCAATGTCTGACAGCGTTTGATCGAGAAGCGTAACATCATCGGGAGTGACTGAACGATAAACGATCTCTGAGGACTGATAGTTGACATAGAAGAATTCTGTGTTCTGAAATCCCATTGAAGTCAAAATCTGGTTATAGATCGCTGCCTGGACTCCCATCTTCTCCATATCCTTATGCGAGTCTCGCCAACTTTGAATCAATACTAGTACCGTACCGTCAGCATGTTGAAAAACGGCCGAGGGTTGTCCAACTAACCCCAATGCCGGAGATGCAATTATTTGATAGAGCATAATGGGAATGGAAACAGGAATATCCCGTTGGTCGGAAGTGAAACAAAATTTATCTAGAAAATACTCAATGAGTGAATAAATCGCTTCCTCTAAGTAAGAGATGTACGTTTCAACGCCCTTCCCGTTCCAATATCTCTGTAATGTGTTGTTATGGAGGTCGATAAGGTGACGGAGGTTATCTGTGCCCATTTGTTTAGCTGCGGCAAATTTTTCGTAAATAAAGGATAATATACCAGTAGTAACGCGCCGAATATGAGTCCGGGCCTGAATAGCAAACATATGGGAGGGAGGATGAACAAGACTTAGGTGGGCTATTCGTCTATATGCGAACTGCCTTGGGCACGTCATATATTCCAATAAGTTCGATGAAGAGAGATATCTCAGGATGAATCACTCTTGTTCTTACCCTGGTATTCGCCCTCAATTACGTCAGAGGTTTGTGTAGTTCGAGGTCGACCAAGGTTTTTTAGTTGAAAAAATCGTTGCTCTTCAGTGGTTTGCTTTGCGATAAGAAAAATTCTAGGAATTTCTACTTCGATCCTATCGAAGCGTTCCATTAAGGCTGCCGATACCTCAAATCCGATTATTATCTTGGCTCGCTCCGCTAAGACCGTATTCACTGTATTAGCAATAGCTACCCGGGTTTGGAAACCACTAATTTTTGCCAAGCGTTGTTTGATTTGAATTTCACTGTACTTACTAAGAGGGTCTGAAAAATAGGAAAGGGGAATCTCATGGGCCTGAACAATAGAAGTTATATAGCTTGCGATGTCGAAATTGGGGGTAATCACCAATATTAGACCTGTATTTTCGCGTACAATCTTCAATAACATCTGGATTTTTGGGTGCATGAGATCCTTGTAAGTAAAAAGGAAATCCCTGATTTTCATTATTTTTGGGTTTGAGAGGAACTCATTAAGTCCGTGTTTACCCGAGAAGTCTTGATCAACAGACAGTTGATCCTCGAGTCTTTGGAGGTAGTCGAGGGCGGCGGGAAAACCTTTAGAAACTACTGTTTTTTGGAGGTTGATTATTCTGAGTAAATTACCCGTTTTCACGAGCTTTGCGCGAGCCTGGTCAGTTTTCAATGTATCATGAAGCAGAGCGATTTCCCGTTGTGAGCTTTTGGGTGACACGGGAAACCCTAGATTCTGGAGGGCTTTCAGTTCATATTTCCGAATTTCATTCAGAATATCAAGGAGGAAGTGATATTCCTGAGGTAGAGGAATTGGGTAGTGCTGTAGATTTGGGCGTGTTGGGCCCTTTGGTGCCAGTTCATAAGAAATAATTCGATTCAATCCCATATTCAGTTGGGCACGCTTCAAACGTCCCCTTTCCGTCATTTGGGTAAATCCACAGCGGCGAATGTGGTTGAACTGGGAACAAAGCCAGCGTAGAGTGCGAGAACTAGCGCCCATTTCCGCATGATCTATTAATATCAATCCAAAGTGATCGACGGTAACCAGGTGGTTCATAATGTCATTCTTTGTCGTACTCGGAGTCGAGACAATTAGGGGGAATTGCCCATAATCAGTTCTACGTGCATTGGGTAGGATGGCCCCATTTAGGATAGAGGAATGTAATTTGATCCGTTTCTTGAGTTCTACCTGTAGCTCCTTCTGAAAACTCTTTTTTGTAAGGATGAGGATCCGTCCCTCCATCTGGTTGCAGTAAAACAAAGAAAAGAACGCTAAGATCCGGAATAAGCTCGTAGGGCGATTGTATAAGATCAGAAGATTATATGCTTGTAATTGCGGAAGTAACATTTGTTCAGTTACTGTAGGTTCAAACTTTAGGAGGGAAGTGGAGGGAACCTGGGATGCGGATTGAGGAGTTGTCACGAGATCACACCACCTCTTTCTTGAAGGAATGGGGATACCCTAGGTATATACGCTGTGCAGTACAGCTCACTATCTTATTGTTTTTAACCTGAATTACGCCTGGCAGCTGATCGTACAGTAGAAGGGGACAGGATTTTGTAATTCCGGCCTCACAAATTTGACACACAGGACTTTTAGAGATCAAATCCGAAACTGGAAGTTGGTGCATTGACGGCTGATCCTGTAATTTCTCACTCTTTAGTCCTTGCTCGCCATTTAAATAGGTGAAATCATTCATCAAAAGAAATTTGAAATCCCCTCCACTTTCTACTATATAAGACTAGAATTGGCCTGAGTAAAACGACTTGGAATGGAATCTCCACCCCCTGAATCAGTGTTAACACAACGGTTAAACTCCATCCTAGCAGAGAGAATGCAATTTCGAACATTTCAAGAACTTCAGATCACTTCGAAACACCTCCATCTTGAAGATCTAGTAGGTCAGAGTCAGGTTAGAATAGATCTTGCTGGTATCCATCCTCTTGATGCATCAATCCATTTTTTCGAAATCGAATCACAGTTCCACATCCAACATCCTCAATTGTACCGCCCTTTCTGTGATTATTGTTATCTTGTCTGTCCTGAGTCCCAGTTTGACTACTTGGACACCCTTACAAAGGATCAACAGTTAAAATGGGCAAAAGAAGCGGGAATCGGAGTGATAACCTTAACATCAACTGGATTGCTCCAGGTGCGTCGCTTAGCTCGTTTTCAGGAACCACGGCCTGGAGTACGCCAGGAAGTCCTTCGACTTATGAACCATCGTTCCAGTTTAAGCTTCGAAACAACCCCATTATGGGAACGGAATCACCAAAGATAAGAATTAAGGTGAATTGCACTCATGTCTTATCGCCGAAAGACTCAGGTGGCCAGTGAGACAGATAAGAGAAAAGCGGAGTGGTTTAACCTAGCTGATCAGTATATTGAGACGGCAGAATGGGATAAAGCCCTAGAAATGCTTCAGTATCTGTATAGAAACGCCCCTTCGCTCCGAATTGCGGTAAATCTCAAATTGGCCAAATTATATTTAGCAAGGGGTAATTCAAGATCCGCTCTTAAGTATTTATATCCTCTCCTCCCTTCTACTGATATCACTGTAATACGCATGTTGATTGAAAGTCTTCTTCGGGTCGGGAACACCCAGGAAGCAATTTGGCAGCTTTCAAAGGTCCCCCTATCTCGGTACGAAAAAGAATCGCTTTTTCGTCTTATTATGGAAAAACAGAATGGTCAAATCTTAGAGTCGAATCACCTATTCATATATTGCTCTAGGTGTTTCAAACCTCAGTTTTTCATCAATGGAGTTCTCCAATGTTTGAAATGTAACAATTATCGTAAAGACTGAGGTCAGTCCTCCGGTTGGGGGCGATTGGGAAAACCATCGATCCTGTCAATAATCTGTTTATCGAATGTAGATAGTTTCGAATCCTTTGGACGGATTGTTATATCTTCACCAATTTCAGAAGATTTTCCCAAGTTGTTAGGATGTGGGGGAGACAATTCTCCCATTTCAGGTTTTTGAGAGGTAACACTGTCTTCAATATCTTCGCTGGCTTGGTTATGCTTTAGTTCCTCATTCAAGAAGGCCTCTAACGCTCGGATATTTGAATCTTGAAGGTTTGCGATCTCTTCAGGAGGAAGTGTCGGGGTAGATGGTTCACCAAGAAGGTCGTCCATGATAGTGGATTCATTTACAGAGTTCGGGGTGGAAAGATTAGAAGGTGGCATTTCTGTTCTATCTTCAGGTTGGGCCATCACGGAAATTAGATTATTCAAATGCGTCGGTGGGTTAGTGACTGGACGGGTATCGGTAGGAGGAAAAGAAGATCCAGGTTTTGCTGCGGGAGTTCCCGAACCAGAGGAAGGATGATCACCATGAGAACTCCCATAAGTATGCCAATCTTCTTCAGCCCCCTGTTGAGATGGATAATATATTCGTCGTAAAATGGTTCCAGGTATGATCTTATCAACTGCCGCTATGAACTCTGTACCCTTTTGCTCAATATCAAACAGGAATCGCTCGTGATGCAGGCTTCCTTGTTCTCTGAGATAGTTATACTCGGGGTACTCCAGAAACACGGTGAGAAGTGTGCGGGAATCATCTTCCGAAATGCTGTACTCGAAATCTGCAAAATTCTTGAGAACCCCCAAACGAAAGTTTTCAGGCTTTCGCTTGACCTCAAAGAATAACAAGACCTTGGTAACGTTTTCAATGGGTGAATAATGGATACGGGAATCTTGCAGGGGATATGCTTGGATGTTACCATTTAAATTTGTAAAATGAAATGTAGATATCTGACTTTGGGTATCCGCGTAATCTAAGAAAAGGCCAATAACGTAACCGATTCCACCCAATATTAGAGTGATAAGACTCGGCAGACTTAGGTAAAGGGTAAGAAGCCAGCCTAGGAGGAAGCCTATGACGGCAACGAGGACGCTACGACTTACCTGCATAATCACGCATTCCTTTCATAATTAACCGTCCTCCATAACTTGCAGAGTATTTATACTTGAAGTGAAAAAATTTCTGAGGTTACATTAACGTTTGAGTGCATTGGTCGTAGAGGTCTCCTAGCGGCATGGATACATTATTGAGAATGCCATGAAGGATCGCTCGTGCTCCATATTTATCTAGATTGGTGTTTTGTGACGTACAGCGAGGAAGAAATGTGCAGCGCGGGCAACCAATAGGATTTTTACAAGTACATCCAAGGAGATCATGAGCTCGTTCGAACAAAGATGGAAGGTGGCCTTGAAGCATAGTACAGACTCCTGCGCCAGTTGGTTGGTCGAACAGAAGGATATATCCAAACGGAAGGAGTAAAACACCCCCGATATCTTGAAGTTGCCCACCGATGAAGGGGAGACTTGCGTGTAGCAATGTATGAACCACCGTATGAGCCGCCTTTTCATAAGCTGGCCGTTCCATTACCATACCAACTTGGGGAATATGGAATAGAAGCCCTTTCCCTTGTGTGGTATAGTAAAGAGGGTCTTTCAAGTTCTTAGCCTGAATCCGATCTGGAGTTCGAAGTACGTATCCAAACACACTATGGAGAATCTTAGTTTCCACAAATGCGGTTTCGAGTTTGAAGATATTGGATAAATTGAGTATCTCAAGGATTTTAGGCTTCATTCGATACAGGGGACTGGTGGTTCCCCATTTATGAGAGGGAGAGATTAAATCGGCTCCCCCCCGAGTTCCGTTAAACCAAAAGTTAGCTACTTGGTAACGTCTTCCAGCAGCGTAGTAAATAGCCCCAGGATGAAGTTCCAACATAGCTTGGGGTTGAGATCTTTTTCCAATGGTCTGCCCCTCTCTAATTTTGATGGTGATCTGATGAGCTATTCCTCGGATTGAGTACTTGTGTGCTT
This sequence comes from Candidatus Heimdallarchaeota archaeon, assembly GCA_048881705.1. Classification (GTDB taxonomy): domain Archaea; phylum Asgardarchaeota; class Heimdallarchaeia; order Hodarchaeales; family Hodarchaeaceae; genus Hodarchaeum. The sequence goes on along the minus strand of JBHLSH010000040.1, from coordinate 18,874 downwards.
GTTTTGTACCTGCTTTCGTTGGTATATAAGTATCCCCTATTTTCTCTAAGAGTCGATTCGTCACCAACTCCTGTAAGACGTGTTGGTATAAGGGAAACTCATCCGCGTTAATAGGGAGATCTAATGCCGCACACAATAATTGGTGTGTTTGAACTTCTGGGTTTCCAGGATCAAAGAACACTCCTTCCAGGTCTTGATAATATCGATCAGGATGTTGATAATAATAATTGGAAATAGGATCGTCCGCATTCAATACAACTATTGCGAGGGATTCCTGGCCCTTTCTACCTGCCCTGCCAAACCTCTGCATGGCACGATTCACTGAGATAGGGGGAGTAATGACGTGGGTGAGATCACCAATGTCTACACCCAGTTCCATGGTGGGCGTAGCGACGAGAACCTCAAGTTTTCCCTCACGAAAATCAGCTTCTACATTTTCTCGCATTTTCTTACTCAAGCCAGCTCGGTGAATTCCAACGCGTTTAGATGAACGTCCCAAAGCCTGATACATTTGCTCTACCCTCCGATGAGAATCTTGAAACACCAATGTCTTCCCATATTGTCGTATTGTATTCACTAAGTTCACGGTAGAATCCAGTGTATTGACCCCTTCGAAGGGAGCTACCATCAGGAAGTGGAAACGACCTCTTTTTCCATTCTTACACTCGATAACCCTAGCTTTTCGTTGAATGAGGCGTGATACAAAATCTTGGGCGTTGGCCATGGTGGCAGATGACGAGATATATTGCAGGGCTTGCCCCACCACTCGCTCTAGGCGTTGTAGAATATAGAACATATTACTCCCGAACGTCCCTGAGAATGTGTGGACTTCATCCAAAACTACGATTTTCAAGCCTGATAGGAGATTCTGAAAGCGTGAGGCATTCTTGCCAATGCCAAGATGGTAATGTAATATATCAGGATTTGTAATAAGAATTTCGGGCGGATCTTGGTAGATCTTCTTCCGCCAATAGTGCGAAGTATCGCCATCAAATACTTTGACTGACAAACCCACAGTGGATGCAAAATTTTCAATTTTTCTTAGCTGGTCTTTAGCTAGCGCCTTTTGGGGGTATATAATAACCATTTGTACTCCATAACCCTGATATTCTTGGAGACTTACCAAAGTGGGGAGAATAAATGCCTCAGTCTTCCCGTTCCCGGTTGGTGCAACGATGCAGACATCCTCGCCTTTGAGAATGGCTCGAAATGCCTGTTCTTGGAACTTGAATAATCGTATAATGCCTTTATCATAAAGATGAGCTTTAAGTTCGGAATTAGAGATCAAATCCAGGTCAGGGTCCCCAAATTCTCCAGGACGGGCATCATAACAACGGTAATCCACAATTTGATGTTCACCGAAGTTTAAAACTCGACGAAGCGCCTGGGGAAGAGAAGAGGGATTAAGTTTGAAACGGGTCTCAAAATCCTGGCTGGATAGTGTCTGCTGCGGTGACTGCTGGTGGACAGCCCGCCCACTCACTAACCCTAGTGGCTGGCCTGATGGAAGCCGTTTCAATCGACCTGTGCTAGTCAACCTTTTTTTGGTTGTACTGGATATCTGAGCATTTCCACCCCCTAATGAGTAATATTTTTGCATACAGAATTGCCCTTTTTCGACATCCTTTTCTTTGAAGTACATTTCTGACAAGAGTTTCCAAGTTTGGCGATGACCGGGATCCAACTGGAGGATCCGTGCGTATGTGCGTTTTACTTTGGATACTCGTTTAAAACGAAGGTAAATCTTGGTTATGGCCAGGAGGAGATCGATAGGGGGTTGTGGATCATTGGCTTTGACGATTTGTTCTAGTTCTTGGATCGCAGTCTCAATATCGCGAGATTGAGCCAAGTCTTCCAAGATATTGTCGTATTGGCGCCATAAGATGGGAGATTTATCCGAAATTGAAGTCATGTGGTACCAAACAACAGGGTCGAATCTTGCTTTTATATTGGAAAACGATCTTTTCATTTCTCCTATTTAAGTGAAATCAATACAAAGATGGCAAAGAGTATGCATATCGGCCCCATGAAAATATGCGTCTCGGAGAAAAAGAAAATGTCCTATACTTCTTCCCTCATAAATACAATAAACCAACATCAGCTGCTTACTCGTCTCAGGCGACATCATGGTGTCATTATGGCCCATTTAAGCGCAATACAGGAATCTAAGCTAAAGAACATTATCAGCCGAGCTCAATCGACGGATCTAGATGTAGGAGAGTTTTTCGTTCATATTGTCCTCGGATGGACCTGATGTAACTCCCAGTGACGAAATTATGACCAGATTCTGCAAGAGTAGCAGGCCAAGATCGCTAGGTGATATGGATGAGTCCCAAAGAAAATGGTGATTTCCAGGCAAGACCCACGATTGAAAACGGAGTAAAACGCAATTATTCCGCAATGCTCGATCATGAATTAGCCCAGAAATATGTCACTTCTGTGAAAAGCATAAGAAAAATCAAGGCGCGACTAAAATTAAATCGTTCGTCAGATCAGAGACGCCAGATATATCAGCGTCATCACATTGAACGCGTACAGACGCTCCAGGCAACCTTGGACATTTTATGGGCTTTTGTGAAGGAAACTGATCCTTTGATCATAAGAAGGGTTGAAAATGAAGTGGATTTTATCGTCACAGAACTTTCGTTAAGACGAGATTTTCAGCGTTTGAAGAAGAACAAGCTTGGTACTTGGGCGGGGGCAATAATAGCAGAAGCTTACAGGCGTGTTACAGGTAGTTCCAGCTTACCTTTTCCAAAATCCCTTGAGTGTGTTCGTGTCACCAAATCCAGGCTCAAAAAGATCCTAGAGAACGAAGATTACAGTCTACTCCCCTTTTTAGAGGCCTTCGAACGAGGAGAACTCACCTCAGTTTAGGGAGTAGAATTGGTGAGATTATAAGCCAAATAGATTTTAATACAGAAATAGGGAAGACAAGTAGTTGGCGGACAGGATCCTTCATTATCTCGGATGACCGAGAAATTTACGATAAATAGGAGTACAATTGATGGGAAGCAAGTCATTACGGGATCAAAACCGAGTAAAGGATGGAATTCGGAAGTTTAAACAAAGGATGGCTCAAGTTTCTGAGGAAAGAGCCAAAAATATCATGTATAAAGGCAGCGATCTAACGTTTGAAGAGTTAAAGGAACGTGATGATCTATTAACATATTCTCGACTGCAAAGAGATTCTATTAAGGATCTCAAAAAAGCTAGCAATAGAAAAAAGTTTGAAAGATAAAACCTTGAGTTAACAATTTCACTAATCTCAGGTTACAAATCAAATCAAGACAGAAGTCAATCGAATCTTTGAAATAGTGTGTAAACATAAGGCCTGGGTTTTCCCCATGGAGTTTTGTACGTGAAATTAAATGAATCTTTTAAGAGGAAGGAGGATCCTAGAAAGTCACCAAGGGTTTCTGAACTGTAATTGTAAGTAGTAAGACCTGAGCATTCCCTCACACCCTCTAGATTGAATACAGCAATGATTACATAACCAGCGATCTTCAGGACGGTTTTTAACGTTCGAAGGTACTTCTGCCGCTCATTCTTTGTCTGCAAGAAGTGGAGTACAGCCCTATCGTGCCACAGCGCTATATCCTTAAACTCGGTAATTCGTTCTGGCCTTGTAATATCATCAACTATCCAATGAACACGGCCTGCTTTTTCCCCCATATGCTTCTTGACTTTATTTATGGCTACATCACTAATATCGAGTCCAATAAGATTAGTATAACCCTGATCCAATAGATTCATGATAAATGAGGCCGTACCACACCCGACGTCTACAATTAGGTCCGAATGCCTAATTTTTGATTTTTCTAATAACTCCAAGCATTTTACTGGTGTTTCTTCATACCAACCCAGATTTGTGGTCTCTTTGGAGTTATATACTTCATTCCAATGTGTTTTCAAAATACCTACCCGTTAAGTGTTTATTTGTCATAGTTTTGTTTTCTGGTATAAAAGGAAATCGCCGCCCACCTATCAAGAACGGATGAAAACAGTGCTGCAGTGCAATGGAACTGGGTCAAATCATAGAACATGAACGGTTTATCAAAAGGTTTCTAGGGCCTTATGTTCACCAAATCAGATTCTCAAGGAGTGCAAGGAGGTGAATGGCTGTTGAATCGGCATCTTGCTTCCCAGACCGCGCGGTCCGAAAGTACACGAATCAAGGCTTTGATTGGAATAATTGAGCATGGGGGTCTCCTTTTCCACTTGACTTTTCCCGACATAGATCCTCCCCCTTCTGCCATATTGCAGGCTAATCTAGTGAGCGCTTTGGTTAGTTTTACCACCCAAGTCAAGGAGGATACCCTTGAATCCATTCGTATGAGTCGTGAACAGATGTTCTTTCGCAGGCAGGAAGGTATCATCTTCATTCTTGTTGTAGATTCGAAAGTAAAATATAACTGGGTGGCAAAACCATTGGCGGATATCCACGAAACATTTTGCCGACAATTTCCATCCGTTCTTCTAACTTGCGGTGAATCTCTCGTTTTTGATGTCACTCAATTTGATCCCTTTAAAATACAAGCCGCCGCTCGGTTTAACCTTTTGGATGCTCATTTAAACCTCCTACTATTGTTACTCGATGAGACCCTAATCAAAGAGGAAGAAGTTCAAGACCTAGATCCTTTAGAGTGGACTTCAATTGTTTCAGGACGTCTGTTAAAGCAAAATTCGTTGTATGGGCGCTCTTGGAAAACAATTCATCGCCTCCAACTCGTAGAATTACTATTGGAGCGAATTGAGAGCTATCATATTTCGCGTGTTGATAGAGAGTTTACCTTGAATTGTGCGGAGTGTAGGTTATGTGAGAATCAGTTCGATTGCTTTTATCTTGAAATTCTAGAAACCCTTCTATCGCATTTGCACATCGAATATGAGGTTCATTGGGACGAAGTCTCCCAAATCAGAACAGTGTCCATACCAAATACTTCAGGTGATGACATTCAGGCTTTCTAATCAGGTCGTTGGTCAAAACGATAGTGGTATTTCTTCCTGGGATCATTGTCGAGAATAGCTTCAATTTTTTCAAGAGCGTCTTGAGGAAGTACAATTCCAGATGCGCCACAATTTTCAATCACCTGCTCTGGTTTCGATGCACCCATAATGGCTGAAGATATCTGGGGATTCCTAAGCACCCACGCGAACATCAGCTGACTCAAGGGGATCTCTAGAGAAGAAGCTACCTCTCTTAACGCTAAAATTTGCTCTCGGCGTTCATCTATGATGTTTTGTGGAAGATGCTCAACTATTGCCCCACGACTGTCCTCAGGAATTCCATCTAGATATTTGCCCGTATAAAAACCAGTTGCGAGAGCCTCGAAAGCGGTGATCCCTAACCCATGATAATCTGCGACATGAAATAGATCTGATTCTATGAAACGTGCGTTGATATGATAGGGTGGCTCTTCTACGGTCGGTGAAATTAATCCATTCTCCTTCGCGATTCCAATAGCTCGCTCTATGATGTATGGAGGGGCCCACGATGTTCCCCAATAGTGTACGCGTCCGTCATCAATAAGATTGGTCATAGTACGTATCGTTTCTTCAAGTGGAACTTGATTATCTACCCGATGGCAAAAATAAATATCCAGATAATCGGTCTGTAAGTATCCCAAGGATTGCCTAATCGATTCTTGGATATGTTTTCGAGATAGTCCACCATTATTTGGAGTTTTCCTGAGTTGCTTAAAGACCTTAGAAGAAATTACAAGGTCATCTCGGTTCTGGGTTTTCAAAAACGTACCCAGCACTTTTTCTGCGGGGGTTCTTTGTTCCATTGGCAGATTTGAATCTTCTATTCCGTATCTGTCTGCACAGTCAATGAAGTTTATCCCTTGATTAATGGCTTCTTTTAAAACAATGTGAGACTGCTTTTCTGAAAAGTAAGAACCGTGATACATTGTACCAATACTGATTTCAGATAATTTAAGACCATGTTTTCCCATATTTCTGTACTTCATACATAATACCTCCATTAATCCACGAAAATTTACCCTTTTCTCCTTATCGAATTGGTTTCAGAGACGAAGGCTGATATTTCTCCCGAAGATCATTTGGAAAGGCAGTTTTATTCAAATTAAAGAATGAAACGTTCCTGGTAAAACAAGAAACCAAAGGTCGGGACGGTTGGAAATCGAGACCTGGAATAGACAAAATGGGCTACAATTTGTTACGGAATTACGACACAAATGGATCAGAGAATTTCCGATTCTGATCTAACATGGCCTCAATTGCCGTATTCTATATTCATATAACGCCAATGTCGTAGAAACTTGCGATGATTCAGATGATGGATTGGACCAGAAAACTCCTCATTCTCCTTATTATGATATCAATTCTTGAAACGAATTGTTTTTACACCCTCTCTACTCGCTCTACAACTAGTAAATCTGGTAGAACCGAACAGGAACCCAGCTATTGGCCTACTAACGGTTGGAGAACTTCCACACCAGAAGAACAGGGTGTGAGTTCGATCAAGCTGGAAGAACTTTATGGATATTTCAATTCCACTTTAGTATTGAGAAATACACTATCCAGTATGGGGTCCCTACTTATTATTAGAAACGGTTATCTCATTCATGAAAACTATTTCTCATCATATTTGCACGGAGAAAGAGGTTTAAATATTTATTCGTGTACTAAGAGCATTACCTCAACTTTGATTGGCATTGCTCTGGAGGAAGGTTATATTGGAGGCGTTGAAGATAAAATTTTGAGCTATTTTCCGAATCGTACCTTTCAGGATCGAGATAGTTGGAAGGAAGCAATGACAATAGAAGATCTATTAACGATGAGATCTGGACTCTCCTGGGACGAATCTGATTATAATGATCCCAATAATGATTATTTTCAAATGTATTCGTCTCAAAATGCTGTTCAGTATGTGCTGGATAAACCCATGACCAGTTTTCCAGGAACATCCTGGGTGTATAATACTGGCAATTCCCATCTCCTATCTGCCATAATTGATAAAACTACCGAGAATGGGACAAAAGAATTCGCGCAAACTCGTCTATTTAATCCACTAGGAATTTCTCCCACTGGTTGGAGTTTGGATTCACAAAATGTGCCATTTGGAGGATCAAATCTAAAAATGAAACCTCGTGAGATGGCTAAGTTTGGTTACCTATTCTTACAGAACGGAACTTGGGAAGGACAACAGCTTGTTTCTCAAGATTGGATTGCTGCGGCCACTAAACAAACAGATACAACCTCTTTCTATGGATACCAATGGTGGATCGAACCTGCACGATATTCTTATAGTGCACGAGGCTATAAGGGTCAACGCATCGTAATTATTCCAAACTACGATTTGGTTATTGTTTTCACAGCAAACACATTTGCTGATTGGGACCTGTATCCGATCCTGATCGACCAGTACATTATCCCAGCGATTGGTTATATACCTCAGTCCTCAACCACAACAGAATCACAAAGAACCTCATTTCTGATTTTTCCCGTAATTCTTGCTCTAGGAACTTTACTAACGCGAAGAAAAAGAACCAATTAGATGAAATGTTTACATTACCCCCTGGGATCGTAGTAATAGTAGCTGATCTTGCAAATCTCCGCAAAATCCATGGAACTATAGAGATGTTGCCCCATTTTTGAGGCTTTCAGGACGCCAAACTTGTATCCTAAACGTCTTGCTCTGAAAAGAGGGATTTTAGTCATCAATTGCCCTATTCCCTGACGTCGATATTCGGGAATAGTAGCTACATTGAAAATAGCTGCGACTCCTGCATGGAAGAATAGGATAGACACACCTACGGGTTCTTCATTACAAAATCCAATGTACCGTAACCAGGGGGCCTCCCTTCTTACACCCAAACTTTTTTCAAACTCATAAATCATCTGTGTTTCAGAGGAAGCTACGCCAAAGGCCTTTGTTTGTGTTTCCGCCCAAACTCGAAGTAAATCGTCAGATGTAACATGTTCAAAGCGAAAGTGCGGTGGTAATTGCAGCTGATGTTCGAGAGACGCAAGTTCGTAATACATACCTGGCATGTCAAATATTTTTGCCAATCCTTGTGTTTCTAAATGGGTACCTAATTCCTTGGGTGTCGTCATTGGGCCGACCCACCAAATCATGGGAACTTGATACCTATTAAACGGTTCGAGAGCCTCCTCAATCTGATATTCAATATTTGTTTCCTCTAGCTGAGCTCCAGCAATTAAATTGAAAATGGAGACAGGAACCCCGGAAACAACTCGTACCATTTTATGTTCATCGAAAACCTTGATGATCGGAGATTGTCCATAATATCTGACCTGGCCTATAAGATTAGCCTCCAAGGCCAAGCTCAAACCTGTAAGAGATCTGTTTTCGAGAATGGAAGCCATAACGTTCCTTGATCCACGTTTATGTGTAAAAAGCGTTGAGCTTCTGACAAACCTATTCAGTTTCAGTCATCACAGTGTCCTTCTCAAACAGAAAACATTGAATAGAAAAGAAATGTTGGGATTCCGAAAATGAACATGATGTCGGAGAGATCTACTTAGGAAGTTTTCTCAGATGAAGCAGGATTACGCCACACATGCCGTATTCTATACTCATATAAAATCGATCACATATAAATCTGCAACGATGAGGATGAAGCGGATAAACAGCAAATATCTCCTTATTTTACTTGTATTATTAATTCTGTTTACAAATAGCGAATCTCCCTCAATTACGATGGCCAAATCCAGAGGTTCCTCCCAAACTCCAGACTATTGGCCTACTGATGGTTGGAGGACATCTACACCTGAAGATCAGGGTGTTAGCTCTGTCAAGTTACAGGAAATTTACGAATATTTGAATTCGACCTGGGAACTGGGGATACTCCAGGTTGCAATGAGATCACTTCTGATTATCCGTAATAGTTACCTAATCCACGAGAATTATTTCTCATCCTTTGGAAATGAAAATTCAAGTGGAAATATCTTCTCTTGTACTAAGAGCATTACTTCAACTCTTATCGGAATAGCTATTGAGGAGGGTCACATTGGATCTGTTAATGACCCGATTTTGAATTATTTTCCCAATCGTACCATTCAGAACATTGATAGTTGGAAAGAATCCATGACAATTGAGGATCTGTTAACGATGAGGTCAGGATTTACTTGGGACGAATCTAACTACGATGATCCCCTTAATGATTATTCCCAAATGTATGGAAGCCCAAATGCAGTCCAATATGTTCTTGATAGACCGATGGTCAGCATTCCTGGACGATCCTGGGTATATAACACTGGTAATTCGCATCTGTTATCGGCTATTGTAGATAATACCACTGGCATTGGAACCAAGGAATTCGCTCAAACCCGATTATTTGATCCATTAGGGATCGAACATCCCGATTGGACCCTAGATAACCAACGAATACCTTATGGAGGGTCAAATCTTAGGATAACGGCTCGTGAACTGGCCAAATTTGGCTATCTATTCCTCTTTGAAGGCCAATGGGATGGGCAACAGATCGTATCAAAAGAATGGGTTGCGGCCGCTACTCAAGCATCAGATACGACATCATACTATGGTTACCAATGGTGGGTTGAGCCCTCACGGAATGCATATAGTGCGAGAGGATATAAAGGACAATACCTCCTTGTAATTCCCGAATACGATATGCTCATCGTCTTCACTGGCGACTCAGTTATGCTGTGGGAACTTTATCAGACATTAATCGACCAATATATTATCCCAGCGATTGGATATGTCCCTCCGACCACAACAACCACGACAACGGGATCACTTAATACGTCGCTTTATGTAATTCCAATCATTCTAGCCTTAGGGATATTTGTGGTGCACAGAAAAAAGAGATTTTTGGAAAGATGACCAATTCTCGCCCAAATTGGCGAATATCATTACTCGGATATGGTTTTTATTCGTTTTTTCCGATGTGTCATTAGGATAAAGACTATGAGAACGCCAATTGAGAGAGGAAAACCAATAAAAGACGTAGCGGAGGTTTCTGGTGTCACTCCGTGGCTATAATAGATATCCATCTCCCCTTCTCTTCCATCGGACCAGACAACGTGTGGGATATCCTTTGAGTCAAGTCTTATCGTAAAGTATTCTCCAGGGCGTCTATTATATGGAGCAGGCGTACTAACATTGGCAACTGGAATCGTCTCACTAAATATAGGATCAGAAGTCGAATCTCTTGGGAAAGTAATCATCCTGTAATATGGTTTGTAGGAATTCTCCTTTTGCTCGTAGTAAACGATATGACAACGTCCTTCAGAATCAAAATCCATGTCAGGATGCCATTGCATCCCTGCGATTGTTGGATTAACTCGATATCGGGGGCCCCATGACTCTCCATAATCATCAGAGTAACGGATATATATATCCCATTCTCCGCCCTCTTCTAATTTTGCCGCCCACAAAGCATATAATCGATTATTTTGATCAAACCGGATATTTGGTAGAGTTAACCGGGAAAGTCCAGTTCCAGCGTCGCTGGTAGCATTTTCGCTGTCACGATTAATATCTCTGCCATCAGAAAAGGTTAATCCTCCATCGTTCGATGAGCTAAGGTAAACATCACCCCATCTTCCATCAGTAAATCGAACATATGCTACATATACTCGGTTAAAACTATCAGTTGTAACGTAAGGATATCCGATATCATCCTCCGCTATGACGCTTTTTTCATAATACGTCAATCCTCCATCTGTTGAGCTGCTTACACGCATATATTCCTTCTCGATTTCGTTGTTAAGCACAAAATCAGAATAGGCTACGTAAATAGTTCCATCATCGCTTACAGCAATCGTTTCTTTATCTGCAAGGCCCAAATTATTGCTTGCTGTTACTGGATTCCATGTTTCACCGTTATCGAAACTGGTAGCAACTGTAAGCTGAGAAAAACCCTCCCCGAAGTCCCCCATATAATCCATGTAGGCATAATACAGGACGCCATTGTTCCAAATCATCCACGGATCTGATTGCTTTGTATCCAGACCATTGAAATGCGGCATATTGAAGGGATCTGACCAACTTCGTCCATTGTCCAATGATCTTGTGAAGCTAACTCGAACGCCTGGGCCGTAATGGGTAAGGGCGTTTTTCCATCCTACAAAAATCGCATCTTGGTCGCTGATGGCCATTGTCACCTCCACGTGATGAGGATAGAGATCATCCGTGGTACTTAAGAGGATATTATCAGAGAATTTTGTAATTTGTGAGATTTCGCTATTATTAGAGGCCCTTGTGACTGTATCGATGTTGTTTATCCCCAGCAGAATGATTATAATCCAAAGACGAGTCCACAATGAGATCTTTCTCCAAGGAAATTGTAAAAAGGTTGGGAAATTATTAGATTTGAGATCTTATTAAGCATGAACTATACCTGCAGTCAAGATTAATCTGCGCCATCTTTTCTGGATAAATTAGAATGTCCGCGGGCTTTATGCTTATTGAGGAAGAAAAAAAGCAAGGGAGATGGTTGAATCGGCCGATAATCCTCTACACCGAAGCAAAATCATGTTTAAGTGCGAGGAGGGATTGGACCACCAGCAGGATTTGCCATGCCTTGGGTAACAGTCACCAAGAGGATTAATAGCCATGCAGTCAACCAAATAAAATTTCCCCATGAGAGTTGGGCCGGTAAATTACATAGTTTATCTCGAAGTTTCAGTTTCATTTCGTTCGCCTCTTCGAATGGATTGTATTGAACCATTGTCCGAAGATCGTGCACCCTCCCTTCAATCCCTTAAATATGCGGAAGGTTTTCAAATATAAAAAGGGGGAGTTGTGGAGAACAGATAGCGAAGCAAGTTTTTCTGAAAGAGAGAAACTAAAAGATCAGAATAGGTAGACTATCAGATGCTAAAGGAGTTTTTTGTATACTTCTTGGCAAGCTGGGGGTTTCCAACCCCCGTGTAGCGGAATTAGTTCCTTAGGTTTTTTTAATTGATTCTAGATCTCCCTCCTATGAACTAAGAATCCAGGGGGTAATCTCCTCATGAAAATAGAGGTCCTGGTAAAGCGAAAAAATCATTCAAAAGCAGTTTCTTCTCCTTCTGACAGTATCAACTACACTGAAGTTATGAGATCTGTAAAAGGGCAGCGTTGTATTGAAGAATCACTTGGCTCTGACGAGAAGTTGGTTCTATCTCGTCTAGATTTGGCAAAAAAAATGTGTATGAATCATTCCCCTCTGATGGTTTATGAATCACCAAACCTAAGTTCACAGGGCCCCCTGACCATAATTGGAGAAACACGTCTTCGTGGGGTACGCTCCATTAGAGATTTTCTCAAGGCCTTACTTAAAGAAGCGGTTTGACGGCCAAGATTCACATCACAAGAGGAATCATCAGCTTCTAATCTTAGGGAGGAATAAATTATCCATATGGGTTTCCCTGCCTTCGTTCAAAATACAGATTTCCGAAAAATAGCTTTTTCCTTCAACCCTGTCATTTTAAACTTTGTGAAAAAGATACCAAGCAAAAGCTTGAGATGTTAAAAATGGCGGAACTGGAAATAGATAAACCTTATTTCATCTATACAATTGACGGCAACGTTTTCAAGGGAACCTTTAAACAGGTGGTCAAGACAGAAAAACGAACAGAGTCATACCATTTCTCTGGCTGTGAACTTTATGTCAGCGGTGAGCCGCGGTTGCCAACAATTGAGGATATGTGGTTTATCAAACACTATGTAAAGTATTTCACTACAACATTAATTCCTTAACACCAGACGCTCCCAATACGAGCAAGGTAACTAATCCTGAAATTTGGTGGATATGGGTGTATTCAGACTCCACCGTTAATTGAGTAACGAATTTCACCCACGAGTATACTTCAAGATATCTTTTCCCAGCTGTTCAAATGCAACCTTAACTCCATCACCCGTTTTTGCAGAAGTCTCTACAAACCTTGGGATCCCTAATCGTTTTGCCAGACTTCCTCCTTCTTCCGTAGATATTGTTTCTCCTCCTTCCTCGCGCAAATCTATTTTATTGGCAAGAAGAACCACAGGAACTTTAGGTTCTCGCCCCGAATTGGCCCAAAGGTCCTCTAGCCACTTCTCAATACTATCCAAAGTTTCACCGCGTGTGATATCATAAACCAGTACCCCTCCAAATATCCGATCATAATAGGCCTTTGTAACATCCCTAAACACAGGTTGTCCGGCCAGATCCCAAATCTGCCATCGAATTTGCGTATCGCCCACGGATGTGTCGTATAAGGCAAAATCCGCACCCATCGTTGCTTTATATTCCGCATCGAACCCCTCGCCCAAGTAGCTTCTTCTTAAAGAGGTTTTTCCAACAGCTCCGTCTCCCGCTAGCACGATTTTCCACAATCTTTGATCACTATTCACGTTTTTACCTCCAAATCATCTCGCCATGTTGATGACCTTAGCCATAATAAGGATTCGCTTGCACATCCTTTTTTCATTTTCTTTTTTCTTTTATTTTTTTTGATCTGGGATATACTTAATCCTTAACGGTATTTTGAGTCATGGTAGTAGTGAGTGTTATCTTTGAGGGTGATCTCTTCAAAAGAGCTTCCACTATTTGCGGTAGCTCGAGCAACTATTGTTTGGCCATTTTAATTGATCCTTTTCTTAAAATAATATTAGAGAAACCTCCTAGCTCCTCATGAGTAGAGGCCAAAATTCGGGCCTCCAATATCGTTTTATTATAATATGATGCTCATTTCGGATTAATATTCAGTTGAGATAGAAGTTTTAATTCTGAGACGATTATTTCCAGGATTCTGTCAATAATTAGTTTCCCTTTTTCTACGGTTGCTAAGGTTGGATCTCCCCAAATGCCTGTCGGACTGTATATGCCATTACCTTTTGGATTTCTAGTTAACCCTTTCCGATCCAACCTTGGGTCATAGTCCTTAACTGCCTTCGACATTTTAACCTTATCTGGTGCAATGAAGAGCATCATAGAAGTCTCGCTTTCATCTGCATGCGTACCACCTTCCTGACTCAAAAAACCTGTGGGTATCTTTTCATCCACTATATTTAAGTCGAGATACCGAAGTTCAAATCCCCAGTTTTTCCTTAATTCGTTCGCCGCGTCCTCTAACGGTTGAAGAGTGGAAATTCCTGTATTTAACACATAGAATTTCCTAATACCATATCCAGCTATTGATTTGCAAATATCAATTACGTGGTCTCTAAAAGTATTTTGACTTAGAGAAACAGAGCCTGGATACTCCAGGAAGGCAGGATAATAGCCATACTGCAAGGTAGGGAATACTAGAACTGGGAATCGTTTCATAACTTGAAATTTCAAATATTCTGCAAGAATATAATCATTATTGAGCTGCAAATGAGGACCATGTTCCTTCGTTCGCGCCCCTAAGGCAATCAAGACAATCCTGTACTTCTGAAATGCCTTCTCTGCCTCTTTCCACGACAAATGCTCAATTTCGATTGATTCTACCTTTTCCTTGGAAAACATCAAAATCAGATTTCTATTTGATCATGCTAAATTAACCATTCGGTCTTCAAATTATGAGGTTACTTCTTGTTTTACCTCAATGCTTAATTAAGAGATATTTGGCATGTCTATGAAGGTTTAAATGACCATCTGTTATCTCCTGCTAATTCTAACGTCATATCAGTAAACCTAAAAGTGATTCTCCAACAATAAAAATCGTTGACAAGATTATTGTCAATGTCAAGAGGAGCTGCAGGGAATAGGATTGGCCACTTTTTCTAGAAATATACGTACCCAAAAGCGATCCCAAAAATCCCATTGAAAAGAATACGATGCCCAGGAGTGGTTCAAGTCTACTAAATATGATGAATTGAAGTGCAGCCGACAAAGAAGTAAATAATACCATGAAACTTCCTGTTCCGCTTGCAATCCTGGGCGATAGCCCTAATTCACTCAACATGGGGACCTTTATTAGACCTCCTCCTATTCCAACAATCGAAGAAATCATTCCCGCAACTAAAGACCCTATGATGGCGAATTCAGTTTTTTTCAGAGTGAGATTGGAATTTTCCATATCTATTAGGTTCTCATTCAAGGGGTTCGCCTTTTTTTTTAGTTCATATGCATTGAAACTTGTCCTAAATGACAACAAGACCATAAGTATGACAAAAAGAAACAATATTAGATCTTCTGGGACGTAGAGAAAGATCTGAACACCAATGATTGTCCCGATAATGGTAAAGGGTTCTAGAGTTATCGCTAGTCCGTAGTTAATGGTTTTTTCTTGTGCATTCACAAATGTTGAGGCTAGTCCGACCCCAACAATTGTCGCACTAGCGATTGGAATGGCCTGTGACACTGTCAACCCACCAATAATGAGTAACAATGGAGTAAATAGAGCTCCTCCTCCTATTCCAACTGCACCAGCCAATCCAGCAAAAAGAAGAAAAAATACTATCAGAACCAACTCTACTATCAGATTGTCCGGCAAATCTACCACTGAGGCGAGTACCAGTGGAGTCGATAAATAATGTTCTATTCCCCTTTCTTGAATATCTTGATAACACTTCCATGCTTCATTCCTACAATTATGGACTGAAGCCAAGTATAACCCAATTGTAGAAAAGTTCTCTCTTTGTCTAGGACTTATATGGTGATCATTGTCAGAAAAGTTACAAATCTTAGGGCTCTCAGTCTTCTATTACCTGTAGTAATTTCTTTGTTTAGGTACGACTCATCTTATGACTCTCAATGAGTTTGTAGTTGAGAGGAATGAAATCCTCGTATTAAACATGTAATAAAAGATAAAAAACATAACTCCTTTTCAAATTGCATTAATTTGAAAGAATATCTTGGGTGGATAAGACATGAAATCGATTAGAGATTTGTTGTTCATTATTATCTTTGTTTCACTCGTCATTTCTATTCCTATTTTGGCCGCCAGTAAAGCTGTACCCACAACGGATGAAATAACCTTCAAAAGCGTAATGGTTGATGGTGATACTCAAGAATACATACTTTATGCACCGACAAATCCTAGGGGAGCGGTTTTGGTGCTTCCAAGTCTCCACGAAAACCATTTTATGATATTCACGGAGGAAGAGATTCTTAATGATCAATTGGAGAAAAATTCGATCATCAAAGCAGCAAAAAAGTTTGGTCTGGCCTTGGTTCTGGCGGAAGGTGTTCCTGAGGACTGGTATTCTCCTAATAATGGAGAAAAGAAGGTTCTTGCATGTTTGGAAGCTGCTAATGCCACTTTAAAGATCGCCAGTCATTATTGGTTTGTTTATGGATTTTCAATGGGAGGGACTGGCGCAATAACGATCTCTCTACGTCATCCAAACCTCTTTGCTGGAATATACAATGGAGATGGCATGGCCTGGTATAATCCTGCTGCTACAGTTGACACTTGGGACAATTCCTCCGACTTTTATAATCTGGATCCTCTTCTAAATCTGGAATTTTTTGGGACGAAAACTTTATTCTTGGCGAGCGGAACCAATTATGGTCAATATGGCACTAATGTCCTTGCCATGGACAACTTTTCTCAAGGTTTGACTAGTTTGCGGATTAAACACTATTACTACCGTGGTAAGGAGCCCCATTCTACTCTACTACTCTATAATTCTGTAAATCTCACTTTTAATATGTTCGCTCACCACATTACCGGCACGCTCGATAAATTCTATGACGATCCGAGCATGTATAATACTGTAGCTCCAGAACAACCAACTGGTACTTCTGGAACGACCCCAGCTTGGCCTCTATATGTGCTACTTGCAGGAATTTTGGTCCTAACTGCGCGAAAAAGGGCCACTTGATACTGTATTTCCATGTCGATTTTCTGAAGAGTTCGAGATCGCTAATCTTCTCAGATAAAAAGCCGCATGCCAATATTGGGATGGAAAACCCAAGAAACAAACATTTGCCGTTTGGGCAGCGTTGTGGTTCGCTATGGAACCCCTTCCTATTCATAGGCAAGGATTTTCTGATTTGGCTGTTTTCGGGCATCTCCGACAAATTCCACAAGCTCAGCCATAACTAAACACTCCCTCAGAGGTGTGATCAAGGAGAAACAACCTCGAAAGTCGAAAAATGGATTTTGCAAAGGTATTAGGAAGAAAGGAATAAAATTACTCTCATTTGGGAACAGCGATTTTTTCCGATAATCGCTTGAGGGGCTTTCTTTAGGGGAAAATCGAGGGACCCGCATGAATCTATATATACCTCAAAATTCAGTAGTTTAATCTGCTAAGCAAACATGAGGTTTATTCAACTTCAATAGATGAATAGGGGTTTGTAGATCGTGGTGAAAAGCGAATCCAACGGTTTTCGAATTAAGGCATATGAACTTCCTTTCCATGACGAAATCACAGAGTTCTGGGTTGTTAATAACAAAATTACGTTTAAAGAAAAGCAGGATGCTCCTTTATTGTTTGAAAAACCCGTTTTTGCGGCACCGGGTCTTGTGGATGCACATGTTCATCTAACAATCGATTTTAATGGCTTTAATCTAAATCCAGCAAGTAAGGAATTGGTGCAAGCAAATAGAAGAGCTCACCTGGAATCAGGAACACTATTATTAAGAGATATTGGAACTGTGAATGAATCTAGCACGCTTAAAATCGCACGAAATGACGGATTACCAATTGTCCATTCGGCGGGGTCATTCCTCGCTCCCAAACATGGCTATTTTGATTTTATTGATCCCGTTAAAGGTGAAAACCTAGAGGAAAGGGCAGTGAATCAGGTAAAAGATGGATTCCAATGGGTAAAGATCATTCTTGATTTTCCTAAGGGGGGAGATTTCTCGAATTCTCAATTAAATTTCGCTGAAGAAAACGTTCACCAAACAGTGAAAGCTGTTCAAAAAATAGGTGGTAGAGTAGCTGTTCACGTAACAAATAAGGAAGGTGTTCAACTAGCTATAAATTCCGGAGTAGACACTTTAGAGCACGGGTTTCACTTATCGAAGAACCAATTGGATCAGATGGCACAAAAACACATTTCCTGGACTCCCACTCTTTCGATTATCAATTTATTAAGAAACTATACTGGAATGGATAAACAAATCCCTTTCATCAATGATAATATGAAAGATCTTATTCCGTTGGCAAACGAACATTTGACTCTTTTGGCTGGTACGGACATGCTTTCGCATGGATCTGTGGGGAACGAAATTCTGAAAATGTATGAATTTGGACTCTCAGCTGAAGATGCCATTGCAACTGCGACAACTATACCAAGAAGCTACTTGGGCGAAAACGGTATTGAAGAAGGGGCCGATGCAGACTTAATATTCTTCGCGGAAGATCCCAGAAAGGATATTGAAATTATAAGAAAACCGCCATCTAAAATTATGATGCACGGAAAGATCATAGGATAGGTTTTTTAATTGATCCTCCGATATCCCAATGCAAATGGCAGATTACAGCCATTTAATGACGGTGGATAATCATAGTTCTGAATTTGCCTAATATTGCGCAACGAATCGCGAAGAAACTAGAGCTGTCTAAAATAGGTAATCAGGAATTGGATTTGACCTTGATGCTGAAGATCATGTTCAAAACAATGATGAATTATCTCTCTAAAGGACATTTCCTCCCCCCAAGGAGCGACGACAGGCTTTTCAAGGTCGGATTCCGTTAAATCCTGGAGATAACCCTGCGATTTCTCTGCAATTGGTCCAGTCAATTTAATAAGCTCTTCTCGTGAATAATGTTTGCTTTCTTTAAGGCCAAAGTGCCTATCTCCAACCCACTGGGCTGCCACAGCCCATTCTTCAAGAACTCTTCTCTCCCCAAATTTACTATGTATATAAAAAATCTCCGAACCAAGCATATGCCGGTAAATTTCGTCAATAGCCCACATATGTGGTTTAATTCTGGTTGCAAACCATTTGGGTCGAAAATCAGAATTGATTAGTCTTTTCCAGAGCTGACGACGCTTTATGACGACTC
>JBHLSH010000039.1:31334-34778 GCA_048881705.1 Candidatus Heimdallarchaeota archaeon | reverse complement strand
TACACATCCCGTTCCTCCTCCAAATTCTGCTGGGAAAACCAATTGGATTTGTGCGTTAATCAGTGTCGGGATAAAGCAAAAACACTTCGAGGTACCAAAGATCTGGTCAAGGTTCTCTCTGGGAAGAATAAACTCATTTTAAAAGAATTAGAGGAAGCAATGCAAACTTTCATTGATAGCTTCGAGTTTGAACATGCGAAGAAAACGTTAATTCAGTTACGTTCCATCAAAATCATTCAAGATAAATTTGGTGGAGAGGGTGTAAAACGTAATACAGATCATTTCATTTTTGAGCCATTCTCACGGCACGAAGGAATGTTTGAGATCAAATTTGTAATGTCTTCCAATACCAACGATTCCATATTCCCTTCAAACATAAATTACGGTACAATTGCCGTGGCAAAAAACGAAGATAAATTCACTACTATACTGAAATCCTTTTACTTGAAATTGAACTCTCCTCCAAAGAGGATAGAAATTGCTGCCCCTCGCTTGATTTTTCAGGAAAATCCCTTATGGGATAACCTTCTCAAGTGGCTAAATCTCCATTTCAGCCAAGAAATAGCGCTCAAACTAACATCATGAGGAAAGAACTTCATATCTCTTGCAATGGCGCGCCACTTCTCAGTAATTCCAATAATGGTTCCTATAAAATATTTCAATCCTCTCGGGTGAGGGAAGTTTGACAGAATCCCACACGCTGATCACATCTCTGAGGTCTTCTTCTCCTTCCTGACCTTTGAAAAGATTGTGTAAGAATTGACTTCTTTCTTTAATATCACGCTCTACAAAAGCGAGAAATTCTTTGACCGTATAATATCTTAATCGGTTAAATGCTTTCCCAAAACCCTTCATGCCAAATGTTTCTTCTAATTCACATGGATCGGGTAAAAGGACACGATCCCCAAAAACTGGGTGCGGAAGCCAATTCTGTATTTTTCGCTCTTCGGCTAATTGTAAAAGCCTCTTAGAATGTGATACACGAATTTTAAGGCCCGCACCTTGCCAGATTGGTTCTCCAAGCTCGTTCTTGAGTAAACGTCCTGTTCTACGGTCAGTTTTTTGAATGAATTCGCCATTCTCATCTGTCAACCGAATCTGATTGCCACTTATGTCATGTTCACCAATCGCTCCGGTGTTTAAGATTAAGAATGCCAATTTTCCGTCCAAACCTAATCCAAGATCCCTATATATCTCAAGTTTGAGGAGAGCTTGTTGTGCTTGTTCCCGTGCCATGAAGTCAGTGGCAGCATAGCTTCTTACTCTCGTACCAGGCTTTTTGGCCGCAATCGCTGATGTAATAATAGATTCGACAGCGGAGTCAAACGCAACAGCGATAACGGGATCCACTACTCGAAACAAGGGATGAATATAATCAAACCTTTTAATTGCCAATACAATCGTTCTTAAATCCCGGGGGTGTGAGTTTTGTCCCCACCTTGGATTCAATGCCTTGAAGGAGAAGATAAAGCGGCCATTCGTTGTGCCGCTTTTGTGATATTGACGACAAAGCAAGGAACCTGCAGTTTGATCATCGTCAACGACTGGAACTTTCACAATATATCCATTTATTCTTTTCAGCTGATATTTTACGTTCTCACAATCAATGTTCATAGCCAGAACGATTGGGCGCCTCCCCTCGTGGTCAACTTCTTTTGATTTCATTAAACCTGGCCATTCAGGGCTTTTTGGTCCCAAATCTGCTGATTTAGCGAATGATGCCGCTTCCAAACCGATAAGTTGAACTTGAACTACCTCATTCCCTTCCTCATTTCTGATAATTTTACCGATAGCAGCATCATCCTGTTGTAGTTCGGGCCCTACGGTCAGAGTAGTCTTCCCAGTACCCGAAAGCCCCTTCAATACACGATCATTAGTCATTCCTGCATGATAGGAGATAAATCCATCTGATTCTGCCTTATTCCAAACCAGGGTTAGATTGGGCTTTTTAAAAGCTCCTCCGAAATAATCGATTCTTAAATTCAAGACACGTCTCTTGTTTTGATCCATCCCAGTGAGATCAAAGAGGGAGATGGGCTCATTGGGATCAAAATTGGGCCAAAATTCACGAATTTCGTTTATATAGGATAAAGGGAGCTGTTCTTGGACGATAAAGTTCCAACAATCGATATTTTGATTGATTTTGGGAGAAAATGTCATCATTTTTCCCATCCAGGCTATGTAGGCTGAATGGGGATTTTTCACGCTTACAGTGGTTCTAATGCCAACCTCGTAGCCGGCTTCTCCCTGGATACCATCCATAACAATACAGGGTATCTTTTCGTCACGAAGATATCTTAGAACAACATCGTATAACCTTTTTCCTCTTTCGGGATCAAAAGCCTTCTGACCAGCTCCCAAACGATAACCTCGTGGAACCATATAATAGACTCTATCAGGTCGTCTTCCTGTCTGAACAGAGCCAAAAAGATATTGATGATCTTTTGTTACAACATAATATGGTAGAAGAAAGTCTTTGAACCAAGAATGAGCTGGATTACGTACAATCACAGTCTCAGCGAGTTGACAATCATACCCAACATCAGAAAGAGCTTCTGTCACCATCTATGCCTTCGTTTAATCCAATTTGATAGTGGTTACGGTACTGTGAACCCTTTTGAGGATTCTCAAATACCAAGATGGCGTTAGGCTCATATTATTTTAACCTAATGTAATAAATTAAGAATAGTGAAATTCATTTCTTGATTAATAGTTCCAATGTTAGCATCCCCAGCCATATCGATCCTCCTTTTGTATGTTTCGTTTAGACAAAAACCTGTTTAGGTTAATGAATAATAAATTCGTTCGCGATCTTGTCCTTTACTTGCAGTTTTTTCAATTAAAATCTCCCCAACTTCTCTTGTATTGCGAACGTGGGTACCTGCACAGGCTGCAAAATCATACTCCCCAATAGATACAATTCGAAACTCCTCGACGTGCTTGGGAACCATTTCCAAGTATTTAATCTGATAGTTTTTCTCTTTCAAGAAGCTGATTGCCATTTTTCTAGGTTGAATATCGAAAGATACTTTCATCCCTTTTTTGATGATCTCGTTGATATTATCAGTTACTCGAGAGAATTCACTGAGTTTTGGGAGAGGAAAAAAATCAAGACGACTTTTATTAATACCTAGCTGGTTACTAATGGTTTGGGCACCGTAGTTCAACTGAAAATATCTGCTGATGCAATGTTGAGCGGTGTGCATCCTCATCATTTTGTATCTCCGGCTCCAATCTAAAGTTCCGAAAACAGATTCTCCAACTTGTATTCCCTCTATGGTATTTAGTTCATGTATGATTTCCCCCTTTTTCTCCCTTGTTTTCTTGACCATATAGACTTCTGAATTTATTCTCAGCTGCCCCTGATCCCCTAATTGGCCTCCGCCTTCGGGAAAAAAAGCGGTCTGTTCTAAAACGACTCCTTTGGTATCAAGAGCGATGACT
>JBHLSH010000039.1:0-31320 GCA_048881705.1 Candidatus Heimdallarchaeota archaeon | reverse complement strand
CAATCAGAGAAGTATAACCTTTCACTCATCATGATCCTCCATCCAACTAGGAATCAGGAAATCCGCATTATTAATCAAAAAACTCATCCAACTGGCGCTGTTTTCGCCATAATCTGATCCTTGCTTCGACTCGTTCGGCCGCCAGCAGCTCCCTTTCTTTCAAAGGAATAGATCGAATGAAACGACGAAGTTTGGCAAGTTCAGCGGCATACCAGTTTGCGATCCTTTCTTCGCTAGGTCGTGAAATTGCCCGTTCATTTGCATGATATTCGTCAATGCGAATTCGAACTCGCCGTTCGGTTAATTGTTCATGAAATTCTTGGGATTCGTGAGGATGCATTAGTTTAATCTGGTTATAAGATTCCTGCCACCATTCTGCCAAAATCCTTGGTGTTAGTTTTTCCTGAGTGTATGATTCATCATCTGACATGGGCACCCTAGTTCCGTCTACCTAGCTTTTGATCGCACATGCTTTCTCTGCTATCGTTCAGTATCTTCCTCAAACTGCTAAATTAACGTGATTCATCTTCAGCTTTGTTACAAGATTGGTCAGGCTTGTGGAATACTAATTTAAACTACAAATGGCAATTTATATTAACATTAGAAAACATAGAATGAATAAATGTTTTCATTAAAATGGTTAATCCAACAAAAAGATTAAAAAAATCGAGAATTCGCACATTTCCCTAGTTGTAATCAACTTATAATCTCCGATTGAGGATCGAAATTCCAAGTTTTTATTCTAAACCTGTGAGATGAATGTTTGACTCATCAGTTTCAGCCGCCCCGATTTAAGGACATCACACCAGAAACGGAGCGATTGGCGAGGCTTGATCACTTTTGGATTTCTATTAATTCACCACTAAATTTATGGCGTTTTTCTTATCTTTGGGACGAAGATCCTAAAGGGAGACATATTCCTCCAGTTAAATCTCGGTTTTATGAGCCAATTCTATTGATCCATGGGATTGGTAAGGATCACCGAATTTTCAATTGGCTAGCACGCGAACTATGGTATTTCGGATTTCGCTTAATATTCTCAATTGATTTCTCAAGTAGGCTGAGTATTATTGAGAACGCAGAGCAGCTGGGTAATGTAATTGCCGATATTAGGAACATAACGAAAGCGTACCGCATTTCAATGATTACGAACTCCTCAGGTGGATTATCGGCCCGGTTTTATTCAAAATTCATTGCTGGAGCCGATAGTAACATACGTATACTAGCAATGATAGAATCTCCCCATCATAAAGCCAACTATTTACGAACTTTGGCTAATATTAGAAATCTCGAAGTAGCTGAATCCCAAATAAATCAGCAACTTGACTACCTTGAAGATATAAATGCAAGAACAACGGAAAAAGAACTTTACAGGCTGACATTGGTTAATATCGGGACATTGAAATACCCAGGCATTAGAGTACAGCAGCCAGGAGCTTTTGATAGGAAGTTTGTGCCGCTGTCCGATGCCATCAATATTACAGTTGGGTTAACGCATTTACGGGTTCTCCAGCATAAGACCGTTTTCAAATTACTTCGTCCTTTTCTTATTCCCGAAGTAGCAGTCTTCAAGATAAGATTACTCACATTAAACGCGTATAACAAGCAGATATTCCTCAGAATCCATTTCAAGAATCGTGTCACGCAGAAATATCCTCAAAGAGGCCTTGTTCATTATCCGACCTCCAGAGAAGCTTTCATCCCAAAGGTTCCCATGGTGGTATTCGCATCTTATTTTTCCCTGGATGATCCGAAACCGCCTCAACTTTCCATATACGTATTTAATAGAACTCAGTCTTTAGGAATGGAAAGGATAGGTAAAATCGAGGTTATCATTGCATTTGAGAAATTGCCAAATATTGAGTACTACACCCTTTTGGGGAAGGATGGAGAGAGAATTGATTTTGCATCGTATACCTATATTCCATAAACTGGAATCTTAAGATCTGGTTAAAGTTTTCTTCATAAGGAGGGCATGATCTTCTCTCCCGTAATAGTTTCTTATTCTTTTCTCAAGATAATATCCGTTTGCTTCATAAAAGGAGATGGCTGCCTCGTTCTTGTAGTAAACTTGTAAGATTACTGTTTTAGTCTCATAGAACTTCTTCAATTGCGTTTCGAAGTATGATAGCAATCTTTGACCAATATGGTTCCGATGTAGTTTGGGCTCAACCTGAATTGTTACAATTTCAGCAAAGCCAACGTTATCGTGCAGGATACTACCGATGATAAAACCAACAAGTTTCCCTCCATATACTGCCGCAAATGAGGTTTCAGCTGCTGCGCGAGTAATCAGTGAATTTAGAATTGACTCATTAAACCTAAACCTCTCAAGGAAGCACTTTTCTTCTATTCTCACCATATCTTTGATGTCACTTAAAGATAATTGTCTTAGGTTTAGGTCATTTGCCTTGTTCTTTGCCAAAGTGTAACACGTTTCAATCAGTAGTGAAACTATAAAGCCCAATAACGTATACGACTCGATACATGATACCTCATAAATTAGCTACTCTAGCCTATATAGTAAATGGCCAAGAAGTCCTTTTGCTCTTTCGCAACAAAAAGCCAAATGATTTTCATCAAAACCGTTATATCGGCATCGGTGGAAGGTTAGAAGCTGGAGAAACCCCTCTTGAGTGTGTATTACGTGAAATTAGGGAGGAAACTGGCTATACTTTCTCGGCTAGGGATATCCAGTTTCGGGGATACATCTATTTTGATGAAATCAACCGAAACAAGGAATCAGAGGATCTTCCGCCATTTAACTGGCTAGTATTCTTGTATTCAGCAAGAGTAAAAAAGAAAATGGTGATCGAGAATCCAGAGGGCGATTTACACTGGATTCCTTTTGAAAAAATTCCTTACCAGCAAATGTGGGAAGGTGATCGGATCTTTACTCCAAAATTACTGGAAACCGACCATGTTTATGAAGCAAAGTTCATCTACGAAGGCGAGAAAATACATCATTGGGAATTGAGGGAATAATAAATGGATTATCTTGTCTTATTATCTACAAGTATCGATAATACGCATCTAACCGAAAGATAAGAAAAAGAAAAAAAGGGATTTCGGAAGTTTATGCGAATGATTGCCCACATGCACAGGTGGATCTTGCATTTGGATTATCAAGCATAAATCCGCCTCCACCGTAGGTTAAACTTTCCTTAAAGTCAAGAGTAGCCTTATCAACCAAGGGGATGTCAGCTTTTGCGACAATTACATGAGCTCCGTTCTTTGAAAAGACCATATCATAATCTTCTCGGGCCTTGTCTACCTTAAGGTAATACTGATACCCAGAACATCCACCTGGAACCACTGTTATGCGTAATCCCGAGTCTAGCTGGTTCTTCTGTTTCAAGAATTGTGTGATTTTCTCGGCGGCCGTCTCGGTAATTGTTATGTTACCAATTACTGCATCCGTGTCTAACTGCGTGTGTAATTCTTCAATAGCCTCATTTAACCGAGAAAGGCTTGAATCTAGCTTATCGGAGGGCAAACCCTGGGCCTTGAAGAACCTCCTTAGCGACATGTCCAACGGTAGGGAGCAACCAACGAGCTGTAATCCTGCATCTTGAAGAATGTCAACCAAAGGGGGATAACGCATAATATCTCCTAGAGCAGTTTTTCCATTAACTTTTGTAAGCATCTATTGTCACCGTTAATGTATTATATCCGCTTAAAGTAAGTTAGCTTTTAAATAAAAGAATAGCTTTAGTAAAGTAGTAAAGACATACTTTTAAAGAGGTTCTTTGTCTAATATGGCTTTTATGCCCGATATTCGGCCTCTACTTGGAGGGAGGAAACCTATTATGGGAATCGAAATCTCTGAATTATTTATCCCCTCGGAAATTTTGCCATACATGATTATTCTTCCCAATTCTTCTGAATTGGGTTTTTCACCATGTTTTGAAATAGATTCAAAGATTTTTATTCTACCCCCAAATTTGAACTACGATAAGGTTGTTCGGAATTCTATCCATTTCAATATATTTGGGTTCATATATCGTATTCAGGGCATGTCGGGGTGAACTTTTAGTCCCTAGATCAAGATAATCTTTGAAATAATAGGAGATTACGCTTAGATTGATCAGGACCGTTTTAAAGCCTAACAGGCTATCTCCCAGCGGAAAATCCGTATTCTTCTGACGGACGGGGAATTTCGACCTCGAGATCGATTAATTCTTTTTTATATCTCTTTGCGAGTGGACGGATTTCGTTTTTACGGTACCTATACGTTATATCTGCTTTATCGCCAGCCAAGTCATCCCAAGGCTCTACAAGAACCACATCATTTACTGTGATCCGGTACCCCCTTCTAAAGCGTCCTGGGATACGCGCAACGCGTTTAACTTTATCTGTACAAAGCACTTCCATCCTCCGAGCCCCAAGATTTCGGATTACAACTCCAATGACCTCGCTTTTTGAAGGGTACCTTGTTCTCCTGACGATTGTTTCTGACCCTGCCTGTGATCGTTTCCTTCTCTTGGACATTATTATTTATCCTCTTTATCTTGTTATACACGAAAAAAGCCCCATTTAACCCGACAATCTGCCAAAACATCCTTAAATAATTTCGGGTGACTCTGCAAATGCAATCCCGTCCCCAGATACACCCACGCAATAATAGTGACAGCATATATGGAACGGAATTATTTCAGATGGAATAGGGCATTTTCATCCGTTGATCTACCTCCTCTTAACATTATATAATAACTTATCTGTTTCTAACCCTTTTCCCTTTGTAACCTAGAAAGAAACTCCCAAGTCATCTTATCAGATCTAAATCACCTAATTGAAACAGTAGTGGTCATTTTTAAACCAATAATATATTTACATTGGTATCCTACTCTTTGATAGAAGAGTCATGTTATTTCTCATCAAATGGGCGGATTCTGGTCTTGTATCTTATGAAATTCTGTTTTCCTATAGATTATCCCCTATTCTGGCAAGAGAAGGATTAAAAACACTTTTAACGGTGTCCGATTACGAATGAGTTTTAACCAACTTCCAGAATATAGGACATGATCAGATTGATTAGGTTAGATGTTGATTTCCAGTCCATAAAGAACTTTCTGCTGAAGGAATTTGAAATTAATGAGTTCATTTCCAGTTCAAAGACTGAAGAGGAAGCTTTACTGATTTATTGGGCAATTGATAATATTTCGAGGGATCAACACAAGCTTTCCAAAGAAGAACTGAGTTGCTTTTCGATAAATCGCAAGTTACTTGAGGAGATCAGGCAAAAAATCCTTTCTGAGGAACTCCGTTTGAGTCTGTCGCACTATTCTCATGGCTTTGTCCTTGGTGCTCTTGAATTTTCAGCCCGTAATCACGAAGCTTCCATAGAACATTTCAAGGAATATATGCAAATAGTGCAAAAACTGGAAACATGGAAAGATATAGGATTTCCCTCAGAACGATTTCAGAAACATTGGGAACATGCAATGATAGGTATCCATGAGATTCAGAACTGGTTGGAGGATAAATCAGAAGCATTTTATCCCGCTATGGCTGCAATAATCAGGAGTGGCCAATATAAAAATTCCTCAAAATTCTTGAAAGCCTTGCGAAAAGGAAATTCTGATAAAATAACCTTCCAAATCCTTTCATCGATTCTCCAAACCAATCCACTATTGAATGAACGTCTGGTGAATCTATGCGAGACTGAAAGTATAGCTTTCCCTATTTTCATTGGGAACGCTGTAGCAGCACTGGAATTGCTAAAGCAGCAAACAACTGATATGAGAGTCAAAGAGCATTGCCAATTGATCCTCAAAAAACTATCTACGTCTATCTAGGGAATCCAAATGCTTCAAATTTATCTATCTGGCGCAATAAGGGGAGGACGTGAACTTCAACCCACTTATGAAAGAATCTACGGCTATTTAGATCGAAATGGGGTTTCGGTATTGGCCCATCATGTCGCTGCGGAGAATGTATTGGAGATCGAAAATTCTACTTCTGAAAAGGAAATTTTCGTCCAAGATATTCAATGGTTGAACCAGTGTGATGGAGTAGTTGCAGAAGTTAGTATTCCCAGTTTGGGAGTGGGGTATGAGATTTCCTATGCCCTAGAAACGCTTAAGAAGCCAGTATTGGCTCTATATCGCGAGGACCTGGGACCAATATCTGTAATGATTTTGGGGAACATATCATCACTGTTAACAATATCTCCCTATAGGCATGAGGAAGATCTTTTATTTGAAATTAAGCAATTCATTAATTCATTATTCTAGGAGAGAACCCAATATCCTTTTAGGATTCAGGAAGGATTAATTTTCCTTTCTTAATCTGTTTTCCAATCTATGACCAAAATATCGCGACCTATCTTTATTTTGGAGTCCAAACGCGCTTTTCTTGAATAAATTGAATGGAAGGGAAGATGGCCCTAATGGACATGATATCTCTCGAGTTGGATTAACATGGCGATGAATATATCCCAGATTGTAATGATACAAATCAGATCAACTTAAATATATTGGAGGGGTGCATATAGGTGTCATTCGGAAAATAATGACCGAACAGTAAGTTAAAACTTCTTCTTTCGAGTATCACCTAGGATCCTTTTTTAGCATCCTAAAAAATACCCAGCATATACGCTATCTATCAATCGAAGGAGGAACCAATTTGCTTAGAATAGGAGACAGAGCGCCGTCCTTTGAAACAACAGATGAAGAAGGAAATCGAGTTGATGCTGACTCACTAAAGGGTAAAAAATTCGTTCTATATTTTTACCCAAGAGATTCGACGCCAGGTTGTACAAAGGAAGCCTGCTCTATACGTGACAATTATCAGATCTTTCAGAAACAAAATATCCCAGTTTTTGGTGTTTCTGGGGGTAGTGAAAAGTCTCATCAGAAGTTTAAGGAAAAGTACGTCCTGCCCTTTCCTTTGCTAATGGATCAAGATCTCTCTTTGGCCAAAAAATATGGTGTATATAAAAAACCAAAGCGAGTGGCACGAGTTACCTTCCTAATTGATGAGAAAGGAATAATAGAAGGTATTTTTGGGGGAGATCATGGCATAGAGAAGGTTAATACTTCGGAACATGCCAATCAAATAATTAGTTTCTGGGAGCTTTCATCATAGCTGGACTTTGGTTGTCTAAGTGCCCTTGATGGTCTCATCTTTGAAAATGAGGCAGAGGAATCCCTCCAAAGGGGATATTCACATCTAGGCCCATGTCAATAATTTTAAAAATCCTTCCAAAGCAATTGCCCCAGTCTATAAATATTGTGACATCAAAATCAACTTATTTCTTGCATTTTTGGTGATTTTAAGTAGTTAAATGGAATTCTCAAGGAAAGTACTAGAACCCAAGCTAGGTGAACCATAATGATGGATCGAACCGTTTTGTTCAGTGTGTATGACAAAAAAAGAGGGGCAATTCCATTGTTCTATGAAGGTAAAGATCTAAATTCGCAAAAAGCAACCCAGATCGCTTTACGCTCCCAAATGACCTTGGCGATGATGTCCTCGGCTGATTTGGAAAGCGCTGAAGCCATCCTACCTTTTTCAAAACTCGAAAAGATCGCATTTATTCTTTTGTTCCAGATATCACAAGCTGACCCAAATAATCCTCGATGTGTTGCCTCTATTAGCTATTTGGTACCCCAAGATCAACAAGTTTTCCTTTATAATAAAGTTCCTTTCCTTAAATTCAAGGCCGAGGAAATCGCAGGCCAAATAAAGAAGCAATTTGTATACACAGGTTCCGCCGTGTTTCCTCCTCAACTGGCCAGTTTGTTGAGTAATTGGAAAGTTACAGAAAAAGAAGCCGTCGCGGAAATAGAAATTGTCGAGCGTCGCGTTACCATATCAGAAAAACGTGATGGAAGCAGCATTGAATTCTTTCTTTCACAGATAAAAAAGAACGAGGATCGTGCTGTTGGGGGATTGTTACGGGGCAAACCGATATTTGTAACGGGAGATTCTGGCGCCATTGTTGATCTCATCGTCCACAGCCTAAGTTTGTTTGCCCCACATCAAACCCTTAGAAAGGTTGGTTACTCTACACATTTGGTTGATCCTCAACAAGCGGACATCATTGGTATTCACCAGGGTTTAGTCAAGCATTTCCCTCAAGAGATACTTGTGGATACAAAAAAGAATCAGGTTAGGAATGGGAAATCTTGCCCATTCTCAAGGAAACTTGTAAAACAGGTACGTCGTAATCGAAACCGTCAACTGGAAATCGTTGAAGCAGCGATTAACGATATCCTCCAAGTTGCTAACCAATTGACTGACGCCTTTTCCCAATCCGAAGAAGAACGAGACCAACGTCTTCAGGTTATTAAAGAAACAACTGATCGTGACCTAGTAGAGATAGCCGCCGAGATTAGCGCCCAAAGAAATCCCTTAATACGGGAACTTGTACTGAAGCATGTCTCTGCGAAGTTTCTGGATTGGATGGAAGGTCTTTAAGCTCTCCATCTGAATTTCAATTAGTTCAAAAATGCTGATTTCCACGCTACGACATCGATTGGATCTTTAAATAAGAATCCCCAACCTTTAAAACTTGAATCCCCATGGAGATCATCTGCACGTCCTCCTACTAATTTTTCGAGGGTGATTGAATTACATGAATACTCAGCCCCGTAGCTTGAACAGTCTTGCCGCTGATTTTGAAAAATATGCTATACAGATGGGTGAACAAAGGTACAATCAAACAGCCGGCCTTCAATACGATGAGAACCTTATGAAATCAATTGCCGAAATTCAGGTAGAGCTAGGTTCAGAATTTCTCGCCTCCTATATGGACCCCCGATCGTTATACCTTTCAGCTATTTCAACGACCGTTGCGGCCAAGAAACTACCATTAACCATCAAAATTCATGAATTACGACCGACGCTAATCAGAAATACTGAATTTGAAGTTAATGGAACACCAGTAAATTGGGGAAGTTGGAGACAATTCAATTCTCAATCCGACAAGG
The DNA here is from genome assembly GCA_048881705.1 of Candidatus Heimdallarchaeota archaeon. GTDB lineage: Archaea > Asgardarchaeota > Heimdallarchaeia > Hodarchaeales > Hodarchaeaceae > Hodarchaeum. Next base: position 22,384 of record JBHLSH010000039.1, on the reverse strand, counting down.
CATCCGATCGTAAGGAGGTCTTTGATGATTTTATCGCTAAAGCTCCCCAATTGGCCCCTCTGGTTGAACAAAGGTTTCACATTTCCCGTGAAATCTATTCAAAATACGATATTTCTCCACTTGATTCATATCTGGAAAGAGAGGGATTTGAATACCAAAAGCTGCACGATTTGATGGTATTCCTAGGTGAGGAGGCCCGAAAACCTTTTCTCGCGGCCTCTGAACATTATGCTCCTGAAATATTGGGCAAGTCCCAGTTTGAATACTTTGATGACTATTATGTTGCACGCGGCCGTATATATGCACCATTGAACAAGCATTTCCAGAGGAAGGATCCAATCAAGGCTGTTGAAAAAGTTCTTTCGAACTGGGGTTTTCAAGATGACTTGAAAAGGATTTCAGTAGATAGCGATGACAGGGAAAAAAAATCCCCTTCAGCATTTTGCTTCTCGATTCGGGTACCTGATGATGTTCGAGTCGTTTATAAGCGAGTTTCACCATTTAGTGATTTTACAAGCGTTTTTCATGAATTTGGTCATGCAGTTCACGGTGTATCTGGAAGAAAAGAAGATCCTTTCTGGATAAGGTATTTGGTCCCAATGAGTGTTGCAGAAACCTTTTCCATATTTCTTGAATCCCTCCTTGAACAACCCCAGTTTTTGAAAACTGAACTTGGCATGTCTGACGAAGTTGTGGATCAAATTATAGATAGACAGCATTTCATGAACCTATATTTCCTGGTATTTTACGCTGCTAATTCGCTTATGAAGCTAGAATTCTGGAAAAAGGAATATACGGTGGAGGTTGCTTCGGATCGTTATCAAAAGCTTACTAAGCAGTTTTTCTGGGAAATACCCGGTAATTATTGGTTATTGCACCACGTAATGCCTGATTACGACGTGTATTCTCCATCATACATTCTGGCAAGTATACGCGTAAAAGAATGGATCGATCAGATGGTAGATGAATTTGGAGAGGAATTCTGGAAAGATGGGCAAGCGGGAACGGTATTTCGTGATTTAGCGGCCACTCGGGGAGAATTTGATCTCGCTGTATGGGATATGGATCCCAAACCTTATTTAGAAGGACAAACGCAATTTTCCTTCTTCTCTGACTAGATGGCTGGCCTCTCAAACAAAAATATCCCAATCTAAATTTTCCATATCAACCAATATCAGCGAAAAAGTATTTACATGTGCCACAGTAGTAACGGAGGCAAAATTTGTTTCGATGTCATCGATAAGATTCAAACTTCTTTCGGCCAAATTATAAACGGAATTAACGCCACCCTTAACAAGATCTCGCCAATTGGAAATCGCAGTATCGTTTAGAAGGTGGTTTGAGATGCCAACCAACGTTAAATCCGTTTCATTCGCTGCAACCTGACTGAGTGTAAAATTCAGTTTTGCTGGGGTATAATCGCCTGAAGTGGCCGGGGGTCCTAAACTGTTTGTCATACTTGCGTTCAAACTATTGGAACCTAATGAAAAATAGTTTATGGATTCAAAGGTTGTTTCAAATGCGATAAAGTACGTGTCTATTACGTCCAGCCTATTTGAGGTTGATTGAGTAAAACTATTAAGTTCCTGCAGCAGCTGAGAAACGTCGATTAGCTCACTGAGGACATTGAGGTTTAATTGACTGATTACTGCCTTCATATCATCTAGACTGGTCTGTGTTGCGTTCAAATATGAGGATGTATTAATCATACTTTCATCTACTCTTTGCCATTTAGGGTCGGCAATATTACTCGCATTTGTAAAATCTATTGCTTGGATCTCTCCTAATGTTGTATTAAATGATTGAAACATAAAAGTAGCGTTTTTAACAGCCAGGAGGTACTTACCTGTAACCGAATGCAAGCCTTTACTGAAATTATAAAGCTCACGGATGGGCAAAATTGAAGCCGCTTGAGTAGGAAGGCCCAGTTCCTCAATTGCAATATCTTGGAGTGCAATCTGTGATAAAACGTAATCTGATTCAGCATTCTCAATTTCGTTCATATTAGAAAATTGAGATTGATCCAGGTTTTCCAGAGCGAGAGTGAGCTTATAGGTTGAGTTTGTCCAAGGAATCGCAGCGGTTATGACTGAAACAAGGACTGGGAGTCCGAGTTCAAGTTCAGAAAGGAAATTTCCGATTTCTTCGAAGGTTGGGAAGCTTAAAGTCTCTCGTGCACTGCTAAGTTTTGGTAGGAGATTTTCTTCCGCAAAAGTAAGATTCTGAAGACCTGTTTGAAGGGTGCGAAGCGCTTTGAGCATGGATTGGTTGTATCTCTGATTTTCTTGAGCGCCGAAACCCAAATTCTGTCCTGAAATAGTCTCCGAAAGTATTTGAAATGATTGATTGAATCCGAGTTCAAAACTAGAATAAGCCCAAAGAAAATTCAAATAGAATGGAACCGCCTCGCCAAGATCTCGAGTTATATTCAGAATGTTCGGGATCCGATCTAGAGGGATCCCTGCAACGCTCGGGAAAAAATAGGGGAGTACGATGGATATAAGCGGATTTTCGCCAAACTGTTGAAAGGAGTTTCCCGCCTTTTCGAGGTGGGTTTTCGCAGAATCAATAAGTTCCTGAAGCTCAGCAAGGTTTGATTCAAGGTTTTTTACGAATCTGGAAGAAAACATCTCTGCGGTTTCAACAAGTCCAATACTTGCATAAATGGTACCTTCGGTTCCTTTTCCGAGCGCATGGTATGCTATAGGAAGAGTCAACAACGAAGCAACAAAAAATAATGCCGCAAAGATCCGTCCTACTTTTGCTAGTCGACTTGACTTTTCGGTTTTTTGAAGTGCTAGCGTAAGAAATAGGCCGATGGTAAGAGGAATCATCACCAAAAAAACCAAGTCCAAAAATGGAATAACTATCTGAAGAATCTCAAGGCCCAAAAACACACCCTGGCCGGCTGATTGAATCAAGCTTTGCCTTTTTAGATTTCCAATTAGATCTAATCGAGCCATACTGTTAAATATCCCCCAGGGGTTTCTACCTTCAACCAGGAATTGGAAGGATATGATAACTTCAATAAAGATGTATAAGACAATTGTGGATACAAGTGAAACAGAAACGTATCGGCTAGATCTTTTAAAAAGGGGGAATAAGCAAAATAAAATTCCGAGGACTCCCAAAACTACTAGGTAAAATATGGTAGATTCTAGAACAGGTCCAGGGAGGACAATTATAGTAACCATAGGAACTAGAAAGGAAATTCCCAGTAGAAGAATCTGCCCCTCTGGAGTATCCAGCAGAGGAACATAATCTAAAGATCTTTTTAAGGCGTTTAGGTTTGAAGCGTGGTAAATGGTTTTGATTTTGCCCAGTCCACTAACTGTTGGGGATTTTGGATTGATTATTTGAATAAGGATGTTCAATAACGCGGCATGCCCTATATATTCATAACTAGAATCAATACCTTCGAGCACCAGATACTCAAACTTATTGCTAAATACTAATGTAATTGGCCCAATTTTCTCCAAAACCAACATTAGAATATGAATTTCCTTTGAGGAATCTAGAGCATAGGTTTTTTTGATCTTAAGATCTGAAATTATTCCTGTATACAATTCATATTCGTTCTTGGTACTGTGAACATTCAATGCTCTAAGCAGTTTATCCTTAGGAAAATTAGGGATGTGAACCGCGGGTTCCGCAATCGAGCTGACCATAATATGGAACTTTTTTGCTGCTGAAAGATCATCCGCCTTAAGCTTGAATGAAAACTCCCAATTAGTCATTTACTACATTCACCGAAATAAAAAGCAGACATGTCCAATAATATTTTCTGTCCTTTGGAACTTATTTAAGCATTTTTGAATACAATTTTCCGCAAATGTCCGTCTTGCACATTGGGATTTGCTGATTTGCAAAATTGGAGGGTATTGTATTCCAATTCCATTGAACCAATGGAATCAATAGATCCGGAATCAATCCGAATGATTAGTACGAAAGCTTCAATGCTGCGACTTGGCAAATTACGTAGTAAAACTTAAAAACCGTTTATCACGAAGGTAATTAAGACTCCGCAAGGGTTTAGCGTCATAAACGCATCCTCAATGACTGGACATTGTCTAAACATCATTCTATCTAAACGCAGAGGTCATACAGGAGCAACTAAGTTGGCAAAGAGTAAGAAAGGTAAAACCCCAAAATATAGTTTTAAATTGCTTTTGGTAGGGGAACCCGAAGTTGGAAAAACAAGTTTAATAAAAAGGTACGTTGATGATTTCTTCAAAGAGGGCTACCAAATTACTTTGGGAGTGGATTTCCTCTCAAAAACCGTGATTCTTCAGGATCCGAAAACTGGAGAGGATCGAGAATTGTCCTTTCAGATCTGGGATGTGGCCGGTCAGTCAGGATTTACTAATTTCCGTCATCTATACCTAAAGAAGGCCCAAGGCGTGTTTTTGGTTTTTGATCTCACACGCATTGACGAAACCTACACAAAACTAGAGCGTTGGCGAAAGGATGTTCAAGAACAAAGTCCGTCAGCAAAAATCATAGTTATAGGAAACAAAGATGATTTGGCAAAAGGAAAACTACCTTCCAGCCGAGAGGATATAATTGAACACTTTCAAGCACAGGAATTCTTCACAACATCGGCGAAAACTGGAGCCAAGGTTCAGGAGGCCTTCACTGTTATGGGAGAAGCTATTCTAAGAGGTGACTGAGTTTATGGTTTCATTCGATGAGTTGGAGACATTCATCTCTTTCCTTGTTTTTAATCAAAAGGGCAGGCTCCTACTCTCGAAAGATTTTAGAAAAGATGTCCACGGGATTCCTCCAGAAGATATTCGCTCTCTTCTTCTCTCCGCATATAATATTTCGCAGAAACTGGATGATGAAGCTATTTCAGCTGGACAGATTTTCCATATAGACTTCGCATCAATGCGAATTGCCGGTATTCATCGCGAGGAAGCTTTGTTTTCCCTGATTGCATCAGCTTCAGCATCTTTACTGGATATCGAATTCAAACTGAGAACCCTAATGACACTTTTTTTAGGGAATTTTGCTGATAAACTCGCTCTAAAGAACCCTCGACTTTCCGTTGTAGAAAAAGATGACTTTGATGAAACCATTCAAACCGTTGTAACAGGTGAATCCAGGTACATGAGTGAGTCAATGAAGCGGATCGTTGATGACAGCCTCGTGTCATGGGTTGAGAACGATGATGCAGTTCGTGGAGTATGTATTTCTTCTTTTACAGGGGCCGTCATTGTGAATCGTATGGATGTCAATATATTGCCTGCAGCAGTGCGTGCAATAAGAGGTGCCTTTGCGGCGCATCTAGAGAAACCCGTTTTCTTTCTAGCGGCATCAGGAGTAGCGAACATTGTAGTTTACATCCTAGGCGAGGGACTCCTGCTTTTGGTAGATGCGAACCCAGAGATACCTCCAGAAACCACTGTTCAACGTGTAGGAAAGCAAGCAAGCGAAATCCGTGGTCTTATCCTATAATGCCCCGTGAATTTTTCTCAATCACCTGCTACCAATCCTATAGCCCTTTCAAAAGCAGGTTTGTCATCTTTGGTAATTTTGCTTGGATTGATAGGCAAGGGGACTATTAAGGTCGATCTTGCTAACTGAAAAGCATAAGCAAGAAGATTATTCCCCCAAAGAAAATTAGCCCGGTTCCATACGTAAACAGGATGTCCATAAACTTATGTATGTTTTTCCCTATTTGCACCTTTTTCCGTGTAATGCTGAGAAAATCACCTATTTAAACCCTTCGCTAGCGAAAAAAACAGCTATTTACTAAGGAAGAATGCAATGGATACAGAATTCATAAATTGGTCAAGATGATGACCTGATTTGAAGTGAAATTCCGAAATCAAACAGAGGGAAAAACTATCAGGATCAGGATTCCATGGTTAGAACAAACCGACACTTATCAGATCCCTGTAAAATCGTCTCTTCCGTCGAAACATCAATTCGAGTATCTAGGACGGATTCGAAATTCTCAATTAACCAACTAGGAGAGCAATTACACAATATCGGTGAATCTACGAGCCCAAGAGTAACTAGAGGACAAGAGCAACTCTTATAGGTTGCACTGATTTGGTGCTGATCAATTCGGGAGAAAACTTTCTCGCCCAGTGCAGCGTTGATATTAACCAAGAATTCATCAAGGTTTTTCGAGCCTTTCCAAGTTTCACGAAATAGTTCAACCGCGTGAACTCGTGCACAGGCTCTACCCGTCAATTCTAGGATCTTGGGCCAGGTTTCATCATCGAGTTCTTTAATTCCTTCTAACAGACCAGAAAACCACTCCTTAAGAAAATACTTGTGCTTACGAAAGTTATCATCTTGACTGTTCCAATTTGGGTTATTTTTTTCTCTTGATACCATATTGGAATCCTCTAGGAGAATGGGAAGATTGGTTATTTAGCTGAGGTTTATATTAAAAACAGTTATGTATATAGTATTTCTCGCAAACACTGATTTTCTCTCGTATTCAATATTTATTTTAACGTAGAACTTACTAATGTGATTTACTCTGACGATATCTACATTTTACGATCGTTACGACTTTCAGATAAAAGCGGCCATCATAGTGATATTATGGGGAACCCCCCCCTTGGTATCCAAACTTTTGGTAGGTTCTGGTACATTTTCTGGTTTTTTTTTCGGATTCATACGATATTTTACAGCATTTTTCTCTTTATCCATCATTATCGCCCTTAACGGGAGAGGAGGGACGGTTCTCCAAATATTTAAGCATAAGAAAAATTCCCTAATCATTTGCTCCTCGTGGCTTATTCTGATGGCATTTGGTCAAAATTTCTCTGTTCATTACATTTTAGGAACCTCTAGCTCAATTTTATTAAATTTCAATCCAGCGTTAATCTATTTAGCTGCGCCATTTATCACTGATGAGGTTTATTCCCGAAAAAGAAGTACAGGGGTCTTAATTGCCACGATAGGGTTATTTCTAGTTCTCTTGGCATCTTTTGAAGATTCGGTGTTGGTATTGAGTGAAACCTTTTTGATAGGGAATGGCTTAGGTTTTGTATCAGGAGTGGCGTGGGCTGGATATTCTTTATCATTGCGTCGTTTTTTTATTGAATGGAAAGGCAACGAATCAGAAATTACTTCCATGAATCTGGGCCTGGCCTCCCTAATACTCCTTGTGATTAGCTTGGGTACTGAGCCTTGGCCACCTATGGAGAAATTTACTGTTCTGAGTATATGGGGAATTATAGTGGTCGGGGTTGGCGCCGCGGCTATTGCATTCACCCTTTATCTTAGTCTTATCCAACGATACGGTACCATCACCGCAGGTAATATTCAATTTCTTGTACCCATTGTCTCCCTCATACTTGGTTGGCTTTTCCTTGGGGAATTTTCTTTTTTTGCATTTATTGGTGGTATTGTATGCGCCTTAGGAGTTCTTCTGGTGACTTATGAACCCATGAAGTGACGGAATGAATTCAGATACATAATTAAGTTTGAAAAAACCCATGTTTTGCTTATTTAGGCAAGTTTCCAGGCAATACCCGATGTAATAAAGCCCTGGTCGACAATTCTTTACGCCGTGACGCCCTCAGAAGATATACTAGACATTTTAATGGGTGTTTGGGCAAGTTCTCATGCAGGTCGAGATCAAAATGCCAAAGAATTTCTCCCCGGGAGAATGGAATTGCCGTCCGAGATCTTTGGGATCGACCAGAGAGATTCTAGAGAAAGTTTCTAGAGACGGTTGGATTAGAAACAGTCCTTGTTAATAGATATATCTTAAAAGGTCTCCTTTTCCTGAAAACCCAACTCAAACACCTATTTAACGATGTTACCAGTTTCGTAATTCAAGCTTAGGGGTAAGCAAAAATGGCCGTTTATGAAGTTGGTGTGATTTCCAGAGCTGGGCTCCCGGTGATTCACATTGATTTCCGTCCAGGGGTATCGGGTGATCCAATCATGACTGCAGGTTTTTTAACGGCTCTGCAGCAATTCGTCAAAACGGCGTTTTCTGATGATATTAGGGATTTTACCTTAGAGAAATTCTCGATATATTTCGCAAAAACTGAGCTAATGAGTGAGGAGGAATGTTCGGTTTATGTTATTTGTGAACGCAAGAAAGGAGAAAAGGCGATCCAAGATCGTCTAGCCAATATTCTCAGAAGAGTTCGAGAAAGTTTTTTTTCTTTGGATGATCCCGATATAGGGAACTCAGAAGCCGCGATGGAATTTAAGGATTTCATAAAAAAAGAGTTTGAGGATCTTAAATTACGCCCTGCAGAACGAGCTAAAAAGTTATTTGGGTAGGGCACGTCTTCAAATTCTATAATTTATAGTTCTTTTGTCAATAGGAGATTTTCCTTTAGGGTTGATGAATGGGCAATTAGGCTGCCCAAGATCATTTAGCAGATTTTATCCAACTAACGTTGAGGAATGACCCGAAATTGTTACCTGGAATTTCTAAGAGTCAGATGGTTGAAGTTGACAGAATAATGACTGAGGAATTTGGCATAGGGGTAGAACTTATGATGGAGAATGCCGGAATTAGTTTGGCCAGGCTCGCCGCCGAAGTAGGTTATATAAATAAAAAAAATTCTCTTGTAAGTATCATAGCTGGTTCGGGCAATAATGGAGGGGGAGGTTTGGTTGCAGCGCGTAGACTGTTCGCTTGGGGGATACCAACAGTAGTTTTTTTGCCAAACGGTATATCTGCTCTGGGTTCTATCCCTTTGGTTCAGGCAAAACGTGCGAAAAAAATCGGAATCCCGATTCACGAATTTCTCCCGCCTGAAATTCCTGACCCTCAACCGCATTCAGTCACTCTTGATTGTTACATTGGATATGGGTTTAAATCCCGTAAAGATAGCTTATCCGAAGAGGTTTTTGGGTATTTGAAGGGTTGTCCCAATGTCATTTCTTTGGATGCCCCCTCTGGTCTTGATGTAACAACAGGTGATGATTACGGACAGGTTTATCCCAATATTACGTTAACTATTGGCTTTGTCAAATCTGGATTGCTAAGAGCGGCACCTGAAAGTATAGGAGACTTATACGTGTGTGATGTTGGAATACCCATCGAAGTTTACGGTTCAAAGCTTAAAATCGAGTGGAAACATCCTTGCCACCGTTCCAGTCTCATTGAATTGTCCCGAACCTTTCAAGAGGATTCTATCGCAGGTGTAGATACTACTCACACATCTGGTGGCTTTTTCTGGACAGCAAAAATCTAAAGAATGTTTTTTCTTCTTAAGATCTCAGAAGTAAGGATTTTAAACGCTTTACGGATGTTTATATCTGCCAGGGCAGATGTTTCCAAATATTTTATCGGGGAAAGATCAGGAATTATCTCATCCTCGAGCTTCCCATAATCTATATCGATAGAATCTTCCAAATCTGATTTATTACCGCACAGAATAAGTGGGATTTGATCCTCTCCTAGTCGATTGTCAATCTGCTCCTTCCAATCATAAAGGTCTTCCAGAGTTTCAGGGCGAGTAAGATCAAATACTAACAAGGCGGCGTGCGCCTTTCTAAAAAATATATCCCTTAAAGTCTGAAACTGTTTCTGGCCAGCTACATCGTAGATCAAGAGATTAACTAGTTTGGGCCCGCTCTTTCCATTGATCTCTAATAGCCGATTTGATGGTTCTACGCCAACCGTGAGAAGGTAATTGTGTTCAAACCGATCATGTACGTACCGATGGATGATACTGGTTTTACCAACGGCACCTGATCCGCAAACAATGATCTTTAGATGATAGCTCGGGCTCCGCTTTGCTAGTTCACTCATAATTTTCTCTCCAGTCATCATTTGAAAGTTAAAACCATCAGCAATTATTGAGGAGCGTTATAGTCTTAACCCTTTAAGACCTTCTTTTTACGAATTCGCCTCAATTATTACCTATGTTTTTTATGGAGGTTATTGAGGGGGAAACTGATCCAGATGTCCTCAACTATTGAAGATGAAAAGGAACCTACATCTCGCAATCCCGAGAAAACGTCGAGAATCCCCTGGAAAGAGTATCTGAAGACACAGTTCTATAAAATATTGGGATTTTTGTTTATGGCACTCCTTATAGTCGGAGTAATGGTCGCTTCGCGAGACATTGAAAACTTCGCAGTTTTGGATTTCCGCATGATCCCCCAAGAACCTACTTTTCTGGTAGCGATGGTACTATCCAGTATATGCTTCTTTCTTGTTTTATTGGGTTTTTCCAAGATCGTTTTGGTGGATATGGCAGAGGAATTTGGACTTCGTGATCCTGAATCCGGGAGGATTGAGTATAGGTCTTCTAAATTCTTTCTTTTTGCGGCCTTGGCCCTTTCCTTTTGTTCTTGCTGTTATTTATTACTTGATGTCTTTTTACAGGAAGCTTATTTGCAACTGCTGCCAGTATGGGCTATGACTTGGATCTTGGTGAGAATAAATGCCGATATTCCAGGACTAACTGACTTATCTGATCCTAGGGAATATTATCAAACAATAAGGAACATTTACTTTGATTTCTTCTTTATAATCATCATTGCCTTTTCGGTTATAGTTTTTTTGGCGATTCTTACGGCCTTGGGGAGAAGAAGGGTAGCTAGCCGAATAAGAAAGGAGGAGACCCCGCAAGAGGAAGAAACGGAGACACGAACTCTATACAAGATACTCTTCTGGCTGTTAATCCCGCTATTCATCGCGTATGCCCAGTATTTGACAACATCCGTAACTAATCCGGAGGTAAAGTTAGTAGGTAATATTGCTTCACTTCTCACCATCCCTCTATTTCTTTGGTGGTTTTTTCAGCTTTTGAAAACCATTTTCTTAATATTGTGGAGAAGTATCAAACTTACTGCTTTCGTTACTAGTGTAAATGCCCTTCTAATTATTCCTCTTATCGGCGTACTCTATTTTGCGCCGGTCATCCTATGGTCTGGCTGGGATGTTTTTGAGCAGGTTCAAGCCGGCGCCATTCCATTCGTTGGAGTAGAATTAATCCAAGCCTTTATATCCAGCTTGCCACTTCGAGCAGTGGATATTCTAAGTATCATCCAACTAGATTTTGTTATCATTACGGTTATTGCAACGATGATTGTAGGTTTTGCAGAAGGGTTTGCAATACTTGCTATTGCGTCAGCAATGTATCGTGGAGTAGAAATTGCCCGAACAGGGCACATTATCGCCAGTTCTCCTCCCAGGGTTGTTGTTTTTTCGAAATATCTTGTATTATTATTCTTCTGGTTGGGAATCTTATGGAATAGTTTGGCTGGGACGCTTGAACTATTGATAGAACGCCTATTGCTCTTCCCAATTGATATTAGACTGCCGCCATTCTTTTTTTACATATATAATGAGGTAATCCTGTCGCTTTCAGAGTGGTTGACCAGTATCCTACCTAGTTTCGAGTTTATCCCTCTGCTACTGGTCCCGTTATACTTTATAACGGCTGGCATCTTCAAATTCCTTTCTGTCACGATTATTACGCCTAGAGTGAAGGATCGATTATCGATCTTCTTTTTACTAGTTTCTACCACTTTCACACTGATTGTAACCAACATTCTATCTGATTTATACACAATACAAGAAGCACCTGGTTTTATAGGATATCAGGACGCGCCTTTCCGGTTAGTTCAGGGAATCCTGACCTCCGCAATGTCGATATTCAAGTACGTCGAGTCAATAACTTTTTTCGCTGGGTTCCTGTTTGGTATTTTTTGGGTACTTCGAACCATTGCACAGAAGAGACGTAAGAAGCCAGAGATCATTAAAGAAGAAATTTTTACTCCATCATAACCCAAAGGTTATCAAAATCTGCTTATACTCAATTAAGTCTGTGGTATTAATTTGCGAGAAACTGATTTTTCGAAGAATACTCTCAGAATTCGGTATATTATTAAGCTTTCTAAAGTGAGACTCAATCACCCATCAAATTGACGCTTTTCCTGTCAGATATAAGATGAGTATTTTAGGATATTTAAGTAATATCAATTTACTCCATATTTTAAAACATTGAATGGACACGCGAAATACAGTTGGAGCTCAATAACCGACACGTGAAATCTGATGAATTATACAATTGAGCTAAGAAAAATCTCTAAACACTATACGATGGGATCTGTTACGGTCAAAGCTCTTGACAACCTAAATCTAATAATTGATCAGGGGGAAATAGTGGTAGTTTTAGGCCCTTCAGGGTCCGGAAAGACCACGTTATTAAATTTGGTTGGTGCTCTTGAAAGCCCGACAAGTGGTATGTTAATTGTTGGAGAGAAAGACATCTCAAAGATAAGGCGGCAGGCGCAGTTTACATTTAGACGTGAGACTATTGGTTTTATCTTTCAGACGTTTAACCTCTTTCCAACCCTCTCCGCTTTAGAGAATGTTCAGTATGTAGCCGATTTAGGGGGATTAAAACATAGTAAACATAAAGCGATTGTGGCCTTGGACAAGGTCGGACTAAGCGATCGTATCCGTCATTTTCCTCACCAATTGAGTGGAGGAGAGCAACAACGTGTTGCCATAGCGCGGGCTTTGGTAAAGGATGCGCCAATCATTCTTGCAGATGAACCCACAGGAGAATTGGATTTCAGAACTGGAAGGCAGATACTCAGACTCCTTGCAGAGCAGAAACAACGGGACAAGACTGTCCTGCTCGTAACTCATAATCGCGAGATCTCGAAGATGGCTCAGAGAGTTATTGAACTCCGAGCAGGACAAGTTGTTTCTGATGGCCCCCCCAGTGGGGGAACGATGGACGTAAATCTTCTTGAATGGTGATCAGATATGACCAGTCTAAGATTATTGCTCCGGTGGTCCTTCCGAGACTTAAAAGAACGTAAAATTCAGGTAATTGCCATCTCTATGATTATCGGGTTAGGGACGGGATCTTACGTCGGATTAAGCAGCACAATCCATTGGAGGCAATTCGCTTTTGATCAAAGCAATGAACAGCTCAAGATGTTTGATTTAAAAATGGCCTTAACCCAAGGGGGGTGGATGAATAAAACAGAACTTGATGAGCTAATAGATACTCTGCCTCATTCAAATTGGATTGTTGCAAAGGAATTCCGTGTAATCCTTCCCATTTCGGTAAATGCTTCAAATGCCGACCAAAGTATCCTGGTCAACGGTCGAATTATTGGATTGGATATTTCAAACGGAACCGAGAATCTTACCGTAAATGGAATAAAGATAATTGAAGGGAGAGATCTCAATAGATCCGACGCAAATGCCTCAGTCTGCATACTAGAATACAATTTCGCGGATTATTATGGCTTGGAGCCAAATACACAGGAAATCTTGCTTCCTGGAGGTAACAATCTTTCCTTTATTGGGACAGGAATGAGTCCAGAGTATTTTATGGTAGTCGAAGAGAATTCCTTCTTAGCAGAATCAGCATTTTGTGCCCTATTCATGCCAATTCTAACTGCTCAAATGCTGGCCCGCCAATTTATTCCTGGGTTACCCAGCGATAGGGTAAATGAAGCGATTTTTTTGTTAAATTCTGAAATTTCTGAAGAAGATATGTCGACTTTAAAGGCAGAAATATCTACGGCTTTTGAGACAAGGTTTCCCACCGTCGACATAAACTTTATCGAAAAAGAAGACCAGCCATCATATAGAATTCAAAAAGAAGATATAAAGAATGATGCCGAGCTATATTTCATCATTTCATTCATCGTTCTATTGGCCGCCGCATTTGGAACGTTCAATCTTGTTTCCAGAGTTGTAACCTCACACCGCAGGCAAATCGGAATCAACATGGCTTTGGGAGTCCCTCCGTTGAATCTCGCCTATCGATATCTTATTTTTTCCTTCGAAATTGCTTTAGGAGGAGTAGTTTTAGGTTTTCTTCTTTCCGTCCTCATTGGAGGATGGATAGGAGATGTGTTATCCGAACTGGTGTCTTTCCCAGTATGGGAGCAGTGGTTGGTCAGTGAACTCTTCATCCAAGGAGCTATATTGGGGATTTTAATCCCTTTCTCTGCTACAATAATTCCGATTATAAGAGCGGTAAGAATGCCCCCGATTCACGCCATTCACACTGGTTACTCCTTATCTACTGGGAAAGGCGCCGCTCCGTTGCTGGAGCGAGCTGATGTTCCCGGATCAATCTTTATTCAACTTCCTTTTCGAAATTTCGCAAGAAATCCGAGGCGCACTTTCTCTACAATTGTTGGAGTTGCATTGGCTCTTTGCGTGTTAGTAGCCATCCTTGCCTTGCTAGACGGAGCTAACGATCTACTTGATCGTGAACAGGAGATTATGGAAACTAGTTCTCCAAATCGTATTAACGTTGTTTTTAGTAACTTTCTAAATGCTTCGAATCCGCCTATAGCAAATTTGACACAAAACACCAAACTAGAGAAAATCGTTTCAACTGTACAAATCCCCGGTACGTTATTTAACTCCAGAGATTCTTTTTCCCTTACTTTATATTTTTTTGATTTGGAAAATGAAATCTGGGTTCCTGAACTAGTGGAAGGTAACCAGACCAGAAAACCCTCGGTTCCAGGCATAATTCTTTCAAAGAAAACAGCAGGAGATTTGGGAGTTTCAATAGGAGATCGAATTATTCTCGAGCATTTATATCGCGAGTCAGCTTTTCAATATTCAACCATAAATTCAACGGTTGAAGTCATAGGCATCTATGGGAGTCAAGTTCGATTCTGGGCGTTTATGGATATCTCTAACACCAATATGCTTAATACTACGGGTCTGATAAATGCAATGATGCTAGTTCCTAGGTCGGGAGTTAGCATCGAGTCAGTTCAGGCAGATCTTTTCGAGATTCCTGGTTATAGTGGGGCACAAACAATTAGTCGACTGGTTGAAACATACGAAGAACTGATAGAGCTATTTACGTCAATTCTTACGGTGATTCAATATGCTGTGATGGCTTTGGCCCTTTTGATTGCATTTAATACAGCCACAATAAATTTTGACGAGCGGATCAGAGAATTTGCAACGATGGGTGCTTTTGGAACACCAATTCGAACCTCTACCTGGATGTTATTAATAGAAAGCGTGATAATAGGGATCTTTGGCACGGCCCTCGGATATTACCCCTTGGGAGTTGTAGTAATGGAAATATTCCAATCTCAAATTAGGATCTCAATGCCTGAAATAAACCTGACTGGAATCCTGTATCCGGATAGTATTTCTATCATTCTCTTCATTGGAGTTGTTGTTGTAGCAATTTCGCCCCTTTTCTCAATCCGAAAGCTTATCAAAATCGATTTGCCATCTGCTCTTCGAGTCATTGAATAAGTTCTATGTAAGCAGGTTAAAACTTCAGTTCCTCCGAAATCTTTCAAAATTAATAGATAGAAGATTAAAGGATTACATGGATATCAGTATATAAGCGAATAAATAGATCCTAAGGCGTAGTATTGCTAATCCATCTTTAGAACCATTGCGAAATCTTACTGAAATAAAATAGCAATGGTTCTTCGAGTTTTTCAGATGACCCGAAGGATTCTCAGCCTAGTTTGTGCTCTACGTTGGACTAAGTTTTTATGAGGGAATCCCTAAGCGGTTCCAGGTTGTTATTTCGCTAAATGGAAAAATCAAGAGGACGGATTTTAATCGTGCAACCAAAAACAGCCCTTGCTTTTTCAATGATTCTTCCCCTAATAATTCTTGGAAGCTTATTCAGCATATCGTTAATGGCAGGTGGCGATGCGGCCGATGAGAAGGACTTTCCTAAGTATTTTTTAACTCAAAGTGGAGACAAGAACAGTTCGATTGTTCTTTCATCGCCACCGGACATCAAGGTTTCTCCAAATGATACGCAAGCTCGCATAACCTGGGATATAGTACTAATTAATGCCTTCGGGGATTCTTGGGAGCTCCTCCTAAATGGAGATTTGGTTGAGTCGGGATTCCTCGTTGGAAATACAACTCAATCATTTAATATTTCCCAATTCCTTCTAGCGTCCGGAAGCCATAATTTTAGTTTTATTGCTACGGGTCTTGGATACGATAATAGCACAGTATCAGAGGAGGATTCAGTGTTTGTCCACGTGATCTACACCAAAAAATTGGATCCAGGAATACATACAATCTTCCTCGAAGGTGTTCCCGAGTCAGAAATAATACCAACGGTAAATCAAACCTTAGACTTCACGATTACTCCTTCTTCTACCCCTATTGCTGGTTCTGAACAAGCTTTGAACGAATTTCAATTGGAAAATCCGAAAATCGTACTTACACACTATTACCTGGAAATAGGATATTCTCTTAACGGCGTATCAGAACTATGGATAAATATTTCCTATTTAAACTGGAACCTTATAGACCGCTTGGGAATAGACCCCTCAACTCTCCGTATTTTGGCTTTTGACCCAACATCATCAACTTGGGATATGGCAGGCACAACAGGAGTTGATTTAGAAAGTAAGGTTGTCTTTACCCATATCAATCCTCCAAATACGTCGTTTACGGTAGGAGGAAGTGCCCCCACTCTCACAGGCGGGACTGGACCCCCACCAATCCAAACCACGACAGCGACTACTCCTGGATTTGATTCTATTTCTTTTTTAGTAATAGTGGCTGTTGGCCTAGAGATTTTGAGGAGAAGATTGCCGAAAGGGGCCGGATAAACCTTGGTAGGTGACTTGGAATGCGTATAAATGTCAATTGGACTACCTTAACTATTATCATAGTAGCTGGATTCGCATTCGCGACAGGATTCTTGCTTAACTTTTATTCTGAAAGAACAGAAGATCTGAAAAGCAAAATAACTGATTTGGAAAAAGAATTGAAAAGTATGGAATCACAGAGAAATGTTTTCATAAATTTTGATTTAGATATGGCGAATTTAGCCCAAATTCAACTTGCTCGGGCGCAAGTGGAGATTTTAGAATATCGCATGTTGAATTCAACGTATACAGCGCTAGAACGGACAACCAAATTGGCAATAATCCGTACAACTTTAGAACATGTTTTCAGAGATCTTAATGCCACCTATACGGCGCAGATTCAAGCTCGATTTGAATTCAACAACTATTCCTGGTTGGCCCTAGCAGAGAGGTCTAGCCATGGCTTCGATTACCTGCTTTTTAGAGAAGACTGGGAGGGTTTCCCGCCAGGAAGTTTCACTAGTGCTGATGAATTTCTTCTTGGGCTTGGTATTAACTCTACTGTGGTTGGAGACTTATTTTCCGCCTATAACAATACGGGCTTTCCTTCGACGCAGTTGATCTTAGATATAAATTGGGATAATTTGTATTCCCTACATGATCTAGTGATCGGTAAACAAATAGATACGATTAATCTTGAACAGGTTAATCTTGCCAATACGCAATCAATATCGATTCTTCTCTCTGTTTCCGTGTCCATTGCCACTATCGGCACAGTCCTTTCGACTACGATGTCTACCCGGGCCTTTGAAAAAAAAATGGACGAGTCGTTTAAAATTTTAAGAAAGGAAATCTTGCGAGCCGATCATCTTGAACCCTTCCCGAAAACTAAAAGGAGTAAGTTATCTATCCTGGGATTGATTGTGGCATTTTTCTTTGCGTTCTTTGGCCTCATCTCAGCAATATTGTTTTTGATTGATCCTTCCACTACGGGATTTCTTTTTCCCTGAATTTCACTACAAATGCAAGGAGTTTGAGATCAGTTTCCCCGTTTTGTGGTCATAAAGATCCGTAGCTTTGAAAGCTCATCCCGCTCCTTTTCCTCTAGACTTAGCAGGATCTGCTGGATTTCTTCATGGAGCTCCGGAATTAAGATTTTTTCCAGAGCATTAAATCGATGGCGTGTTTTACGTATCTCCTTGCCTAGCTCCCTGATCGCTAACTCGTGAGAAGCCAATTCTATCAAAACTTCCAATTGTTGTCTAAACAAATCCACAGTGGTATCGACTAGCTCTGAGGAGGCGACGAGGGAGCGTCTGTCCTCGATGTTTCCCAAGTCAATAAGCTCAACGGAGGGAACATTAACACCCATCACATTACTCGTTTTAACATCAATTCCTAATGATTTGGTGGCGGCCATTGCAGACAGAGCAAGATTTCGTCTGTCCACTGCACGAGAAAGCGATAGGGATTTTTTAGCCTCATAACCTAATATTGCCAATCGCTGACGAGTACGATAAAGGTGTCTTACCTGATCAGAGAACGCGGTAAGCAAGGCTCCTAAACGATCCTCCAAAAGCTCTTTTCCAGTATCTGCTATATTTAATTGAGCTTTCCTGTCTTGGAGCTCAATCCGAGTCTTTTTTAGCTGTTGAGAGGACATGCACGACCACTAGTCTGAAGTAGGATAGAATTTGTCAATAAATTGCTTTGAGATCCTGTTAAGATCAGTTTTCGGAAGAACCGTCAAAGTTTCCCACCCGATAGTTAATGTTTCCTCAACAGTTCTTCTCTCATCCCCTTGATGAATAAATTTAGATTCAAATTGGTCCGCAAATTTAAGATATAATCGATCACGGTCCGAGAGTGAATCTTCACCAGCAATAGATGCCAATTGACGAAGTTTGATACCCCTCGCATAGCTCGCAAATAGCTGATTCGCCAGATTTGCATGATCTTCCCGGGTTTTTCCCACTCCAATACCTTCATTCATAAGTCGAGACAAAGATGGAATCGGATTCATCGGGGGAAATAATTGTCGGTTATGATGAGATCGGCTCATAAGAAGCTGCCCTTCGGTTATATAGCCCGTAAGATCTGGTACAGGATGTGTAATATCATCGTTAGGCATGGTTACAACGGGAATCATAGTGACACTTCCAGTTTTTCCTTCAACCTTTCCTGCACGCTCATAAACAGTAGCGAGATCAGTGTAAAGGTACCCAGGATAACCACGTCTTCCTGGAAATTCTTCACGGGCTGAGGATATCTCTCGAAGAGCTTCAGAGTAGTTTAACATATCTGATAGTATAATTAGGACATTTCTATCTTTTTCATAAGCAAGATATTCCGCAAATGTCAAAGAAACTCGAGGAGTGAGAATTCTTTCAACAATACTGTCCATTGTGTAGTTTGAAAAAAAGGCAATATTGGCTCCAGATGCTTCGCTAAATTTACGACGGAAGAATCTCCCCTCTCGCTCGGTAATTCCCATGGCAACAAAAATAACATCTAATTCCTGTTCCTCTGCTAGTACCCGTGAGTTTACGGCGATACTAGCTGCCACTTCGGATGTGGGCATTCCTGATAAGGAAAAAATTGGAAGTTTTTGCCCTTGAACTAATGCATTCAAGCCATCGATTACGGATAATCCTGTTTCTATAAAATCTTCAGGGTTGTCCCGTCTAACTGGATTCATTGGAGCTCCAGTTATTGGTGAGCGTTTTTCAACCACTAACGGTCCTAGGCCATCGATAGGTTCTCCCAAACCATTCATCGTTCGTCCTATCATCTGCTCTGTTAAACCAACACGGAAAACGTCCCTTGTAAACTCGATTTCCGTGTTAACCCTTTCCATGGAATCTGTTCCTTCAAAGACTTGAACGATGGTCGCATTTTCATCCGCTTGAAGAACCTGGCCTGTGCGGGTTTCACCGTCAGGCATGAAAATCCTCACGATTTCCTCATAAGCAACATCCTTGATGGATTTAAGAAAAATCAAGGTACCTTGAATTGAATCAATCGTTCTATACTTGAATGTGGGTGATGGGGTTAGCTGCATTTTCTAACATCTCACTTAGATACCTAATGCTTCCACCTTGGATGGAAGATTTTGAGAAAAACCTTTGATTTCTTCTATACTCAGCTCCCTCAAACGTTTAATGTCCTCGATAAGTTGTTCTTCGTATAACGGGTCCACAAGGAGCCCATCAGCTTCAACTCGGCCTTGGATAAGATGATGGGCATCTAATATCGCTCGTGCCATTTCTAAAGTTTTTTCAACAGGACTAAATGCATCTTCGTCTGAAAAAGCATTCTGTTGCAAAAACCCTTCGCGGATTAATTCCGCAGTTAAAAGAAGGCCTTTTTGCGACTCGGAAAGGGTATCTTTACCGACGAGTCGAACAATCCGTTCTAATTCTTCCTCTTCTTGGAGGATTGTTGAAATTTCCGCACGATACTTGTTCCAGAGCGATGAAACATTTTTCTCAGCATATTCGGCAATTTCTCGGATATTCTGGCTATAGGAAATACGCCAAGAAATTGCGGGAAAATGACGGCTGCGCGCCAGATCCGTGTCCAAGGCCCAAAGTGAAGTGGTAAACCGCATGGTATATTGAGTAACTGGTTCTGAGAAATCTCCCCCTTGGGGTGAAACCGCTCCTATTGTGGTGATACTTCCGTCTAGGTCACTTAAAGTTGTAACACGACCAGAGCGCTCATAGAACTGACCGATCAATTTTGGAAGATAACTCGGAAATCCTTCTTCCCCTGGTATTTCTCCTAATCTTCCAGATATTTCCCTAAGCGCTTCTGCCCAACGTGAGGTTGAATCTGCTAGCACAGATACGCTATATCCCTGATCTCGATAGAATTCTGCTAAAGTGATCCCCATGTAAATGGATGCCTCCCGTGCGGCCACAGGCATATTTGAAGTATTTGCGATTATTGAGGTACGTTCAATCATTAACCGATCTGTACGTGGATCTACTAACTTTAAGAAACTCTTAAGAGCATCTGCAGCTTCGTTACCTCGTTCTCCACATAAAGTCATCTGCATAATATCCGTAGAAGCAAATTTGGCTAAAGTCCGATTTAATACGGTTTTTCCCGTTCCAAAACCGCCAGGAATCATGGCAGAGCCGCCATCGACCAATGGGAAAAGGAAATCGAGAATTCGTTGTCCTGTAAGGAACGGACGATCGCTAAGGATTCTGGCTTTAAATGGACGAGGTCGTCTTACGGGCCAGTCATGATAGAAAACCAGACCTTTTTTATCCTCTAGATGCGCAACTGTATCAGTTACCACGTACTTGCCTTCAGAAACAATTTCTGATACTGTCCCATGATAATCGGGGGGAACTAGGACTCGATGTTCCACAGAATCGGTTTCTTGGATTCGTCCAAGGATTTCTCCTCCCATAAGCTGTGTTCCTGGCTTTATTGAGGATTCAGGAATGAAGTGCCATTTTTTTGTAACATCCAAGGGACTGGTTTTTTCCCCACGACCAATGAAAGATCCTTGCAGAAGATCTAAGGGGCGCTGAATCCCGTCGTAGACTGTAGACATCACACCAGGCCCGAGACGAACAGTTAAAGGCCTTCCGAGTGCAATTACCGGTTCGTTTATCCCCATCCCAGATGTTTCTTCATACACTTGAATTACGCTTGTGTCTCCCCTAAGTTGGATGATTTCTCCCAGCAAACGTTCTTCTCCGACTTCAACTACATGGTTTTTTTTCGGATTTTCAAGGCCGTAAACAAAAACTACAGGCCCAGCAATACGTTTTATAACTCCTGGCATCTAAACCAAACTCTGTTAACTTGTATCTTTCTCCACATTGACTATAACACCGGCAGTGCTCAGTGTTAGCTCTCTTATGTAATCTTCAACGTTTTTTAGTTCCCTACCACGCTCTATGACTGATTGAATTGGTAATACAAGTGGTCTAGGCCTTTTTCTTAGAATCTCTAGAAATCGAGGATCCAGTTTATTGAATAACATTTCATCAATCCCGATAAGGGCTATATCTGGTTCCTTGATTGTCTTACGCAGAAAAGTCGTCACTTCAGAGGCGGTGGATGCCTCATATACTTCTGCACCAGCCAGCTTGTACCCTATCCCGATATCTGGTGTAGTGATAATAAGAATTGAATCAGGCATTAATTATTCTCCGTCTAATTTCTTCCCGTGAGAAGGATTCTATCCCATGAGTAATGATTCGAAGGTTCCGTGCTTCAACGCTCATTTGCCAAAAATACCCAAGAGCTAGGTTGAAAACATGACGTCTATATCGTTTACGGATTTGATTAAGATAAAAAAGGTGTTCGATCTCTTCAACCAAGGATTGAATTCCTGTCGTAGCGACCATATCCACCGCCGACGTTGCCAACCTTTCTCGAAACGAAGATCGAGCCAGTATCTCCCGAAGTCCGCCGAGATCCTTGTTTCTGATTAGGTCTTCAACTTCCTCAGGTTGAATATGAGATTTCCCAGAAAAGATTACTCCTTTAAGGTCAACCGTAGAGGGGAGGGTTCCTCTCGCCAGTTTGCCCATGAGATTAAGAATGCTTGTGATATTTTGAAATTCCCGTTCTTCCCTAACCATCTCTCTCATAATAGATCTGATTTCTCCATCAGGTATCTTAGCAATCCCTTTTGTAAGTAACGATTGATAAAATCGGTTAAAAACCCCATCTATTGCGTTAAGGTTAGTAGGCGCGACGTTTTCGTCAACTATTTGTCTCAGGGGAAGTGCAAATGGATTTAGGGTTGATTCCAGATAAGCCAGAACTTCCGGCAAATTGGTAAATGACGTAAGAAAGTCTAATTCATCGCGCTCAAGGGTTCCGAGAGGAATGA
>JBHLSH010000038.1:0-35287 GCA_048881705.1 Candidatus Heimdallarchaeota archaeon | reverse complement strand
GAGTGGGCGTCGATCTCGCCAGATTCGAGGGCTAGCATGGCTTGAGCAGTTTCGCCACTGCCATAGACACGCCACCAGAGCTCATCCACGTAACCCCCGTGATGGGTATATTCAGATGCCCACATTGATGAAGTGGGGGCTTGAGCGGTGATAGTGGCGGTACTAGAACTCATGACTACAAGTAGTAAGAAAAAACCAATCGCAGTCACGGTTTTTATTTTTTTCATTTAGTATCTCCTATATCTATTTTTACTTACTGTGACACTTAATTTGACTAAAATATCACAGTCAAATGGCATAAATGCTTATCTATGCCATCCTGCTCAACTTGTAGGGGGTCCTTTTTATAAGCTACGGAAGGTTAGTTGATGGTTAGTTGATGATACCTTTAAATTCAGTTGTTACTCGTCATAAACGATCTGACGGCATGGACTGATTTTTCAAGGACGTTCAGAATCAAAATCCGTAACTTAAAATAGGACCGCAAGGTCATAGAGAAGCCATTCCAACATCGATTCCTATCGGAAAGATCGGTAGAAATGGTTGGTAAGCTTTATTAAACAGCTTTCTTGGATATTGATGCTCCAAGAGATTCTCTTTTTCAAAAAACAAACCCTTTTCGAACGGTTGATAGACCACTGAAATCTCAATGGTGTCTCTATTCTGAGAGTAAAAGACCATTTACATTTCGGTCTTCAAATGACTGTTCTGGCATCTTCCTTCTCTTGACAATGGCTGTTGGGGGAAATCGATAAGACAACTGTTGAAACTGGAGGATTTGGTATAAAATCAGAGAAAGGAAAAATATAATTTCAAATGATGCGAGGAATATAAAGACAATGGGATTTGTAGGCAATTGCGAAAACGGTGAAAGAAAGGGGATAGGTTCAGCGGATTTCAAGGGATCAAGCAACGGTTGGAAAAAGGAAATCAACAAAGCCTGTAGAATTTGATGAAGGAGTAACAATCCAGCAAATTTTATTTGACCTTGGGCTCCTAATTCTCTTAACCACTGGAATTTTTCCTCCAGAGGCATTCCTGAACTAATTCCTTCGAACACCAAATACGCCCAAACCTTCTGAAAAAGTAATAATTCAGCTCCGAAGATTACAACGGAAATGAGTATGGGGACCGTGAACAAAGGGTTATCAGCGGAGACATTGATAACATATAATGATATAGGGGCAACTACAATTATTAAGGCAGCCAATATTAGAAATGGAATGACAGCAGAAAGTATGCATCCAATAATCCCCCAGAATATTCCGCTTAATAGGAGTCGGAACAGATTAGGTGGAGCGTTTTTATGCGCGAAATAGTATGCAATTGGTCCGATAATTGATAAACCAATGAAAAAGAGATAAGGATTAACGAAATAATAGAAGTTCACCAAATATTGATCATATAAAACATTGAAAGGTAAAATCGAAAGGTAGATTCGAGAAATCCAGTCAAAAGCAATCAATCCCTGAGGAATCAGGAACCCCTCTAGGATATAATTAAAGGTGAAGAATCCCAGCAATATTAGAAATATTGTTCTAATCTGAAACAGATGGTTCCTAATGAATTGCCATGTTGATACAGAAGAATGTGGCTCCATTTTTTTAATTTCTTCGTGAGCTGCAACGGGATTGTCTTGTACATCGAAATTCAAGTTTAGTTCGTCTCTTGTCGAGGAGTGTAACCAATAGGAATAGAAAACCTGCGGATATGGCGGGCCCTCTTCAGTTAATCGAGTAATGGGCCTCCCAGATATTGTATCAATGATTTTTTTGCTGCTAGAACGGTAAGAAGGCAAAAAAGTACTACCTAGGGTAATTAAAAAGGAGAAAACTGCCCACGTAATAATCTGTTCGAGCGGAAATTCGATTCTGATGGGGATGGATAGGCTGATATACCATGAAAGCAGAACGGAACCCACTAATCCGTCAAAAACTCCCAGGGTAAGGGCTGAAAGGCCGATAACAACTGCTTCAAACATGAAAATATTAAAGACCCCACGTTTCGATAATCCTAGGGCGCGCATAATCCCTACTTCTCGCTCCATATGCAATGTGGAAATCAATATCGAAACAAACTGAGTTATTGCAGCCAGGATGAAAGATTCAAAAAACAAAATCTGAAACATTGAAGATTGAAGTACTAAACTCTCCTCAATTATATCTACAAAAAAGTCTATCCCCAAAATTTCCTGAAAAAAGGGGAATTCAGTTTCAATAATTGCCTGAGCAGATTCAATCTCTTCATTTAAATCGCAAACAAACCATTTTGCTGCCGTTGAATTGAAGAATTCCTGAAATCTTGCTGCTGATATGTAAAGATATTCACCGTTTCCTAGAAAAACATTTGATTTGACAACGGCGCCGAGCGTGATATTCACAGTCGTATTATCAGACGTGCGAATGGTGAGGTCTGAACCAACCGGACTAAACAACCTTTGATATAACAGATCGGAAACAAGCCCAAAAACGGCATCGTTTCTTGATAGGAATAACGGAGAAGGATATGTATAGTTAAATATAGATTCTATAACATCTTCCGCAAAATAAGTATACTTCGCCGGATCTACCCCATAAATATAACTATTGACTCCTTTTATGTCAGTACGCTCTTCTTGTATAAATGAAGACCTTAATATGGCTGAATTTTGTTCAAGACTATCAGTTAGATTACGATCAGGGAGTTGGTTATCAGGCGCTTCCGCTACCAAATCAACATCGCCCCATTGCTCCTTGAAGAATAGAGGAACGCCATCAACAATGGCTGCAGATACTACTCCAACAACAATAATGAAAGTTAAAGCCAGCGCGGAAGATATGATGGTTAACAGTGACTTCTGGAACTCTCTAGCAATATTCCTTTGAGAAATTATGGTCACAATCTTGCCAAAGACAGGAGCAAAAAACCCAGACGTGATTTTTGGGAGAAAAACAAGTATCCCGATTTCAATGAAAAGTATACCAATGAAAATTAATAACACAGTTAAAAACTGGAAAGATAAGAAACGAAACTCGAGGAACGGAGAAGGACCAACGAATAATTGTAGTATTAATCCAGAAACCGTCAGAAGAATTCCTGTTGTAACTGAATATTGCCAATGAGTTATAATTTCCTTTGTACTTCTCTTCCTACGCATGCGGGAGTGAATATTCTGAATCACGGGCATTGTTAAAACAATAAAGATGGGGTATAAGCCCGAAATAAGTGATACAACTATTCCTGACGAAATCGCGGCAAACAGAGAGCTTGAGTGGATGGAGAGCGACTGAATGCTCAGACTAGGGTAAAAACTCTGCATTCTTAGTGTAAGAAGCACCGCAAGCGTAATTCCACTAAACAGACCTACGGTACTTCCAATGACCGAATACATCAATAATTCGATTGTCAAGGCCAGAATCAAGAACCTGGATCCACTTCCCACAGCACGAAATATCCCAAACTCACTTGATCTCTCCCGAATCGCTATTGCCAGTATATTCGTAATAAATAGGAACTCCACAACAAATGAAGCAAGAATTACTAAGCTCATTGCTGTTTGATATGCACGTATTCCATTTGCTTGAGTATCTGGAACATTTTTTCCCGTCCAAACCAAGTAATCGTTTCCTATGTGATCCTTGATTTGTTCCACCACAGGTTTAATATCTAATAGATTTTGAACTGAAATGTCGATTTTTGCCTTTAGGATGTTAGATCTTTCATTTTCTGGTACAACATCTATTAATTCCTGTATATCCATGAGGATGAAGAGATATCCAACGTTGTTTCCAAAGAATGAGGGATCAGCAATCGCTCCGCTGATTGTGAAGCTCCTTGGTTTAAGGTCTACTGCGAGCTCGAGATCAAAATCTGCGGCCTCAACAGCGTCACCGATATTCAATCCAGATTCTGAAAGAAGGGTTTGCGATATAATGACATTAGTTCCAGTGGCTTTTCTCTCACCCTCCGTTATGCTAAATGTTGTAATATCGGGATGCTCTAAAGGATCAATACCGTAAACTATGATATTTGCTTCTGGGAGTCTTTCCTTGATGAGACGATCAACATTAACGGTATAAACGGGGCTGGCCCTAGTGATCCCTGTTATCGTCTGGATATCGGCAGAGACTGACCGCAATGTTGATAGATCGGACCATTCTTTGGGGATAACCGTTATATCTGTAAAGTTTTGATTCCTATTGTCGTAGATAAAATCATCATATAATGTATCTACCGAAACTACAATGCCAGTTTCAAGGGCTATTGTAAATGTGATCCCTAGTATTAATAGAGTGCTTCTGTACTTAGAACGGGTGGCATTCCTTCCGGCTAAAACTATAGCAGATCCTAACTGTCTTCTCCTTGTTCCAAGATGCTTTATAACCTTTCTAATATATGAGGGATCTTGATTTCTCGAAGTTACTCGGCCTGAACCGCCCATTACTGGTTTCTTCATATTCGGTAACTTACCCTATGATGGTTTTGTAATTGCTACTTTAAAAAATGTTTAAACTTTCATTGGTTTATGCAAGAAATGAGAGAGGTGGTGAAAAGAATATTTCGAAGTTTGAAAGGAAATTTCGGTTTCAAGGCTAATTTCAAGGCTGGAGGGGGGTTTTTTCTACAGAAAATCTTGAGCCCGCCGATTTCATAAGATTTAATCTTGGTACTCTCGATCACGGTTTTCAATCTGCTTCGCATCGATCTTGCTCTCTACCAATTCTACATCTTCTAGGACTAGGAAATCCGTTTTTATTTGCAGGTTCCTCAGCTTAAATTTGGATTTGGGAAAAAAATTCCTCCTTAGCAGCCTTTTCATGGTTCTTAGGCCAGGAATGAGGTCGACGACAGACCCGGGATCCTTTATATAGACATAAGGAGCTGAAATTATTCCTCCTATCCGGATTCTCTTCTTCGATTTCGCATGGCCCAGTACAATAGATATTTCGTCAGCTGCGGTAAGATCAGCTCGAATATCGATAGTGCCATGAACGTATATGGCAAAAACATTGGCAGAGTCAGCTTTAAATGGCCCATTCACTCTAAAGGATCCCCCTTGGACACCTCCTTCAACGAATAGCGGCCCATTGATTTTGACATGCGCTTCATCGGAAGATTTCAAGCTACCGCCAATAGTGCATGGTCCGTTTACCCTAAGACGCTCTGTTATTTCTAAATTGGATCCAACTTTTACGGGTCCATTAACTCGAATAGATAATCCACTGAGACTACCTCTAGCAACGAGAGGCCCATTGGAAGCAAAGTGCTCATTTAAAACTGCATTGTCTCTAAAAGTTGCGGGCCCAAACTTTCGCACGAAAAACACCTATCTAACAGATCTATTCTCATTGAAATGCATTTTTTGAGCGATTCGGTGAAATTGATATATAGATATCACAAGAAATAACCGTGATACAATATTCTAAATTTGATGCCCCTTTCAGAGGGAGAAATTGTATCGATGGTTGAAATGATGGATCCGAGACTTAAAATCCGTGAAGAATTCGATAATCTACAATGCCCAGAATTAATTTCATCACAAGAGTTGACTAAGAGGATTGAATCTCTTCTTCCACTAATAAGAGAATATCTTGACCACAAATCGAGCAAATCTCATTACAGTACGGAAACTCCCCAGGAAGTAAATAATTTATTTGACGCCAACCTTCCCGAATGTCCAGAAACTTGGGATTCCACAGTTAAGTTTTTGAGAAACATCGCTATCCCCAGGTTCCCTTCTGTTGGCAATCCTCACTTTTTTGCCTACATCCCAGGTGATCCTGCTCCGCCTGCCATGATTGGCGCCTCTTTAACCCCTTTCTTCAATCAATTTGTAGGAACGGTAATAGGATCACCAGGAGGGACTGCAATAGAAAGTCTGTCTATTAAATGGATTATTCAAATGCTGCAGCTTGATGATTCTAGCTGGGGAAGCTTTACAACTGGAGGATCAGGTGCCAATCTTGCTTGTATGTATACGGGCCTTGTTGATAGGGCTCCATGGGATTTCAAGAACGATGGGATTAATGGCAACAAACGGTTGATGATTTATACATCGGATCAAAGTCACAACTGTATTCTAAAATCGGCCATGCTCTTAGGTCTTGGTCAGAGAAGTGTACAAATAATTGAAACTGACGAATCCTTCCGAATGACGGCGGAGACGGCTCGGATAATCATTGAAAAAGATGAAATGGAAGGTAACAAAGTCCCAGCACTAATAGTTGGAACGGCCGGTACAACAAATACTGGGGCTATCGATGATCTGAGAGGATTGTCCAGGCTTGCCAGAGAAAAAGAGCTTTGGTTTCATATCGACGGAGCTTACGGAGCTTTTGCACGCATTGCAAATCACGAAGTTGCAAGGGATTTAGCGGATATTCAGCTAGCTGATTCAATAGCACTGGATGCACATAAATGGTTGTTCGCTCCTTTTGAAGCAGGATGTGCGATCGTAAGTGATGGCGAAAAACTCAGGAACGCGTTTGAATTAAGTGCAGAGTATCTCAAGGATTCCGAATTAGAGACGGAATATCCTCTCCAGCGAAATTTCCGTTCTTATGGATTTCCGCTTACCAGAGAATTACGTGGACTAAAGATTTGGATGCTTATTCGTAGTTATGGTAAAAGCGGCTTGAGCAATCTCATTACTCGAAATATCCTCGCTGCAGATTATTTACGCCAGAGAGTTCGTGTTCACCCGAATTTGGAATTAATGTCCGATGATAAATTAGGAATCGTCTGTTTCCGGTGGAAAGGGACAGACCAATTAAACAAGGAACTTGTGGGAGCCTTGCAAGAGAGGAAAAAGTATTATGTCAGCCGCACATTACTAAAGGGAAGGATAACGATTCGTGTGTGTATACTCAATCTGCGAACTACCCTGGAACTAATGGACAAGTTCATAGAGGAAATTGAAGATATTTTCAGAGAAATTAAAGGCTGAAATCAGGTAAAAGATAGTTTTTGGAGACTATATCCGAGAAAAATGACTGCCAAGTCAATATTAAGGTCCAGCTGAGAAAACCTTTCTTCGTTCTCCTACTCCCCCGCGGTTTTTAGAATAACATTATCTTTTATAGAACCCAAATTATTGATTCCTGGAGTTTATTTCCAGTTTATGGCCATTGCGATCCAATATCCTATCTCTTTAAGAATGCGGACGTAGAAAACATTTATGACCTCTTCCAAGGGATAAATTGACTTAAATGGGAAAATCATAAATGAAGGAAGACTCAGTTAAATTTCTGCATATCGCAGATACCCATTTCGGTGCCCATTATGCGATTAATCCCAAAAATCTGCAACGCCGCGCCTATGGAGAACGTTTCTTTCGACAGACAGAGAAAATTGTTAACGAAGCACTAATCCAACATCAGGTGGATTTCATTATCCATTCTGGAGATTTTTTTAACCGAAGCCAACCACCTGGAGAGGTTGTCAAGAGGGGTGTAGAACCCTTTGTAAGAGCAGCTTCAAATGGGGTTCCTGTTTATATTGTTGCTGGTAATCATGAACGAGGAAAACTGCCCGTAGGTCTTATTAGTTTTCATGAAAATATTTATTTATTTGTAAAACCCTGTTCCTTCCTTTATAGAAAAAAGGGACTTACCGTAAAAATCACAGGTCACCCCTATATTCGTGAAGAAGCTCCGAGCTTGTTTAATCGCGTAGTTCAAAAGGCCCAGGATAATTTCCTGTCAACCACGGGCTCTAACAAGATTGATTATAACATATTAGCAACACATCAGCTTTTTGAGGGATCTCAAGTAGAAAACTATACGTTTAGAACAGGAAAGAATGTTATTGGGTTTTCTCAAATACCTCAAAATTACCATTATATAGCCTCTGGTCATGTCCATAGGTATCAGGTTGTGTATAAGGATTCAGGCCGTGCCAGATCCAGCAATGGAGTTAGAAAAATACTACAAGATTATGATTCAAGAACCTGGCGGTCGTCAATTGAAGAAAAAACAATTTTTAACGTTGGAACCATCGTGTGTTATTCGGGCAGCCCAGATCGCGTTTCACTTCAAGAGAGAAATGAACCCAAAGGATATGTTATCGGGGAAATAACTAGTGAGGACGCCCGTTTTAATTTTCAACAAGTTGATGCAACACCCATATTATATCAGAAGTGGGATCTTCTATCTTCACCTCTTCGGAGCTATCTAAATGAGGCAAGGGATGCTCTAGCCAGACTAGAAGAGATACGAAGTAAAAATCCAGCAGAATTTGCTGCTGTGTTTAGAATTAACATCCGAGGAAGACTAAGCAAGCCGACTAGGCGGTTGAAACACCTCAAAGAAGAAGCGCAAAGATTAGGGGTTTACCTAACTTTTTCTTCTCATCTCGACTCAAAGCTTGGTCTTTAATGACTTATTCATCATCCCAAAATCCTGTTAGGAGATCAAGGAAAAAAACTTTGTAGATTGTCTCAAGTTTGAGTAGGAAGAAATCCGGTGATGAATATGATCAAGGCAATTCGGAGAATCGTAACGGGGGACAACAAGGAAAGAAAATCCACGATTATCATAGATGACTCCCCTTTTCATTATGGAACTATACACCAATTCTGGGTTACTAGGGAAACGCCCGTAGATAATTCAAAAACTATTGATCTGGCGGGCATACAATTACTTCCCCTCGAACCTTCACCAAGTGGAACGATCTTCCGTTTTTTCGAAATTCCGCCACTTGATCCTAAATTGACTAACCAGCAGCTTGAGAATCTGGCTGTACAAGGCTTATCGACATTAAAGGCTCTTCATTGCCGTACGGATACTTCGAAACATCCTTATATGCACAAAACGGAAACAATTGACTACATTATCGTGCTAGAGGGCGAGGTTACTCTCTTGCTTGAGGAAACCGAGGTAGAATTAAAGCCGTTTAATGTGGTTATACAACGGGGGACGAATCACGCATGGATAAATAAAAGTTCCAATCGGGTCCTCCTAGCGGGTGTTTTGATTGATGCAAAACTAGATGATTAGGTTTTAATTTGGGGGAAAGAAAAGCTCCATGAAGAGAGATTGAATCTACTGGAAAAAGAATATCAAGTAGTACAATCATAAAAACAAAAGTTGATCACAAGAACTGGAAGGATATAGTAGTTATTGATGCTAATTGATATGGAAAATCACCCAGATCAGACAAAAATTCTGGAATCGTCTTTGTGACAATATAATCAACACGGAGTTGAAAACAATGGCCATAGACCTAGCTTTGGCAGATTATGTATCGAATCCAGAAATTGACCTTACGCTTAAACTTGCGCTTGAGTTACATAGGCCTGTGCTAATTGAAGGTCCTGCAGGAACAGGAAAAACCAGTATTGCTATTGCCGCAGCGCGGACCTTAGATTGGCGTTTGTACAGAATTCAGTGTTTTGAAGGGATTCAGGCTGAATCGGTAATCGGTGAATTCGATTATAAACGACAGCTTCTCCACATTGAGTTGGAAAGATTGCGATCAGATAGAGGCAGGAATCACATGGATATGGATGAAATATTCTCAAAAGAGTTCTTTATTGAGCGTCCGTTGTTTTTGTCATTCATTAATTCTGAGCCCAATATCCTTCTCATTGACGAAATTGATAAGTCTGATGAAGAATTCGAGGCGTTTCTGCTTGAAGCATTGGGGGAACGTCAGATTACTATCCCTGAACTAGGAACCTTTTCTGCCCAAACCGACGATCAAATCGTAATCCTGACGAGTAACTCCTTCCGTGACCTCAGTGAACCCTTACGACGAAGATGCCTATATCTCTATATTGATTTTCCTACTCCTGAGCGAGAACGTCAAATTCTAGCTACTCATACAGGATTAAATTTCGATACGCCATTATTAGGCAGTATTACGGGTATTGTTCAACAGATCAGGACCTATGATTTACGGAAATTGCCATCTATTGCTGAAACTATTGATTGGGCGAAAGCACTGATATTTTTGGGGAAAGAGCACATAGATAAGAAAACTTTGGTTGAAACTCTTCCTGTATTGTTGAAGTACGAGGAGGATATCCTACGTCTGGAAACTCAGATAACTGAGATAATTCGTCTCGGAAATACGGAGGATAAGTAACGCTGTCCGTTATTTTGGACTTCGTTTCCATGTTACGATACTTTGGGCTGCCGATTTCTCCTGACGAGACCATTTCAGCTCAAAAAGTTTACCAGCTACTAGGGGTCGCCTCGAGGGATGATCTCCTTTTGGGTTTGCGTGCTACCTTGGTAAAACAAAAGGAGAATCTTTCCATTTTCAACGAATGCTTCAATATGTATTTTTCTCCCGCTAGGTACCTATTATCTGAAGTTAAGGATTCTAAGGTAGAAAAACGGTTAAAGCCAGAGTTCAGACGATTTTTAAGCCGCCTTGAAAGCAGCCCTCAAAGGATTGACTATATAATTGGTGAAATGCTCGTACAGAATAAGGTATCCGAAGCTGTCCAAACCACAATATCGATGATAGCATCTAATGGCGTGGGCAGTTCCAGCGATCTTCGAAAAGAGCTGGAAAGATTGCAGGGAACTCTTGGGCGTGCTTTCCAGCTCGCATTCGGTTTACGCCTTCCCATACGTGGATTAACCCCAATCCAAAGACAGGCTCTTCCTGCTACAACTCTTCGTTTTGCAGGAACTCTTCAGCAATTTCAACAAAACCTTGAACGTGAAATGGCACAAGAAAAGGAAAACGGAGGTTTTGTACCGCAGAAACCAATTGAGCTCCCTGAAATTATGATGCCCGTTGAAGCCTTTCTGGACCAGGATTTAACGACGCTTTCTCTTACGATAACAAATGTCAAACACCAGCTTATTGTAATTGGACGTATTTTGGCTAGCAGAGAAAGGCGTAGACGTGAACGGGCGAAGCGAGGGAAACTAGATTTCCGAAGAACTATGCGAAAGAATCTAGCCACTAATGGAATTCCACTTAATCTTATTCAAAAGAAGAAACGTATCCAGGACCCGGAAATTTTCATACTCAACGATGTTTCTCGCTCTACCCGTTGGATCGCAGATTGGTTCTTTGTCATTACCTATGCAGCCAGGTCTGTTTTCAAGAGGATCCGAGTATTCGAGTTTGATAATTGTTGCGTAGAAGTTACAGATGCATTAAATCAGCCTACGATCGATCAGGCATTGGAAGAAAGAGAATTGGCCTGGGAACACACACTTCGTCCACGCAGAATTCATTCTGACTACCAAACTTCTTTCGAGGATTTTTCTCAGCTAATTGGATATCACCCAATTAACCGCAGAACAACAGTTTTGATTTTTGGGGATTGTCGTGATTTTGAGGGTATGTGGACACAGGGAAATCCAGTCAGTGCGGATCTAATAAGAAAAATGGCAATCTTAGCTAAACGCTGTCTTATTCTTAATCCCGAACCTCCCGAAATGTGGAATTCAGGAGATTCTGTTGTTCGACACTTTGAAAACGCGGGCGCGGAGGTTTTTAGTGTGGCGTCGATGAGAGAGTTAATCGATTTTGTTTATTCGATCAAACCTTAGCCTTAAAAAGGGGATGAGACGGCTTTCCGGATTAGAGTGGAATTATGGAGATTTGTACCAGCCCATTGATGTCAATCAGTTTCATAAAAACGATTTTTTCTTCTTCTTGCCGTTAAGAAACGTATCATGGCCCTTCTTCGTGTTAGATATCGTATTGTTTTACCTGTTCCTTGTATAATCCGAATTTGGGGAACAAGAACCTTCGCAACAGTTTCAGGTAGGTCACCTAGGATATTATAAATTCGAGCGGCCTCTGGTGTCACATTTTTGCCAGCAAAATCGCTGATAACCATCCCAGGGGACAATACGTGGATGCCAACAGGTGTTTTCCTGTTTTCCTCAACTAAACTTTTAGTTAGTACAGGAATCCCAGCTTTAGATGCTCCATAAGCCGCCATTCGGGGCGTTGCCCTACCGAAAGATCCCATGCCAGCCATATTAAATATATTTCCACCATTAGGCTGATTAAGCATTATTTTCAGGGCAGTTTTACACCCATTAAGAACCCCGA
Source organism: Candidatus Heimdallarchaeota archaeon (assembly GCA_048881705.1). GTDB lineage: Archaea > Asgardarchaeota > Heimdallarchaeia > Hodarchaeales > Hodarchaeaceae > Hodarchaeum. The sequence continues at coordinate 23,281 of JBHLSH010000038.1, read as the reverse complement.
TAAGGTTCGTGTTAATGACGTCATAATATTGTTCAACAGGAGTTTCCTGCATTGGATTAAGTGGACCCCGGATGCCAGCGTTATTTATCCAGATATCTATTGATTTTAGCGTTTCCTTGGCAAATTCTCCCAATTTTTCAACCTGCTCTGAATTTCTTACATCGCATGCCTTTCCCTCGATACGAGAATCAAGGTAACTTCGCCCTAGTTCATCAACTACCTGGGAAACCCTTCCGCCATCCCTTGAGGAAATGATGACATTGTCTCCATGATTGAGGAATTCATGGGTCAGCGCAAGCCCTATCCCCCTTGTATTTCCTGTACAAACAATATTCATGTCCCCACATCCCTATTTTACATTTAAGATGGCATCCTCGATCATCCGCTTCCTTTCTCGCAACAATCGGGTCCGCGCATCTTTGATCTGCTCTTCTAGGGCCTTATACTCGTTATCAAGTTGATTTAGCTGCCCATCAATCCATTGGATAACATTGTGTGAATCTTCAAGGGCATCACGGACGGAGGAAATCGATCGGTGTATTTTCCCTCTTGAACTTAAATCAGAAAAGATATTATCCATGAAACCGTCCCAGAAAAAACTGATATCCTCCACGAACGCTTGAGATGATGCTCTGATCTCAGGAGCCTCTTTGTTGGCAAGTTGGATATCATTATGAGCACTTTGAACTAGATTTCTAGCTGTAGCCATACGTGAATGCTTCATTGAATCCACAAATATTCCTCCTCCAAAGAAAGTATCCCACGTTGAAAGACTAGAAGCGCTTCCTAACAAGTCTAGAGCTTCCCCTAGGTTACGCTCAGCATTTTGCATGTGTGCTCTCGCTCGAGCATAAGCACTCCTTCGGAGTGAAATCGGATTCGTCTTTGTGACCAATACCTTCAGATCTGCTTCTATCCCGTCCTCAATCGGATCCGTGACCCCGGCACACACTTCATGTATTAATCCCTCAAGGTCTTTCTGGAGGGTTCTTTTTAGCGACAGTAGTTTTTCTAGTTCCGTAATGTTATAATCAGTATCCTTGATAAGTGTATTTAGACGATTAACTTCTACTTGTGCTGCTTCTTCCTTATTTAAGATCGTAAAATATTCGAGTTCTTCTTTCTGAAGTTGTTCCTCTCGGTCGCCTTTAAGCCGGGCGACTACAGATGTTACACTCATTTCTTTCAGTTTTTTAACATCTTGGAACTCTTTATACCTTTGGGCACTTAATTGAGAGAGACGATCATTTGCGTTCTGACTTAACTCCTCCAGGTCTCTTCGATATGATCGTTGATCCTGCAGCCTAACTTCTATATCTGTAAGTTCTTTTAACTTGAGTTCCAAATCGTGGTATTGAGTTATAACATCAGCAGACAGATCTAGACTTTTGGAGGCAATTTTTTTCGTTTTATGAACATAAGAGTCAGCAAGCAGATTAAACCCGCAATTGAAACAAAAAATGGTTCCTTCTTCAACCAATGACGTACAATTTGGACATGTTGGCATTTTAACGCCTTCTAACGCAATCAAAAAGATCTGTGGAGAGTATTGGAGTATGTAGTATAATATGACTTAATCCTTACTACTTCGGAACTTTTCTCCCTATAAATGGCGGTTGACCATTAACACCAGACCAATTATTAACATCGGCAAATTAAAGCTCGTTGCGGTCAACAATAATAAAATTCGGTCCAAATTTTCAGCAAAATCTAACTTACAATTCCCGTTGTTACCCTCTGCCAAAAGAAAGATCCATTTTTGTTTAAGGATGGTTTTACGACTAGATATTCTGGCCTAGTGGGATGGGCTCTTCAGATTGCCCTTCTTTAGAACGTAATATATCTTCAGGATCAAATTCGATCAATAGATTCTGCTCAATAGCCTTGTCTAAAAAACTGATAGCTTTACTTCTCTTGAAATACCTTGAAAGATGAGAAATGATCTGTTCAGAAAACAAGAATTGCATCCCGTTTTTCTCAAAGAGTATCTCCTTTACCAAGGAAATCATCTTCTTATCCTGTTTGGAAAATTTAATGCCTTTAAGAGTAATAATTCCTTCATTGAGAATGAATGCAGAAAAGTAATGTAAGGGAATGTACTTGTGAACGATTTTCCTCACGGTTGATGATGGAATCTGTTCCGTATTATAGAATTCCTTTAATTCTTCTTTAAACATAAATTCCAGTTCGTTGCCTAATCCTGCCAACTTACCTCTGAAATAATCGGGAAGTTCAATATCGGAAATAACCATCATTGTGATAAACCTCCCGTTCCACATGAGCAGGTGCAGTCCGTGGCGACTCATAATCTCGATCTGTTCCGCCATCTCCCCGTCTTCAAAACGGGAACTCAATCCCCCAGAAATTTCCTGCATAAATGAGGAAATCGCCGCTGACATACCCGATAAGGCGTGTGGATCTGTACGGATATCCGCGGTCGTATTTTCGTAATAAAATGGCAAACCTGACTCGACACGTCCGACGATCGCCTTGATTGATTTAATATCTTCAAAACTCCGTTCAATCGCAACCTCATGACTCTGAACCACTTGAGCCCGCTTTTCACGTCTACGATGAACAGTACGGGCAGCCCCTCCAGCCGCAAATGCGCATATTAGCACTACGACGACGATGATTAAAACAAAAACAATGACTCCCATAATGTCAACTTGCGGCGGAAGAAAATTATACGACTCGAGCTTTTCAATAGGCATAATATAGGAATATGGCAAACTAGATAACCCTATTCCAGTCTGAATGGTGATATTTGAGAAACGCAAGGCGGCCAATGTCCGTGAACCCGGAATCACATAGGAAGCTTCACCTAGACTATTAGTCTGAGTATAATATTCGAAAACAAGCTGGGATCCGTTTTCGTTTTCAATCATGATGTAGAACGATACATCTATTCCTTCAAGCGAATAAAGCTGCACACCTGATCCGCCTCCTTGCGTAGTCAATTTATAAGCTAGTTCGATAATAAATGTGAGATTTTCTCCCTGTGAGATGGTGGTACCTGGTAAGATCACAACATCCATCTCAATGGGTCGGCCCTGTAAGGTAATATTGGAGGTAAAGTACTGGGGCTGGAACCCCGAGGTAAAAAGCTGAAGAGTAAGATTATAGGACCCATATTGCCAGCCAACGGTTGAAAAAACTAACGAAAAAGGTGCTTGAGCCAAGTGTGCCTCCTGAAAATCTTTCTCTGGAACAGGAGTCCCATTCAACCATAGATTGAATTCATCTAGATGACTGATGTTTTCACCTTGATACGTCAAGAAATTGTCTATAGATATGGCAAACAAGTCTTCTATAAGAACCATCTCATTATCAGGTAAATGGATCAGATCGGAAGGCAAACGTAAGGTGGGCATCTCCACAACTTGGAATACTACCTCAATCTCGCTGGATTCATAGTCCGCGCTTGAAAAAGAAATCTGAACGGAGTGCAAACCCATTGACAGGTGACTGGTATTGAATCTGAACCAGTATTTTTCGGTATCATTGTCGAGGAACGTTATCTTGGACTGATCATTAATCAAAGGCGTTACAAGTGGAATTAGTTCCTTGTAAGTTGAACTCTGAAAATTTAAATAAAAAACCACGTTCTCAGTAAAGTAGACTGTTCTAGGAAAAGTGATACTACTAATCACTTCAGTTGGTGCCTTGACAACGTTAATCTTAAAGTTAAATAGGCTATAGTTATAATTCGCTAGCGAAAAGGAGGCGTTAATTGAGTAAAGCCCTATTTTATCGGGATTGATATTAATCGTCCATGTTCGGTTAATTTCCGATTTAACAGAAATAACTGCTATTGGAGAATAATCAACTGCAGGAGTGGTATTTAGGGTTAGGTCAATAGGAAAGGTCGAATGATAACGAAAATTAATCATGACGGTATCCTGCGCGCTCATGGCGAAAATGATATCTTCTGGTATCATCGTATTATTGAGATGTGGTTGACCTTTATAGTTCGCTTCAATACTAGTCTCACCTGAGGTAATGGTCAAGGATATGTTAATTTGACGAGATAGGTAATGGGAATGAGTTGCAACAATCGGGATATCCATATAGGATACAATTCCCCCAAAATCGGTTGTATTTAACCTATAAAAGAAGGCCCCAGTATCATATAAAACGTTATTTCCGTCAATTTTCACAATTCCATCGAAAATGACCCCGTCTGTTGAATTAAGATAATCTATACGAAGTGTAATATTTTCTCGCCATTCCAATACAAGATTTGCCTTATCGACGAAGAGAGAAGAATTTTCAACGAATTTTACAAAAAAAGTGCGGGTCCAGTTTACGAACCACCCTACTTGAGTGGTTACTGTTACTGTTCCCGTATTACCAGCAGGTTGTCCTGTGGTGATAAAAGATGCATTATAGGATCCATCCCCGAGCTGGGTCATAGTCGTGTTTTGCCTGGCACCTGTGGGCCAGCTTGCATTAGCCCAAATTAAAGCTCCTTTGATGTCGGTATTGTTGTGGTTGGATTTATAATTAACAGTCAAATTCAAATTCTGACCTATTAAAATTTCAGTTTCGTCCAGCGGCGATAATGATGTATTCACAAAAAGGTCTAAGAGTCGAATAAATGTACCGACCTTGGTTAGATCGTCGTTATTCCAAAATGCCTGGAGACGATAGGTTCCGTTTACATCAATGGTTTGATCTACTGTTTTGTTGATATCCCATTCCTCCCAGAATTCTGTGTCTATACCATTAATGTCCACATGTGTAAGGGTTGATCCATAAGGAAAATCGATCCAATAGGTTAGATTGCCCGTAAATTTAGTATAGAAGGTCAAGTTCAAGAGATCAGTAATATTAGCTTCATAAGGGATGGTAAACGGAGTAGTACCACGGCCTAGAGTGAAATTGAGAAGATAATTAGGAGCCTCGAACCAAACATGCCAGGTGACGTTATCAGATAAACTGCTCGCATTAACAACCATTGTCGTATTGCCGTAGGTGTACTTATGGGCTGGATCTCCATCCCAGGTCACGTTGAAATCATTGATTAGATTAGGATATTCAGGAATGCCAGAATTATTCCAGTATATTCTTGAACCATTCCAATCTGCAGGGATACCTTTGATTGTTATGGTGTGGTTTTTGATCGCATCAGAAGTACTGATTTGAGCCGTGGAGAATGTTATATTCCATAACACCAATGAATCATTTTCAGCTCGGTACGTGGAGATTCCACTAATGGGATTCCCAGAATATGTGTAATTTATTGTATTCAAAAGCATAAACGAAACTGATGTTGTCGTGTTGAATTCATGGAAAAAGGTGTTATTGCCTTTAAAAGAGAATGAACTGAGTGTATATCCTCCATCTGTTGTAGTATAGTTCATTTTTATGTCTGATGGACTTGTATAAGTTAAATTATTCCAATTTCCATCGGTGGGAAGGATGCGAATCGCTGAAATAATATCATGACTATCATACGGAAAAGGGTTGAGAGACCATGTATCTGCATGACTTGTTTTTAGGGCAATATCACCTGCGTCCCCAAACGATGTATCCTCGTGTGCGTACCATTCCCAAGACCCTTCTACTGGAATTCCCGTATCATTAAGTACCAACCAATACGATCCCCTGGTTAAGTTAATCGGAACAGGGAACCTGTAGCTAATCCATGCCGCAGGAATTACTGGCCCTATATCAAGTGAGCCAAATCCCTCTTCTAGCGTTGTTGTACCCAATTGTTTACCTGGCTCTCCAGAATTATCATCATGGATAGATACGTTACCATGGGGATTTTTTCCATCAAGACCGACAGTATCAATGTACTTAAGAAAAATACTGACCTCAGTAACGTTGGCATAATCTTCTTTGATATCAAACTTCTGACCAGCCTCAACGAAGGAGGTAGAACTAAGCGAATCCGCATTTGAGACGTTATTCTCTATCGTACGCCAATCTTCTTGAGCTACAACTTCCTGGATCTGAAAGAAAACTGTATCTTGCGAAAAATCGGCCAGGGGATCTATCAAAAGGGTTGTGTTATGTTGACTTGGATTGCCATCCTTTATTGAGTTCTTGGTGTTTAGCCCGCTTATATTGACCTTCGTGTACGAATCTAACACCGAGTAGGAACCATTTCCAAATCCCGATTGCCTCCCTATACTTCGTGAAAGCAGCCCTCTATTAGCCTCTACTGAATCAGTAGGCTCGGTATTAAGGTTATCGAAAATCTTAGATGATTTTGGAGCGCCTCGCACTTCTCCTATCTGCTTAGTAAATCTTTCTTCGAGATTACGTAAGGGTCTCGTGTTAAAATTATCCTCAACGAAAACCTTGTTATCAGATTGGAATTTCAGTGGATTGAAAAGAGAAAATGTGACAAGCAAAATGAAAAGGAACGTGATGGATTTTTGACCCATATTCGACCATCTAAAAAAAACCACCATTCATCCTTCCGCTCAACACGTAATAAAAACAAAATAAAACCCCCATCTGGCCTTTTTTGCGGTTCCTTGCCAATATCGCTCTCTTTTGATAAATAAGCATTTTGACTTATCACTCGTTTTGGAACCACTACTCGTAAGCCATGGCTTATATCTTAGTGCTTGAAAGAATACGACCCACAGAAAAAGTAATTACCACATCGTGGAAATTGGATCTTCCCGATGCATTTGAGGTCTTAATTTTGAATATAATGCCTAAACATCTGTATGAAAATGTTTCAGAGACCGTAGAGAGAAAAGAATGAATTCTACTTAAAACAACTCCAAGTACATTCCTGTTTAGTCGATGAGATCGTGAAGAGGCCCCATTGGTTTCGAATAATTCTTTTCCTATTTCAACAATGAAAACAATAGAGGATGATTCCTCATCGAAAAAATAATTCTCCTTGGGCGAACCATTAGATTTCGAGTGAGATTTACCCTTGTTCTGATGCCTATGATGGAATGGTGCTAGGTCGCTTGAGTTTTTTATTACAAAGGTTAAGTTGTATTCAAAGGCGCCAATTCCTGGGCTCTTGAATACAAAGTAGTAAAGAGTACTGTTACCTTGCGGATCCTCATTCGGGTTTTCTTCTGGAGGAGATGTTTGAGTTTCAAGAATTTTAACGGAAGAAAGAAGATCACCAACGGGAATAGGATTGACATACCAGTCTCCTTCATGGGATGAACGTGCAGCCCAGTCACCTGCATCCTCGTTATTCGTATCAGCTTGGGTGTACCACTCCCAATAGCCTGCTGCTTGATCTCCTGTATCACTAAGAACTATCCAATACTCTCCCATGGTTACCTCGATCGGAATTTGAAGTGTATAAGTAATCCATGCTGGGCCAATAGGAACACCCAAATTGAGGAAAGCAAAGCCCTCCTCTAGTGATGCTGTTCCTAGTGGGATTCCAGGAGCCCCGTTATTATCATTAAAAATGGAGATTACCCCGTGTGGAATGTCATCTCCTGAATCCAGATCTATGTATTTTATATAAACTTGAATTTGAGTTATATTTGCTGTTTCTTCTATGATTTCGAATTTTTGAGCCACTTCGACGTAGGCAGTTGAAAGACGGGGATCGAGATCATTGGTGTCATTTTCGATGACTAACCAATATCCTCCCGTGTCTGATTCATCATTAAACGAAGTCAAATAAGATTCTATGGTTTCCGATCCCGATTCCAGAATAGAAGATTTGATAAGGTCCGTGGTCTCCATCGATTTTGAACTTGTTTCCGTCATGTTCACTTTCATGTAATCTTCCCCTTCAATTTTAGGAGTTCGATCAGAAAAAGGGATTTCGTGAGTGACGGGCAGATTTCCGATGACTGCAGGAAGCAAGAATAAAATGATCAAAGCGCTCCAGGGGAATTTTTTCAACTTTCGAGGCCTAATTTTGATCTTCCCACTCTTGAGCATGATAGGAATCAGGTTGAGTGCATATATGTAATTATCTAGATATTTTCTCCGTAAGTGGTTTTCAGTTGCCTAGAAACCCGTTGGCTTATGCAGTTTGCTCAATTTCTTCTAAAAATCCGCATCTTGATCAGAGGAAAATACATTCAATTTTTGATATAAGTGAAACGATAGCACTAGGAGGACAAGTTAAACTGACGTCTATCGTAGAAAACTCTTTAAGTTTGCAGCGAGGAGCATCCAATACTCGGTTGAAAGTAGACGCTAAAGAAAATAAGGTCTCATTAGATGATTGACCGATGATTTGCAAAGTTTTATTTGGAAACACCTTTAAACAATGTTCAGAGTAAAATTACGTTCAATGATTGCGTGAATTTCTCTCCTCAAAATCTTCTCTATATCCTCTTGGGCGGTAACGGTGGCATATACACTCGCGGTCTTTTCGGACATCCATTCAAACATTGTTGCCCTTGATACTGTTTTGGAGGATATTGAATCCCAGTTTTCAGAAGTCACAGAATATCTTTGTCCTGGCGATCTCGTGGGATATGGCCCAAACCCACGAGAGGTTCTGCAACGTGTTTTCAAAGAAGAGAAACTGGTCGCGATCTCCAAGGGGAATCACGATCATGGCGTTGGCTTGGGAAGAGGCGGTAATTCGACCCATTACCAAAAGTACGTTAAAAAATTCAATTCATTCGCTCAAGAGGCAATCCGATGGCATGTGGAGCTCCTAACCTCAGAGGAAAAGAATAATCTCTACAGGTTGCCCTCCAGCCAAACTTGCCTACATAAAGGATATAAAACCCAAATTACCCTTATTCATGGATCCCCGGAATATCCTCTAGATGAATACGTGTTCCCAGGGTCGCAACAGCAAAAAAGCCTGTTTCCATTTATGGAATTGTTTGAAGTTGGTGTCTTGCTATTGGGTCATACACATATCCCATTCGTAGATACTATGGAATCAGAAAACGGCCCGCTATTGATGTGCAATCCTGGAAGCGTGGGACAACCCCGTGATCGAGATCCACGAGCAAGCTATGCGGTTATCGACATGGATGAATGCTCCGCTGAGATCATTCGGGTGGAATACGACATCCCGAAAGTCCAAGGAGATATCCTGAGCGCAGGGCTACCAACTTATCTTGCAGAACGTCTAGCTAAAGGAAAATAGGGCTTAGGATGAGGCATAATGAGCATTGAAGTAAGCGATGTTGAAGAAGAAGGCCAATACAAGTTCAAAATCATTCTGGCTGGCGAAGGGGCTGTTGGAAAGACAACTCTGATCAATCGCTTTGTCCATGGTCAGTTCAAATCCGATTATAAGGCAACCATTGGAGTCGAAATTACCTCAAAAAGATTGGTTCAGGATCAACAGGATATCTCATTACAAATTTGGGATATCGCTGGACAGACCCTATTTCGATCTATTCGGAATAGGTTCTTTTCAAACGCACGTGGCGCATTACTTGTATATGATATAACAATTCAAGAAACTTTGGAATCTTTACACATATGGATTAAGGATATAGAGGCTGTGACTGGCAGAATTCCATTTGTTTTGATAGGAAATAAATCTGATCTATTTGAATTACGAACCGTTTCCGCTGAACACGTTGATACCTTTCGAGAGTTAGAAGCCATATCTCACCATTATAATACTTCCGCACTAACAGGAGAGAATGTGGAAGCCGCTTTTTCAGACCTGGCTCGCCTAATGGTTAATACTGAGAGGTAAATGATTTTTTTGGGGGCGATTTAATATTTGCTAAATGGAGCGATGATTTCGATGGGCTTTGGGTATCAAGGTTTTTAATCTACAAAATAATAAATTAGGCAATGCCCTTCATTCGTGGCTCTCAATCGAAGAAAACACGAAGATGTCATATCTGTCAAAAAAAGCCTCCCATATTTTCTCAGTACATAGGTATTTGCTCTGAATGCATCCGTAATAATCCTGCAAAGGCTATACAGTACATCGAGAACGTACATTCGCATTCTCGTTCGAATTGGGGATTACGTACAAATTTCCCACATGAATCAGAGGGAGTTCAGTGTAAAATCTGTTCGAATACCTGTTATATAGCGCCAGGGGAATCAGGATATTGTGGACTTTGGGAAAATCGTGGAGGAAGAATTGGATCGATTTCGGGTAATAAAGAAGCGATTTTGCATACTTATCTAGATCCCCTTCCAACTAACTGTTGCTCAACCTATTTTTGCCCAGGTGGGACAGGTAAGGGATATCCCATATTTGCCTGCTCTCCTGGGCCAGAGTTTAACCATTATAATCTTGCTTGCTTCCTATATGGCTGTAATTTCTTTTGTTATGGATGTCAAAACTCTCAACATAGAAACATTGACATTGGGGAGCGATATACGATAGGAAAATTCATTTCAAAGGCAAAAAATCCGCTAGTTTCTTGTATATGTTGGTTTGGGGGATCCCCTGAGCCACAGTTACCCTGGACTCTCCGTGCGAGCAAACAAGCGGTTAAGGAATATTCTGATCGTATCCTTCGTGTCTGTTGGGAATGGAATGGCGCCGGACACCCAAAATTGGTGAGGAATGCTGTGGCTTTGGCTTTGGATACGGGAGGAAACGCCAAATTTGATTTAAAGTACTATAGTCCGATTCTATCACAGATACTTAGCGGGGTCTCTAATGAACAGTCTTTCAAGAACTTTGAAATGTGCTTCCACAAATTCTATTATCAAAGAAAAGAAATCCCAGTACTTACGGCAACGACGCTACTAATTCCAGGTTATATTGACGAAACGGAAATTGACCTCATAGCGGGTTTTTTAGCTGAATTAGATGAAACGATTCCCTATAGCCTTCTAGCCTTTCACCCTTCCTCGTTCCTAAGCGATTTGCCTGTTACTTCACCTAAGCAAGCTGAAAAATGCTATAATGCGGCAAAGGGGCATCTCAAAAATGTACATATCGGGAACAGACATTTACTAGGATGGTCATCATAGATGAGCCTACTTTATATGAAAATCCTTGAGAAAGATCCTAATACATTTGATGAGGAATTTCGCCGCCTGTTTCCCGAATCTAAAGAAATTTATAGGCGAATATTGGAGTCTATAGGGAAAGGAGGGAAAGTTCTCGAAATTGGCTGCGGTACAGGGCAATTATCCCGTATGCTGGCTCAGAAGGGATTGGATGTAACGGCAGTTGACATTTCGGAAGAAATGATAGATCACGCTACCGAAAAATCTCAGGAAGAAGGATTGCAGGGAAAAATATTTTTTCTACAAGGGGATTTTATCAATTATTCGATTTTTAAAAAGCTAGCTTCAATGGGTCCCTTTGAATATGTTGTTTCAACCTTTGTTTTATCGGAATTGACCCCTCTTCGACAACAACTGTTTTTAAAACAAGTGAAGGAACTTTTGATACCGAGTGGTACCCTGTACATTGCGGCTGAAACATTACCTCACTTTGGTTTTAAAAGACCCTTCTATTGGTTTAAGCGTTGGATCTTTTCGCAGATAATGGTTTTCCGAAAAACCTACCAGACTTTTCCAATAAAGAACCTGTGCAAGCTACTGAAAAACTACTTCGCCCCTACTCACCTATTATCCATGGGGTCAATCCAGCTCTTTGGTTGTACTTTGGACATTACTATGGAGGAGCATGGCCCTGTCAAGCTGGAGCCCCTTTCAAAAACATTGGGAAAATTTGGATTGATCCGTACGCTGTATTGCATCATTAACGGAATCTACACAAGAAATAAGGTTACGCCAGGCATATACTCTCTCGGGACTCCAACCAAGGACTCACCCTTATTAGTAACGGGGAACTATTACTGGACCGTGTGGAGGGTTAATAGGTCATTAATTAAATCCTGCATCAATTGCTGGATTTTGATAATAGATTCAGCGGGAATAAATGTATGGTGTGCTGCTGGGGGAAAGCATTTTACACACCATCAAGTTATAGATGCTCTCCGATTATTTACAGATTCAACATTTTTAAACCATAAACGTCTGATATTACCCCAACTATCCGCTACAGGTGTTGACCAGCATGCGATACGCCGTTATGGATGGCGTCCGGCATTTGGGCCTGTTTACATTGATGACTTTCCAGAATATGAACGAAATGATTACAGGAAAGCAAAAGATCAGGCCATCGTCAGATTCAATATGCGTTTCCGAATCTTAATGGCAATACAGCACACTTTTTTTATTCTTGTAACCGTCTTTTTGCCTTTACTCCTAGGTCTCGGCTTTTTCTGGTCATTTGGAGGAGATCCTTTGCATTTCTGGTGGGATGTTGCGATTCAGTTAGCGGCTTTTACTATTCTCCCGTCGTTTGTCTTCCCGATTATATACCCGATTCTACGTTCCGTTAAGTCGTTCTTCTATAAGGGAGTAATATTTTCCTCTATAAACTCTCTCCTAATTTTCCTTTGGTTATCCGATAAGAATCTCCCCACAATTATATTCTGGTGTTCTCTCGGGTTTTTGATTTCCTTTTTTGTAGTTTTGGACTTCGCAGGGAGCACTCCCCATTCAAATCATTTGAATGTTGAAAGCGATTTGGCGATACTTATGATTCCCACAATAATAATCATCATTATTGTTTTCGTTCTCGGTCTTTTTTTTCCTCCAATCCATCAACTATTTTAAAATGATGCCATTTAATACACCACGATGGCAGCGACGATCTTTGGCGAGAAATGCAATTCATGTGGGTTTTGTGTGGGCGTGTGCCCTCATCAAATCATTGTTATTCCACCAAATGAACCCGCAACACTAATTGACGAGGAAAAATGCATTGAATGTGGTGCATGCAGCCTACAATGCCCTTCAGGAGCGATTCTAACGCACCCTCTTGGCTGCCGCTGTGTGAAGGGAATTCTCAAATCCAGATTTCGAAAAGTTCTTGGTATAACGCCGGTCATTCAAAACTGTTGATATTTTGATCCTTCAACAAGGATAAATCTACACTACCAGACAGACTCCAAACGATGGCTTTCTTTTCACGAGAAATTGATCGGTGGAGCATTCCAGCGCGATTAAGTCCCGCGATGGCTGCTGGAACTCGATCTTTGCAATCTGCAGATATAATGGAGGCCTCATTTACGATTTCGGCTGTTGTGGCTTCAACCATGTCTTTTAGCAACAAAAGGATCAATGTCTTTGTTTTTTCCAACGGTTTCAGGGTCATGAGATTCAACAGCCAGCTGTATGATAGAAAAATCATATCCCGAGGGTTTCCAGAATCTCTGCCAACGCATCTAAAAAGAGATTAACTTCGTTTTTAGTATTGTATAGATACCAAGAAGGGCGAAGCGTTCCTTGATTAAGACCGAGTTGATGATGAAGACCGTGAGTGCAATGAAAACCAGATCGTAAAAATATATTGAACATCTCATCCATCAAAATGGCAACTTCATGAGCATTAATTTCTTTGAGGTCTATAGCCGCAAGGGCTACCCTTTCTATGGGATTGGAGGGGCCCAAAACCGCAATTTTCTCTCCAAAAAGATCCTGAAGACCTTTCAGGAGGATTGTTGATAATTTCAGATTATGTTTGTGAATTTCCCTCATCCCAATGGACTTCAGGAATTCAATTGCCGCACCTCCACCAATAATGCCAGCATAGTTTTGAAGGCCCGCCTCAAATCGTGCTGGTGGTGGTAACAGATCGATTCCATCAGGAAGACGTACATCCCTGACTGTTTCTCCTCCGAGTATCAAGGCATTTAAAGACTCTAATATTTCCTGTTTCCCGAACAAAAACCCTGTTCCAGTCGGTCCACATGCTTTATGCATTGAAACTCCCATCAAATCAATATCCAAATTTCGAACGTCAATGGTTTGGTGGGGGAAGCTCTGTGCTCCATCCACTTGGACAATACCTCCATATTCGTGTACTATCTTTGCAATGTTTTTGATATCAAGTATAGCACCAGTTACATTCGAAGCGTGGGCTAAAGTGACCAAAGTCCTCCCCTTTTTACTTTTCTCGAGTTTTTCTATTAATTCTTCATCGCTAAAACGGCCAGAGACCCCTACATTAAGAACTTCAAGATTTATTCTTCCTAGATCTGCGTAATACATCCACTTAACGAGATTGGAATTATGGGAATCCGAAGTAACTATTATGGTTTCCCCTGAACCATCAAATTGTAATACACCGCTTCCTAGGTTCAAAGCTTCTGTGGTATTCTTTACCCATACGATCTCTCCAGAATCTCGCGCGTTAATAAATCTAGCTACAATGTCTCGGGCATCCTCGAACTTTGTGGTTGTTTGACGAGCAAAATAATGGGGTGACCGTCCAGCACACGCAGAATATTCACAATAGTACTCTGTTAACGCTTCTATTACAACTTGAGGTTTGAGAGTCATACAGGCGGAATCGGCATAAATGATTGGTTTTCCATCTTTAAGAACATGTAGAGCAGGGAAACTTTCTCTTATGGTTTCTACGTTGAACACTATTAGCCACCATATAAAAACGACTATTATTGTTACTGTTACATCACTATCTGCCCAAAATCTCCCACCTAATGGGCGGAAAAGGCCCTTCACTTAAAAGTGCCTATGACCAGGGCAAAATTTCTCACTTAAAACAAGGACAAAATTAAATGGCTGATACTGTAAGATTAGAAGAAATCCCAGCTGACCTATTCCCTAACTCAATCCATGGTGTTTTATTGACAAATAAGAATTATAATTCAAACTGGAAAATTCTGCTCAGATAAACTATAACTATTCAAGTAATGATTTGATATTCCCCTCTGGAATCCTATAATAATAGAAGAGGAAAAAAATCCAAGAAAATTACAAGATTAGGAGTGTAATCGTTAAATGACCGTCGCTTTTAGGGTTATTGCATCAGGTAGCAACGGTAATGCGGCGTATATCTCATCAGGGGAGAATGTATTAGTTATAGATGCAGGAATCTCTAAAAAGAGATTGATGTCTGCTCTATTGCAAGAAAAACTTACTTTGAACAACGTTCAAGGAACATTAGTGAGTCACGCACATACAGATCATTGTAGCGGACTTCCTGTAATCTCAGAGAACACTCATTCTCCAATCTATTGTTCCAGAGGTACCATGCGTCTTTTTCACAAGCTTGAGAAAATTGCTCCGCGCTGGATAAACATCGCGGGAAGATGCCGACTATTGCCCTTTGATAAGCCCACATCAATAGGAGAATTTAAAATTATTCCTCTTAAAACCGTCCATGATGTCATTGGATCTATTGGATTTCAAATTTCTGTAGACGATATAAATTTGACACTTATTACTGACACTGGGAAAATAACACATGAGCATATCAGAGCTATGCGAGAAAGTCAAATTGTTCTGCTGGAAACAAACCACGATTTATCCATGTTATGGGATTCAGGTCGTCCAGCCTGGTTAAAGAAACGAATTCGCGCAAATCATCTTGCAAATAATGAAACAAATTCGACTCTGCAATCACTCATTGATAGCGAGATAGAGGGTATGTTTTTGGGCCATCTAAGCGGGGAGTGTAATTCACCAGAGCTGGTGGCCCATCATATAACATCAATGGATCTACCTGTCAATTGGGATTGGTTCATATGCAGACGTACAAAAACGGGGACAAGAGTAGAGTGCGATGGAGAAAATCTTTCCTATAAGGGACAATCTGAAGACCTCAAGTCCTTGGCTGGACAGCTAAACCGAAGACCTAGGCTAAGAACGCTTTTGGAACATTTTCCGGAAAAAAACGATCTCTTCTAAAAAAGCCCCAATCCTCTAAGAATAGCCCTAACTCCTACAAACAGGACAATGAGATAAAAAATCATTATGATTCGCCTCGCTGAAATTCTACGTACTCGTAAGGCCCCAAGACGAGCGCCTGAAACTGTTCCTATGGCTAAAGGTAGGACAAAATCAAAAATGATGTTTTCGCCAAATAGAAAACGGCCAACAGAGCTTGATAAGGCATTAAATAGAACTACGAATGTAGAAGTCGCTACGGCGATATGTGGGGGAATTCCACCAATTTCAGATAATACAGGGACGAAAATAACCCCACCACCAATTCCTAACATACCGCCCATCAATCCCCCTATGAACCCCCATTTAATCACGTTATAAAGTTTAACCTCGTATCGAAACTGCTCGTTTTTGTCATCGATAATCAAGCGTGGTTCCACTGGCTGCGGCAGCAATCTTTTCTTGGTGATAGTTCCCGATTCTCCATTATTATTCCCTGTAGTAGTGTTGGACTTCTCCGTCAATGGAACCGAAGAGTTTTCAGATTTTGATTTTGCGGCTAACTTTTGGATCGCTAGTAAAATCAAAAATACACCAAATGTTACCGTCAGAAAATCTTCGTTTGTCGTCTCGGCAAGAAAGGCACCTACAAGAGCAAAAGGTATGGCAACGACCGCCAAAAAGAATCCCGATCTAAGGTCGATTCGCCTTTGTCTCAAATACGTCAGAGTTCCAGATCCAGCGGTAAATATTATTACAAAGGAGGAGGTAGCGGATGCCTGGGGTGTACTCAAGCCATAAAAAAAGATCAGGATAGGTACTACTAAGGCTCCCCCACCAATTCCGACCATAGCGGCTATAATGCCTATAAAAAAACCTACGATGACGAGAGAAATGAATATTAGGGGTGTAATTGCCATATGTTGGGACTAAATCCCAAATTTAAAACTACTTGTTTGTTATTTTATCGAGAAAGCTAATTGATTATTTACTACCTTTTCTAAATGTCATAAAACAAGATAATTTCGCAATCAGGTGTAAAAACCGGCTTGTAAAAACCCTGGTCCGTCAAACAGTTTTACATGTAACCAAGCTAGAAACTTAGTCTAAAGTACCTGAAAGTCATAAACCCATGACCTTTAATAGAGAAAAAGCTATTGTAGAGATTGTATGTATGTTATCCTATGCGATCATTAGAAATAGCAATTGAAGAGGTAATGACAGAGGTAAAACTGTTAATACTTTTTTTTTTGATCCAAGATAACCATGGTGAATATCTTGCCCTACCAACGAGGGTATGATTTTCGATATTTTGAGCCAACTGGATGGAAAGAAAACCTTATCGAATGATTAATTTGAACACGTAAGAACAATGTCTTTTGGCACCATTATGCAGCTTATTCTTCTCTCCCTGATTGGGACTACCATTTATCTCGCTGCATGCCTCCTAATTATTCTCTTGTCATCCAAAATTCCTAGGAACCCGATACGAGACCTTCCTGACTGGGGGAAAACACATCGATTGCGTATACCCACAGTGAAGAATAAAACCCTGGAAGGATTGATGGTAGTTCCCCATAATATCGAAATCTCGAGTGATGACGAATTTACTGATGAATGGAAACAAGGCAACCCTGCTATAATCCTTATCCACGGGTGGGGACGAAACCAGGGACGAATGGTTTCCCGCGCGCGTATCTATGGTAAACATGGCTTTACAACCATTCTCTTCTCGGTTCGTGATCACGGTGAATCTGACCGCGAGATTACAGGAATGAATATTCGACGTTTTTCGGAGGATATAACTAGTGTAATTCACTGGTGGGGAGGCCCCGTGTTTTTAGCAGGACATTCAATTGGAGGGGGAGCCGCCCTATTGGTGGCCGCTGAAGAACCATCGGTGAGAGGTGTTATAGCGGAAGCACCTCCCTACGCCCTCCCTCAGAGCATGAAATATATTATGCGTCCAGGCTTAGGAATATTTACTCCATTCTTTATTCCAGGATTATGGTTGATTGTACGCTTCAGATATTTCAGATATCATAAACATCATTTTAGTCCTTTGGATGCTGCTCCCTTGATTCTGTCACCAGTTTTATTGATCCATGGAACTCAAGATAGTTTTTTCCCTTTTAAACACAGTTCAACCTTGCATCAAGCACTTCCCAATAGTAGACTGTGGGTTGTTAAAGGAGGAAACCATTATAATCTTGATTCGGATTCTATGTATGAATCCACGGTGATCGATTTCATTAGTTCCTGTTTGATTTAAATAAGAGCTATATGCCTTTTTTTTGATCCCATTTCTCAACAGAATAGTTCTGATGCATCGTTTCATCAGGTTATACAGAGCCAATAAACCCTCCCCCGAAACCTCGTATTTCGGAGCGTGGTCAGGCCTCTCCAGATTGACGCCTTAGAATTTGTGCCGGGATTTCACCTCGATCCAAACCAATTTTCTTGCCTTTTCGGAATATTGTGCATTTTGGAAATTCTCAAATTTACGCCTGGGTTTCAATTGAATAAACCCTGATAATACGATTTTCCCAACCCAAATAATTAGAAAAAAAACCGATAAAGGCGCTATAAACCTTCTAGAACAGCATTTTACTCCATTGAAACTTGATTAAAGTGATATTAATGAATACATTTCGAGAAATTAGATCTAATCCAAAATTACCGGCGTATGTCGGCGTTCCCAGCGATGAACCTAGGTCACCAGTAGTCATAATATTCATGCATAGACCGGGTGTCGATAAACCTATGCGGAAGGTTGTTGATGATCTGGTTAAGGCAGGCTTCGCGGCAGTTTGTTTCGATGTATACCGTGGAGGAATCTTGGAAAACGACTATACTGATTTTTCAGTATTTGAGGACTTCGAAGCAACGATGAATTTCGTAAAAAATGAGCTGGAAAATGTAGATCCATCAAGGATTGGTGTACTGGGATTTTGTATGGGCGGACGGCATGCATACCTGGCTGCGGCCAGATATGCTGAGCAGCTGAATGCTGTTGTTTCCTTTTACGGATTTCCAGCTAGGGGCCAGGATGAAAGCGATACCCCAATTCACCTTGTTGATAAGATGGAATGTCCTGTTTTGGGTATCTTCGGAAAACAGGATCACACATTTCCGTTTGGTGATGTAGAAAAATTCCAAGAAAAATTACTTACCAGTAAACCGCAATACGGATCACATTTAATTAAAGTCTACGATGACGTGGGTCATGGCTTTTTAAATCCGTTCTCCTCTAGATATGGAGATGGAAAATCCGCACAGCTGGCATGGAATGAAACTATTGAATTTTATAAGAGATACCTCTGACCAATCCAAGCACTTGCTTTACCGCATCATGATACCTTAATATCAATTGAAACCGTACATGAACTCTGTTTAGAGCTGAATCAAGGCGCCAACAATTGATCAGTTTATATTGGATAAGCGAAATTCATTGGTTGAACAGGAACATAATGTAGTGGACTCTATATGACTAAACGATGGAATTTCACCGCCTTGATTCTGGTGCTAATCTCGGTTTTGAGTTTGGTACTGTTTCTCGCCTTTGATTTCCCGTTTCTCTTCATCTTTCTACTTTTACCTATTACTTTCGGACTAAGAAAACCAGCGAAAAGAACCAATTCCTCTCAATACTGTAAATTTTGCGGTGCCGAATTGCCAGAAGATTCTAGTTTTTGCCCAAGATGCGGGTCTATTGTAGATTACTGATACCGAATGCGAGCATAGTGCAAATCCAATATTCTGGGATTACCCTTGAAATGAGGTGGGGAATCGAGCTCTAGGGCGATAAATATAGGATGGAATATTACAGGCAACGAAGCAATACAGTAAAACCAGGTCTTTTAATTCCCTCTCATGGTGATCGGATGCGATTCATTGACCTTAGCCATCTTTTTGAAGACAATATGCCAGGGTTTCGCCTAAAATCAGAGAACGGGGATCTGATAGCGTTCACAGCTCAAATACGTCCTTTTCTCACTCATGAACAATCTCGGCCGAGATACAAGAATAAGGCATCCTTCGAGATAACAGAAATAACATTTCAGACATCAGTAGGTACTTACCTTGACTCTCCCTATCATCGGTATCCTGATAAACGGGATATTAGTGAAATTGGAATAGAAGAAGTGATCTTGGAGGGAATTGTCCTGAACGCAAGACACGGATCAGCTGGAAAGGCTGTTGGTTTAGAAATTATTCCGGAAAGATTAAACCTTACTAACAAGGCAATCTTGATAAATTTTGGGTGGGATCAATATTGGGGGACAGATAAGTACCACGACTACCCCTTTATATCTGAAGAGCTAATCAAGTTTCTTTCAAACGCCAATGTAGGTTTAGTAGGTGTCGATACAATAAATATTGACGATTCACGCGATTTGTTTAGGCCCGCACACACTGAATTCTTGAAAAAAGATATTTTGATAGTCGAAAACCTAACTAATTTGGGCTCCCTGTATGATAAACCGTTCAGGTTTTTCTGTGTTCCCATCAAAGGAAAACAAGTTGCAGCAATGCCAGTTCGCGCGTTTGCGGAAATTATCGCCTAGATTCATTCGTCTCATCAAGTATCCCAATCTTCTAGTACGACTTCATGCCATGATTTTCTGTTTTTCTTCCCCTTAACCTTCGAAATCCTCGGATATCCAAAGGGAATGATGGTAAACAGTTGATAACCTTTAACAGCTCCTATTATTTCCTGGACTTGAAGTTCGTTCCAACCGAAATTAAAACATGAGCCAATTCGTGGTGATAATACCCAGGCTGCTATTTGCATGTGACTGATTGCCCTCGTAGCATCTATTGGACCGAATTTCTGATCAGATGTATACACAGCAACTGCAAAACCTGCGGAACCAACGAAACGCGCATGGGGATGAATCGAAGCCAGTTCCGCCAGTTTTCCAGGGTTTGTAATGACCTTAAATTTCCATGGTTGACGATTCATTGCTGACGGTGATAGGCGACCAGCTTCGACAATTTTCCGTACTATTGTGTTAGGAATGTTCTGTTCCTCCGCAAAGTTTCGTATTTCTAATCTATGAATAACTTGAGTATAGGCATCCAATTTTTTCACCTCTAATTTTCTAAACTTCTCCGTTAATCTTTCTCGCCAAGCGAACTATTCTGTTTTTTATTTAAACTCCTAGTTGGGTCTGGAAAGTCTCGATAAAGTGCTGCTTTAAAGTTTGTAACCGCAGAATACACCGCGTGATGAAACTCCTCGACTACGCCTTCTCTGGTTGTGACCAGTGCGAAAGTGTTCTCTAATTGAGCCATATTCTTAACAACAAGTGTCAGCATGAATTCTCCCAATTCATTTGGTCCAAAACCCAGTTTTCGTCTGGTAATCTTAAATTCCTCTATAAGTTCCTTTCTCTGAAGATGTCCTAGGTAGGTTTTGACACTTTGGACGAATTCTAAATCCCTCGAGCTGTTTTTCAAATCACACCAGATTATATAATAATCCATCTTATCCATCTTCTCGATTGTGTTTTCCAATTTATTATTTATTTTAAAGGGTTTATTGGTAAGATTTTGGTGATTACTTCCCCAAATCCAACCCGATATCCCGGCCCCTGACACCAACCAGTCATAATCACACAGTCTCCATCTTCAAGAAACTTTCGGGATTCGCCATTCGGAAAATTTAATGATTTCGTTCCTTTCCAAGAAGTTTCAAGAAGGGATCCGTAAGATCCAGGATCGGGCCCACTGATGGTACCGGTGGCTAGTAGATCTCCAGTTTGAAGATTACAGCCATTAATTGTATGATGCGTTGTTTGTTGTAGGATATTCCAGTAAAGATACTTTGAATTCGTTTTAGCTATCCGAAACCGCTTTTTCAGTTTTTTCGTCTTTATAAATACCTCTAATTCGATATCCAAACCCCAATTCTCTGGGGATCGAAGGTAAGGCAATGGATCGGGATTCTTTTGTTCCGCATTGGCCACTCTAAATGGAGTTAATGCCTCAAGAGTTACAACCCATGGGGAGATAGAAGTTCCGAAACTTTTTCCCAAAAAGGGCCCCAATGGCACATATTCCCATCTTTGAATATCTCGTGCACTCCAGTCGTTAACAATCACCATTCCGAATATATGCTCCGCGGCCTCGTCAATAGGAATTGGGGTTCCCAATTCATTTCCTTTACCAATGAAGAATCCCATTTCTAACTCGTAATCTAGCAGTTTACTTGGCCCTAGTTTAGGGTTATCTTCTTCATCTGATTTCAGTTGCCCTTGTGGCCGATGAAGGGGTGTTCCACTTATCACAACTGAACTTGCCCTTCCGTGATAACCTACAGGCAAATGCAGCCAATTGGGTTGTAAGGCATTTTCTTTTCCCCTGAACATAACCCCAACGTTATAGGCATGGTGTTTTGATGAATAGAAATCAGTGTAGTCAACAATCTGAACAGGTAGCAGCAGATTGACTTTTTCCTGAGGTATAAGAACTCTTTTCCTCAGTCTGAAGTCATCTCGAAGTACGTGGTTTTCTACATTGAGGATTTTTGAAATGGTAATTCGTGCTTCGGTCCAGGCCTCCCTTCCCAGAGACATGAATTTATTTAGAAAAGGTTGATCAAATGCATGTGAATTTTCCAAAACCGTATTGTGGAAATACCCAAGACGATCGATTTCTGCAAGATCAAGCACCAGATCCCCAATAGCAACTCCAACACGGGGCGGATGTTCTCCAACTTGAAAAACACCATAAGGTAAATTCTGAATTGGAAAATGGGAATCTACAGGTACAGAAATAAAGGAACGTAAGTTTGGATCCAAAGTTTCGTTTAATGTAGTCATTCTAGTCTATCCCGATATGGCCAATATCCTCTGGGTAACTCAAGGGTGCAAATTATATTGAAGTTTTTTGAGATCTAGACGAGGATCATCGAAATCACAACTTCCGAAGGAAATAAAGGTTTTTTGCCTTGCCTCTGCAATTTTTACTTCCGAAACTGCACAATTGTTCCATCTAAACTCTCCATTATCAAAAATGAAGTCATTGGCATCCTCAGTTTCAATGATCTTTTGAATCGTTTCTAGAGTCAATTCGTTCTCGTAATTCAGAACCGCGGCTCCGATGAGATTGATAAAACCATGCGAAATTTGATCTGATCCAGTATTGGGATGTCTTAAGGGATGGTGAAGTCCTGCGGTCGCCTTAAAGGGAATATCAAGCTTCCCACAATCGTATATGACTCTCGATACAAATTCTACCGAGGGAATCGAAGTCTTTGTTTCGCCGCCCGTTCTTATCTTAAAGCCAATTCTGTTAGGGTTTTGCGATTTTTTATTTAATGTATGATTTATGGCAGAAAGGCTGTTAAGGACATTCTCTAATTTAGCCTTCCAATTACCTGAGCAAGTACTCTCGATGAAGAATCGAATATCCCTGGGCAGACTGCTTGCTTCGAAGGCGCTGATTGTTCTATCTAGGATTCTCATAATAGCTTTTTCATCAGACGTGAGCCCAGCAGCTTCGGGAAGCCTAATCTCGAAGAATTCTATTTGAATTTTTGATTTATAGTTCTCAATGAGCGTCTCAGCTTGGCGTATATCGGTTACAAGATTTTCTGGGAAAGACTCCAGTTTGTCAATCTTCTGATTTAGGATGGAAAACCTAAATGGGGGCGGGGTAAGTAAAA
>JBHLSH010000037.1:0-35375 GCA_048881705.1 Candidatus Heimdallarchaeota archaeon | reverse complement strand
AGGGTTCGTGGTCTAGTTTGGTAGGATCCGCGCCTGGGGCGCGCGAGCTCGGGAGTTCAAATCTCCCCGGACCCATTCATCTCCCGCATTTATGGGATCAAAACGCCTAGCTGCACCCTTGGGGAAAGGAATGACTAGAAAAGAAGAGATTTTCTTGATATTACCACCATGTTATGACTTGTTTTGTATCATTTTTGTCGAGATGTGCTTAAAGACAGATGACGGATGATTTGGCAGATGGGTTCGCTATTAGAACGTTTGAAAGAAGCAAGTGGGGCGCTTGAAGAAAGTAGCCCGTTTTCGGTTCAAAGTGGTCCAAAGTTTGATCGTGTTTCACAATTTACTCCTCCGCAAGGAGTAGATCATGAGATTGCAGATGTTTTGACCGAGCGGCTGCCGAGAGTCCAGGTGATTGGCGTTGGCGGAGCGGGGAACAATGCTGTTTATAGATTGATGAACTCCGAGGTTGACGCAGAATGTGTCGCCGTAAACACAGATGCACAACATTTACTATCGACTCGTGCTCATCGTAAGCTATTAATCGGCAAAGATAGTTCACGAGGCTTTGGAGCGGGGAATAACCCTGAAATTGGAGAAACAGCGGCCCGGGAGTCGTTAGAAGAAATTAAAAATGTCCTTCATGGAAACATGGTATTTATCACATGTGGACTCGGCGGAGGAACGGGAACGGGGGCTGCACATGTCATTGCGAAGCAGGCCAAAGAAAAAGGGGCTCTCACGGTGTCAATTTGTACCTTACCCTTCCAGATGGAAGGAGTAAAGCGATATGAAAACGCTCGAACCGGTTTGAAGAAACTGTATGAGGCCTCTGATACCGTAATCGTTGTCCCAAATGAGAAACTCCTCCAAATCTCAGAAGAAATCACAATGATGGCAGCGTTCCGAATCGCAGATGAAGTTCTCTTACGCGCGGTTAAAGCAATTACGGAACTGATAACAAAACCTCAGCTCATCAATCTTGATTTTGCGGATGTACGTAAGATCCTCACAGAGGGAGGCATGGCTATGATTGGCCTTGGCGAATCAGATAATCAAACTGTAAAAGTGGAAGAGGCCGTTTTCGAGGCATTAAAAAATCCGCTGTTAGATGATCTTGATATTAGTCGTGCTAAGAAAGGATTAATCTGTGTCTCTGGCGGTGAAGGACTTGCCCTCAAGGATGCTGAAGAAGCGGTAATGAAGATAGCTACAGAGATTGATAATTCGGCCGAAATTATTTGGGGCGCTACCATAAATCCTGATTTGGGTAATAGAATACGGGTAATAGTAGTATTGAGTGATGTTCATTCTCCATTGACAGGAAATGATGGGCTCTACTATTCCAATAATGACTTAAGCGCATTGCTGCCGGATCTTGATACCCCTTTTTCTGTTGTATCAATGCAAAAGTTATCAGATTCTAAGGAAAAGAAAAATATTAAAACATCTCCATTTAATCTCGAAAATAAAATCCTTCATGACGCTAAAAAGCCACGAAAGAAATTTTTGGGCATATTCTAAATTTATCGTACGGATTTGTCCTTTATCTCCTTGTTATCTCCGTATTAGGTATTAATCATCATACCTGGTTTACGCGATATTGATTTCTTTTTTCTCAATTTCCATATTAATCCTGTTAAAACTGAAGAAAATATTACTAATATTGTTGTACTAGGGGAATTTATTTATCTAATTCCGAGGGATCTGTTTTCACACTCTGAGAGGATGAATATCATGTTCACAAGTCGGAATTATGATGCAATGAAGCAGTCATTCGATAGGATTGATTCTTTCATTGCCAAAACCATGAATGAATACGGTATAATCTTACTGCGAATATCATTTGGGATTGTATTCATTTGGTTTGGGATCCTAAAACCGTTTGGTTTAAGCCCCGCCGAATCATTGGCAAGTGATCTCGTGGCTCAAGCTGGCTATTGGATTCCCCTAAACGAGTATCTATATCCCTTACTGGCCATTGTCGAAGTTTCTATCGGTATTTTATTCCTATTTAGGCCAACTTTGCGAATAGCAATATTTCTACTAGCCATTCAGATGCCATTAACTTTTATGCCTCTGATCATTCTTCCTGCGGCGACTTGGGTTACTTTCCCAATTGTACCGACCCTAGAAGGGCAATACATAATTAAAAACTTGATATTAATAAGTGCAGCAATTGTCGTTGGTGGAACAGTTCGGAAATCTGAGAGCAAACAATAAGAACTCAGGAAATCATAGAGTGTCTGATCACGTCAAGATAAAGAAGGTATCTGGAGACACACGGTAAGGGTCATCTTACCAGACAATCGATTCGTTTGTTCTTCGCATCCAGAGTGCAGTGGAACTTAGCGCTCGTATAGGGCGGATCAATTTGAACACTGTCATTTTCCCAGTCCCAAGTCACTAATACCATTTGCCCCATAAGCCGCCCCTCTGCGAGATTGGGTTCCCCCTGCATAACAACCATGGAATGATCCTCATAACTCACAAAAACTACATTGTTCTGTTTAAGAGTGTCAACTACCCGATCGAGAGCATGGATTTCCTCACGGACTTCAAATCCAGTCGAAATCCACTTGATCCTCGTACGTATCCCCCGTTCTACCTGTCGAAAGGAAATAACTCGAACTTCCGATAAAATAAACCCCACTTGGGACTCGGGAAGGTTTTGTCCAATGTCCTTGTAGCCTACAACCTGAAACCCTTTCGAAGCCGGGGAACTCTGGTTGCTACGAGTACAAACGATCCGTTGCACAGCTATTCGACGGGGAGACACAGTTATCAGCAACAGGTTTCATTCATATTGGAAATATTAAAGGATACCTTGAATGGGAATTACCAAGTAAGCTTTCTCAGAAGCTTAATGAAGGGCTTTTGCCTCGCTTTTACTTCCAAATCCTTCATCAAGCTTTCTTACTTACCTGAAATACTTTGGCTTTAAAATGCTAGTTTTTCATGTTTGTTCTACCAATCGGGTTTACATCAAAGAAAAATTTTTCTAGGACTTAAGGATTTTATCTCACTGGGCCATATCATGGTGAATGTCCGGTTCATTTCCAATCAATTAGCAAAACATCATTCCAACGGCAGTTTCCATCCAGAATCCCCTGAAAGGATAGAAATCCTTGAACAATGGCTTCAGTCCCACCCAGACGAACGAATAAGGTATGAAACATGTGATGAATCCGCCTCGGAGGCCGAAATTACTAGCGTACATAGCCCCCATCACTACCAGTTGGTGGAAAAAACACAAACAACAGAGGGTTTCTTCCATTTTGATGGGGATACTGCCGCTAATCAATATTCTTTTGAGGCTGCTCGTCAAGCGGTAGCCGTAGGAAAAAGAGCTCTCTGGGAAAGTGATCGGAACAGTTCTATATTTTGTTTGACGAGACCACCTGGACATCACGCTACTCGTGGCGCTGCCCAAGGATTCTGTATCTTTAATAATATTGCTATTGCCACTGATCTCGCCATTCAAGAGAAAAAATATCAACGTGTGGCAATACTAGATGTTGACCATCATTTTGGAAATGGAACGGCATACATTCACGAAGAAAATCCCAACATCTTATACGCCAGCATTCACGCAAGTCCTCGGATCGCATACCCTGGTACAGGCTTTGTTGATGAAATAGGAGAGGGAGAAGGCCGAGGATATAATATCTGCGTTCCATTGGGATTTCGGTCAACTGAAGCGGATTTCGGCCTTGCCTTTGAGCAGCTTCTATACCCTATTGTCCATGAATTCAATCCCGATTTCCTCGCCATTTCCGTGGGTTTTGATGCCTATGAAAAGGACCCTATTGGTGTTCTTGGTGTTACAACCGGGGGATTTAGCCTGATTGGAAACTACCTGCAACAACTGGCATCTGAATTACAAATCCCTTGTGCACACTTTTTAGAAGGAGGATACAACATTCCCATGCTCCCCGATCTACTGAAAGCTTATATTTCTCCTTTTCTTGATCCTGGGGAATATCCCTCCAAATCTATGACACGATTAACGCCCAAACCACATACTGTGGCCATCCTAGAACGATCAAGCCAGCTCCTAAGAGACTATTGGGAACTTTAGATCTCCTGGCGTTCACGGGGTAGCTGAGGGGACTGACCACCTTAAAAGAGCAATAATTCCCCCGAACGTCTTCAATTTACTAGCAGTTTCACTGTTAGATGGTACAATTGAAATTCGGCCCCTTATCCTTTCGATCTCGTGCAGCAGATTGTTTATATGCTCGGGATGGATTTCTGTTGTTCCTTGTAACCAAGAATCGAGAAGAACGACCGTTTCGATGGCTCCTGTGCCAGCTACTTCTCTTACACCTTGAAATCCATAAGAAATGTCAGTACTCCCTTGATTTAGCCTTTTGAGAAACTCGTCGATTACACGTTGATCTTCTAAATATCGAAAATCTTGTGCAAGTTTATCAATGGCCTCCATTTGTAATAATTCTGATAGGCCCACCTTATTTCCCCCACTAAGAGAACCTGCGATCACGATATTTAGGGCTTCTTTGGAAAATTTCTCTTTCAATACAGTAGCCAGCCGCTCTTTAATAAATCCTGGCCCGCCGATTACAATGTTCTTTGTTACGGGTAACACCTTTCGGTCGATAATTCCGATAATCATGTCAAAAAAACCTTGGGTCTGTTTTGCCCGCGTTTTGTCTTTTGCAAGCTTCCGTGAAATGTGGGATTTCTCCTGTCCAAGGATGATCAAATTATAATTGTCTAACAGACCAATGCAGGCTTCTGTTTTGTCTACTGCAATCAAGCAGATTTTTGGTTTACGACTAGCCTCCTCCGCCTCCTCAAGAAGTCTCAAGTAATAGTTTGTCCATCCTTGAGGCTTGATTAGAGTTACTGTTTCTGTTAATTCTATGTTAAGCGTATGATATGTCCCAAGAGAGACATGTTGCTCTGGCCCTCTATAGATTTTTCCCTTCACCCTCAAACGATTGCTCACCGAACTATCCTGAAACGCAAAGTCCTCAACCTCAATTCCGAGAGTCATGGTAATCCGCTGACTATCTTCTCCAGATCGGCCATCACTCCCTGACCGCCGGATTCGTCTACTTGTTTTTGCAACCAGCTGATCTCCAGGGGCGATAAGGTTGGATAAGATATATAGATCCGTAGAAGTTTCAATCCTCAAAATAATACGGTGATTCTTTAGATCTTTCTTAAGTATGCGCATGAATCATCCCGTACTAGGCTAGTATAGTTTGAGGGTTGATGTGATCTTCTCCACGTCTTCTCTGACATGGGGCCCCACTCCTAAGGCCGTGGTGGTTCCAGGTGGAAGCTGGGTTCTGCCAGCATCGTTGATTTTCTCCACAATAACTCCCGTTAATCTTAATTGTTTCTCCAACGTTAATAGCTCTGCCTCCGAGTCGACCCCGAGAACCACCTTCATTTGCCCCGCTCTCCACCAGGCTTCGAACTGGTCTCGATCCTTTCGCATTACTTTTATCGCTGCGGCCACGCTGGCATGTGATGCCTGGGCCGCAGCCTTACCTCTCGACATCTTCAGGTCTTTTCGGAGGATGATAACTTGTTTTGGTTCTACCATTCTGTGATCCTTATTCAGTCATAATACTAGGGCTACCCTAAAGCGATCCCATAGACATAGATCTGCACTTCTTCAACTGTAATGACAAGCTTTCGGTGAGGTACATGAACATCATTAACTCCAAGCTCAAAGGTGTCCTAATCCGAGCTGGGCTTCAGTTTAGGTCAGTTTCGTCACAGCTTGTCGATTGGCCCTTTCACCTAGAATGGTTTCTTAAGTTTGCCTTGAAATGAAGGAGGTATTTCCCCACGGACGAGTGAATACATCCCGAAATTGGAGACCCATTCCATTCCCCTTCAAACGATACTTATTTGATCCTAAAGGCTACTTAATTAAGGAGTTCCATCCCTTTTGTGACCTTGATTCGACAAGGCACTGGAAACTTGGCCTTGCCACGACGCAATGCATCTTTCGCAACCTCTACATTCTCTAAATCTGTTCTGACAAAGAGAAGTCTTTGTCCCTCGTAAACTCTCGCTGCTACGCTAATTACTTTACCAAATGCCTTACGCATACCGTTTTGTATTCGATCCGCGCCTGCTCCCGTCATCATTTTGTTTTCTCGAATACGATGATGCGGATAAACACAAATTCGATAGTGATAGTTCTCTCGACCGAGCGTTCGGGTTAGGAAACGGTTGACGTGGATACGTGCGGCTTCGAGAGCATTGTGACTGATTTGACAGCGTTCATCGGTGAGGAGGGAGATTTCAATAGGAAAATCTTTACTTGGCTCTCCTAGGTCGAAGCTGCGGATTTTGGGGTCTGGTCCCCCTTTAATATATTTTTTTCTTGTGTAGGGAGGTCTGTCAACGCGAGTATAACACGAGGCTGGTCGCTTGCCCATTAATATCAGCTCATTCAGTTGAAAACTGTCAGGTTAGGTGAACTAAGGCCGAATTATAAAAGTACTACTTGAAAAACTGAACATTGGAGAAGGTAAAATCTGATGGATCCTTAAAAATCCCTAGTAGAACAGTAATCGAGCGGTTTTTTGATTTTAACCATTGGATAGGTGACATAAGTCTTGGTAGAAATCCCCAATTCATCTGTTGATCGAATTATCAGGAAGGGAGGAGCATATCGGGTCTCCAAATCGGCGATTGAGATTTTGCAGCAGGAACTAGAAGAATATGGGATCAGAATCTCCGAATTAGCGGTAGAAATAGCGATGCATGCAAAAAAAAAGACCGTAGAGGGCGACGATATTCGTTTGGCGATTCGAAAACTAACCCTCGGTTAGTTGGTGTCTAGGGAAAATCCGTTCACCGAGTTTTTAAGTCAGTAGAATGCCTGTGCTACACACAAGCTGTCGAAGCAAGCTTGAATAAGATAAGATCATTTGACGAATCTTTCGAATTAACACAAGCCTGACAATTTAGAACTTTATTTCGTAGGCTATTGGTCGGTCTTGAGTATGAACGACCAGGTTCCTTGACAGAAATAGATCGGGCTATTGGAGAAACGAATTAAAGACAATTAAATTACTTCGGGTAAAAAGCTGGACACTACATTCACATTATCATCTCATGCTTGATTACTTTATGCGATTAGTTACGGATTTCAAGAAAGGTCAAATTTGCAGGGTGAAAAGGTTGGGGATCTTCCAACCGAATTCCTAATAGATCGATTTTAACCACGAATCCAAGAGAGTACAAGGGATTCCGAGCTTATAATGGAATGATGGTTCCATACTTTTCAAATCCCCGGAGGTGAAGTTAAAAATGAGTGAAACAGATATTGATACTAGTACAGTAAAATACCTCATCCACGAAAAATTTACTATCAATGGAGTTGCGGAAAAGAGTGATATCATTGGTGCTTTGTTCGGCCAAACAGAGGGTCTCATTGGGGAAGGTCTCGACCTCAGAGAACTACAAAAAACGGCGCGCATCGGGCGGATTAGTGTTAAGCTTTCGTACCAGAAAAAACAACGCAAAACGACAGGAACGATTATCGTCCCATCCTCGTTGGATCGGGTAGAAACGGCCCTCCTCGCGGCGGCCCTTGAAACCGTAGATCGGGTCGGACCATGTGTAGGGAAGATGGTCCTCCAAAAAATCGAGGACGTTCGTGAAAGCAAACGGCGACAGATCATTTCACGGGCTTCTCGGATTCTTAAGACGTGGGATCAAGAAGTTACCCCTGATTCGGTCTCCGTACTGGATGCAGTGTTAAAAGAGGCGCGGGTTAGCATAATCCAAAAATATGGAAAGGAAGACCTTCCAGCGGGGCCCGGGATAGATGATAGCGACAATTTGATCCTTGTTGAAGGAAGAGCAGATGTTATGAATCTTCTGAAACATGGCTTTAGAAATGTGATTGCTGTTGAGGGAACTAATGTTCCAGCCGAGGTAGTGGAGCTGACCCGGAAGAAGGTTACGACCGCATTCCTTGATGGTGACCATGGGGGGGATCTTATCCTCCGAGAGCTCATCCATCTTGCAGATCTTGATTTTGTTGCGAGAGCTCCCCCAAATCAAGAGGTAGAAGAGCTTAGCAGTAAGGAAATTCTCAAAGCCTTACGAGGAAAAATTCCCATAGAGCAGATTTTGAAGGAGCTGAATATCACTCCTGAAGATCTGGAAGAAACAGAGGAAATAATTGAGGGGGATACTTCTGATACGGCCTCTAAAGATGTATCCATTGTTGTCCAAACGAAAGGGGACATATTGGGTAAGATACCTCAGGATTTGACATCCTTTGTTGAGAATCTTTCCGAGCAAGAAGGGCTTTTGTTAGGAGAAAACAAAGCCATTCTGAAAGAGAATATACCGATCAGCGAGCTTCGCGATTCCATTCTGGCAACTGATAACATAGAAACTGTAATTTTTGATGGAATAGTCACCCAGAGGATTCTGGATGTTGCTAGCGAACGCGGGGTGAAAACAATCGTGGGAGCCAGAGAACACGAGGTTACAAAGAAACCAATGGACATCACCGTATATACTTTCGGTAACTAACTAGGTTCAACGTGGAGGGTGTTATTTGGGGTTTTTTGAAATAATTTGGAGTGGATCCAGCTCTAGAAAAGTCCCCTAATCTATTTAACCCCCCTCAATTACCAAGGTCAAAAGTAGTCAAGCTAGAGGATATTTTGCGGCAATAAAGGAGATTCAGGCCGCTATCAAAGTGTAAAAGTTTCAAAAATGTGATAGTCAACTTCACTAAAAGAGGGGAGGAGAACCTCTCTTTTCTAACAATAAATGAAATGATCGAGTTTCAAATAAGTGAAATATATCCGAACACGAAGATATTAATCCAATTATCTTACATTTACCTTTATGTGTTAAGAAAACAACGAGAAAATTACTTTATGGTCAGAAAAGTCGTGCGGAACAGATTGTGTTATCTTTTAACTTATTAAAAAGAATCACTGCCTAAAGAATATCTATCTACTATAATTGGGAGATTAGCAGCTTGTTTCACCCTATAAAAGAAAAATAAGTGATAAACTGGGTGATAACCCATTGAAGTATAAAGATTCAGGGCAGGAAGATTATACACACTCGTTCCCACAAAAGCGTACCGAAAACCTTGTTCGATTAGGTCATTATGGAATTTCTGGATCATCGCCTTACCAATATTCTTTTTCTGGTAGGCTGGAACAACCCCGATGATCCCTAGAAGACCACAGGGAGGATTTTTTTTAATTGGTGCTTTATAGCCACAATATCCGACAGGATGACCATTAAAATAGGCAATAATTCCTTTGCTATCAGATTCACTCCCCAACCACACTTTTTGAAAATTCCTTACCTCTACTGCATTATTAGTTAGAGGGTCATATTGAAACTTTTTATTGGATTCAAAGGCATTTAAAATCAAATCAACTACTAGATCAAGATCATCAAGTTTTGCTCGTTCAAAGGTGATTCTTTTATCATAATAGCGAGGTAGATATTTCATTTTTACCCCGAACTGTACGATTTTAGAAGTTAGCTTCATTCCAGCTTTTTGGTACAGATTAAAATGGTAATCAGCCTCGAACCTGGCATTTAGTGGTGATTTAAATGTGGTGAATATTCCAGCAAGCCTTTCATCTTGTGAGAAGGTATAGGCTTCTTGAATGAGGGCACATCCAATCTTCATGGTTCGATATTCTTTCAGAATGGCGGGCTCACGGTCACCTGATCCAATTCGGAGCAGTTTTCCCATCTTTCTAGTTGTTAAGAGTCCACAGAGGATTTCCTCTGTTTCTACTTTCCACGATTTGTTTTGATCATCCAACAAAGTATTTTTGATACACCTTAACTCCTCTGCCTTGTTAGGACAAAATAATTTCTTTTCCTGAAACCAAGGGGAGTCATTTAGTGCTTTTTTCGATAAATCTATTAAATAATCAACCTCTGAAGTTTTAACTTCTTGGATTAACAACTCAACCATTGCTACTGATAGTTTCACAAAAAAACGTCTAAAAAGTTTTTCACAATCAATGAAGAGCTGTACAAACGAGCTGGGTTCATTATCATTTATTTTTGACTTTCCAAGATTTATTTCATTTATTCGAATCTCGATTATTAATTATTTGAAACTTCTACTCAAAGTTTTGCCCTAGGTTATTGGGAACCCTCAAAGGTTTCTCAGACTGGGACGGCGTCGACACGGACTTCGGTTAGATATTAATCATCATCGAAACTTGATTTCCAATAGTTATGAAAGATCTTGGTAAGAACACTGGCACGGTGAAGGTGTCCAGCGCTCAAAAGTTCCTTTTTAGCAGTTTTGAGAGTTCCGCTTACATTTTCCGAATAAGTGAAAATAGGATTTTGGTTCCATTTCTGGATAAAACACAAGGCCCCTCTGACACGATGGATGTATCGATGGGCAACCCTGAAGATACCGCCCTGGCTTTTTGGGTCAAAAAACGCCAGAAATAGGCCTATGTCCGCTGCACCTGCTGCCCCAACTAGACGTCTGATTTCAGTTGAGATAACATGCCACGCGTCCTTCTCTGTCAGTGAGAACAGACCAATCATCCGAATATTGATGTAGCGAATGCGTTCATCCATTGAAGTCACTCTTCCTCGAACTTAGGATGATTTGATGGATTAATTTTGAAAATACCAGGGATAACATACTCCGGATTGATTTTTCGAAGATTTTGAGTAAGAAGACTCTGAGGAGTCACGCTTAGAGCGTCTAGAGGAAGATGAGCATTTTTCAGGAGGATCTGCCCCAAGGACGCAAGTTCGCGTGGGGTTCGTATGTGTTCAATACTGGTTGCGCCAGAGGAAAAAATGTAGGAAACGTGTTTCTGGAGGATCATAGCAAAAGCATTTCTGATATTGCGGATAGCAGCGATGTGACTACGATAGGGAAGGGTATAAATATCGGTTAAGGAAACTTCCAGACATTTATTATGATCATTCATGAGTTTAGCTACCGATCGAGTAAGCAACTTGCCAATTTCAAAAGGATGGAACTTTAAAATATCAATACGGTTATCCTGTGCTGCCCATGCGGTAACATCGGGAGTAGCACATGTGATGGCAATTATAGGGAATTGACGACGTTGTTGTCGTAGAACGGATATTACTCTTGCTTTATCATTATCATTCTCCCCGAAATCGATCCGGTAAATAATTTTGGGATATTCTTGATTTGTTGATTGCCCTAGAATTTTCTTAGTGGCTTTTGTAGGATTGCTAATCCATACCTGTGAAAATCCTAGGTATTTTGCAACCCTTAGACATATCTCCAGTTTGTGCTCGGAAACCTCCGCCGAAAAAGAGTCGATAAACATTCGAGGCAGGCTATACACAACCTCTGATTGGATCGAGTTGATCAAATATCGGATTAATCTTCTAATAACAAGGTGAGAAGGACAAATTTGGGATCATGAAAGGAAGCAAAGCCGCTAGGTACGTTATCAACGATCATAAGAGGGTCGATGATGCTCATGTCCTTTTCCACGGCCTCTGAGACCACGGCTTTTACGGCCCGCTGAGGTTTTTCCACGGAAAACGCGTCCTCGATGGCTCCGATCGCAGATCCAATTGATTTTTGGATCGGATTTTATTTCGGGAGCATGGGGGTCGACTAAGATTACTTCGAACCATCGATATCTTCCATCCTCTAGGACAGGATAGCTATTAAGGACTTCTAGATTTGGAAATCGACGAGCTGTTCGTTCTTCTGCAATCCACTGACGGGATTTCTTTGGAGTTATCTTGTTAACTCCCATTCGTCTGGAACGACGCCCACCCACGGGGCGGGATTTCCTGCGGCCCCCTCTAGGAACACGAGTACGGGCAACTATAAACCCCTTTTTTCGACGATAACCAAGTTTTCGAGCCCGATCTAACCGAGTAGGAAATTCAATTCGAATAACTGACGGTTGGCGCCGCCACTCAACCAATCGCGCAATACGGAGTTGCTTAAATTCAGAACTCCGTTCATTCCAGAACGCGGATATAAACTTGTAAGCATTCATTTTAGTGACCTCCTTTAGGTTCTGCGGTACCGCAACATTCCACACGGAGATACGTAGGGAAGCCTTATTTTTGGAGATTAAAAATATCTTTGATCTGTTAGGTAGGTTTATGTGACTGGTAATATGAGTGCGAAACGACCCATTCCAATAAGCATCAATAGCATCATGGGAGTATCCAAATGAAAATACTGGTCTCTGATCCAATTACGTCCTCCGCGGTTGCGGTATTGAAAAACGAATTTCATGTAGTGGAACAACACTACAGTCCTAATGAACTCCTGCAACAGATTGAAACTTTTGAGGCCATTATCGTGCGTAGTGCCACTCAAGTTTCTCGAGAAGTAATAGAAAAGGGAAAAAAGTTAAGAGTTATAGGACGAGCAGGTGTCGGATTTGATAACATAGATGTGACTGCTGCCACGGAACAACAGATCTATGTAGTAAATTCCCCCCATGCTTCCACAATTTCAGTGGCGGAATTGACCATGGGTTATCTTCTCGCCTTGAGTCGCAAGCTAGTTCATGCCACGAACCAAACTAAAGAGGGATTATGGCCCAAGAAACAATTGGGAGGTACAGAACTACATGATAAAATTTTAGGATTTGTAGGTTGTGGTCGGATAGGTGCAGAGGTGGTTAAACGCGCCCAGGCGTTTGGTATGAGATGTCTGGTTTATGATCCCTATTTGCCAGCGGATATATTCGAGAAAATCGGTGCGGAGCAAACTACCGAGCTTTCACATCTATTTGAGATTTCCGATTTTATTACTGTTCATGCCCTACTAACGCAAGAAACTAGAGGAATGATTAGTACTCACGAATTTGAAAAGATGAAAACGACTGCATTCATAGTTAATTGTGCTCGTGGCGGAATCATCGATGAAGAAGCATTATATACAGCACTTAATAAAAATCAAATTGCTGGGGCCGCCTTGGACGTGTTCACTGTTGAACCTGCCAGAGAAAGCAAGCTTTTTGAACTAGAGAATCTTTATGCCTCCCCACATATTGCCGCTTCGACACAAGAGGCCCAAGAAAGGGCGGGCCAAGTTATTGCAGAACAAGTTCGTTTAGTCCTTACGGGACAAAAACCTGCATTTTGTGTTAATGCTCGAGAACTAGGATTATATTGATTTTCGCAACCTAATTATACTGGTGTTGCTGAACGCCCAAGCCAAAGAAGAATAAAGGCGTAAAAAAGGAATCTTCTTCGAAAATACCTCGTGAACAGATTGAAGTTGCTCCCAAGCTCTCATTTGACAATTTTGAGGAACATTTTCCAGCTCTATTCAATGAAATTACTGAAGGGAAAATGGCATTGGATCAAAAACTGAAGGAATTGCCAGAGGCCGATCCATTGACCAACTACTCTCCGGGTGTCTTTGATTTTTTGGCTCGAGCGAAAACCGATCAGGAAGGACATGAAGTCATCACGTTTCTTGAAAAAGATGGGCAGATTGGGTCAGAACAAGCGGCTAATTTACGCGAGCAATTATCAAATAATGGAATCCGTAGTTTCGGCCCCCTACGCACTAGAGATTTCTATTTTCGTAAAGCTGCTGAAGTTCGTCAGCGTAGACTGATCGAAAAACGTTATAATGCCAGAAAACGTGGGCAATGACCCACATTGATGCATCTAGGGCTTAGATGGCGGCCTGGATTTTAACAATGTCATTATCCTGAATTTCGTATTTTTCTGACAACTTTCGATTTGTACGGGCGTCAATTCCGAATAAAAAATGTTTGTAGAGATCCTGATGCACAATTCCCGCTAGCTCTTTAACAGTAGTTCCCTTAGGAACAAGATAAACGTCAGGAAGAACATTACCATCCTGATCGCTTAGGTGTGATGCATCTGCAACTGGATAAACGCAAATCAACCCCAAAACATCGAATACTGCCGTATTTAGGGTAGTAAATATCCCCGTGGTTTTATATGGAATTATGATTTCCTTCTGTATTTTGGCCACAATTTCTTCTTCCTTAGAAGATAATTGACCCAACGGGGTCAAACGGCCGCTCTCCGAAACATATTTCACTTTTTTATTGGTTTCTAGATTCTTCAGAACTATATCTGTCAAAGCTGAGGTTGGAATTATTCGATTTCCAAACTCTTTCTTCAATCTTTGATAATTATCTTTAGCGGTCGGTCTGTCAATTTTATTAGCAGCCAAAATGATGGGCTTGCCAATGCTTTGAATTTGAATACTTAGTCGAAGGAGATCGGATTCTTCCCAGTCTTTGACAGCGGCAGGATCTAAATCAGCCGCATCGATTGCCTGTAACACGTGTCCACGCGATATTTTTAATCCTGTCATTTTATCTGCAACGAATTCTATAATACTCTTTCGCTCGGTCTCCGCTTTTCGCACTGCTCGCTGCCAATCTTTTTTGAGGATTCCAAGCATCCATTGGGCAATCTCATCCTTTAAGAAGTGAACATCTTTCAATGGGTCGTGACTTCCAGGATCTACGGGCTCTCCCTCCTCATTCAAGGATCCAGAGATGTCTAAAACGTGGATTAAAATATCTGCCTGGGCAAGATCATTCAAAAACTGATTACCCATACCCCGTCCCTCATAAGCTCCAGGTACAAGTCCCGCCACATCAATTACTTTCACGGGGATCTTTCGTACATTGTCAACACACTCTGAATTACGTGGGTTGCAGATCACGCTGAGTTCCTGGTGCACACAAGGTGTGGTGACAAAGCCTACTCCTTGATTTGGATCTATAGTGGTAAATGGATAATCTGCCGTTTTCGCATTGGTACCACAGAGAGCATTTAGAAAGGTGGTTTTACCAGAAGAGGGCTTACCAACGATACCAACAAGCACGCCCATATAAACTTGACTCCTTTTCTTATTTTGTGTGCATAGGATTCTTTAAAGGAATCCATCTCACCTCTGGGTACAAGATTAAGTAAATTTCGGATTTCGCATTCGTTCTTACCATAAGCCAAATTTTTTAATAATCGTCCGCGAACGCGGGAATTAGTGGAAAATAATATGCCTAAGCTTGAGTATCGCTTGGCTTATCCTACGGAGCTTGTCCATTTTAGGGATTTAATCGATAATAATTGGCAAGAAAAGATTTTTGCTAGCTTCTCCGAGGTTAAACAAGAAGATAACTTGAATATTTGGTATGAAAAAATCCGTGAACTCCTTTCACGAGAAACGGAGATTCCTTCTACAATTTGGGCTCTGGCTGCGAAATTAGCATGGATTTTGACTGATATCCAATTCTTTGGGGACCACGCGGAGCAGCTAAAGAAACAATATCCCAATGATCCATTATTGCAATTTTGGCTAGCTGCAGGAATCGCAGAGTTCCTTGATAGTCAGAATGGACTAGACTTGCTAAAGCTTGCACATGATAGGATAGTCTCAATGAAAGATTGGCAAGCTCTGGTTGACATTGCGGCTATCTACGGATGCATTATGCTCAACTGTGACGCAAAATCCAATTTTCAAGAGAGTTATTTCACTGTTAAACAGGTTTTCGAAAAAGAATTGAACTCTGATCCCAATTATCTTCATTTATTAATTCCTGTCCAACTTTTCGCTAGAAACGCTAAACTAGAAACCACTGAAATAGATCTGGAAAGCGTTCTTGAAAAGATGAAGAAGTCGAATCATCGGCTTTACACAGCTTGGACATATAATTTTCTGTCCAAAGATCAGGGTGAGGATGAAACCGCTAGTTTTCTGGAAGCTTCTATTGCTGAGCTTCAAAAGATCGAAGCCTCATTTCGTCTTATCATCGCCTATACAAATCTTAGTTATTTCTTATTTGAAAAGGGTAAACGGAAAGAATCAAAAAAGTACCTGTCTAATGCCCTATCCTTGATTAATGAAAACGTACGTAATCAACCTGACGCACACGGACTGTTCCTATATACAGATACAACGAGTGCTTGGATGAATCTCGAACAGGGTAAGATCGAAGAAGCACGGTCGCTTTTAGAGGATGCCCAAAAAAGGGCTAAAGCCCACAAAAGCCGCTATTATCAAGTGAAAGTTGGTATAGGTTTAGCATACACAGCATTCTTAGCTCTCCAATATGAACAAACTCTTGAATACATTGATCAAGTTTTACAGACAATAGAATTCCTCCCGCAAGAACAGCAGTCAATGGGTCTGTTTAAAAGTATAGATCTCTTGCTCGACCTGAACCATTCTGACAAAGCCAGAGAATTGCTTGACAAAATTGATTTTAATCAGCTCGAGAAATGCGCTGTGCCCACCTATTATTACATACGTGGAAAATATGAATTCAGCAGATACAATGTTGGAATTGGCAAGGAATACCTGATCAAGGCAATGCAGGATGATAATCTAAAGGATTGCGGGGATTTGGCTTCAGAATTAAGGTTCCAGACTGCCCAATGTTATCTTCAGGAGTTTAAACTCTCGGAAGACAAGAAGATTCTTGTTAAGGCTCAAGAATTGATTGATGAGGGATTAAAGGATATTTCTGATGTACCCACAAAAGCGAAAGGTCTTTGCTTATCTGCAATCCTTTTAACAGCCCAAGAACGATTTGAAGAGGCTGAAGAAATACTAGAACGCATTATCTCATCTTCTGATTTTGCTATCCCAAGATTTCAAGAAATGGCCGAAAATATATGGGATAGTATAAGGGATGTACGTGCTGGAATGATTAGTTCGCCCATCTCTCACTTTAAGGATATGGTTCGCTATGTCCGCGAGGCAAAAACTTTGATTGATTCTAGACCTCGCTAAAAGAATAAGACGGAATCGACGCACCAATGGGATATTTGTTCGGGCAAGCTAGTTTGATTCGATACTGAGGGGCGCTCCTGCTTTTTTGAAACGCGTTAATCTCTCCAATCTGGGGAAGGGCATCATATTGACTCGTACTCAGCCCACCTAGGTGGGACGAGCTTTTTCGACATAGCCAGATTGAGGATCCCAGTATACCAGAGTATTTTCTGAAATGTTCTTGGTGATCGGAGTATGGGCACCTATATGAGTATTTTCTCCTATATACACACCTGGCATAAACGAAACATTGATTCCTGTCTTTACATTATCCCCCATGAAAATTCCTAGTTTTTTGCGTCCAGTTTTGATTTTTTGCCCCCTTATCGTCATGTGAATTTCACTGCTGTCCAATTTAAGGTTGGCAACCTTGGTACCTGCCCCAAAATTGCAATTTCTTCCTATGATGGAATCTCCTATGTAAGATAGGTGTCCTATTGTTGTTCGGTCTAATATAATGCTATTTTTAATTTCGACTGCATTCCCAATACGAACGTTTTTTCCGACATAAGTTCCAGGGCGAATAAAGCAATTGGGTCCAATTAACGCGTTATCATCAATAACTGCAGGCCCTTGAATAAATGTACCAGGCCTTAAAGTGGCTGTACTTGCGATCTGAACGATTCCTTCAATGGTTACGCCTGGTACGGAAATCTGTGATTTTGGTTTTGTAAGATGATCCATACCAAGCTCATTTGCATCAAGAATATGCCAGGGGTACCCAATATCAATCCAATAGTCCTTGATGGGATAAATCGTGAATCTCCCCTTGTTTCGGACAAATCGATTTATTGCATCGGTTAACTCGATTTCGCCCCTCGGGGATTCGGGTGTCTTCGCTAGAAAGTCCAATATGCCAGAAGGGAGAATCATTACTCCAGCTGAGATTTGATTACTGGGAGGCTTAGACACTTTTTCATGAATTTTATACAATTGGCCATCTCTAAGCTCCAAACATCCATAATTTTCGGGATTTTCAACTACTACTCCTGCTAGAGCACCATTCATGTTGTTATAACCCTGACTCATTTCGATCATGTTGTGAATTACCGTACGGGGAGTATAAATATCTCCAAAAACCATTAAAAAGTGTGAAGAGGTAATATATGGTTGACAAAGACTGATGGCATCTCCTGTTCCTCGTTGCTCCTCTTGACTAACATATCGGATTTTAAAAGGAAGATCTCTCTGAGCGATGCTCCGTTTGACAAGATCAGCTTCATGCCCGATAACTATAGTTGCACTCTCTATATTGGGAGGAAAGTTATCCAACAGGTGAAAAAGAAGTGGCCGCCCAGCGATCGGAATTAACGGTTTAGGGAGGGTCTTAGTAATAGGATAAAGGCGTGTACCTTTACCAGCAGCGAGAATCACCGCTTCCATGTTATGGACCTCAATCAATAAACACTGTGTGACTTAAATTACCTCACATGAATCAAGCTTTCGGAGTTTAATTTCATTGAATCAAAATTTAGGAGCGACACGTAGTGGAACCTGGCCAGCTCCATGAATTATTCCCAGTTGTAGACATCGATAATTGCCGTTTTTAGCCATTTCTTGTTAGCATATATTTAATGACAATTTGGATGCGAAAGATAGTGACAACCAAGACACATGATTACAGAGAATTAAATTTTAAGGCGGGAATCGAAATACACGCGCAGTTGACCTCCAATATGAAGCTCTTTTGTCATTGTCCTGCAGCTTTAACGCAGGCTAAGCCCCAAGATATTGTTCAGCGGAAATTTCGCCCCGTTATTGGAGAAATGGGGCTTTATGACCCCGCTATGCTTATCGAGTTTAAGAAGGATAAGACTATCTTTTACGAGGTATTTGAAACTGTATGTACTTATGAACTAGATGAGACGCCTCCTTTTCCTATAAACCCTGATGCACTATATGACAGCATCAAACTGGCAAAAATGCTGAATTGTAACATCGTTGAAGAAACAAACGTGTGTCGTAAGAATTATCTGGATGGATCAGTTCCAGGTGGGTTTCAACGAACAACACTAATCGGCTATAATGGCTATATTACGTTTAAAACAGGTAGCATAGGAGGAAATGGAGAAAAACGCCTTCCCATAACGTGGTTTTATATTGAAGAAGATGCTGCACGAAAGAACAATATCCTAACAAAAGGAAAAGACGTGTATTTTAAACTTGATCGTCTTGGGATTCCTTTGGTTGAAATAGTTACGTATCACAATTTGAAAACCCCCTTAGAGGTCGTTCATGCGGCACGTACCTTGGGGATGTTAATCAAATCCTCCGGAATCGTGCGAAAGGGATTGGGAGCGCTTCGGCAGGATATCAATGTCAGCATTGAGGAAGGGGATCGGGTTGAATTGAAAGGAATACAGCAACTCCAGCTAATCCCTGTTGCGATAGATTTGGAGATTCAACGTCAGATTGGCTTGCTAAAGATTAAAAAGGAGTTAGAAAAACGCAAGGTGGTACCTGGAGATACACCTCCTCGTCTCAGGGATATTACTGACGTTTTCAAGGAAACAAAATCCAATATGGTCAAGCTTGCCTTAGAACGAAATGAAAAAATATTCCTTCTCTCTCTAGAGGGATTTCAGGGGTTGTTGGGTTTCCAACTCCAACCAAATAAGCGATTCGGTACTGAACTCTCCGATAGAGTTCAAGCTTTTACCGATCTTAAGGGTATAATCCACAGTGATGAAGATCTCGGAAAATATGGATTTTCACCAGGAGAGATTGCCGCCATTGGGAAGAAGATTTTATCTAAAGATTCTGCTTTTATTATTGTCATAGGTGCGGAAGAAGAAGCCAAACGAGCATTGACATTCGTACATGATCGTGTACTTGATGCCTTTAAAGGAGTTCCTCAAGAGACAAGACGGGTAAATGCTGAGGGTATTTCTACCTTTATGAGAGATCTTCATGGTCGAAGCCGACTGTATCCAGATACCGATCTTCCCCCCATTGTAATTGACCAGGAAGAGGTCTTGAAAATTGAGAAAAATCTTCCTGAACCCTTTTGGGATAGGATCGAGCGAATTCGTTCCACTTATGGCGTTTCGGAGAAGTTAGCTGAAGATCTGGTTTATGATGATAAGATCGAAGTCTTCGAAGCGTTAATCGCCCGAGGTGCCCCTATGAAAACGGTAATAACAACTTTGACTCAAACTCTCACTGCGTTGTCACGAGATGAGGTCAATATCCACACTATTCAAGATAAACACCTTCTTGAGATTTTTGAAGCACTAGATCAAAAGAAAATCGCAAAAGAGGCGATCCCGGATATCTTAACAATGATAGGAAAGAATCCTAAACAAAACATTTCAGCAGTTATTGCGAATTTAGGTGGAGGAATGTCCCAGGAAGACTTAGAGTTGCTTGTCGAAGAGCTGTTGGATAACTCACACCAATTAATCTTGGAACGGGGTATGGATGCGCAATCCCCGCTGATGGGTCTGGTGATGAAGCAGGCACGCGGAAAAATAGACGGTAGAGTTGTTAGTGAAACCTTACGACGGTTGCTTCATGAACGATTAAAACGCATAAATGAGGTGAAATAGAGATGTCCAACGAGGAATACGCGGGATATCTAGGATCAACACTGCAATGGCTTCAAAATAACCAGCTTGAAGTATGGGATGAAATTGAAGTCGTGAAAAGCGGTTCAAAAATAAAAGGTGTCATTCTCCCTCGGAATGAGCTCGCGAGTCCAGGATACGTTACCTTGAAACTTGCCACAGGCTATAACATTGGAATTAGCACACGGGGAATTCAAACAGTAAAAAAAACAGGGCGAAGAAAAGGAGAATATCGTGTTCCTCGGGCCGATGTGACTACAAAAACTGATCTTCCGTTTATCCCAATCCTCGGTTGCGGAGGAACCATCGCTAGCCGTCTAGATTACGAAACTGGAGGAACTATCCCCGCTTTATCCCCCGAAGAACTGTTATCATCGTTTCCAGAAATTGCCAATTTAGCCAGAATAAAAACACGATTGATCTTCGAGCTATTCTCCGAAAACATCGGATTTGAGCATTATACAAAGATTTTAGAGGAAATTGAAAAACTAATAAAGCAGAAAAAGGCGCAGGGAGTTGTATTGACGCATGGTACTGATACGATGGCTTTTACGGCAGCGGCGATTTCCTTTGCAATAACAAATTCCCCAATTCCTATTGTCATTACAGGGTCTCAGCGATCTTCTGATCGCCCCTCTTCTGACTCATTTTTTAACCTGTACAATTCTGTCATGTATGTTTCATCACCAGAGGCAAAAAAAGAAGTCGTTGTTATCATGCATGAAACATCCTCCGATACTGCATGCTCAATACATCAGGCAACACGTGTTCGGAAGATGCATAGCAGTCGGCGAGATACATTTCAAACAATCGGTGCTGCCCCTCTAGGTCGAATTGAAGCCGGAAAGATCATGTACAACCAGGAAGATACGCCCTTCTTACAAGAGGAGGCCCCTGAAACGAGGAAATTTC
Source organism: Candidatus Heimdallarchaeota archaeon (assembly GCA_048881705.1). Lineage (GTDB taxonomy): Archaea > Asgardarchaeota > Heimdallarchaeia > Hodarchaeales > Hodarchaeaceae > Hodarchaeum. The sequence continues at coordinate 14,102 of JBHLSH010000037.1, read as the reverse complement.
AGATTAAAAAGAAGTTTGAGCCGATGGTGGCCATGTTTCAGCATTATCCTGGGGTACAGCCGGGAAACTTAGAATATTTCCTGGAAAACGGCTACAAGGGAATCGTACTAGTAGGTACTGGACTTGGCCATATTTCTTCGAAGCTTATTCCGTTGGTTCAAGCAGCCACCACTGAATTGGAAATGGTTGTTGTAATGGCCACGCAAGCCCTCCATGGCTTCACTGGAATGTCTGTCTACGAAACAGGCCGTCGTTTGATAAAGGCTGGAGTTGTGCCAGTAGGGAATATGCTCCCAGAAACAGCCTATATTAAACTTTCTTATCTTCTGGCGAATTACAGTGTTAATAGGGTCAAAGAACTCATGCCAAAGAACCTCAAAGGAGAGATTCTGTCTCTGGAGCGCTATAATGCCTTTCCCTGAGAATATTATATCAAATTCCTATCTAAAACTCCCCCTTGTGCTCGTAAGTAAAGGTTTATTTAGGAGCGAATGACAGGGATAAAATGGTGGTGTTGGAAACCATTGGAAATTTGGGTCACCAATACAAATTTTTAGACCGTCTATTCACATCCACCTACTTGATTGAAAGGAGACATCATCCAATGAACGACACCGAGTATCGTGTTTCTACTTCTGTTTCAGCTGAGATTAAACGCTTAATGCGTAATATCGAAACATATCGTGCCCAAACCTCGGACTTTTACGAGGAATTACGCAAGCATGCCGCATATTTAAAGGCTTTCAGCGAAGGGGATGGCATCGAAGCAAAGAAAGCCTTGGAGAGAATCAACGTCATAGTTAATGAATTGATCGATCAGTATTGGGAATTGAATGAATCTCTGGTAGCTCTAGAAGGAGTTGAATTTCTAGAAAGCACCCTTCCTGGAGCCGGGGCCCAGCTCTCCCGAGACATCATCCAAATTCTTAAGCAAATGGAACCAACCTTACAGAATGCGCACAAATCACTCCACTCAAACACATTTTCAGGAATAGCAGAAATTTACACGGTTATCAATAACAAAAAATTTTCTCACCTAGATGATGTACTCAAAAAGCTCTCTACTGTCATTGATCAGAGAGCAATTCGCAAATTAGACCATCTAAGACAAAAGCGAATTATCTAGGTTCAAAATAATGAAGACTACGGATTTAGTGGTAAATGGATAATCAGGAGCTCACATCTTTCTTTTTTCTAGTTAAATGACAAAAGCCATCATTCTATAACAGGTTCACCACAAGATGGGCAACTAAACGCGCCAGGAGGAATCTGGTTTCCACATCGTTTACAAATCCATATTTCCTGTTTGGACCGTGTCCAAACCTTTCTAGTCCGCTCTTTTTCGATATTTGGCTCCTCCACAACTTTGGTGGCATTTCCCGTCGCGAACGCGGCAATACCAGCAACCAATGTACACGCTGCGGTTCCCATGGCGAATTCAATAAGAGCGGAACTGGCGTCTAGGGCGGTAATATTGGCTGAAGCAAGAAACCCTGCTCCAAGAATGGTTCCTAGAAATCCAGCAAAAGCCCCCCAAAATCCATTCTTAGCACGAACTCCTGCAATGGCACCTGAGATTCCCCAGGCGACCAAAACAGCCCAAAAAGATGTTAAAGAGTCCGATGATAGAAACATTCCTTGAAACATGCTTTGAAGTACAGGCTGGAAAGCAAATGTTGTTAATGAAGTAGCATTGGCAGGATCAAACACTAATTGAGCGATTTCTAGAGCAGATAGGCCAACGGAAAAAACAAGAATTACGTTGATCAAGGGATTTGCGGTTTTCGCCATAATACTCAACCTGAGGGTTTTTCTGCCAGTAATATAACCATACCCTATCGACGATATTAACAATTTCCTTTATTTCGATCCTAAGATTAGCCATTTCATGGCTAATTACAAGATTACTAACCTTCAGAAAGCAATTATCCTATTTACAAGGAGACGAGATGGTCGATGCGCCAGATGTCCAGTTTAGATATTTTTTCGATGGTACAAGAGTTACAGGGATTAATCAACTACCGAATTGATAACGTGTATCGAGACTCTTTGGATCGTTTCTTTCTCCTAAAAATGAAAGGAAGGGGACAATACAAAACCCCATTTCTCCTAATCGAACCAGGCATTAGAATCCATCTCACCGAGTTTAAGCATTCTGTGCCCGAGCGACCCATCGATAAAATATTGAACTTGCGAAGTCACATCAAAGGAGCCGAAGTAATAGAAATCAGTCAGATCGATTTCGATCGCCTGATAAAGATAGAACTCAAGGGAAAACAGCAATATCGACTCTATATCGAATTGTTTGGAAATCGACCAAATTTCTTGGTGGTCGATGAAATGAACAGAGTTATTTACGCTTTATGGTACAAAAAAATGAGACACCGTGATATTCTGCCGGGAAAAGTGTTCGAACTCCCGCCTTCACGGGGAAAAGCAATTCTGGATATAGAATTGCCTGAACAGATAGAAAAGATTATTTCTGCTGGTTCAGATCCTGATGAAGAAATTGTAAAGAGACTCGCTCGAGGATCAGGGGGAGGCGGACTTCTCATGGAAGAAATCCTTGCCCGAGCAAATATTCCCAAAACGACTCCAATTAGGTCCGTAGATGTTCAGGATATCAAACAGCTAGTAAATGCTATTATCTCCCTTAAGGAAGATCTCCAAAAGCCGAATCCAGCTATAATCCTAGATGAAAAGGGAAAGTTATGTGGCTATCAACCAATCAACTTCCATTCGAATCTTCATCCCGTTAAACCTGTTGAGAAGTTTTCACAGGCTCTAGATTTCTATTATACCAATACGGTAGAAACCAAATCGATCGAACTTGCTCGAGAAAACCAGCAAAAGCAAAGGCTCTTAAAGATATTAAGTAGTCAAAAAAAGACTGTAAAAGAATATGAAGAGAAACAGAAGCGTTTTAGAGAAATAGGTGATATAATCTACAGGAACTTCGATACTATTTACGAATTATTGTCAACAATTACCAATGCGAGAACGAAAAACATCCCATGGGAGGAAATTGAGACCAAATTAATACAGGCCAAAAAACAGGGCGTCCCTTCAGCCGTGATCCTTGAAAATATTCTTCCTAGCCGTGGATTGGTCCAGTTGAATTTGGAATCTACCCAAATTGAAGTGAATTTTCGGAAATCGGTATCCGAGATTGCGAACGAATATTACGAACGTGCCAAGAAAGCGGGTAGAAAAATCGTTCCTGCTCAAGAAGCCATCGTAACAACGGAACAAAAAATCGCGGATTTAACACAGGGCCTTGAAATACAAACCCAAACCGAATCGGTGACCTCCAGGCTGAAACGCAGGAAGAGAAAGTGGTACGAAAAATATCACTGGACAAAAACCAAAAATGGGTTCTTGGTGATCGCTGGAAAAGATATTTCTACTAATGATGAAATTGCGAAGCGCAGAATGGGAAAAACCGATCTTTTTTTTCATGCAGAATTACAGGGGGCTCCGTACACCGTCCTTTTAATGAATAGCAGCGAAAATGAGCTTTTAGAGGCTGATATCGGAACCGCAGCTCAACTTGCCGCTGTGTTTTCGAGTGGATGGAAAGCCGGATACGGTGCCGTTGATGTTTACTACGTTTCTTCGGAAAACGTGGGATTTACCGCTCCTAGCGGTGAATATCTCCCGAAAGGAGGAATTATGGTACGTGGGTCCCGAAAATATGTTAGAGGTGTCGAAATGAACCTAGTAATAGGTGTCAAGATCCTTGAGGAGAACGCAGTTGTAGTATATGGGACCTCGGAAGATATTCGAGAACTCAGTAACATCTTGGTGACTATTAAGCCTGGAACTACTTCCAAAGGAAAAATCGCAAAACAGATCAAGAATATCTTTCTAAAAAAGGCTGCTAACCCGACTGTGAAGGCTAAGGTACAGGCAGTTGACCTGAATGAATTTGTAAACGCAATCCCTCATAATTCTATTATTTCAGAAGTGGACAACCTGGGTAATGCTGGCTGATCACATTATGTCATCGTCCGTGATGTGATCATCATCCATCGGAGAGCCAAGGAGACAATCGGGACATAGAGTATATCCGCTCATGGACGATAATTCCTCAGAATAGTTCCCACAATCATCACAGAATCCTTTAAAGAGAGTTTTTGTATGGTTCACATCATCGGGAAGAGATTCAATAAGAAGTCGTTCACGACGGATCCGAAGGAGGCCCGGAGAGAATCTTAGGATATCATTTGTAGAAACAATAGCAAGAGGGCGGTCCTCCTCGTCTACAACAAGCATTCGTTCTATATCATATTGACTCATAAGAAGCATGGTGTTTTCCAATGTTTCATCTTCAGAAACGATATGAACTGGTGATGACATAACATCATCGGCTATTATTATTCCTGGATCGAGTCCTCGTCCCACCACCCGAGTAATGATGTCTCCCTTCGTTATGATTCCTATGATGTCTCCGTTCTCCCCCTCTTCAGCTTTTAGAAGAACAGAACCAATCTTATGATCCACCATCAGTTTTGCCGCTTCAGCGACTGGTCGATTAGCGGGCATTGTAACAATTTCCTTGGTTAGAGAAGTTAATAGAGTACTAAGTCGAATCTCGCTTTCACCTATATTGCTTGACCTCAGTGTCTCGCTTTCGTCTAACCCATTACTCGGATTCAATCTTGTTTCATTCCTTGTTGTTTATTAGAAGTATAAAGACCTCTAAGTATGTTGACTTAGAATCCTAATAAAATGTTCGTATAGGTGCGACCGATGATTTGTCATTCGAGAGACTCAGATAAGTCTGGTGGGCCGTGGGCCTCGGTCAAACAGCATTTGCTTTCGTAGATTCACCAGTCTTATCCAAGCCTTGGAATATGTCGATATTTCAGTATTATATGTTTCTTGCAGCTGCTCTATGATATGTAATAATCGAACTACCCATCCTGCCGATAATGATAAACTGATTAAATCGCTGTGACAAACGGAACACAATGAGGAAAGAGGAATGCGTCGAAATACCGTTTTACACCTTTTACAACGGAAGGGTTGAAGAAAAAAACGATTCATCGAGTTTGACGTTTTAATCATGAAGTCATTCTGGAGGATTCCATCAACGAAATCACTTTCTTCGATTCCCCGTATCCGTGGAAGGATCTTAAGGATGGATTCAACCTTGGAAATGATCGTCTTGGTTTTAAACTGGTTTTCCAAGCGAAAAGACGAATAATTATCTATTGTGTGGATTTTGGGTACAGAAGGGGCCAGATAGGATTGTTCGTATGTCATAAGGTCCTCTCTGAGTGGATTTTCGTTCAATGATCTATAATAAGGGAGATTCAAGGGAACAGAGGTATATTTGCTAGCTAGGGATAACCCCTCCCAGCTTTCTGGAAAATGGACGATCATGGGGATATCCATGCTTCCTCCCCGTTGAGTAGGGTAGAATTCTGTAGAGAAATTTAAGAGTACATCGAGAAGAAGAGTAATGGAGTCAACATCTCCATTGCAATTGCGAGTCTTTAAGTTATGCCAGAGTGGATGAGCCAGAAGCACATTTACGTGTTTGATGTATCCAATTACCCTCCCAACCACTGCTATTGCAGAAAATGGAGAAAGCCCCACAATAATCGTACCGACCAGGGTTTCTAGGGTTTTACGTCGATAGTAGCGGGGGAGACTATATAGAGAGGACAGCTCATCATCGACGAGCTTTGTTTGCTTTATTAGAAAATCACCCGCGGACTGATTAATGATAACATCAAAAGGGAAAAGTTCAACCATCTGGTCTTCATCTGTTAGATCTTCTCCATACACATCATGCGAATATCCGAGTAGTTTTAGATCTGAAATGGACGTATTAATTTCCTTTGGCGTAAAATGGGTCAAAGGGGCATTAGTCATTTCAAATCTCGAAGTACCATCTTTATAGACAAGAAGATCGTATTTAGCTCTTAATATCCCTTTCGCTAGATGTTCAGGAATATGGTTGCGACTATTAAGAGAAGCCACTCCCTTAATTTTATCTACTTTAACTTCTCCAGTCAGTTGAAACGCCGATTCCAGTTGCGTTGCGAGATGGATAGGTTTGTAATGAGAAGGAAATGCATATTGCCCGCAAGTGGTGCAGTTTCTTTCAGCGGAGATATGTCCTTGCCTGCATACGTAATGTTGATCTGTCTGTTCATCGCATTGAGGACAGAATACTTGGAAAGTAGATATCTCGCACGAGGCGCAGTACCGCTCTGCGAGGCGTACGTTTATCGTTGATTCATTTGCCGCCTTTAAAATATCTTTCTGAGTTCCCCCGTACGATCCAATTGGAAATAAAACATGAGCTGGCGGGTTAAGATGTCTCAGTTCTGCTTTCTCTACTCGAAGAAGCTTTAAACCAATTCTGCGGTGGCACAGAGATTTTATCTGAATGCCGATTAGCTGGGAAAGTATTTCTTCAATAGTTGGCGGCTCTGGCGATTTTAGTAGAATCTGAGTTAGTTCTTGCTTTTTTCCACTGAGGGCTTGGACAAACAGGTCAAACCGTGGACTACGGAGTTTATCGTCTTCAATTGTAAAGGGAACTCCAAGTTTACTTAAAATTTTAATCATATCTGTATCGTACGGAATTAAATCGCTGTTCGACTTATTGATGAGTAGAAGAAGTTTTTCAAGGTTTCCAATAGCGATTTCATTCCAGTTGAAGGAGTAGTAAGGGTGAAGAGGGGTATTAGTTAATCTGGATAGGCCTACAGCAACCTCTTTAGGAGGTGGATTTAATATGGGAGACTCAAGATACCGTTTCAACATTTCTACTGGAATGGCTAGTTTTGCTGCCAAAAACTCCGATCCTCTGGCTTGTGTATTCATGACGGCATAAACTTCTTGACTCCACCATTCTTCGGTCCAGCTTGCCTGCTCAATAGTTTCAGTTGCAGGAATATCGTCGGGTGAGAGAAGTAGGTCTCCCATCTCCCAGATTAGCTTGATCTTATCCTTCAAATCACGAAAATCCGTATCAGATTCTATTCGAATTGTGGAACCATCCCTAAGTTCTATATACGGACCAAGTAATGAAGATACTGGAAATAAGGTGATTGGTCGATCCATAACATCAATAATAACATTTGTTCCAGGTGAAAGTAGCTCTAAGAAATGCATAGTTGCTGGATGAATCCCTACGGCGCCCTGTCCAGTATTACGGGCTATTCCATATCTAAGCCGGAATCCACCAGGAGTCTTCGATCTAGAAAGTAACGGCCTTGTACCCCTGGCATCCCTAGATGAAAAGGATAGTTTTTCCCGTTTTTCGGTTACATGAGGTTTAAGCCATTCCCATTCCAGCAATTCGGCCGTGGTACGTTGTTCAGCGATGACGTTGATATTATCCATAATTTTTTCTAATGTGACACACATTCCCATGCGTAATTGATTGTGGATATTGGGTAAATTTCTATATCTTCGAACTTCGATCCGTTCCGATGGTTCTCCAGTAATCTCAACCCCAATACTTTGGATTAGGGTCTCTACAAGATCCCTACGCAAGTCTTGCGACCGATCTATCAGCGTTAGAAATAACTCCATTTCCTCAATATATCGGCTAACCAAGGCTGGAGATGGTCGAAATCTCTCGATATGCAGAAGTTTCCTAATATAATCGGCAGTGAGAATGACCAGGCCTATTATATCTCCTCGAACGTATCGCACAGTATTACTAAAAAAGAGGGTGAGATGATTTGTCCTGTTTGAAATAAAGATCTTCGGAATAATTTCTTGGGGAATACTGATCAAACCTCTACTCAGAATGACAAGTGCGCTATGGATAGCAAGGCGGATTAATTGGTTTGGAGGTAGTTTGACAAATCGCTCGTTAACAATTTGTTTGGCAACCTCTGCAGCAAGCTGTAGCGCATTTTCGTGACTAAACAGATACTGAGGAAGATGTTTGTCGAGACCTGGGATATTAAGGATAGCTAGAATGTTTTCTTTTGAAGAAAAGGTTAAGCGGGATTCAACTGAATCCATCGGATCATATTTTCTCGCCCTAGCCTTTGAAGCAATCGTCAATTGAGCATTAATGTTATTCCTTAAACCTAAACTATATTGCTCAAACTCTAGTACATTCATGGGTTTCACGAGAAGACTCGGACACCATTTGGGAATGTTACATTTAGAAGGCCAATGTTATCTAGGTTCGGGACGGAGGGGAATAGATAAACACCCGAATGATCCGAATTTGAGACAGGGAATATTGGCGTGGTTCCGTTTAAGATATAAATAGAAAAAGCTTCTTGAAAAACAAATTGTGTACCAGATGACTGTTGTACATAAACGGAGTTACCCTTAACTTCCGCCCGGGCTATGAACGATATGTTAAAAGTTTCTATGATGCTAGCTGACGGTTGTAAGGAATTCATTTCTAAATCAAACTCAGCAAATATCTCACTAACGTATACCTTGTCGTCTGAAACATTTGAAAATGGAGGTCGATTTCCTATAAGGCGAAACGTGATAGGGTTAAGCCTGAGAGAAATGAAAACTTCTTGTACGCTGTTAAAATCTTCAAAATCAGAAAGAAAAGCCTCAATTTCCGCCATTGCGGAATCATTGGTTGTAACGCTTCCATCCATGGTATAATCTGCAAGTGTAAGTTCTAAGAACTGTTGCAGCTCGCGTTTAACATCATTATATGGTTCGACAAGACCTTCACGATCCACTGCAATCCGGGTACCTCCATAATTCACCAAAACCATCGTCATAGCAATAACATAAATGGCTATCAACATAGTTGCCAAAATAAACATTTGTGCATTTCTGTTCCCAAAATGGTGCACTTTAGGCAAAGTCATTTTAGATCTTCTCCCATAAATAAAGCCTCACGACAAATTGATCTCGAAATTGGCCGTGAGCAGCAGAGGTGAATGAACTGAGAAAGTAATTGGCTGTCACACTATTTCCCCCCTCCGTTAGGGATCCGATCTCACTTCCTGATCCGATATGCACAACATAGTTTGGATCCATTGTGCCATTTAAAACCACATGAGACAAAAGGGCATAACCCGTCTTTACGGGAAGTATGGCGGCAATAAAATCATCTAACAGATTCCGGTAATTTGCATATTCGGTGATGAGGCTAGTATCATTATAGAGGTAAATTACAGGCCTCAAAATGCCCGCTTCATCTGCAGTGGTTAGGATATCCGTTGCCATACGATCTAGGCTTGATGTATCTTCTGATTGTTGTACAAGTCGTTCTGCGGAGTTAATGAGTAGAAGAGCAAGTACCAACATGAGTGAAACTGCGATGAGCGTTTCTGCAATTTGGAGTTGTCCACGGCGGGCACTTCTTCGCTTGGTGGTTTGCACTTTTTACTCGCTCCAAAGCGTAATTGTACATTTCATCAATAAATTTCGGACTATAACCGGATATGTCCTAGAAAGTTGAGATTCTGCCGAAGACTCATCCTCTTGTGCTCCGAATACATCGTAAAACACACCTGTCGTCTGAGTACGATCCAAAATCGTTGGATAGGAGCCTATTGCCACCTCATACGTATCCCCGATTTGGGATATACTAAAAACAATTACAAGTCCATTAGTTGGAATAGGAATAGTTGCGTTCCCGCTTATACTGCTTGATAAATCCAATGTGGTATTTGAAAACCCTCCAACTGTGTTCCGATAAAGGATAGAAATATAATGCTGATCTGGGGTTTCTATGACTTGATCAGAAGCCAATAAAGCCGTAGAGTTTATACCTCCACCCCACACGGTGCTCGAAGAGGCTGTTCCTATTACCGATTGACTGAATGCAGGATTTGGATCAATATAGGCCCAGTTCATACCCCAAAGGGCCCCTTTTTCTACAATACTTAGAACCATGTGCTCTGCATCAGGAATACCTGCATTAGGTATCAAGTAATTCTTGGATGCCTGCCCTGTTGTATCAGTTATGGAGACCCCTAAGGAATGGATCGTCCCAGTCGTAAAGTCAACTACAAAAAAATAGGCTTTTGCGGAAGATATCGGAGATGCGCGAGCATTCCAGGTTTCTACAGTAATAATATTTGTATTGTTATTAATGTTTAAGACTGCAACTTCGACAGAGGTTTCAAGAGTAGGTAGAAGGGCAAGCTGGAAGTTTCTTCCTGAAGGGAGATGCATGGCCTCCTTTAGTGCTGTATAATCGAACGTACTGTATCCAGATATTTGAAAGACTGGAAAATCTGTTCCTGTAACCAGTCTGGCTATTTTTGCTGGATCTAAAGTCAAAGAAACGGTGGAAATATCGCTACCCAATCCAAAGGTGGCAGGAAGTATTTGTCGATATCCCCAACCCGGTTCACCCTCTTCCAGTAAGATTGAACGGGCAAAAACGTCGATTTCTTCTGCAGTTATTCCTTTTGAAGTGGAGACTTGAATTCCAGCTTGAATAGTGACAATAATTAGGATTAGTTGTGATAACATGAGCATGAAGAGTAGGAGACTCACGATGAAGTCTACTGCCCGTATTTGTGCTCTTCTACGTTTGAAACGTCCATGGTATCCCATTATAATGCACGTTTAGCAACTAATTTACAATTTTCTAATAAAAACCCGATTTCTATACGGAATCTTCAGCTTCAGATGCACCGATATTGGAAACCTCAAGCTGAATTATGACTTCCTCCACCCGATCCTTAAACTCCAGAAGCGTTGTTTCCAGCTCGGTTAACTGTAACCCTTTTTCCAACAAACTTGTGGCCTGACCGATCAATTCATCTGCTTTCTGTGCCTTTCCACTACTAAGCTGTGCGGTCAATTCGGACAGTTTGTCAACCTTGGTAACAATCTGGTTTACCAAAATTTCGATTTGGGAAATCCTTCCCTCAAGCGGGGCGAGGTCGACCTCAACAGGAGCAGAAACAGGACTTCCAGTGATCGAGGAGAGCTTACTTGGATCCATTGTTCCTGCTCCCATCCCTTGGACAAGCAAAAACTCCATATTCTGGATTTTATCCTCTAGCAGGCTCACTTTTGTAAGCAATTCTTCTAACATTTTTTCTTCTTTACCCATTCTACATCACACAGAGTCAGATTTAACCCAAGAATATAATTGATCCTTTGAAGATAATATAGCAGGCCGCCAATAGGAAACACGAATGTCTGAGGCCGATTTTTGCATCTCCTTCCCCCATTTTTCCTGCAATCAAACCTGAAAATACTGCCTCAATGACCATCAGGTGAAAAAACACGAGCTGAAGACCGGCTAAATTAAATGGCAATCCAGCTGTCGGACGTTGACCCTCGGCAACCGCGGAAACAATCTGGGTTGCCAACGTCTGAAAGAAAGAAACCAACAGGATAATCATAACAATCGAAAACACAACAAAACTGGCATAAATAATCCAAGTATAGGGTTTCATTGCCCCCAGTCGCTCACGTTTTAATCCCAGGATTTCAGAAACGTGGGTATGAGCAGATTCAAACACTTCCTCAATCGCACCACCTGAACGTTCTGCCTCCAAAATCAATAAAGAAGTTCGTTTCATGAGGGGAGTGTCAGCATGCTCAGTTAATCCACGCAAAGTATTGCTGAAAGGAATCCCCCAGCTGATTTTGGACGCCATTTTCTTCAGTTCGGGAGTTAGCGATCCATACTGATGTTTGGATGCCTCCATGATGGCGCGAGGAAGCGGGAGGCCTGTCTTTTGAGCATCCGAGATTTCTCTCAACAAAGAAGGAATGTGGTCGTCAATATCGTCACGCCATCTTCTGTCGGAGGTATAGGCCCAAGCGGGGACCAAAATCAGTGCAAAAATCATAACTATTGTTGCATCAATAATGTCAAAGAAATTGAGGACAGGATCTCGGATTATTTCGCTAATGGATCTAAGAAAGGGGTGAGTTTCCCCCGAAGGAATGGGGGGATCCGTTGGTGAGGGCATTGAAACGGATGCAATATGCTCTAAAACGGGAACATAAAAACCGATAAGAACAATAATTGATATAATTATGAAGAGGATGCCAGAAATAATCCAGATTCTTTGTTCACGTTTTTCGGTTAACTTTCCCATGCGATATCCTCCGATTTGTTTAGATTTCTCTTGAAGCTGTTGTAACCAACAGAATCATAATTGACAACATGAGCGGCATAAGGAAGTAGGTCAATAATAACATGACAGCTGTCCCCAATTGAGTGGCATCTGGGGATATTACGGCAAGAATAGCTAGAATGACTACAAAGAAGAGCGGAGCAACAACGCCTAGAATCATGAAGATCTCTGCTAGAACCCCCAATTGCTCAATAAATTCCTTGGTCTCTTCTTCTTTAAGTTTCATGTGGGTTTTAGTTTCGGCAGCAAGATAGAATGTTAAGTCTCCGCCACTTGTGATCGTTGCCGAGATACCATCTAGGAATTTAGAAAATCGTTCGCTCGGCGATCGGTCACTTGCAGTTCGTAGTGCCTTAAGTATATCATATCCAAAGATCTCTATGTCACGTGTGATCCGTTTACTTTCCTTAGAAATCTCAGGGGCCACTGATTCCTCACCTGCCAGAGAATAGAACAATCGGTCAGGGGGAACCCCACTCGATGACATAGCGGAGAGATAGGAAGCTGTAGAAGTAAGTCCTGCATCTAAAAGGATTTTTCGATCCTGAGCTCGCATTGCTGGCCAATACAAGAAAGGAAAATATGTCAGTAGTCCAATTAGACCACCGAGTATCAGTCCAATTATGGTAACAAAGGGAAGCAGATCGGATCCTAGAAAGGTTAATCCTCCAACAATCGAAAAAACCATGGCTAGGAATCCTACGAGTATTGAGCTGAATATTGCGGTTCCTAAGTATGACCGAACAGAAATGTCCATTCCAGCTTTCTTGAGACTTGTACCCAAGCGTTCAAAGCGGCCTTGTTCGATCCAAGGTTCCAAATATCTGCCAAACCTCAAATAGCCAACTCGGCGAATAACTTTACTCACAGAGAACCACCGAATATTATCAATCTTTAAATTGCTTTTAGTTCACGTTTTGCTCGCTCAACTGTCTCTAGGGGACTTTGATAATAGCTTGTTACCACTTCGGCCACTTGAGAAAAGTGGGCCAATTTTTTCTTAACCATCCAACGTATTACCGTCTTTCGACGCTCCAGTTCATCAAATACTTGAGCCTCGGTCAATCCTTGCCCTTCCTGAATACCTTCTAATGTATATGAACGCCCATAGTTTGTGAATGTATCTTCACGAGCGTTCCAACCAAAAACTTTGTTGGTTATTAGTTCAGTGGTTACTGGATCTATTCCCACAATTTCGGTGCACTCGACAATCCGCCTTACCTGTTTGTCTCCCCGACGTACCTTTCGAAGAACCACAAGCAAGTTTAATGTCTGAATAAGAGTTCTGGGAATGTTCATTGGCTCATTTTCAAGTCGTCGAATGGTACCAGAGACGCTATCTCCATGTATCGTACCCATGCCTGTATGACCCGTGGCCATCGCCTGAAAGAGGTTGTAAGCTTCTGCTCCTCGCACTTCTCCTACGAATAGATAATCAGGCCGTTGCCTTAAGGCTGCACGGAGAAGATCGTACATGGATACTTCTCCGCGTCTACTACCATCTGCCTCCCGACCTCCGTATCCTTCTCTAGCTACTGCTGGTATCCAGTTCTCATGGGGAATGTGCAGCTCGGCAGTATCTTCGATTGACACGATCTTCATTCCCGTTCTAATAAACATGGCTAAACTGTTGAGTAACGAGGTTTTTCCTGCAGCAGTACCACCCGCAATAACGACAGAATTTCTATTCTCCAATGCATACCAAAGAAAAGCGGCTAGATCAAAATCGATGGTGTTAAAGGTTACCATATCAGTAATAGTTAAGGGATCCGAGCGGAACTTTCGAATGGTAAATGTACTCCCACGCTGCGTAACCTCTCTTCCATACGTGAGCTGAAGGCGGCTCCCGTCAGGGAGGGCCGCATCGAGGAGCGGTCGAGCAACACTAATGTGACGTCCTGACCTTTGAGCAAGTTTGATGATAAATGCGTTGAGATCCTCTTCATTTTCAAATTTAACATTTGTCTGGATACTTTCGAACTTTCTATGCCAAATATAAACTGGGATATCTACTCCATCGCATGAAATGTCTTC